>CAWKKX010000023.1:0-94086 GCA_963850365.1 uncultured Chloroflexia bacterium
CATCTGTCTGCTGATAGCGTTTCATGATTAATTGCAGGGGAACCAGCTCTGTGATGAGGAAACGGAAGGTGCCCAGGTGCTGCAAGATCTGTGGCCCATAGAGATAGAGTATCCAGCGCCAATAGGCGGCCAGGCCAGTCTGTGCGCCAGCGCTTAATGTAGCGCCGCGTCGAATAAAATCGGCGACGAGCGTCTCCATGATCTGGTTAGAGCCTGGTTCACGCACCTCTAGCTGATAGAATAGTGCTTTATAGAAGTAGCCCCATTCCATACTCTGGTCTTGCCAATTCTGAGGCCGACTATCAGGGATAGCGGGTGAACTTTTTTGTACCAAACTCTCGTTATAAGCAGATGTGAGGATGTGTACCTGATATAAGCCCGCCCCACCAGCGGTAATAGGCCAGTAGAACCAGGCTTCGGGAATATGGATGATGTTAGCCTGACCCAGGAAGCGTTCTCGTATTAATTGACGTAGTGTCTCCACAATCCCCTGCTCCTCACCGAACAGAGATTGGTGCAACCCGTGCAGAAGGCCATTCACTGTATCGCGATGTCGTTTTCCTAGAGGTAGCCGTATAGCCAGGACCTTGAAGAGATATTGGAGATGGTGATTGTATACCTCAATTTGTGAGAGCAATGCCGGTCAACCTTGATCACATGCAAAGGTTGATCTGGAAAGGCCGTTCTCCCCAGGACAATTTCAGCGTTCACTAACTGTATTGCAGCTTCCATTGCATCTGGTAAGCTGCTTTGTAAGCGAGCACCATAACCCGCTGCTCTGTTGACTTCGTGTAAGCGCTTTTTGACATGGGCACGATGCTTACTAATACAGGTTTGTTGCATCATTCGAGCCTCTTTTAATGTGTATTCTTTGCTTACCTCCGCCCAGATATCAACTTCTGCATATAATTCCATTTCTGCCGCATACACCTCACGATAGGCCATAAAATTGTTGTAGCGGTTAGCGTCCTCGCGATTAAGCGCATACTGTATTTGTTGACGTATTTTGTCGTCAAGTGCAGCGAAAAATTGTTCAAATATATGTCGCCAGCGTAACCATAACGTAATACTCCTTATCCATACAATAGAAGATCAATACACGAAAGCTCACGAACATTTATTCTTATCCTGATCCTCAATAACGGAAGAGTAAAACCCACATTCCGCACTTGTTTTTGAAAGTCTAGGCTACATGCCGATGTATATGGCTGAGTATATATAAACTCTGTTTTGCGAATCAGCTTGACAAGCCAAACGAATTTTTGACTGCGGAATGTGGGGTAAAAGCGTATGATTGATTATGTGCCAGCTAACCTAATTACGAATTTTTCCTTATTGCGAAAATATTGCAATTACAGAAAAAATATGCTACGCTCAATAGAAGGTCCGGGGAGATGAAAATATTTTTGAACTCTATTCCCTCTCCACCTCTATTTCACGCTATACAAAGGAGATTGCATGAGCAGCAACTTTGGTATTTCAGCGCTCAAACACGTCTTCAGCGCAAGCTCGCGACAAGTTCGCAACAGGATCATCGGCATCTATACGTTCCTGCTGAGTTTTAATATTGTAGCCTGGATTATCGCATTCATCGTATTTGGAAAAAATCCTGCCCTGCTGCTCCTGGCGCTTACGGCCTACACCTTTGGGCTACGCCACGCCTTTGATGCAGACCATATTTCAGCTATCGACAACGTGACGCGCAAGCTCATGCAGGAGAAGAAACAGCCTGTCGGCGTTGGCTTCTTCTTCTCGCTCGGCCACTCTACGGTTGTAATTGCATTGACGATTTTCATTGCCGCAACCGCTGTTGCCGTTAAGAACTTCGACAATCTACAGGCACTTGGCGGGCTGATTGGGACAGGGGTTTCCGCCCTCTTCCTGCTGCTCATCGCTGCCATTAACATTGTTATCCTGGTGGATGTGTACAGGACATTTCAAGAGGTGAAGAGTGGGGGTACATATAACGATCTGGCCCTGGATGAGTCGCTGAATAAGCGTGGCCTCATGGGTCGCTTCTTCCGTCCTCTGCTCAAGATGACGGATAGCAGCTGGAAGATGTATCCTATCGGTGTGCTCTTTGGACTGGGCTTTGATACGGCAACCGAGGTTGGACTGTTAGGTATAGCGGCAACAACGGCTGGCAAGGGCATCTCCGTGGCTTCGATCCTGATCTTCCCGGCTTTGTTTGCCGCTGGCATGACCCTGATGGATACGACCGATAGCGTCTTGATGCTGGGTGCATACGGCTGGGCCTTCGTGAAGCCGATTCGCAAGCTCTATTATAACTTGAATATCACCCTCATCTCGGTTATCGTGGCCCTGGTGGTGGGTAGCCTTGAAGCGCTCAATATCGTGGCCGTGGAGTTAAAGCTCAGCGGACCCATCTGGGATCAGATTGGTAACTTCAACAATAACTTCGGTCTGATCGGCGTGGTCATCGTGCTGCTATTTCTGGTTAGCTGGCTTCTATCCACGGCCATCTATAAACTGAAGCGCTACGATGATCTTGAGGTGAAGCTGGCTGAGCAACGGGAAGGCTAGGAGCGACCCTTACTTAGCCTTCCTGCTCCTCTGCGTCTTCACCATGTTCAACGATGTCACCTTCTTTAAATAGGATTGCCTGCAAGGCTATTCTCCACTTTGGCTTACGACGCAATAAGAATTCGAGGTCCATGCCAAAGTGCTTGAATTCTTCTTTCTGGGCATTCGCCATGATTGCACGGGCCTCGGCGTTTGGCTCTACGGCTAAACGCTGCTCATACCAACCGATAGCTTCGGCTTCTTCGGTGAGTGAGGCAATCATGCGGGCAAAAGTGCGCGTCTCTGGCGATAGTTCATTTGCAGGTTCGTGGTACTGATCAAATCCCATTGTTCTTAAGCTCTTTCTTTTTACTATTAAACCTGATTTTGTTTTTCCACCCTTGACTACACGTGAGAATTACTCCTATGGATGCAAGCCCTGGTTCTTTCGGAATGTGGGGTAACAGCGTATGATTGATTAATTCTGCGCTAGCTAACCTAATTACGAATTTTTCCTTATTGCGAAAATATTGCAATTAGAGAAAAAATATGCTACGCTCAATAGAAGGTCCGTGGAGATGAAAATATTTTTGAACTCTATTCCCTCTCCACCTCTATTTCACGCTATACAAAGGAGATTGCATGAGCGGCAACTTTGGTATTTCAGCGCTCAAACATGTCTTCAGTGCAAGCTCGCGACAAGTTCGTAACAGGATCATTGGCATCTATGCGTTCCTGCTGAGTTTTAATATTGGAGCCTGGATTATCGCATTCATCGTATTTGGAAAAAATCCTGCCCTGCTGCTCCTGGCGCTTACGGCCTACACCTTTGGGCTACGCCACGCCTTTGATGCAGACCATATTTCAGCTATCGACAACGTGACACGCAAGCTCATGCAGGAGAAGAAACAGCCTGTCGGCGTTGGCCTCTTCTTCTCCCTCGGCCACTCGACAGTTGTGGTTGCATTGACAATTTTCATTGCCGCGACCGCCGTTGCCGTTAAGAACTTCGACAATCTACAGGCACTTGGCGGGCTGATTGGAACAGGGGTTTCCGCCCTCTTCCTGCTACTCATCGCTGCCATTAACATCGTTATCCTGGTGGATGTGTACAGGACATTTCAAGAGGTGAAGAGTGGGGGCACGTATAACGATCTGGCCCTGGATGAGTCGCTGAATAAGCGTGGCCTCATGGGTCGCTTCTTCCGTCCCCTGCTCAAGTTGACGGATAGCAGCTGGAAGATGTATCCTATCGGTGTGCTCTTTGGACTGGGCTTTGATACGGCAACCGAGGTTGGGCTGCTAGGTATAGCGGCAACTACGGCTGGCAAGGGCATCTCCGTGGCTTCGATCCTGATCTTCCCGGCTTTGTTTGCCGCTGGCATGACTCTGATGGATACGACCGATAGCGTCTTGATGCTAGGTGCATACGGCTGGGCCTTTGTGAAGCCGATTCGCAAGCTCTATTATAACTTGAATATCACCCTCATCTCGGTTATCGTGGCCCTGGTGGTGGGTAGCCTTGAGGCGCTCAATATCGTGGCCGTGGAGTTAAAGCTCAGCGGACCCATCTGGGATCAGATTGGTAACTTCAACAATAATTTCGGTCTGATCGGCGTGGTCATCGTGCTGCTATTTCTGGTTAGCTGGCTTATATCCACGGCCATCTATAAACTGAAGCGCTACGATGATCTTGAGGTGAAGCTGGCTGAGCAACGGGAAGGCTAGGAGCGACCCTTAGCCTTCCTGCTCCTCTGCGTCTTCACCATGTTCAACGATGTCGCCGTCTTTAAATAGGATTGCCTGTAAGGCGATTCTCCACTTTGGCTTACGACGCAATAAGAATTCGAGGTCCATGCCAAAGTGCTTGAATTCTTCTTTCTGGGCATTCGCCATGATTGCACGGGCCTCGGCGTTTGGCTCTACGGCTAAACGCTGCTCGTACCAACCGATAGCTTCGGCTTCTTCGGTGAGTGAGGCAATCATGCGGGCAAAAGTACGTGTCTCTGGCGATAGTTCATTTGCAGGTTCGTGGTACTGATCAAATCCCATTTTTCTTAAGCTCTTTCTTTTTATTATTAAACCTGGTTTTGTTTTTCCACCCTTGACTATACGTGAGAATTACTCCTATGGATGCAAGCCCTGGTTCTTTCGGAATGAATGATAAAGGGAAGCCGAACATCTCCAACCAGATTAATGCTATAATTTCAGGGAAAGACGGAAATAGCACACAATGCCACCAGATCAAACAAGTTTCGGCCTTCCTCTTATCGCGCACATAGAAAAGTCATAAACAGATGCAAAAGGAGCAAGATACAAGGAATTGTCCTTTAAATAATTCTTGCTAGTATGTCATATTTTACATACTCCTTTTTCCTTCAGAGTTCAGTGTACTATGCAGATTGCAGACCAAATACTATTTGAAATGGTTTTTATATTTTTGTCTATTGCACGTTATATTTAGTGAAAGGTATAGAGTAAAAAGCTGTATGCTTCAACTTGGAGCAGTGAAAAAATGGAGGTCTAAGAAATGGAATTTATCGTAATAGTTACATTTATTGTGCTCTTCACAACTATATATATAATTGCAACACGTAATGGTAAAAACAGGCGATGGCGCTCGATAAATAGCGATACAGGTTCTTCTATTATGCAAGGCTCTGATGCACATCACCACCATTCTGGGCATCACCACGCTGGGGGGGGTCACAGTGGTGGTGGCCATAGTTGGGGTGGCCACGATGGAGGTGGAGCTGGTGGCCATCATTGATAGAAGAGTGTGTCCCTAATCCGTGTTGTGGCTAGTCATTCTCTAAAAAACGCTGCCAGGCTGTTCATACTAGTTAGTTCTCAGCCCGCTCCATTTCTTTAGATGCGCCCGCGAGAAACGCTTGAACAAGGCCCACAAGGTGATTGGGTGAATTGAAGTTCACGGCATGACCGGCCCCTTGCACGACGACGAACTGGCCCCTGGGGAGGAGCTGATGTACTCGCTCCGCCCAATCCTGCGGCACGATGGGATCACGAGCGCCGCGCACTACCAGCGTGGGGACGTGGACCTGCGTCAGGTGCTCTTCCATCTGGTCCTCAAATGCGTACTGGAGCGTGCGAATGGTGCGCGGGACGCCAGCCAGCAGATATTCGCGCAAGAGGACGGGCAGGAAGTGGAACGGTTCGCAGCCCGCATCCAGCAGCAAACGTCCGGCCTCCTGATGAATGGTACGCGCTTTAGGGTCCATGGTTGGGCTCACCAGGATCGCGTGCTTGATGCGCTCAGGATAGCGCACAGCTAGATTTACAATGATCTGGCAGCCCAGAGAGTTGCCCAGGAACGTTGCTGAAGGGAGGCCGACCGCCTGCATCCAGGCTACCAGGGCATCAGCCAGTTCCGTGACATTGAGAATATGATGCGGCTTCGTGCTTCTACCAAAGCCTGGAAGATCAGGTACCCAGACGCGATACGCAGGAGCCAGGCGAACCGCTGTCGGGACCATATACCCGCTAGAGACCGATAACCCATGCACCAATACAATATCTGCTGCGGGCGCGGGTATCGACGCTCTCGAAACACGTGTGTACATGGTAAGCCCATCCGCAATTGTGACCCGCATGCTCTCCAATTTGCCTTTATCTGCGCTCAAGGTCGCACCTCTTTTCTCCAGTCTCAGTTCTCGTGTAAGAAATATACGGATGACTCTATCACTTCGCTTCATCTTGCTGTATAGTGTCACTTTTTCAAAAAATACCTCGTGTCATTACCAGGGGAATATCTGAAAAGCAAGGAGAGCACACAATATAAATATCCAGAAAATTAGCAAACCTGCTGTACATGTCGTGCAGGTAGAGAACTATCGAGTGAGTTATGAGGTGCTGGGTGAAGGTGAACCGGTGATCCTGGTTCATGGCCTCTCCGGCTCTCGGCGCTGGTGGAATCGCAATGTCCAGGCGCTCGCGCAGAACCATCGTGTCTATCTGGTTGATCTGCCGGGTTTCGGTACTATGAGCCGTATGCGTACTCGCTTTGCGCTCGTAAATGTTGCTCACTGGCTGCTTGCATGGATGGAGGCAGTTGAGATAAAACGGGCACATTTTGTGGGACACTCAATGGGAGGATACATTTGTATCTGGATAGCAGCCCACCATCCCGAGCTTGTCTCGCGCCTTGTCCTGATTTCGCCAGCGGTCCTGTCGCGCATCCGCACCATATGGGGATATGCGCTGCCACTGCTGACGGGGATTCGCTATCTGAAAAGAGGATTTTTCTTTATTCTGGCCTATGATGCTCTGCGATCTGGTCCATTGACCTTACTGCGTGCAGCTTACGATCTACTCTCCGTTGATGCACAAGAAGATATTGCAAGCATTAAGACCCCCACCCTTCTCGTATGGGGAGAGAACGATACGCTGGTGCCATCATCTGTGGGACAGATCTTACGTACAAAAATTGCTGGTTCGCGCCTGGTGATCTTGCCACATGCCGGCCATGTGAGTATGTACGATCAGCCCCAACAATTTAATCAACTCGTGGAAGCATTTCTCAAAGGGGAGAACGTAGGAACATAGCGTTTCAAGAATTAATGTTTACTAGACCCTGACAAGCAGGACTTATAAGGGTCTCCAGACCTGCACATTACTGTCAGGTGCGACACTGCCTGAGGCGATGAGATTTGCACGCGGCGACCATGCTACTGTCCAGATGGCAGTTTTATGGTAGCTATAGGTCAAAACGCATTTCCCACTAGCCACTTCCCAGATCTTAACCATCGTATCAAAGCTGGCGGAGGCGAGATACTTTCCATCGTGAGGAGACCATACCACTGTCTGCACCGCATCAGTATGGCCCTCGAACACTTTGAGCTGATTCCCAGAAGCAGCATCCCAGATATAAATTTTGTTATCGCCTTTTTCTGTGCCGGAGGCGATATAGCTTCCATCCGGCGACCATGCTACTGCACGCACAGGACCAGGATGAGTCAGGGGCTTTAAGCTATCCAGCCCGCTGGCGGCATTCCATATACGCACCGTCGAGTCAAAGCTAGCGGAGACGATACTCTGCCCATTGGGCGACCATGCTACCGTAACGACAGCTTTAGTGTGACCTGTATAAGGAGGGAAAAGGGAGTCAATGCCCGTTGCAGAATCCCATACACGAACAGTATTATCTTCACCACCTGAAGCAATCAGTTTGCCATTGGGCGACCATGCCACGCTACGCACGGTCTTAGAATGTCGCTTATAAGGAGAAAACGGTTGATCAACACCAGTAGCGGTACTCCAGACGCGAACAGTACTATCCTGGCTACCCGAAGCAATTAGCTCGCCATTGGGCGACCATGCTACTGATTTCACTGCATCGGTGTGATGGCTATAAGAATGTTTTAAGACATCATTTCCGGTCTTGGCGTTCCATATATCCACACTATTACCATCGCCACTGGCAATGAGCGATCCATCTGTAGGCAACCACGCCAGGCTTTTCACATCGTTACTAGCCGGATGGATAATAAGAGGTGTTCCCATGGGGAGGGGAATAGGAGTTGCCGTTGGTACAGGAGTAGGGGTACGCGCCGGCGCAGTAGCCGTTTTACCAACAGGCTTCAATCCAAAAGCCGAGCTGTTTGAGATATGATCCCAGAGTAAAGCCACGATGCTGCTACACAGTATAGCAAGAAAGCCAACCAGCCCTGTCAATGCATGCCGCCGCGATACCTTCTTGAACTTGTTCTGATTGGGTGGAGGTGGAGCGGATACAAAAGCGTTTGACGCGTGTATAACGGGTGAGGGCGGCTGCGAACTCGTGTTGACAAGTTGGGTCGGCATAGTTTGGGTTAGAAAAGGTTGGGCCAACGCTGGTTGTTGGATCAATGCAGGTTGAGCCGGCACTGGTTGGGCTCCGGCTGCTGGCGAGCTGGGAGCCCTATGTCGGGAGTTACGACCTGGCACAGTATCGTCATCATCAGGATCTTCGTCATCTGCCGCTAGCGATCCAGGAGCAATGGGCAGATAGGCAGAGTGAGAAAACTGATACGGTTCAGCTATATAGGCTACCTCCAGCGCATCAGAAAAATCTTTTACGCTCGCGAAACGCTGATTGATGTCCTTTTTGAGTGCTCGCAAGACTACTTTTTCGATAGCAGGTGTAATAACTGCGAGCTTTTCACGAAGTGGGGGAGGGGCAACACGGTTATGCAAATATGCCATATCTCCTTTGGAGAACGGTAACTGCCCACATAACCACTCATAGACCACGACAGCCAGCGAATATTGATCGCTCGCGGGAACGGCCATAGCAGTAAATTGCTCAGGGGCCATGTATGGCGGAGTGCCAGCGCCAATTTGTGACGTCTGGGGCCATGTGTATTGATACATGTACTGATCAAACAAGACCAGACCAAAATCGCTAAGTAACACCTCATCATTGGACCCTAGCAGCATATTATGTGGCTTCACATCGCAGTGGACCAACTTTCGATTATGGGCATATTGTAAGGCAGAGGCAACTTGTTTGACATACCCTACTACTACAACCGGAGGTACAGGGATATTTCTGGAATGGCGCTGGCGTAATGAACCATTCGGAGCATAATTCATAATTAGGAAGGGAGTATCGCCCTCTACATCATAATCCAGGACGCGCACGATATTGGGATGCTCCAGACTAGCAACAATACGTGCCTCAATCAGAAATTTTTCTACCCCCTCTTTCCCCAGGCGAGCATGCAGTACTTTAATAGCGGCAAGCCTCTTGAGATAAATATGCTCTCCCAAATAGACTTCTGCAAAGCCACCTTTCCCTAGCAAACGAATGATTCTATAGTTACCAATCAGTTTCAAGCGGTCATTCATTCTGTGCTCGCATTCTGCTCGATTTGCTAACTATAATCCTATCTATCGGGTAGCATGAGAAAAAAACCGACTACTCCATTGTAGCATAAGCTGCAAAATAGGGCTAGCATTCTGAGAAAGTGTGAGCTTTTTATCACCATGGGTGTGAGTAAGTACACAAAAAAGGATGGGAAGCTTTCTTCCCATCCTTTTTTGTGTACCCGCCTACCACTTCTGCTTTTGAGCAAGGACGGTAACCGCGTTCCATACGCCGTTGACACCTTGTCCCTTTACCTCGTGTATAGCATCGCCACTATAGGTGTATAAAGGATGCCCATTATATTCAACCTGGCTACCATTGGCCGTAGTGTGTACGGTGAGGCTACCCTGAATGTTGCTGCCAGGAATAACATTACCCTGCGCCATAAACGGGGGCCACGTCTGTGCACAAGCACCTGTGCATGTCGAATCCGGCGCTGGATCGCTGGTACGATAGTAAAGCGTCAGGCCTGTCCCGGTCGTGAGAACGTTCATTACCTGACCGTTCACGCTTAGCTGGGCTGCGGCAACAACGGTGACAGATCCATTACCATTGTTATTATTATTGTTCTGGGCCGTAGCTTGCGTGGTTTGGTTGCTGCTCGTAGTGCTCGCGGCTGTGCTCGTTGTACTCTGAGTGTTTGCGGCTGTGCTCGTAACCTGTGACTGGACAGTATTCTGTACCTGCACTTTTATGGGGTTTGTCGTCGGTTGAGCAGTGGGCACAACAATCGTCGTTGGCACAGCAACCGTTGTTGGTACACTACTGGTCGCGGCGGCCGATGAGGCTGCACCTGTAGCCCTGGCATCAGTTCCACACGCCGTGATGCAGAATACACACAACAGGCCCACGATCATTAACGGTGAACGCTTCATAGTTACCATATTTCCTCCTCTAATAGCGATATGATGCTTTACTACTCAAAAAATACTCTTCATTTATCTTTACCACCGAATGACAGGTTGTAAAATTTAAGAACCTCATCCGGTACAATTACAGCAGACGATTACATTTTTTCTGTATCCTATCTGTTCTTACCATTACACACGTCCACCCTGTCATATTTCTACAGAAATGTACTTTTTTCCCAGTTGGAGGTGATCCCACAAGGGTTTATCGCTACTAGCCTGTTAATCTTCATTGCACAGCTGGCCGTGCAATGAAGTTTGACAGAGCACTATATTGCAATAATCAACATTCTAGAGTACACTTCACTAGTAACCACTATAGTGGTTATTAGTGAAATGTACTCTAGAATGTTGATGAAAACTAAGAATATTGAGGTCAGGAGAAACATAACTCATGGATATTGCAAGCTATCTATCAAATATTCCTAAGGCAGAGTTACATGTGCATCTAGAAGGATCGATACAGCCAGCTACGCTCTTGACGTTAGCCGAGCGTAATAATGTAGCATTACCTGCACACACCGTAACGGATCTGCAGAACTGGTTCAAGTATCGCGATTTCAACCACTTCATTGAGATCTATTTCGCCATTTCGCATTGTTTACATACAGCGCAGGATTATGAGCTGATCACATATGAGTTTGGGGCGCAGATGGCGCGGCAGAATGTTCGCTACGCGGAGGTGACTTTCTCGCCCAGTACACACTATACGCTGAAGGTGCCACAGGATGCGTATTTAAGCGGACTGAAACGCGGACGCGAGCGAGCACGTGCGGACTTCGGAGTAGAGATCCGCTGGGTGTTTGATATTGTGCGTGGCATCGCAGATACTAGCCGCAACCACACCCTGGCGGACTATACGACATCTCTGGCGCTGGAATATAAAGACGAAGGGGTAGTAGCATTGGGATTAGGGGGCGCGGAGATTGGTTATCCACCCGAACGATTCGCTCCGTGGTTTGAAAAAGCACGTGCAGGCGGCCTCCATAGTGCGCCCCATGCGGGTGAGACCGTTGGGCCAGCAAGTATTTGGGGCGCAATCCGCACCTTAGGCGCTGAACGCCTGGGACATGGGGTACGCGCTATCGAAGATCCCACGCTCGTCGCATACCTGGCCGAACACCATATTCCCATCGAGGTATGCCCGACCAGCAACATCTGCCTGGGCGTCTATCCCTCCCTCGCCGCGCATCCCCTCCCCCAGCTCTACGCCGCTGGCGTCCCGCTCACCATCAATTCCGACGATCCGCCGCTCTTCAACACTACTATAAATCAGGAGGTCGCGCTACTGGCCGAGCCATTTCACTTAGAGCTCGCAACAATCAACGACATCCTGCTCAACGGTGTGCGCCACAGCTTCCTCCCCACGGCGGAAAAGCACGCTATGGAGCAGCAATTCTTGCAGGCTATGCAGGTTGGCTAGCCTCAATAGAGCAAGCACTTAAAGTCAGTTCTTTTTACCCATCTTTTCCAAAACCGCAGGTTCCCTTTTAGCGTAAAGATTTTAGAGACTTTTTTAACAGGCAACTCATGACCTATTGAAAGAATGTCTCTAATAGCATCACGTTGAGGAAACTACAATGATTGAGCAATCAGCCTTTACAGTCGATGATTGGAGTGTCCGCGAGACGCAACTTAATCTCGATCACCTGGCACAGACGGAATCCGTTTTCGCCCTCTCCAATGGACATATCGGCCTGCGCGGTAACCTGGATGAGGGAGAACCATACGGCCTTCCCGGCACCTATTTAAACTCTTTCTATGAGCTACGCCCCCTGCCATATGCAGAAGCTGCATATGGCAATCCAGAATCTGCACAAACAGTGATTAATGTGACAAACGGCAAAATCATACGCTTGCTCGTCGATGACGAACCCTTTGATATCCGTTATGGTGAGCTTCATCATCATGAACGCGAGCTCGACCTGCGCAACGGCGTGCTACGCCGCAGCGTGCGCTGGACCTCACCGGCCGGGCGCACGATCAGCATCTCGTCGGTACGCATAGTCTCGTTCACGCAACGGGCCATTGCGGCAATCAGCTACGAGGTAACACCTATCGATGATGCGGTAAATATCGTTGCGCAATCAGAGCTGGTCACAAACGAGGATCTCCCAGGCGCTGGCAAAGATCCACGGACAGCCGCCGCCCTCGCATCTCCGCTTGAGAGCGAGGAGTACAAGACTAGCGGTACGAGCGGGATCATGGTTCATCACACCCGTGTCAGCGGCCTGCGCATGGCAGCAGCGATGGACCATCAGATCGAGGGACCAAAGCGCATGGCCATCGATAGCGACAGCTTTCCCAACGTTGCCCGCATGTCTGTCAGTGCACGCTTGCAACCGGGCGAGCGACTACGCATCGTGAAATTTATCGCGTATGGCTGGTCAAGCCAACGTTCACGGCCTGCGCTCAACGATCAGGTTATGGCAGCTCTATCCGCTGTGCGCCTGACAGGCTGGGATGGCCTGCTCGCTGAGCAGCGTGCTTATCTGGATAACTACTGGCTAAATGCAGATGTTGAGATTGATGGCGACCCGGCAATCCAGCAAGCGGTACGCTTCGCGCTCTTCCATGTTCTACAGGCCGGGGCCCGTGGAGAACGCAAGCCGATCTCGGCCAAAGGGCTGACCGGTTCCGGCTACGATGGTCACGCATTCTGGGATACCGAAATTTTTGTCCTGCCCATGCTGACACTGACCATGCCTCATGCGGCCGCCGATGCATTGCGTTGGCGTCACTCGACCCTGGAGCTGGCAAAAGAACGCGCACACCAGCTCGGATTTCGCGGGGCGGCTTTCCCATGGCGCACGATCCATGGTGAAGAGTGTTCAGGCTATTGGCCCGCAGGCTCCGCCGCTTTCCATATCAACGCCGATATTGCCTACGCCGTCGTCCAATACGTTGGCGCTACTGGCGATACCAAATTTGAGGAGCAGATTGGCCTTGAATTACTCGTGGAGACTGCCCGCTTGTGGCTTTCACTCGGCTACCAGGACGCCAACGGCCAGTTCCGCATCGATGGCGTGACGGGACCCGATGAGTATAGCGCCGTCGCTGACAATAACGTCTACACAAACCTTATGGCACAGGACAACCTGCGCTCAGCAGCCGAGGCAAGCAAACGCCACCCCGCGATGGCAAATACACTTGGCGTAAACGACAAAGAGACCGCGAGTTGGCTTGACGCTGCCGAGAGAATGCTCATCCCTTATGACGAACGTCTGGGCGTGACTCCGCAGGATGAGTCCTTTACAAAACACGAGGTATGGGACTTCGCACACACAGCCCCTGACCAGTATCCCTTGCTGCTACATTTCCCGTACTTCGACCTCTATCGCAAGCAGGTTATCAAGCAGGCCGATCTCGTGCTCGCTATGTTCCTGCATAGCGATGCTTTTACCGCGGAACAGAAGGCACGCAACTTCGCATATTATGAACCTCTCACCGTGCGCGACTCTTCTCTCTCGGCAAGCACTCAGGCTGTACTTGCCGCCGAGGTAGGCCAGCTCGACCTTGCCTACGACTATCTCTGCGAGGCGGCACTTATGGACCTCAACGACCTGGAGCACAATACGCGCGATGGGGTACATATCGCCTCGCTCGCCGGAGCCTGGACGGCTCTGGTTTCGGGTTTCGGTGGCCTGCGCATCCAACACGACTCGCTTTCATTCGCGCCACGGCTACCAGAGATCGTCAGCCGGCTCGCCTTCCACATTGTGTTCCAGGGTGGTCGCCTGCGCATCGAGGTGACGGCAAAAGAAGCCACGTACCGCCTGATCGATGGCTCGCCGCTACAGATAGCGCACCACGGCGAAGTGCTAACCATACCAGCAGACGGGACCGTTACCCGACCTATCCCACCTATAAAAGCCGGGCCACGACCAACCCAACCTCCGGGACGCTTACCCGGCAAACTGCCAGTATAATTGGACAAATGCACGCGTGAGGGAAGAAAATTGTTTTATGCCTGCTTTGTCTTGAGAGGCAAACAGGCATAAAAAGTGGAGCCGCTACCCTTGATGCTCTCAACCCAGACGCGTCCACCATGACGGGTGATGATTTCTTTGACAATATAAAGGCCAATGCCAAAACCACTGAGGTAGCCATCAAGCGTGCTGGCACGATAGAAGCGCTCAAAGATATGTGGGATGTCGTCGGGCGCAATGCCCATACCGTGATCCTTTACCCAGATCACCGCCCTTTTACATTCATACAGCGTCTCTTCTACTATGCGTAGCCCAACCTCAATCTCGCCAGCGTGGGGACTATATTTGATAGCGTTGTTGATCAGGTTGCCCAAGGCCTGGGTTATATTCTGCCTGTCAAACAGGCAGACGACTTTATCCTGCTCCTGCAACCCATCCAGAGAGAGGCGGAAGCGATGATTCCTGGCCACGATTTCCTGGCTTTTGACGATATCAACCAGCAACGAGAGCAGATCATGCGACTCGATTTTGAGCTCAAATTGATCGTGGTCGATCTTTGAAACATCCAACATAGCTTCGATGAGGCGTGCAAGATGCTCACTCTGATCAATAATATAGGTCAGTGACGTACGAGTGAAATCGGAGAGAGTATCCTCTTCGGCCTTCGTCATCTTTAAAAGTTCTGCGAAGCCCTGGATGATGGTAATGGGGGTGCGCAACTCGTGATTGGCAATCGAGAGAAACTCGTTTTTGTGCTGCTCGATACTCTTCTGGGCCGCAATATCCTGAAAAACGATGGCTGCGCCCGTCATGACCTTCTGCTCACCAAAAGTCATATAGAGAGGGGTACCAGATATGAGCATAGTAATATTACTCCCATCAGGCAGATTTAACATAGCTTGTTTACGGCTTACCTTCTCTCCACTTAACGCCTGCAGCAAAAAGAAATTCCAGGAGCTGATTGGAAGACCGTCCATACGCGCTTTACCGGCCAAATAGCTTTGTGCAAATTGATGCACCGGGGAGCCTGCCAGATCGGACAGTGGCGTCTTCAACAAATGTGCAGCGGTAGGATTAACATAGTTAATTAAACCGCTCTCGGTATCAGCAATGAGAATGCCCTCCGGCAATTGATCCAATACGGCGTGCAGCTGCAGCTCTCCGCACCGGTTCGCCTCTCGCCGCGCTTGTACCTGAGCGGTTACATCCGTTATTGTCTGAAGCAAGTGATGGTGTTCGCCATCTGCATCTGGTATGAGATCCAATGTCCAGTCCCAATATGAAATCGAGCCCTGGGGAGTCGAGAGCCGTAACGCATTCTCTCGATAGCCATTCCCACTCTCGGCCACTGATCGAAAAATATCGATATCACAAAGTGAGTGCAGATGTGCGCCAAACTCGGCAAGGGTACGACCGACCATCAACCCATGCTGCCAGCAAGGATCGAGGAAGGTCTCCACGTTTGTCAGAAAGAGAGCATTCGCCTCCACCAGACGATACTTATGTACCTCATACACTGCCACACCTATGGACAAGTGCTCCAGTACACTATCTGCATAACGATACTTTTTTGCCTTAGTACGGCTAGCCACAAATAACTCCCTACATCCCGGAGATCTTCTAGCGGAAACAGCACTTTTCCACCCTCAGTACAACAAGCTCATTAGAATTCTAATATACTTGATTTATAGAAGAGATGTCAAGCAGGCAACTTGCATACTATACATCAGAACTATATAATAGCAGCAAATACAGAGAAAAAATTGAAAAATTGAAATATTCCTAAGTAATTCAGTAGAGGGGAGTGTATCTTGTTTCCTTATTACTTTTTTCGTAAAAGTTGAGTCACTCTAATACTATATTAATACCGTATCCTTGACCTGAGAAACTAAAAAATATACAATATCAAGGTTAGCTTAAGATAAAGCGACTAAAAGAGTGAGCATCTATACTTAGATTCTAGATACTAGAAAGAACGTACTGATTCAAAGTTTGGATACACAGTTTACACCCGAACTGCTTCTCATCTTTTCAACCTTGTTACCTACAATAGTAGAGGAACTTTCGCGGAGGCCAATTTTGTTGTTTTACGCTCTATTGCCTACTTAGTACTCATACAGGCAAAATATAAATAGATTAAAAGGACTACATACCATGTATAGCCTCACATACAAGATGATGGTCCAGATCTTGCAACAATTTGAATATACAGGAGAAGTTCATGCCGATATCCCTTCAGGGTCGGTGCCGAATGGGAGACGTGTGGTGCTGATCGTCCTGGATGGCCAGGTAACTACTTGTTTTATTCTTAATCAAGCTGGACAGAAACTCTACCACGATGCAGAGGGGCTAACCTTTATCACTCGCTTAGGGATGTTAGAGTGGAAGCTTGTTTCTACTCTCCTTCCTGGAACCACGGGAGCTAACGCAGCTTCACCAAAGCAAAGCACACCTTTTTATCCTCGTCACACCAGTGCTGCAACTCAAGAAGCTAGCACAGCTCAGATACCCATGCATACCTGGCCGACACTTCAGCGCTCCGTCTACCTTCTCGCCGATGGCACGCGCACGCTTGAGCAGATTGCGTCACTGTTATCACGCTCTCCGCAAATAATAGGACAGGTTATACATAACCTACAGTTAATAGGATATATTGAGAAAACGTAAGCATATTTCAATATATTTTCCCTAAAGCGCATTGAAATATGTGGCACTTATTTTTCTTCTAAAAAAGGGAAAGGAACGTCTTATGCAGACTGCCTCGACAAAACAAAACTCACGACATGAGCTATTTGGTTGGTGGTATCGCTTTGCGGCACCTCCTGAAGTATCAGACGATGCTTCTTTACGTGAGCGCGAGAATGTGCGCAAAGGAAAGGTGACCAGCCTTGTCTTACTCGCCGAGATTATTTCAACTGTGGTTGTTGCAATAGGAGGCCTGGCGAGTAATCCGGGGTTACTTATTCCACTCTCTATCTCTATGATCATACTGATTATTAGTGCGGTCTTGAACCGCTTTGGGAAGACACTTGCCGCTGGCATCATCGTGATCGTGGTTGTGGAAGGTGGCATGCTGCTTAATATGCTGGCTTTATCGCAACCTAATGGGATCTCTCCATTTAATTTATCGCTGCTTGATATTCTTGTTGAACCCGAGCTTATTGCGGTTTCGCTGTTTCCCGCCTGGGTCGTCTTTCCCGTTGCACTAACTAATTGTCTGCTCATTGCGGCAGCAATTACGTTTTTACCTAAAACACCTGAAACGGCACATTTAATTGAGACCGCTGCTTTTAATATTTATTATAAGCCTATCGGCATTCAGCTTATTGCTGCATTTATAAGTTACATCTGGGTGAGTAATGCGATGCAGGCAATGAAGCGGGCTGCATCAGCTGAAGAGGTGAACAAACTTACGCAGGCACTAGCAATACAACAAAAATCGGTCTTAAATGAAAAGAGGAAGCTAGAGGAGAGCATCCAACAAATTGTGGAAACGCATACTAAAATTGCGAATGGAGACTTCACGGCCCGCGTGCCGCTCAACCAGAGTAATGTCCTCTGGTCGATTGCCGGCTCGCTTAATAACCTGCTCGCTCGTCTGCAGAGCTGGCGCAAGGATTCTACACAATTGCAACGTACTGAGCAAGCAATCCAGCAGGCAGTATATAATATCCATCTGGCACAAAAGCAGGGTATTCCATTTCAGGCAATGAGAACGGGGACGGCTTTAGATCCCCTGCTCGCAGAGATTGTCTCAGAAAAGGGGTCGCAGTATGAAGCACGTCTTGATCAACCATACGACACCAGCAATGCCTCTCAGCAGGAGTTCTAGCTGCGTCGTTCTCTGACACTCTCTTAACACTTACGCACCAAATTGTGATTTATACGATAGCTACTCTCGATCTAGTATGTTACTATGAACACATAAGTCAACGATAAAGAGTACATGCGAGAGGAGAATAGTATATGAGCCAGACACCAGATCGCCGCTGTTCCAGGTGCGGAACAACGGCAAGCGCTGATCAGCCTTTCTGTTCTAATTGTGGAGCACCCATTGATAAAGAGGTTGTCAATCCGACGGCTCTGTCCAACGAACAACGTCTTGCACAACAGTCAGGCAGATCGATTCCACCGCCGCCACCACCACCCAACGTCGATCAGTATGCCACACTCAGACAACAATCCAACTATACACCACCCCCACTCAGCGGGCCTCAACCGAGCTGAAGGCACTTTCGTCTCACCTTATACACATCCTACGTCCCAGCACCAGCAGATGACACCTGCGCCCGGCTATGTGGTACCGGCCTTTACTGGCGCAAGACGAGATAATACAAACAAGATACTCGGACGCATTGGTTGTGGTGCAGGGCTCTTGATCGTGCTGGCCCTGGCACTCTGTGGCGGACTCAGCTATGGCGTCTACTCATTTATAAGTAAAACTGCTTCTAGTACTACTCAATCTTATAAAACAAGCAATACTACGAATACAGGCTATACAACTAGCAATAATGCAACACCCGCGCCAATCCCACTAAAAACGGTTCCTCTCAATCTGACTGTCAAATATGCAACTATCATGTACACTATTATGGATATAAAGCAGGCAAGCAGCTTTGAGGATGATCATGGTAATGGTACATCTAGTATGATTCGCGTCGATCTTAAAGAGGTGAATTCTACCAGCCACGATGTGGTTGTGGGATACTCTGAGATTGTACGCCTGCTCTTACCCGATCAAAGCAGCATTGCACCAACAGACTATAAGAAGCTCTCACCCCCTGCTAATGGTGCAAGCCAGGATAACTGGCTGGATTTTCCAGTGCCATCAGGTACGACCATTGATAAGCTTGCACTGCGCTTCGGCACCCCACAAGAGGCACAAATGGATGTCCCGCTGACAACTGGTGCCAATCTCGCAAAGTTCCAGGATGTGACGGTTAAGCCAAACACCTCTACAACCTGCGCTGGCCTGAAGTGGACGCTGACATCCGCTACATTAAGCTGGAGCGCCGATAGCAAACAGGCCGAAACGGGTAAGCGCTACGTGACTATAAATGTAAGTATCGACAACCCGACAGCAACCGCTCAGAATGCCTATTGGGGCGACTACCTCCGCTTGAAGGGGGGCAATCTCACCAGCTCGCCGGCCACGGATGCGACTATCCCGCTATCGTTTGCCGCATACTCAACTGGCGTGACGGGGAGCGCAAGCTTCTTAGTGGCGCAGGATAGCACGTCATTCAGCATGGTCCTGCTCGGAGACAAAATTGCAACCGGCTCGCCAGAGACGACTATCGATTTCCACATTCCGTGATTTACAGCTATTATCTCAATAGCATGTAATGTAATACTTATCCCTCACGCCTGAAAAAAGCTTCGGCTTCGCGGTCGTTGAGAAGGACACCGAAATACTTGACGAACGTGACCGTTGTTTCAAGAATGCGGGGTTGTCCGCCAGTTGGGTGCTTGCGGAGCACCCAACTATGCTGACGCCAGCGGCTATCGTCCGCCAGACCATAGCCAGTGACAATCGACAACGCTTCTCGCTCTTCATTCCATAGTCGAGCAGCGTTATAATGACACTGATTGGGCTCACCACGAACAAGTTCCACAGGCTCATCGAACACCTCTCCCCGCCTCAATATAAGTTCCAACTCAGGTTCATGCATAGAAAGCACGTATGCACCTCCAAGTTCGAGCAATCTTTGTTCGAGAGGAAAGCGTGGCACTGGCACTGTCTTTTTGATGGCTTTATCCTGCTGGGGATGCAATGACAACGGGCCCTGGCCCTGCGAGAGCTTTTCCCACACAACATAGGGAGGTACATCCGGCAACGGGCGGCGCAATCGTTTCCTATAATAGCAGACGCAAAAAAATTCTGTCAGTTGTTCCCAATGGACTTGCGCGAGATCGATAGCGAGTGGATAGATAGCACTGTATTCAGGAAGGCGTGCCTCAATCATACTTTTCAGCTTATCTTTCGCATTATTTCTGGAGGCACCATCCTGAACCCAAAGCTCAAATGTAGCAAGCGTATCATCGCGCCAGGGAGCAATTTTCCAGAGGGACCGCAGCAGAAATATCGTCTGTTGTGTCATGATCTTCACTTTTCTCTACAGGTGCACAATTTTATCCGCACACCTGTCATATCGCTTGTGTCCCTATTAGATTACACAAATTCGCGCATCGCTTGTCGATAATATCCGAGCTTATATGCCTGCTCATATGCCTGTTCAGCATCAGCCAGACGCCAGAGATCGACCAGCGCTTCCCCTTTAAGATGCCACACAAAAGCCAGGGTCGGCTTGCAGATGACCGCTTGCTCGTACGCCTCAAGAGCTTCTTGAAAACGCCCAAGCGTCTGGAGCATACGCCCCTTGCCGGTATAGGCGTGTAAAGCATCAGGATCAAGTGCCAATGCCTGATCATAGGCGGCAAGCGCTTCTTCGGCACGTCCTAAGGCTCGCAATGCATCCCCCTGGCCGGTGTATACACTCACCAGAGAAGGATCAAGGGCCAACGCCTGACTATGGGCAAGCAGCGCTTCTTCGGGCCGTCCTAAATTATACAACGCTATCCCTCGACCCCCATGCGCATCTGCAAAAGAAGGATCAAGTGCTAGCGCCTCCTCATAGGCCGCGAGTGACGCCGGATAGCGTTGAAAGCCACTAAGCAAAAATCCTCTACAAAAATGTGCATTGACGCGTACCTGTGCCAGAGCAGAATTATGCCTGAGTGCCTGCTCCACGATAACCAGCGCCTCAGCAAAACGTTCCATCTTAATAAAGGTCAATGCCTTATTATAATAGTATCTTGCCTCATCAGGCTCCAGTACAATAGCACGCTCACGGACTTCTAGCGCCTCCTCATAGCGCTCCAGCTTGCACAGCACTTTTCCCTTCTCGTTATACGCGCTTACCAGACCGGGATTTGTGGCTATAGCCTGATCAAAGGCAGACAGTGCTTCCTCATAGCAATCATGCTCATACAGCACCTTACCTTGCTCAACCCAGGCTTCTCCTTCTACGCTCATAGTATGCTCTTCTTTATTACGCTTACAATCTACTATTTATCCAGCAACCATATTTTCAAGCCGCTAAACGTGACGGTTGTTTCATGGTTGAGGTCCGCCGCATAGAGGCCTACCTTCCCGGCTCCCGTCCCATTCGTCTCTATAAAGCGTTGCAGGTATTTTCCATTTACATAGAGGTCAATGTTTTTATCGCGTGCAATTATTGTAAGTGTCAATGGCCCCTTACCCACCTTTGTACTGCTATCCTTTGGAGATAACTGATTGCCCGTATTTACACCATTATCAGCACATTCTCCGTTATTACATAGAAATAATGGGAAACCAGGTGAATCAGTGCTTTGCTGGTAAAGTAGATTTACAGATAGTCGATAATAGGTTCCCTTTGCAGTATCATCGCGAAAAATCACGCCCCCCGCATCGCCTTTGATATCCATGGTAATCTGCAGAGCGAAATTTTTGAATGAGGGACCTGCTGCTATACAAGGTACATATTTGCCGGACTGTTTCATCGTCACCGCATAGCTTGTATTGTTGCTATAAGCACAAGATGATACATTATCTTGCACCGTTGTGTCCCACTGTTCATTCGTTCGAAAGCCATCAATTGTGGGCTTATTCTTGCTAATATCATCAAATTGTTTCTGCCTATCCTTCAAGGTGGCATCGTTCACAGGTGTAGACTGAGAATTTGCGGATGACGTTGTTTTTGCGCCTTGAGTCGAGGTAGCTTTACTGGCAAGGGCGGCAGCAGTTGGCTTAGCGGCAATGGCAGCATCTTGTTGAACAGTATGAATCTTGAAGGCAATTACACCAAATAGCGCAAAAACCAGGAAAACCACACAGCCAATCAAGACAGGCGTCAGCCATACAGGGGCCCTCGATTGATCTTGCCCGGCACGTGGAGCGCTCATACGCTGTCTCTGGGCGACCGCCTGCGTATATGGCAGCTTTACCTGGTGGATCGCATTCCAGACATCTGGAAAGTTCGTTTGATCATAAGTCGGGATACTGGCCCATGCACGCGGCAAGCTAGTCGCATCAGTTACGGCCACAATGCTTCTCATGCGCCGCGCGAGCACTCGTGCAAGTGCTACATCTACAGCACTATCCAGTCGAGGATTTTTTTTATCCGGGGCAGAATAAACAAGGATGAGGTCCTGGGGTGCATTATCGGGTAGCTGGCTCATCTGAGTAGAGTCCCAGATAACCACCTCTCCCATACCCTGGTTATTTAAGTAGTGTTTCAGGTTGGTCGCAATGTTCTTACTATTCACACTGGTATTGTCATTACAAATAATAAGAGTTGAGGGATTTTCCGCCGTCATGCTCTGCCTCCCGCCTACTAAATACATATTGCGCCTGTAGTATAGCAGAGAGAAAGGTCTCAATTCAAGAAGCGTCTACTGAGGATGAGGATGAGGATAGTGAGCTTGCATTTAATATTGCTTAGAAGCTTCTATCTTTCGTTATTCGTGCTTGACAAGGAAAAAGAGCACAGCTATACTGGAAGAAGGTATATACCGGACATATAATTGAAAATATCGATCAACCGGAACTACAATACCCTACAAGATGTAGAAACTGTCAATGCTCGACCTGAACAAAATAGGGCTGTCAGAAAAAGGATGTGACATGGTGAATTACTCTCAGGCGTGGAGTGCGGCTCGCCCCGGTTGTCTTATTCTCTTGCTCGACCAATCTGGATCAATGTCCGATCCATTTGGCTATACACAGGCGGGGGCGGGACGACGCAAATGTGATATGGTGGCAACGGTTCTTAATGGCTTCTTAAATGAGTTGATTGTGACCAATACTATCGCGCAAAAAGATGGCACGATCATGGTAAGGCCGCGTGCGGATGTGGCGGTTCTGGGCTATGAAGGCTCTTTCGTGGGCCCAATCCTGGGTGGCGTACTGGAGAGTAGAACTTTCGTGACGCTGCCAGAGCTTCAGATGAATCCTCTGACAATTGAGAGACGCATCAAAAGAGAGATTGATGAGATCGGGATGGAGATGGAGATCCCGGTGCAATTTCCTATCTGGGTGCAACCGGTGGCGGGCGGCGGGACACCAATGTGCGCGGCCTTACGCGAGGCTCACACGCTGGCTCTTCAATGGGCCACCCAACACCCCGATAGCTATCCACCCGTCGTTATTAATGTCTCGGATGGCATGGCAAATGATGGCGATCCCCTTGAGCCGGCACGTCTGTTCACGAATGTCAGCACAAATGATGGTCAGGCGCTCCTGTTCAATGTACATATTACGGATATTAATAGAGCACCCGTCGCTTATCCATCCGATGAGAGTGAGCTTCCCAGCGACCGTTATGCCCAGAAGCTCTTCGCGATGTCCAGCCTTATTCCCGATAGTAGTCGCTTGCTCCTACAATCTCTGCTTGGGCGACCTGTTTTCCCAGGCTCGCGCGGGTTGATCTTTAATGGCGATGCGGCCTCTGTACGGCAGATGTTTGTCTTTGCTAGCGTGCCTGCTACCAAACCTTTAGAGCAGCTTGAGCTGGATCGCTAATTTGCGATCTCCGCGTTGTGACCACCAGAGGGGACTACCTCTGGCGGGCACACGGCGCTAATCCCTTATGCTTGCCGCTGTGTGCCCCGTTAGCCCCCTTAGGGGTATGTCCGGCCCTTGCACAATAGAAAAGTTCGTAGAGAGAATAAGAGAGAAGCTTTGTCGATGCTTGCACAGGTGACAACGTTACGCTATTGGAAATCTGAACATACTGCCGAGACGTGCGAGGATGCAGCAGATGGCAACAGTGCAGATGGTCTATTTGCGGTTGCAGATGGAGCTGGTACGACGTTGTTCGCAGACGCCTGGGCGCACTTCCTGGTGCAGCATTTTCTCGCTGTCCCGCTGATGAGCAACGATCCCTTTGAGGCTGAATGGTGGGTACGCCTGGCCCAGGAACAGTTCAAGCAGGAGTTTGCGGCGCAGGCATATACAGATCTAGCATGGAATGCACAACAAAAAGTACAGAGCCAGGGCAGCCACTCCACGCTGGCAACACTGCGCTTCTCCGCTCAGGATGCCACACACCTCCAGGCAGAACTCCTGGTGATCGGTGATAGCTGTATCTTTATTTATAAGCCCTCGACAATGCAAAGTCTCTCTTTCCCTTTACAACATGCAACGGACTTCGAGCAAGCACCCATCTGTATCCCATCTAAAACAGGCGCATTCAATCGTTACTTCCATCAATTCCAGGCACAATCCCTTCATCTTGCTCCCGGTGACGTTGTGGTAATTGCAACTGATGCGGTCGCAAAATGGATTGTCAGCGCCGGCAATGGTCACTATGCCGATCAGAGTACCGCGCTACAAGCGATCTCACAGCAGACCACCGCTTCATGGGCGACATTCATCGCGACGTGTCGCACAAATAAAGAGATGATCGATGATGATTGCACGGCCTTGATTATTATGTTACAACCCGACGATGTCACAGCCAGCATTGCACTGGGTACGACAACAACACACAGTCAGCCAGTACGCGAGCAACGCAAGCAGGAATTTCTCCAGGCGCTCACCACTAATAATAAAGAGCGTGTGGCGATCTATTATGGCGATGGCAACGACTTGCAGGCCGAGGGCGTCAGCTTCTCACAGCAAGATGCCCATCAGGCACGCCAGGTGGCCGATGCACAACGCGAGGTGATCTCGCTACTACGACAAGTCGTGGACCATCCTAATGTCGTGGCGATTATGACCGCTATATGGCAAAAGCATGCTCACCTTTTATATCAGGAACCATGCGCAACCACCATCCGCGCTACCCTTTCTCGCATCGGCGTGCCCATTGAACCACGTTCATTCCCAGAGCCACTACCATCAGTTGTCCCGGAACCAGAAGCAGTTGTACTAGCCCCCCAGGCCCCTCAGCAGCCAGTAAGCGACCCGGTGGATGAGTTGCAAGAGACCGAGATGCATCACACCCAGATCTTCGACGTGCAAAGCATACAGCGACACCTCCAGGCTCAGCAAAATACGGAGGAGGTATAGCATGCCCGAACGCCTGGCATATGATGAAGCGATGCAGTTTTCTGCCATTCGCTTGAAAATTCAGGACCCGGAGCTGAAGCAGGGCAAGGTCGAAATGATCTCGACTAAAACCACTCAAGGCCCAATCGAGCGCCCGTGGGGCATCGAAGGCGGATTCGCCGTCGTCTATAAATTTCGCAAGAAGAGCGGGGCGCTGTGTGCTCTGCGCTGCTTCCGCGTGCCCATGCAATCCGACACCCAGTTCCGTTATGAGCGCATCGGCCCCTATTTCCACGCCCACGCACCCGGTATAACCGCTGGCTTTAAATATTATGACGCCGCCATCATGGTAAAAGAACAGGGCAAGTCTCAGGGCCAGCCATATCCAGTCATCGAAATGGATTGGATTGATGGCGTGACGCTCGTTGAAAAAGTAGATGAGCTCTGCCGCAAGCGCCAACGCTCGGCCCTGAAGGATCTGGCAGAAAAGTGGATCACGCTCCTACGCATTATGCAACGCGCAAAAATTGCTCATGGCGACCTGGCCGGCGTAAACGTTATGATCCGTGGCGACGGGCGTATGGTACTTATCGATTACGATGGCACCTATATTCCTGAATTTGCAGGTCTCGCGCCCGTGCTGCTCGGCCAGGACGATTTCCAGCATCCGCAGATGGCCCAACGTCAATTTCATGAAGACATCGATGCCTTCTCGGCCCTGGTCATCTACATCGCACTTATTGCCCTGACCGTCAAACCCGAACTCTGGGACACCTACGCGAAGTTTGGCTCCGACGGCACCCTTCTCGACGTCAACCTGCTCTTCCGCAAACAGGATTTCCAGGACCCTCAGCAATCAGCCCTTTTTAATGCACTGGAGCAACTCGGCGACCAGCATCTCCTCACGATGGTACAAGAACTAAAGCGTGCCTGCCTGCAACCAATCAACGATGTAAAATTCCCCTTTACACTGGTCGATCCGCTCTACAATCAGAAGCAGGCACTCGCAAAGCTCGTCGGCGCACTGCAAACAAATGATGATGAGCAGATCGCCGCTTGCTGGCTCCCTCCTCTGGAGCATTATCCTCCCGCACAACGCTATCGCAGCCGCGTACAGCTTGCACAACAGCGAGCGAGCGCACTACACACGTTCCGCGCTGCCCTCACCACAGGCGACCTCCAGCGCATTCTGGATAGCTACGATGCCGCACAGCTAGACGCTTCAGGCAGCATTGCGAGCGAAGAACGCCTGCTACTCGCGCTGGCCCACGCTTTTTTACAAGCCTACAATGTCCACAACGACGATATTACCGACATCGCCGATCAGATCGTGCAAGATATCAAGAGCGTGCAGATCGTTTTCACAGCTCAACAGCAGCAATTTATCACCCAGGTGCGTCAGCATAAAAATGCTCGCCAGGCGATAATTGCTGCATTTCAAAGTCGCGATCTCGCGCAAATCGCCGCCACTTATCCATTCCTTCACTACACCATAACACAGCTAGAACGCCAGCGCATCGAGCTTGCAAGCACATTTATGCAAGCATTCGCCACCGCCAGCGCTGAACAAGCATTGTTAGCTGCGTATGCCGCCCTCCAGCAAGATCCCGGCTTTTTCACATTGACAACGGACCAGCAACAACACGTCACACTACTCCAAAAGCGTGATGCGGCACTGCAACGGTTTCGCGCCGCATTGACGAGCAAGAGCCCCTGGCAAGTCACCAAAGCATACGATACGGTCCTGGACAATAGCACACAGATGACGACTAGAGAACATGAGCAGCTTGCCCTCGCTCAGTTGCTTACCACCGCGCTACGTTCCGGCAACTATAATCAACTCTTAGCCGCCGAGAGCGCCTTCCAACAGTGCCCCTCGTGCTTTCTTTTGACCAATGAGGAGAGGAAGCGCTTCGCACACGCTCATGAACAGCAAAAAGCGATCCTTGCCTTTCGTGCGGTCCTGCAAAGTAAGCAACCAGCTGGCATTGTTGCCGCTTACCTCCCTATATTGGATACGGCCCTCACGCAGGATGAGAGCGAGCAGCTCACCCTCGCCCGACTCTTCGTGCACGCCTTTCTTGCCGATGACGATGAGGCGCTTCTACAGGTCCATGAGCGATTGCAAGCCGCTCACAATCCTTTTATCGTTACCCCAACGGAGCAGCAACGTCTCACACTCTGTACAACAACGCTTCCTGGCACTAGAAACACTACGGAAAACGCTGCACGCGACCCCGCAAGATGCGCAGAAGATCATCGCGGCATACGATGCCTCGCTGCTCGCTCCAAGCTCCCTTCTGCAAGCCACCGAGCGCGAGATGGTCGCGGCCGCCCTGAGTTATAGCGCTATGTATATTGCTGTCCAAAACGGTCTACAAGCCGACAACGATGATATTATTCGCCGCGCATTCAATCCAGCATTGGCACAGCGCTTTACAGGCATTACGCCCGCTGAACAACAACGTATAGACAAGGCGATGATTGCACAAACGCTGGAAAATCTCCTGGATAGCGAAGCATACGAGCAAGCCATTCAGATGGCATGGTCTCTACAGAAAGCAACAGGATATACTATCAGCTCGTCCCTGATCTTTAAGCTCAAGCGTGCCACGCTACGTTTCGTCAGGCAATACGACCTGAGTCAGCTTTTTGTACAAATAGACGAATATAATAATACGAACTATGCAACCGTTTCCTGGCAATGGCCCACAAGTTCGCTCATCCACGTAGGACTTCTCGTGTGGGACACCAGAGCATGGCCCGAACGCCCTTCAGAGAAACATTTGCATGATCCCGCATGGAAACATTTTTGGATCAGGAGGAAAAACAACGTCTTATACGAGAGATATACTTTCTCAATCGGCAAAGAAACCCACGTCTACATTAAAAGTTTTGTAGCGGTCCTCGATTCATGGGATCGAGATGAGAAATGGCGTTTCTCCGATGGTCGCGAACCTACATCTTATAGCGAAGCCATCGGTCCACAAATGATTCGACGAATACAGTAATTCTACGATGCTGTACTACGTTGTATTGCATGCATATTTTGTTTATAGTAACATAAAATAAAGCGCATTTAAATTGATTGGAGGCAGGGATCTATGGGTGTTATGGATCATCTCTATATTAAGCGTACATGCCCTAATTGCATCAAAGAATTCTATCCAGGCGATTGCGATATTGTATCTTCGAGCGATATAAATAGGGTACTTGTGGCCGCCCCAAAGAGTGGCTGGAAACAGCAATACTCTGCGCATCAATCCACAACCAATTAATAAAGACCTGGTGCTGGAGCTGGCGCATCGCAAGTGTATGCACTGCAATTACCTGCTCCCAACAAATATAGAACTGGTTGAAAACATTAACGTCGCCATTGTGGGAGATACATTTTCAGGGAAGAGCCATTATATCGCAGCCATTATTCATCAAATACAGCAGGGCGAACTACAACGAGCCGATAGGTATGCACGCTTCGATTGCCTCACACAAAATATAGAGCACGAGTATATCAGAGATGTTATCAAACCACTATTTGAGGACAAACAGTCGGCGGCACAAACACAGCCTTCGGTCGATACTAATAGAGAGCCCCTTATCTATGAGCTGATACTCAGTCCATCCCCTGAGCATCCAGCCAGGCGTATCAACCTAATTCTTTATGATGCTTCAGGTGAAGATCTGGCGATCAAAGAGAGAATGGTCCAGTTCAGTCGCTATGTACTCAATGCCAACGCAATCGTTTTCCTTGCCGATCCGGTCAGCATGCCCCAGATATTTGACCTCCTGCCGCCTTTTTTGCAAAAGAAAGTGGCAACGGGACGCACATCTTCGTCCGTGCTGAACTCTATTATTCGCCTGATCGAAGACTATCGTGGCGTCGGAGCCGGCGCACGCCTCTCGTCAACGCCTATCGCGATCACAGTCGCTAAATCGGATTTGCTCAAACAATTGAGAACACTACAACATCAATACCATTTCCTGAAAAAACCTGTTTATAATGGTACTATTGATTTAGAGGACTTGAATATCGTTGACCAGGAAGTGCGGCAGTTGCTCGAAGAATATGGCGAGCGCACCTTGTTGCAGTCAACCTTGAATTTCTCAAAGGTGCGCTTCTTTGCAACCTCAGCAACGGGCTATGCTCCCAACGATAAGGGCACTTATCCCGCCGTCGATCCTTGTCGTTGCCTTGATCCCATTCTATGGATCTTATATGAAATGGATATTCTACACATAGTCAAATAATCTGCAAGCGATATAGTGGCAACAAGATAAGCATTCGTACAGCCAGAGAGGGAGCGGAACAAAAAAGCATGAGCATACAGCGACAAATAATGGAGAACGAGCATGAATAACATGGATAACCACGTCCCTGTTGAACAACTATGGTACACATGGTCTGATGTGGGACTTAGTACTATACATGCAGGCTTTCGCATCCGCGCCGCATCCCCAGGCCTGACAGAGATCTATAGCGACCGCGTAAAAAGCATGGAGCGCACGATGCGCTATGTCCTTCCTCCCGGCACAGATCGCTTTGCCATCACACCTGACCAGGCTCCCGTCGGCCTGACGTTTATCCGCAGCGAGTGGAACAACGAATACCTGCTCGTGCACAAAAAATACACGGGAGCAGATGGCGTTGGTCGCTTAGGGAATTTCTTTATCCACGCCCTCGCACTGGGCGAGAATTCGCAGAGCATTTCTACTGAGGACGCCATCTGGCTCTGGGAATCCAGCCTCTGGCAAACGGATAGCAAAAAGCTGGAGGAAAAGGATCGCCGCAGCACCAGCCTTGAGCGACTTGCTCTGCCCGATGTATTTAATAGCGTGACTCATTTCCGCCCCGAGCAATTTAAAGGCGTGCAATCCGCCTTGCAGTTTATTATTGCCGCCTATCTTATGCGCAAAGATGAAAGCACTCCGTTATATATCGCGGCACCCGCCAGACAGGCTGAGAAGATCGCGCACATTATTGCTGGCCTGACAAACTGCCTGCCCGCTCAACTGCTACGAGATCTCACCTTCAGTACCTATGAACCTGACATCACAAAAGCCACGACCAAGATCGTCGGCACCAGTTGGATCACCCCTGAGGGCGCACCGGACGACGCAACTGCGATCTTCCCCCACAATTTGTATCTTACGAAGCTTGCCGTTAACTGTGCCACACGAGAAAAATCTCCCCTGCAGGGCCACCCTCAAATTGAGTATAACCAGCTTGCAGTCGATTTTGCAGAGTTCGCGGCCGAACGCCTGACAACGGGCGACATCGCTCAGCTTTATACTCTGCGCAACGATGCCGAAACCAACCCGGATTTAGATGTCGCTCTCTTTTTGCAGATGTACAACACTGAAATCGTCAATACAGAGAGTATGCACGAAACGGAGATTGTGAGCTACCTCAAATCCAAGATGCCCGTCAATTGGCTCTGCCGCAAAAATTCGCGCAAGAAAATCCTTGACCGCGCCGCAGAAAATCCACTATGGGGTGGCAAGCAACTTTATGAACTCCTTGTGACCTTGCGCGAACAAGCTGAAAAAGAATCTCTCACGCTTGCCCAGCATGGGCGCAGAATCGGTACCTCATCGCTCTCAATGGAGTCGGATCAAGTTACCAGCGTCTCCTCCTCTGAGATTCGACCACGAAGAGGGAAAAATAAAAGCTCAGCTCCAACAAAGAAAACGTCCGCGACACTCGCGGACGCCCTTGCCCTGCTCGCCAAAAGCGCGATTCCCGAAGCTGTGAAGCGCATGGAGAGAGCAAGCCGATCAACCGGGCAGAGTGGCGAACGCCAAAAATTAGTTGAAACCATCACTGTCCTTCTCAATTTGATGAGTGCCAGCCTCTTACCACAAGATCCAACAGAAGTCTGGAAACAGCTCCTCGAAGCTATCGTCGATAGCAAGCAGGCAATCAATTTTCTTCATTCCGAATGGCCGATACATCGCTGGCTTTTAAAGACCTGGAACAGTGTGCTCCCTCTTGAGGGACAAGACGATGACAAAATGCGCCCGCTACTAATTATTTCATGGGATCACCTGGGCGAGTTTCTTAGACTTGGCATGCTTGACCGTCATAGACTCTGGATTATCTTCGCAATCGAGGAGCTTCTCCCTCGTGAAAGACCTACGCACCCGGTCGTCCTGGAACTGAGTCAGAAATATGCAAGCGAGATTAGCAATCTACTCACCATCTCTATGCAAGCAAAGGTTTTTGACATAGCCGCTAACCTCATGATCAGGTTAGTTGAGCAAGGTTACCCAATCGCGTCGGGATTGCAACCATATATCGAACCGCTTGCAGGCTACCTGCAACGCGAGAACAAACTGCATAGCGCAAAAGAGCTCATTCTCGCATTGACGCATGCTAGCTATCTCGGCACTGCCCAGTATCAGGACGAGGTTGCCGAAATAACAAAGAGAGTCTATACAGCAAATATGCGCGACCAGGATTTGATCAACGCCCTGATTGAACGTGACTTTCCTCGACGTAGCTGGATGATAGATCTCTTACTCATGTCTGGTGGCAACCAGGGGGACCTGCTGAAGATCATTACCCACGTCTATCCTACGTTAGAGGCGCAGGATAGGTTTTTCATACAGGACGGTCCACGCTATCTTAAAGATGGATCACTACCCTACTTTCCACGCGAGTCCTGGGTGCAACCGATGCTCGCCCTCTATCAGCACCTTCTCCCTCTCAGCGGCAGAGTAGATCGTCTTCTTTTTGTCTTACTCGACTCGATTTCTGATGCAGAAACGATTCGATCTTTGCTTGCACTTAAACCCCTTGAAGGTCCCGATATAGAGCGTTTCCTACAACGTTATGGACAACAATACCTGCAAAGCTTTCAACAAACGCCAAAGCTTGCCAGTATAATCGTTACCAATTTCGCGCAGTTCGTTAAATCAGGTCATCGCAACGATCTCCTGTTCGATATCATACCTCCACAGACGGGAGAACAATACCTGCAACAATTGCTCTTCACTGCAAAACTTACACCTGAGCAGCAGATCAAATTCCTGGAGCAGTACGGAGCCCGCTATATCTGGCTATACCCAACATTACCAATCTGGAACGAATACATCAATACCTATATTACAAGCTTTCATATGGATTACCTGAAGAATATAGAAACACAAGCTTTCTTCGCGTTTCTGACACAAAACTATAAAAATCTTGCCCTGGACGCCAATACGCAAGGCAAAATTCAATGCTGGAAGATATTCAACAATTACCTTACTAACCCGGACGCAAAGCCATCCACACTCAACGACTTTGCACAGGCTCTTTCTCTCCTGCCTCTCCCAAACAACATAGAATTCAAAATAAAGTTGGCTCAAACATTCGTCTCCTGCATAAGTACACCGCAGGACCTTGCTACAATCATAGAGTATATGCAGGTGCCAAAAGTGGCAAAAGAAAGGGCCGACACATACCAGTTCCTTTATATTCTTGCCGAACAAGCCGCCACTCTCTATCAGCTAAAGCCAAGCATTGGCGTATTTTTTCCTTATCTTTCATATGCTCTGACCATATCCATACCTGAGCAAGATAACAGAACAACGGAACTCTTTATTCATGTATTTCTGGACCGGCTTTTATACCCTATCGATATAGTTTCTACCTCAAACGAATTGCAATTGCTCAACGATTTTGTAAAAGCGCAATATGATGGATCTATACCTATGGCATCGCTGGCGTGCCTATCTAAGAGGGCTTGAGATCTGGGATAAACTTAACGCGGACTTACACTCAGGAGCAAATTCAGCAAAAACAAGCAGGCTCCATTTTCTGTCGCATCTAAAACTTCCTGCTATCCCGCGACTACGTAGAGGGCGAGGCAAGGCTAGCAATAAAGCGAGGTCTCCTCACGGCTCTTCTCAACCGGGATCTAACAGTTCCCCAACGCCAGAGCAGATATCAAAGCAGCAAGGTAACACAAACAACAACGCGCATAATAGCTCATTGCAAGGTGGCATATGGTATCGAGCGCATGATTATCAAAATAATAAGAAAGGTAAGTAAAATACTCGTACGACGTTGAATAGATAAAAACACACCAAAAAATGCTAGAAAGTTTCTCTATGAGACAAATTATATTATACTTACAAGACGTAGATTATGCCTTTTACGTAAAGAATTCTATTTCTACTACTATTTCTGTTTGAGGAGAGTGATGTGATGGATGCATCAACAGCAATTAGCGAATCGCTGCAACGTATGGCACAAAAGGTGCAAAATAGCGATCCTGGTGGTCATGATCGCTTGCTCATGCTCAGTGAAGCCGTAAAAAATAATACCCATGCCGATGCCTGGGCCTACGCCGATGTGCGCACGATGATTGCCCCAGATAGTATCGTTGAGTGTTATCGCAATGATAGACAGACGACGAAAACAGATAGAGCCGTCGCCTTCATGGAAGGTATGCGCAACGCTCTTATCTTCTTGCCAATCATCGTCACGTGGTTAGGCATCTCACAGGCAACCGCTAAATATAATGATCTCATTAGCAAAGCCGTCGCTGATCGTAATGTTGATCTCTACACCCAACCCTTCTTATACCTCTGGCAACAACATTTTAATAACACATTACCGGACTACTGGACACTGAGCAGTATCGCGGCCACTGATGTTTTTATCCTGCTTTTTATTCTGATAATTACTTTCCTTGCGTTTATTTTATCTCATAACAGCTCTGTACGCAAAGACGAAGATGCACGCCTACTACGTGCCCATCTCAACCATGCAATAACCGGCGCAATTCTTACCCTTCATTCTCGCCCTCAGCTAACAGCCAATGATAATCTCGAACTCGTCGCCAGGAATCTCGATAGTACGGTACGTCATGTCATCGATCAAGTGCAGATAGCATCAAAACAAAGTGCCGACAGCCTGGATAGGATGGCCCAGGATACGACGCAGCGTCTGGATAGGATGGCTCAGGACACCAGTAACCGCTTCGAGAAGATGGCGCGTGAACTCACCGGCCAATTTGCCAACGCATCTATGCAAAACAGGACGCAGCTAGATCGCATTGTGCAGGATATAACCAAACAGGTCGAGGCGGGCAAAGAATATCTTGTCCAGCTCGGTTCGCTCACCTCCGGGGTTGTGAAAACAGCAAGTGAGCTACAGGTGACTGCAAACATCCTAAAAACATCAAATGTCTCTTTTATTAATAGCGTCAATAAACTGGTTACCCCCGCTGAAAACCTATCAAAGCAGCAGGCACAGTTGCTCGATGCCGTACAAAAATCGGTTGGGCTGCTCCAGAACAATGCAACATCTATCAATAACTTCGCCACCAAACAGCAGGTGATGGCAGAAGATCTCGCCAAAACACTCGATACGCTCACCCTCGCCACCGAGAATTTCGCGACCCTGGGCCAGGAACAAAACGGCCTGGTCAACCAGCACGCCAACTTCTTACAAGAGCTACAAGAAGAGCATAAGAAGCAGGGCGACCTTGCAGTTCTCCTCTCCGACGCAACCGTAAGCGCAAAGAATGCATTGAGCGAGATGAATAACGGCGCAATCTCACTGCGCAGCATGGCAGTCAGTATGAACGATTTGATGCGCCTGCAAGCAAGCATGGTCTCTAATCCAGGAATGCCGGTCGCAGTCGATCTCTCCAACATCACACGCAGCTATGAAAATACGGCCCAGTCCATGGAGAGTGTCAGCAATACGCTCAAGGTATCAGCATTCGCCATCCAAAAGGCCAGCCAGCAGTTACGCGATGTCCTCGACTCCGCCCAACAAACATCCGCAAGGCGTCCATAATTTTCAGGGAGGATACTCTAGTCATGCCACGTTCCAACGAAGCTTTCTTACTGAGCGGTTGGCTCTTTGCCGATCTTCTCCTGGCGCTTGCCGTCCTCTTCCTGGCCGCGAACACCGCCAGCATCAAGGCCAAACCCCTCTTACCCCCCACCTTGCTTGTCGATTCTGCGGTCCTGGACATCAACCATCCAAACCCGCACTGCACCCTGGAAGCGTCCATCGCACAATGTTCTATCACCATCAGTGAGCCAGCCTCATCAGAAGGCAATATCGCCTGGTCCGTTAGTAGCGATATCAGCGATACCATCAAATATACTATCAACGGTCAGCCCACAGACAAAGGACAGCTCTCTCCCGGCAGCTCAAAAGCGCTGCTCATCTCCGCCATCCCCTGCCAGAACGGCTCATTTACATTTAAAGGGGAACGCGTCACCAACCTTATAAGCGACAAAGCCTCCGCCCCCACCGTCGTCGTGCTCTTGCGCTGCACTCCCCGCCAGGAACGGCTCGACTTAAACTACCGTACATTTCTCTTAAATGTGAACAATGTCGATGCTTTACTCAACGGCAATTCACAAGACGACAATATCAAACAACAAATAAAGAGCCAGGCAATATTAAACGGGAAGAGCGTAGGACTTACCGTCGTCTATGCAGGTGCGCCAGACGATCCATCGATAGGTCAGGCACAAAATGTTACGCAAAAGATATACAACATTATGAAAAATCTCGGTGGGGAAGGCTTTCACGCCTTTGATCGCTCTTCTTTTTATAGAAGCAATGCAGCAGATTCATTGAGTAGAAGACCCCTTTACAACCTCGGAAACCAACCCGGCCAGGTGCAAGTCGATGTCTACTTTTTCACGTATACGTAGCGAGAGAGGGTACTTTGATACTCAAATCGATAGGTGTAAATTCCAGAATTACTCCAGTGATGAGAAAATAACTATTTCTCCAGAGAGAACAAAAAATGGAAATCATCAAACTTAAACAACCTGCCTTAGTTTTTTATAGCTATGATGACAGAGATAGAGAACTCCGCGATGAGTTAGAGAAGCATTTGGCAACCCTCAAGCACCAGCAACTTATTAAACCATGGCATAATCGGGATATTAGTGCGGGCACAGAGTGGAAAAGCGTTGTAGATAAAAATTTAAATGACGCTCAGATTATATTGCTCCTAATTAGTGCCGATTTTATTGCTTCTGAATATCTTTACGCTTTTGAAATGACACGCGCCTTGGAGCGCCATAATAGTGGCGAGGCATTCGTTCTGCCAGTGAAGTTGCGTTTTTGTGAGACTAAAGGGCTTCCTTTTGACCAACTTGACTTTTTACCTGAGAATAGGATACCCATTTCTTCTAGAGCTAATATTGATGAGGCGTTGCAAGAGGTGGCGCAGGGGATTCGCAAAGTGGTCGAGGAGTTGATTCCAAGAACCCGCGAGCAATGGTTAGATGAGGGCATTAAGTATCGCAAGGCAAAACAGTATGAGAAGGCATTAGTAGCGTTTGAACGTGCGCTCCGCCTTGATTGTAATTATGCCCGTGCACAACGGAACAAGGGTGACACGCTCTACGAGCTTGAACGCTATACGGAAGCTTTAAACGCATACACGCTTGCTTTAGATCTTGATCCTACTTCTGTTCGTACACATGAAAATATGGCTAATACTCTCTATCATCTTGGGCAGCATAATGCGTCCTTAGATGCCTATAATTGTGCTTTTCAACTGATGTCTACTCCTACTTCTCAACTCTGGAGGGGAAAAGGAGATGCACTCTTTTATCTGAAGCGCTATGAAGAGGCGCTGCAAGCCTATGAGCAGGCTATAAGGCTCGAACCTGGTTCTGCCGATGTTCATTATAACAAGGGGAACGCGCTTTTATGCCTGGAACGCTACCAGGAAGCGATAGATGCATACGAGCACGCTATTCGGCTTCAACCAACTTTTGCTCTTGCCTACAACAAGAAAGGCCGTGCGCTGTCTTACCTTGGGCGTTACGAAGAAGCCCGTGACGCTCATGAGCACGCCCTTCGGCTTGATCCCAAACTTGCTAAGGCTTAGGCACATCTTGCAGAAACGCTTGAAAAGGTTGGCCGGATGCAAGAAGCTGTGCTCCCATGAGCAAAAGCAGATATGTTAAGAAAAGTCAGGTGAGTATTTGGATGTTTTTTTATAACCGTTGCTCGTCGCAATGATATGGATAGGCATTCTTCCTGTGAGAAGAATGCCTATCCATATTTTTGGCAGGCTCTGCATGATTATGAACAGGTCCATGTCACTTTTTGAGGCGTACCGGCATCGGGAGTAATGGTGATATCGAAGCTACCTGGGCAATCTGTCAAGGGAATATGTACAGTGAGAGTCCAGTTTCCTCCCCCCCCTATAAAACTTGCGGAGCCTGGTTGAAAGTCAACTTGCCTGTCAGCGGGAGCCGTAGCATGCCAGTTGACCATATTCTGACCGTTGTTTGTAAGCATAATTTTACACTTCCATCCGCTATCTGTCCCAAAAAAGGGTTCCCAATAGTTACAAGTAGAGGTATTGCTTCCATTAGTAGCTACAAGAGTTTGCGGACTCGCTGTAATATTGGCAGGTACGGGTGGGGTAGTAGGTGTAGGTGTGGGATCGGTAGTAGGTATAGGTGGGGTAGTAGGTGTAGGTGTGGGATCGGTAGTAGGTATAGGTGGGGTAGTAGGTGTAGGTGTGGGATCGGTAGGAGGTGTAGATGTGGGATCGGTAGGAGGTGTAGATGTGGGATTGGTAGTAGGTATAGGTGTGGGATCGATAGCAACTGGAAGGTGCCCTAATATTAAGGGACCCAAGATCAAGCCAATCACGATTACAACTACAACTACAACGCTTATCAACGCTGTTGCCAGGCACGGAAAACCAGTTTTACGGGGCGGAACATATTGCGGGGCTGGCTGTGTCGGTGCATAACCAGGATAGACAGTAGGAGGTGATGGAGGAAGACCCGATGTGGGAGGCTGAAATATGGGCGTGAGATGAGGAGTAAGATGAGGTTGAGCTGGTGGTGCTGAGGGATAAGAAAAACCGGGTGTCCTATGAAAGGGGGCGGGGCGAATCGGATTGTTACTACCTGGTGCTGGCAGTGGCATATTATTGTTGCCTGGCAGAGCATTGCTGCTGCTTTGCAGGGCCTGGGCAAACTGCTGGACGGAGGCAAATCGCTGATTGGGATCTTTTGCTAATGCGCGTGCAATCACAGCTTCAACTTGCGGACTGACAGATACTCCTCTCTGCCATAATGGTTGAGGTGGCATATTCAGATGTCTGCTTGCTATTTCATTAGGGGTGCCAACAAATGGCGCTTCGCCACACAACCATTCGTAAACGGTAATGCCTAATGCATACTGGTCGCTGGCGGGCAAGGCTTTCCCTGCACTCTGCTCAGGTGCTATATAGAAGGGTGTCCCTGCCCCCCCTCTTGAGCTAGAAGAGGAGAGGGCGGCGATGCCAAAATCGCTCAATAAGATAGTGCCGTTGCTATCTATCAACATATTCTCTGGCTTCACATCGCGATGTACAATATTGCGATCATGTGCATATTGCAGCGCAGATGCGACTTGCAGAACGTAGGGCACAATCGTCTGCAAAGGGACAGGTTGTCTTCTGGGGTGGCGCTGATGAAGTGTACCATTGGATGCATAACTCATAACGAGGAAAGGAATACCCTGTTCGATATCAAAGTTTTTGATACTTATAATATTCATATGTTCTAAACGAGCCAGTGTCTGTGCTTCTTTTAAAAAACTTCGAGTGTCGCTAGGAGATAATGGACCATGCAGTATCTTAACAGCCGCTCTTGACTGCATATACATGTGTTCGCCCAAATAGACTTCGGCAAAGCCACCACTTCCCAAAAGGCGTAACAGTTGATATTTGCCAAATTGTTGCCCGACTCGATTCTGCATCGCGCTTTCCTCGATTATCATGTAATAGATTTAAAAGCCCTTGAATTACTATAACTCATTATTATAGATGTTGAATTGTTCTCTTTTTAAAATAACCTCGGTAGTCATCTCACAATCGGTCGTTTGATGAGACAACCTGGTCTGTTTTTCAAGCGGCTACGCACCACTTCCGAATGCGTAGAATTTCCCTTGGCAAATCTCATAACTCATCTCATAATCAAAGTCTCACCAAGTCAGGTAGTTGACGGGAAATATGAGACAAATGTTCGTGCGTCTGACTGAGCGGATTGATACGACTACGCCTGGTGGCAAGCTGATCTTTCACATGATGGGAGCGCTGACTGAATTTGAGCGTGATCTTATTTGAGAGCATACGAATGCTGGATTAGCTGCGGCAAGAGCCAGGGGACGCAGAGGCGGGCGACAAAAAAAGCTCAAGACCAATGGGAAAGTCGCACTGGCTCGGCAGATGTTTGCCGACAAAAGTCATTCCATTCCAGACATGTGTGCGGATCTGGGGATCTCCCGCGCTACGCTTTATCTACGTCAAAGAGGCAAAACCCCCAGAGTAATTACAAAAAAAACCAACAACTTAATCTCAAAATTTACAATAATCCTGCGGAGAAAAAAGAAAAATGGGAATAAAAGATCGAGAGATAATTTTTCTATTATGAATGTTGTAGACTTTTATTACCCTCTTGCCTTCCCGCACAAAGGGATGGATCGCAAGATACAGCTTGTCTCTTATCAGTCGCAAAGGTTGGCGACAACTTCAACATCTCCTCCTCGATATCGCGCCAGATTTTCTGTGCAACTTGCATATACCTCAATGGATGAGTGCTCTCAACATTGTTCGTCACCAGCACAGAGAGGCGCTGGTCGTATGATGCAATATACTCTTTCTGTACACAATACTCTGGCAATAAAGCAAGATCAACCTGCTCCGGCGGATAAAAGGCATCAGGACTAAAGCTGAGGGCAAGCAAGTTAGCGACATCTTTAAAGTCTCGCTGCGTCAGAAATGAAAAAGAGTGCGGCTGCGAGCTAAGAGCAATCACGCAGCCACCGATGCCGCCCAGGTGCAGAATTGGCGTAGCAATCGCGCTCTGGATCAGCTCCCCCAGGCAGCCGTGATGAGATGGATGAGTAAGATCGTTGAACAGATGTTTACCTATATCGGCACTCAGAGTGCTTACAGCGTGTCCCGCAAGGGACTCTATGCCCAGGAAGATCGTAGACTGTTCCATCTGCTCGACATATTGCTGCCAGTGTGCGCTTCCACGCACCGTTGTAACAAGCAGGCTACGCACTTTCTGACCCAGTGACGGCGGCATACAACGTGCGACAAGCAGGACAATACCAAGGTTATGAGGGTCCAAAGCATTGATGGCATCCGCCAGGATAGCATCGCAGAGTACATCATAGCGCAATGCAGGTGATGTCACCGTCAGTAGACGCAGTACCTTCCGACTAAAATCAGTCGGGGGAATTCCTATATGCGTATATGCAGTTTCTTTATAATTTGGTTCCCGTAGCATAGGGAACTCCTCAAGGATTGACTGCAAGACCTCATCGCGCTGCTCTAGCAGGATATTGGGAAGATCACGAAGATACTGAAGACGAGGTATCGAGACACGATTAATCCAACGGACCAGAGTCAACGGGTGTACACCCAGGGCAAGTGCAATGCGTTGTCGTTGCCGTACATCCTGAATGTGTACTCTTAAGGCCTCTCTCCACATATGCTATACCATTCTTCTTTCTATCAGAGCTGAAACTCTTGTTGAATTTCTCTGAATTTCTCTGCTCACTAGAGCTTCTCAAAAAGAATGTATCATTACTTTTTATCAATTGTCAACGACATTTGTCGCTGACAATTGTCAATAATGGCAAAATATCTCTATTTATCGTTTTAATAGTCGCCGTCTTCCGTCATCATCACTACTTTGAGGGATGAGTTCGTGCGGCTTCGCCGGGCTTCTGACCGTATCTTCCATTAATTTTGCACTTTTCCATATTTTTGCGGCACAAAAATATGGAAAAGTGCAAAATTAATGGAAGAAATAAAAAGAGAGTTCACGCCTTCACCGCTCGCACTCGATTTCCTGTAGTTTCTCTATTTATTCCCTGTTACATTTCATTGATGTTCAATGAAATGTAACAGGGAATAAATAGAGAAACCATTTAAGGTGTGGTATTGCCACATGAATTCATCCGGCAAAACGGCAATGGTGATGAAAGTCTTGCACGTTCTCAGAGAGGTTACAGTATAAAGGCAACTTGAAGCAACAGCTAGCGTATAATATAGATGCGATTAATATAGACATATACAAATCAGGATCGAACAATAGTTTTCTTCTGCCGAGTTAAGAGAAAACAGCGACAGGAGCGAGAGCAATGCAAGAACCAAAAACCTGGCGAGAATTCCTGGGAAAAATCATCGAGGACCCCAAAGAGAAACAGCAACTTGCCAACCTGCTAGGTATCAGCGAACGGACACTAGATCGTTGGACTAGCGGCCTTTCAAGTCCAAGGTCAAGCTCACATGTGCGCGAGCTACTCAAGGCATTTCCTCATCATCGCGCAGCCCTGGGCGAATTAATGCGCGACGATTTTCCAGATGCAGTAGAGCAGGCAGATGATAAAAGCGATATTTTCATCGACGAAGTTATCAAAGACATACCCATCCCCTTCTACAAACGTATCCTTGAGACGCACGCAACCGCCGTTGAACCTATACGCGCCTGGAGTATTTGTAACCTCGTGCTACAACAACTCTCACAGCACCTCGACATCGATCATCAAGGCGTCAAAGCGGTGCTCATGCAATGCCTTGCTTCGAAAGAAACACACAAGGTCCATAGCCTGCGTCGGCTCTTTGAGCATACCAGTGGTCAAGGTATTGCAGAAAATTGCCTGCTCTTCTCAGGCACAGAATCGCTGGCGGGACAGGCCGTCATAAAGGGTGTACCCCAGATTAAACAAATACTGCTACCCACGGATACACACACACAGCACATAGCGCACGAACACAGTACACACCACCTCCAGCAATTTCCGCTAAGGAGCGCAATCGCTTATCCCATTCAACGTGCGGGACGTTGTGCAGGCAGCCTGCTCGTGCTCAGTACGCACACATCGTTTTTTACACAGGCACGTCTGGCGCTACTCCAACACTACATTCATCTACTCACGTTAGCCTTTCAGGAGCAAGACTTTTTTGCGCCGACAGATATAGCACTGCAACCAATGCCCACAGAGAACACGCAACAATATATGCTCGACAAGTTTCAAGAACGAGTTTCGTCGCTCTTCTACCAGGCCAGGAAGTGTGGTGATACGATGACCTGGCTCGAAGCCGAACAGCTCGCCATGCAAGAGATTGAAGCTACCCTTGAGCAGCTGGCACGGAAGCACAATCAATGACAAAAGACTAATATCACGTATACGTATACGTTACTTTACACTGGCTTCTCGCCCCAGGCAGTTAGTAGTAGATAGACTGCGCAAAAATCTTCGGCCAGCATTTCCTGTAAAATTTGATCATAGACGAGATCGAGTTCCTCTTGAGCCGCGATACCAGCACGTATTATAAATTTCTGCATCATTTTAAAGGCAATCATCGAATTCTGATAGAATGATTCATATGCTTCAGTCCCATTGGACCATTCGATCACATGCGCCTTTGCCTGCACCATCTGATATCCTGCATCGCGCAATAATCGTCCAAGTATAGGCATCGTCCCAACTAATTCTCCATCCGGCGAAAAGCTTTGTCCAAGCGCCTTGAGGCTACGTGTAAAATAGCCATGCATTTTTTGTAGCGCGGCACTCGTCGTAATTGGCGCTTCCGTCTCCGTCAGACGTATAATGCCCCCTGGCCGCAAGAGATGCTGACACTGCTGAAGCAGAACGGGCCAGCGTTCTGGCCCAATAAATGTAATCAAGCGAGCATTAATAAGATCAAAAGATTCAGCTGGGAAATTGAGAGGCTGGAGGATATCCTGCACGCGAAAACGAATGTTTTGTAATCGTCGCACCTGTGCCTGGGCCTGAGCATACTCGATCATTGCATGACTAATATCAATGCCTACGACTTGAATGTTGGGATAAGCCGTTGCTACATTGAGTGCCCACCCGCCAGGCCCACAGGCAAGATCCAGGATACGGTGTATGCTAGATAGATCCGTACGTTCCGAAAAGAGGCCGCCCATGCCTTTAGTCAGAAGTTGATCCTGCGTAATCAGACGCGCCATCTCCGATCCACTCTCAGGGTCCATAAAATATACATTCTTCTGTTCGCCCGGCGTAGTTGACATAGCACGTTACTCCTTTTATACTTCATATGCTTCATATCAAAAATGCAAAAGTGACAAACCTATAATAACCGTGCCTTACAAGATTTATACAAATGTTACAGCAGCGCATAAATTACAAGCAGTATACACAAATTCTCAGAGGTCCCATTTTGCGGTTATCTATTCTCGCACACTCTATATAAAATAATAAACATTCTGTGCATGTTGTCAAGCACTACTTTGTACCAGTTTCTTTAGTTAAGACAGAATTTGCACTTTTCCCCATTTTGTGCTTTATGCAAAATGGGGAAAAGTGCAAATTATCCTATAGCAGGTTAGAAGCGCGGCAGAACTGCGCAAACTCATCCGGCAAGTCGGCTACCTTAGTGCCTGCCCCCGAGAGGAAAGCGATCCCAGGGATTCTTGTTAGCCGTGATGCGGTACCCATCGGGGTCAGCAAAGACGAAGGTGCGTCCAAATGGGCCATCGAAGGGTGGCTTAATGATAGTAGCTCCAGCTGCATCCAATCGGGTCCATAACGCATCGACCTCGTCGCAGTCGATCCAGAGCGCTATGCCCCATCCCGGCTGTGGCGCTTCATCGAGGTTCACAGTTGCCTCGCTGAGCGCAAATGGGATCGTGCTGGAATCGAAGATGACGACGCCGGGAGCCTTGAAATGCGGATCTTCAGCCAAACCCAACAACTCTGTATAAAACGTGCGTGAGGCGGAGAGGTTACGCACCTGTAAGTTGATAAAATCGGGTCCAAGTAGTTTTGCCATGGGTATTTCCTTCCTTCTAACTAATTAAATCGAAGCGCTACCACATAGGTGGCGTTTGCTGTCTTTCATATCAACACTCTATCAGATACGAGTGACAACAGTATGTCAGTAGCACAACGACTTCTCGAAAGGGTTAGGAATTCATGCAAACCCGGTTTCCGATGAAATTAATTCAACGCATTGAGTTGCTGCTCCGTCTCTTCGAGTGAGATAGTGCCTGCACGAAACGCTTCGAGGATTGCACGGCGGCGTAGCTCGCGCTCGGTACTCGCAGCCGAAAAGTCTTGCGCGTCAGCGCTTGCTGAAAGATCTTCGTCAAATGGGTCGGTGGTCTCCTCATATTCGATCCGCACACGTTGAGAGGGCGTGCGCTTTGTGCTTTTCGGGGTTGGAGGTTGAATTGGCTCACCGCGCTTATGCAAACCATCGCGTAGCGTCTCAAGTGCCGTTTCCAGATCACTAATCACTCGATCCAGCACGGCGGGCGCTTCGCGTTGCAGTTTGTTCAAACGTTCGGTATACGTGCCAAACACATGCGCAGATCGACCACGTTCCCATACAAAGCCCAGGTCAGGCGCAAACGGCGTGCCCATACCATCGGGATCATTATTCTCAGCAAAAGGAGCCTGGAAACGAAAGCGAGCGGCACCCGGCTTACGATCCCATTGCACGCGGAAGCGGCGGCGTCCCAGACGGCCCTCCCACGTACGCGAGATCTCTTGCTTACGCTCTTTATCCGTCAAAGAATTTTCGTCACGCATCAAATTACCCTTTCATGACTACTACGGCAACCTTAAACACTGCCAACAAACTCACCTCGCTACAATCTACGTCTTGAAAAGGCCTATGTTGCAAAGTTTACCGCTAACCACCACTCGCAAAAGAAGTAAGAAGGAGAGAAACAAGATATATTCTTACAGGGTGGTGACTCATGAACGCTTCTCATCTGTGGCAAGTACTTAAAGATGACATACAGATCGAAGACGCCTCACAGGGCACAATCACATTACATCAGCGTAAGCTTGGCGAGTTGGTATTATCTACCGGCCATGTAGTTGCATGTGATCCGCTTGTCTTTCCCGATAGCAGGCCTTTTCAGGAGACGCTCCCTCCTGGCCGCTATCCCCTCATTGCTAGCATTGCCTCGCACGATCAGTGCATTAGTTATGCGTTCCTCCTACTTGACGCACAACAACCTGTGCGCTGGGAGATAGCAACACTGGCCGGGCAAAACAGCCGTTCCCTTAAAGATGATCAGATCTTCGGCTATCCCGTGGATGCTGGAACCGCCTGCTTTATGGATGTTGACGCGGCAACCGGGCTGCAAAAAAGGTTTGATGCTGACCCAGATTATGCCGAGAGCCTGATCGAAGACTCTCTCTCCCACGAAGATCTGAATGTGACGCTTAATCCATATACCGGCGCAAATGCCATCATTTTCTCTTCTGGTGGAGATGGCTTCTTTGCTTCCTATTGGGGCTACGACGGCCAGGATAACATCGTCTGCTTGCTTACTGATTTTGGTTGGATTGGGCATCCTGCTCCCAAAAGCAAGGGACCATCTTTGAAGATCCGGCTGCTAAATACATTTTTTCATCTCTTCCGCAGATAAGCTAAGAAGAAAACCGATGAATATGTTAAAGGATACGTATTTTGCTAACACCGCATATCTGGTATTCACGCCTCTTTTTCAGTCCACCATAGCAGGCTTTACTTACCGTTGCGGATTTTCCCCCCACACGGTGACCATCTCCCAGGCAGCAGTAAAGCCCGGATCTTGCATTTCATGTAATGCCTGCTGACAGAGAGCATCGTAATTTTCAGGCACGTGCGTCCATTTGTGCAAGAAGGGGAGCATAGTTCGAAAACTTAAACGCATATCTTCAATAAATGTTTCCATCGTAGGCGTACCCATCTTGTAGTGCGAAACGACTGCACGGCGCTCGACATTCAGGAAACCAAAGCGTTGTAAGAGATCAGGCAGTTTACTCGTAACCCCTGTACGCTCCGGGGTAAACATATGTCCTGCACGATAGAACACGCTGCGTACCAATTCAAAGAACCAGGTTAATGCGGGGCTGTTCGTTTCCCCAAACACATCACCTTCTGTAATACGAATAATGCCACCTGCGCGTGCTATACGCTGATACTCTTGCAAGAGGTTGGGCCAGTCCCAGGTCCGTAGATAGCTTAATCCAAGGCGTTGATTCACGAGGTCAAAATATTCTTCTGGAAATTCGATCATACGCAATGCATCCATGACATGAAACTCGACTCGATCACTGACCTGCTGTTCTCGCGCGTATTTGCGTGCATATTCAATCATATGGATACTAATATCGGCTCCAGCGAGGAATTTTATGTCAGGATAGGTTTTCGCAGTCTCAATCAGCCAGCCGCCCGTGCCACAACCAATATCAATGACACGCTCAAAACGGGTGGGATCAGATTGCTCTGGGAGCACACCGCCCATTGCATCTGTAATCATTTGACTTTGTATCTCTACGCGAACGCGCTCATCGTCATTTGAACGATCTGGCACAAAGTACGTGCTGGAAAGCTCTCTTCGTGATTCTTCTGACATGGTTGAGTTCCCCTCTTTCATATCATTCTACGCTTATTATTCTTAGTATACTATACGCATATACAAAAAGAAAGATCCTTGTACTTGTATACGAGAATCTTTCAAGAAAAATATCTTTAAATACTCTGTCCATAACCAGCATTCTCTTCTTGCAAAAAGAGAAAATTAGAGTAAAGAACTCTTTTATAACAAATGCTTTACATTTTAGAATATGTTGTAAGAATGTAAAGCATTTGTTATAAATAGTCTAAAGCGTGACAAAGCCGCGCAAAGTCAACAAGCGAGGGGAAATCGTTTCGTTTATAGCAGCTCGCCACGCAGCACGGTGACAGCTTGCCCTGCCAGCTTCACTCGCTCACCTGCACTACTTACGCGGATAATGCCACCACGGGCCGATGCCTGATACGCCATAAGCGTCTCTTTTCCGAGCTTGCCACTCCAGTAGGGGCCAAGACAGCAATGGGCCGAGCCAGTCACCGGGTCCTCGTTGACGCCAACTTGCGGCGCAAAGAAACGCGAGACAAAATCATAGCCAGCCATACTGGCGCGGCTGGTGACCATAACACCACGCGTCCGAACCTTGAAGAGCTGTGAGTAGTCAGGTTGTATGCCGCGTACAATCTCTTCAGAGGCAACCTCAACCAGATAATCGAAGCGATTCTTCGCCACATATAGTGCATCAACGTTTTCAATACCCAACGCCTGCAACAGACCTTCAGGAGCATCTGCGGTCGCCGGGGGCGTTGCAGGAAAGTTAAGCTCGATCCAATCCCCTTGACGCTCGGCTGTAAGTAGGCCGCTGCGTGTGAAGAAACGTGCCTGCTCGTCTGGTTTCAGCAAACCGGCTTCCCACAACACATGAGAGCTGGCAAGAGTAGCATGCCCACACAGATCAACCTCAACCTGCGGAGTAAACCAGCGCAGATTGAATCCATCGCCCTGTCGCACCAAAAAGGCCGTTTCGGAGAGATTCATCTCGCCCGCTACATTCTGCATCCATTGTTCTGCACGCTCCTCCGGTAGCACACAGACAGCCGCCGGATTGCCCGCAAAGGGAGTCTGCGTAAATGCATCAACCTGCGTAATTGTCAGTCCCATACTGCATATACCTCTCTTTCATCTCATACCTATGCTCATTTCAGCATCTCATGAGAAGAGAGTAGCACAAGACAGGATATAGACAGTAGATCCAATCGCTATCGGTCATCTCCACTAAAAGCATCCAATGTCCCTGCGTGAGCTGTAACAAAACGGCGATGAGCCATGATCACACGCTCCGCCATCCGCATAGGAGATCCGTAGCTATTATCGATACGCCATCTTTCCAATCTGCAATCCTGATACTGTAAGACTAAGTAAGATATGTTCCCGGTACTGCGTGATTTCCGCACTCACGTTGATATGCGACACATTTGCATACTCTATCACATTATAAGATCGCTTTTCCTCGTCACTAAGATATTCACAACTGACCACCCCATCTGGCAGAAGTATGAGTACCGAGTCGCGTTTTCTTCTATAGTTCTTCGTGTACCATATCGACGTTACAATAGTTATTGTCAAAGAGCAAAACACCATTAAGATGATGACCAAAGGTGGCCCAAATGGATCACCGAAGTTGGTAGCAAACAGCGTACCCAACACAGTACTATATATTCCGCCCATGCTCACCAGTCCAATAAATGCAATTGGGCTCCATCAAAGGACCAGGGCGGAGCACAAGCCAATTTTTGGGAGCTCGCCCTTCCAGAACTCGATGAACAACGCGAACAGGAGAGATCATTTTTATGCTTCCCTTCATAAAAAATAGAGCCGCAAAAGATCTATTGCTATACTTTTTACGTAATAGATGAGGTCAAGGTTAGAATAAATTACTGCAATGTGAACTACGTCACATCTTCTGCGGCAAAAAATCCTATATATTGCTTAAGGAAATTCGTTGTGTCGGTTGTGACATATCCTCATCAGTTGAAATTGAAATATCTCTACTATTTTAGTGGACGAGTATTATGGTGGGAAATACAATGCAGCATACTTCCACTCTTCAATTAGCCAGACAGAAGATCATTAATAAGAGTAATTCATACGGATGGTGAGCTGAAACAATTGCTGGAAACTGTATGGAAATGTGCAACGCTAAAAAGAGAGATACACCTGGATCGCAATGGAATAACTGTATGGAAGGATATATTTCCAAATTCTGCCATGTAATGCATGAGAGGCTAAAGGGTTAATCAAAGTCGAGAAAAATGACATTTTACAAGTATTATATCGATGTGAAAAACAATATAGTATTTTTGATAAAAGTAGATATGGTTAAGGCTGATACATAGCATAGGAATATAGTTCCCAATAGTAACAGGAACGCTGCGAATTGTAGTATATTTGTATATGGATATGTCTTAGCTCTCTTTTTTGAATGTAAAAACAAGAGGAAAGAAACATGTGTAAAAATTCATTACGAATCATTCCAGGTTTATTACTGATAGCATTTCTGTTTATGCTAACGCCAGGTGCGGCACTGGCAGTTGGTACTCCCGGTGCAATAGGAGGTGGTGGCTCGGTTAATGGGGCACCAGAAGCTGGTGGTAGCTCTGGCTCAGTCGCTGGCTCACCCCAAGCTGGTGGTAACGCTGGCTCGGTTAGTGGCTCACCCCAAGGCGGCGGAGGCACTGGCTCAGTGGCTCACCCCAAGCGGCGAAGGCGCTGGGACAATACAGAGACTAGGAGTTCCCCAGAGTGGCAGCGTCGTACCAGCGTCAGGCTTACAAAAGGTTATAGGGCCACCATCGCTTATGTCAGAAAGTGCGTCAGCGGTTGTTGGTCATGTAGGAGGCCCCAATCGTTGTTATGGTGCCACCTGTAACAACCAGGACCCGGCTGCAATGGGCTGCAATCTGGGGCGTATGGACATCTATAAATTTCAAGTTTTAGATCCTAACCAGAACGTGATTGCGCTCGGCTACAATGTTTATTCATATGATTGCAATGCTAATTGGGTGGAAGGCAGGCTCGATGCGGTGGGGTCTGACGTTCCACAAGGACACAACCTGGTCATGAGCATCTGGACTAAAGATGCCTCAGGTGCTATACACAGTACCTGCTTCCCTAGCAGTGATAAAGGCGCAACCTGCGATATAAACGGATATAACGGAGCAACAGGTTGGCCCGCATTCAGCGACATGGTAGATGGAAGTCTGCCAGCCCAGGCTGGCGCACAAGCTGTCGGGCAAGATGGTACAGTTTATTATGCCTATAAACAGGAGTAGACCATTTCACATAATTTGCAATATTCCAAATTATTATACTGTAAATAATTTGGAATATTGCAAATTATGTGAAAAAGTAAAAGAGGTGCGAACGCCTATAGCGTTCGCACACAAAAAGCAGAAAAGCTTATTGCAAGACACTTGCCTACTGCGCATACACTCCATAAGGGGTGAGGGTGACCGTGCCTAATCCGCCGCTCTGCGCATCAAGGCCCCAGACTGCTATGGCAACGGTATTGCGACCACTCACCAGTAGGCCGCTTGGAATGCTGAACGTGGTTTGTGGGCCAACCGTGTTCCAATAACGCCCGATCAGCCAGCCATTGACGTAGATCAGCGCCTGATATTTAAAGGTCGCATCGCTAATATGTAGCCCGATAGGCACATCGGTCTGCGCGGGCAGGCTCAGGTTGAAATTGGTGCGATACCAGCCCACGCCAGCCGGCACACCTGAAGCCGACCAGCGATTCGGCAACGTCACGGCCTTCCAGTTCTGGGGAGTATAGGTCGGCAAGTACCAACCATTGCGCTCGCCATACAGTCCACCAGTATTGAATTGACCACGCACGGTATCAACGATATTTTCGCCACCCTGGTCGCCCTGAATCTTCCAGCTTATCGCAGCCGTCGATCCCTGTAATGTTGCAGCCGTCACGCCACGCGGCGACTTATGGCTATCGTTCGAGCTGAAATCCTCGTTGTGCCCCATATTTCCTATCAGCACCGAAACCTCAGCCGCAGCATTGGCCTTGAGAGTGCCAGCGGGAATGCTAATCACATGCGAGCCTGTGCTAAAGTTCCCTAAGTATGTGCCATTCAACCAGGCCGAGTACACCCCATGTGTACCGGTCTCTCCGTCAATCGTGATCGAAGTCTCCTTCCCGGTTGCAGTAAAATGCCCACGATACCAGACGAAACCATAATGGAAACCATAGTAGTCCATCGGCATGTGAGCGGCATTCACCGTCGTCCAACCTGTATCGTTGAAGCCTGGCTGGCTCTCTGGCGATTCGGCCTGGAACAGCCAGTTTGTGAGTGTCGGGAGCGTCACCGTTGCTGGTCCGGGCAAGGCGTCCTGAGCAGGTGTACCGAAGGTGTTGCTATTGGACACCACCAGACGACCATTCCAGTTAATCGTGGTGATCGCACGAGGCGCAAACACAACCAGGTTCGTCTGATTGTTGGTATCCCCACTTAAAGTGAGCACGTTGTTCGTATCTTGAGCCGTTCGCACCAGATACGGGCCAGAGGATAAGACCGGACCAGCCGCCGTCTGATTCAACCAGACATGCGAGGCGACATCATCGTTTCCTAGCAGTAAGAGCAAGTCGCGTGTTCCACCATGGATGAGCACCCGCGTCAAAGCAGAACTGTGAGTATAGTTCAGGCGCAAGCGACCATTCGCATAAGTCGATGTTACCGTGCCGGAGAGTACTTTGACTTGCGGAGCCTGTGCATACTTTAAAACCGTCTCGCCAGCCTCGCCGTCACGTCCATAGAGCATCGCAATGTCGCTATTGTCGATAGTCGTCTGTGTCAACAGCTCAGAGGTCGAATAGACAAGATGCTGCGCTCCAAAATTATAGTCGCCGATCAGGATTTTGCTATCGCGCCCATTCAAGCGCAGCGCGGTCCCGCTTTGGTTCGGAACCGTAAAAGTTCCATCGGGACTGGTGAAGGTAAGCTGGAATGTATCATTGGTCGTTGCGGTCCCGTCATTGTGCCTGAGAAAGAAGAAATGCGTCTGTGTTGTGGGATTGACGCGCTGCTGCACATCGACGACGCTATTGCTCACCGTCGCGCCCGTCGTGAGGTCCGTCGTGCTGATCGGATCGACGGCCGCAAGCATTGTGCCGATACGCTTCATCGCATAGTATTTCGGCGTCAACTCACGCGCCTCGTCGATTGCCGCACCGTAGTCATAGGAACTATAGACACTAGGCTCAGGCAGCCATCCCCAGCTCGTACCCCCATACGTCATATAGGAATTGAGCATCGTGACGCCCTCAGAGAGCATGCTTTTATAGAAAACATTGACAAAGTCCGGCCCTGTGAGCTGGCGGCACTTAGCATAGCCCGGTCCCCCCCATGGATCAAACGATCCACCCTGGAACTCCCCTATAAAGATCGGCGTGTTCGGAGAATACTTGCGTGCATTCGTTTCAAATTGTGGCACCGCACGCCAACTTGTAGGATTGGAGCAATTGAAGCCTTGTGGATAACTGTCAAAGGCATACAGATCAACTGCACCTGTGCCCGTGCCCGGTGCCCAGTTGCCCCGCAAAGAGGCATCATTATGATCAAGCGGCACAGTGATACCATCTGCATGCACTTTATTCTCGATCTGCTGCATATACGTGTGGTCAAGAGTTCCAGAAGTGTACTCGTTTTCTACTTGATAGAGAATGATATTGCCACCACGTGTAATCTGGTGCGTTGCCAGGATAGGATCTATATGGCTCAACCAGTCCATATAGGCAGCGGTATAGTCGCTCGCACTAGATCGCGCTCGTCCTTGCTGCGTAACCAGCCAGCCAGGGAAGCCGCCCGCATCCGTCTCCGCATTAATATATGGACCGGGCCGCGCGATGACGTAAAGGCCAGCCTGCTGCGCAACATCAAGCAACTGATTTATATCACGAATGCCTGTGAAGTCGTAGACACCCGCTTTAGGAGAATGATAGGCCCAATTAAAATAAATAGTCACAGTATTAAAACCACCGGCCTTAATCTTCTGCAACACATCAAGCCAAGCTGACCGGCCCGGCAAACGCCAATAGTGGAACTCACCCGACCAGACCATCAAGCGATTCCCATCCAATTTCAACGAGTAGCGATCCCATGTCACCGTATGGCTGGTCGCCGCAGGTGCAGATATGGCAGACGTAGATGAGATTGTGGTAGATGAATGTGTCGTTAGTTGAGCTCCACGGGCAACAGGAGAATAGGATAGACAGAAAGAAAAAGCGAATACAACAAGCAATACAAACATCATACTTCGTTGCAAATAACGCTTTATGCAGAATTGTGCTGATTCCGTAGTGAACTTAGCAGGCTTCATGCCTTCCTCCTTGTTGTGCGATCCTCGCACACTTATGCAACTATAGATATGATAGTTACATAGCAGGACAATAGTATCTATGCCTATATATTATAACATTCCCCTTATAGCCTCGGTAGGGATAAAGCCGAACTATAAGTCGCAGTATTTAGCAAAGCTGACGACCACAATTAATGCATGGCCGCTTGCAGTTCCGCTAGCTCGCGTGCAAAGGTGCTTGCCATAACCTTTTGCCTGTCATCGTCGCTATTTTTAAAAGCCTCTTGCCATACATTCCAGGTCCTTATTGCCTGTGCCAGACTTCCTTGCTCTGTCGTGATATGGGAAGCTAGATGTGCCAGCTCACCACATGTAACCCGCCGTCTCGCTATAGCTATTTCTTCCTCCTCGTTCTCGTTAGAAGAGCGGGAAAGAGTTTGCCAGCCTACCGCAAGATCAGCAAGGGTCACATCAACTGGTATAAAGATACTCATATGCAGTTCTTGAAGTGTATCCGCGATTGCCTTTGCACGCCCTGGCGGTTGCAATTGCGCTCTAACAGATGCAACGAGTCGATCAAAATTCGCTATCATTATCCCTCTCTCCGGCGTTGGATCGGGCAAGCTATGAGCGTCCCATTGTCTTACAAGTTCCCTCATACCAATAGCTACATTTTCAAATCCTGCATCTCGACTAGTCCACATTGTAATAGGCCTGGCAGAATCCGGTAGAGGTTGCAGTTTATCAAGCGGTGGCTCCTTCCAGAGAACAGGACGAAGGATGACCGGAATGACACGTACATTTTTGCTCTCATGTCGTTCGATGGCTCGCTGCATTTCTCGCCTATAAAGATACTGAGAATGAAGAAAAGAAGCACTGATTAAGAGGAGGATTATCGGAGCTTCGTCCAGGTATTTAGCAATCTGCTCTTCCCCCTCAGTGCCAGGGCTAATATCACCATAATCCCATAGAGCAATCAGCCCATTACTTTCTAGCGGAGTTAGATGTTTTCTAAGTTCAAGTGCGAGTCGCTTATCTTCATTGTTATAGCATAAGAAGGTTGATATCGCCACAAAGCCACCTTTTTCACTTTTCCGATAATATTCAATAAAATAGCTTGTTATGCCAGCAGTATTGGAAATGTCTCTATCTCATCCGACACCTTTCTCTCTCCCATCTTGCATATCTCTGTAGACAGCTTAACATGGAACATATGGGGCAGGGAATGCGAGACCAGCAAATTATAAACTTCTGATCCTTATAAGATAAGTATACGTAAAATGGGATAAGTTTACAAGGCTTGAGAGGCAGATAGGTAGATAGTGCAACAAAAAGCCATCCCGTGTAACTGCGGGATGGCTTATCGCGTCTTAGCAATTTGCATGAGGAGCGCGAGGTGTATAGGTTACACACGGAGCGCAGCTTAGAATCTGTTCCACAATCCCTGATTGGTCACTTCATGATGATAGATGACTTCAGAGGTCTTCACCATCGTCCCTAGATCACTGGGGCAACGCACAGCTGCCTGTTTTTTGCACGCCAGATATTTCTCAATATTTTCAGAGCCCAGAATCTGCTTCACGAAATCGCCAGACTCAAAAAGCGCAATCGCCTCTTGAATCGTCCCCGGCAACAGTGCCGCATGCTCATGCGCCTTAACAGGTGGCGCAAGTTGACCATGCATCCCCGTCTTGAAAAGGATGTATAGGAGCAAGTAAGGATTGGCATCGGGCCCCACAGAACGGACCTCTATACGCGCGGTCTTCTCATTGCCCACGGGGATACGCACCATTGAACCCCGGTCCATGGCCGAGACCTGAATCTGATTTGGCGCTTCAAAATGCGGATCTAAGCGACGATACGCATTGACGCTTGCGTTCAACACCAGACAGATTTCTTGCGCGTGATTAAGTGTACGAGAAATGAAATCGTGCGCAAAGGTCGATAGGTGCTCTTCCCCATCTTTATCGTAAAAAATGTTCTTCCCATTTTTTGCCAGAGACATGTTGATATGCATACCAGTGCCATTAATGCCCATAACGGGCTTAGGCAGGAAACATGCAGTCATATCCATATTACTAGCAACCTGACGACAGATCAACTTATAGAGCTGAATCAAGTCGGCCATGCGCAGGGCCTCGGTATAAGAAAAGTTCATTTCAAACTGCGACGGAGCCACTTCGGGATGGTCTTTTTCGTTTTTAAAAGCCATCGCTCGCTGGACACGTGCAGAATAATTGATAAATTGGCGTAGTGGATCAAGTGGCAATGTGTGGAAGTAGCCACCCATAGAGATCAACTTAAAGCCATCTCGCTCATCAAAATTCTGTTCCGCATTCCGCCCGGCCATCACAAAGCCCTCAACCTCGGCCGACACCAACGCGCTTATGCCCTCTTGTGCCTTGAGATCGCGTGCAAAGTTCTGCAGCATACCACGGAAATCAGAGCCATACTGACTAGAATCACGATTCAAAATGTTGGCAAACATAATTACTTTGCCAGGTCCAAAAAGATCCGCTGGCAACCAGAAGAAGCTGCTCCAATCAGGCTTGATACGTAAGTCGGATTCACGTTGAGCTGTAAATCCTCGAATAGATGAGCCATCGAACGTCAGATTATCCGCAGAATCTAGCAGAAACTTCTTGTCATAATCCAACATATGGAAGCGGCCTTCGAGGTCTGAGAAGCAGAGCGTCACCACTTTAACGCGCTTTTCCTTCTCCAGATAAGCGCGATATTCGCTCTCCTGGTCTTCCAGTGGGACCGTGTCGCGCTTCGCTCTCGCGCCTGCGTTTAGCTCTTCAAGCTCATCATAAGGAAGGGTCAAAAAAAGATCGCTCGGTAGTTGATCGTTCATGTTTTCCATTCTTGAACTTCGGGTAGGGGACAAAAATAAGAGTTCTGCACAATCTAAGAGCAGAATGTGCGTCTTACACACTATGCACTATAATGGTTGAACAATAGAAATCCTGAAGCTAAAGTAAAACCCACGAATGATAATCAGAATAAAACTGCTACAACCTTTTTGAACAGATAGTGCAAATTATAAAGCCAGTCCCCAGGATTGTCAATCCTCATCCATACCTGGACACGCTTCAAAAGCCGCTCGCGTCACGGCAACGTGTATAAATCACCTACATCACTACTCTACAGAAGATAGGACACTGTGACAGCCTTCGCAAGACAGAAGATCGACGCACCTGCAAGTTAGCCAGAAAAGGATACAATGTACCAGCCTCGACCAAATCGCGCTGCAGCCTATCACAAGAACTACAAAAGTTCACGAGAAGCATCAAATTTTACCATTATATAGAGAGTATTTCGAGCTCATCAGATAACAAACGATTATTGCAAAAACCGTGTAACAACAAATCTTTTCATATTCTGTGTTATACTACAAAAAGAGAGATTCAAAGCATATTTTGACAACAATAATTGATTTTTTCTATGTAAGATAGGCATTTAGAGCGGAGATGGCGACAAGCGTTCGTGTTTGTCGTTACGTGAGTGGCTATTGATGAATTGTTTTTTTGAGAAAAAATAGATATTTCATCTATATCGATGTTTCTTTTGATGAGCTATTCAAGGCAAAAATACGAGAATTTGATGTGAATCTGGTTGTTAGTCCAGTTGTAGCTCAGGAAACGTGTAATATTTCTATTCCTTATTGATATGAAACCAGGATTCTATCCAGTTTTCTCTGTAATTGGACCAAAAATAAGCCCGCACCCGGAATATCAGGTACGGGGCTTCTATATAAACCAGATTATGCCTTTTTGCCTGGCAAAATACGCGTCATCTTCGTACCACACACAATACAGGTACCCTGCAAAGCTGGCCGATTGGTTTTCATAGTGATCACACCAGGATTCACCATTTCAGTCTTTTCTTTACATTTTACGCAATATGCCATTTCCACTACCTTTGTGCTCTCAGTTGACTTTTCTGCCATTTTTATATCCTCTCATCTAATAAACATGTCAAGTCTTTTTAGTTATGCATGTGCTTAATTCGTCGGCAAACATGCGACCTGATTGTTGTAACGGATTACAACCGAATCACGACTCACGTTGAGATACGCTAAGCATAACAAAGACTAAGCACAATAGACAATACCTAGAAAGGTTTACCCTATCTAATGTACTATAAAATGAGCATTCATAGGCTCCAAATCTTAACCACGCGCGACTTTCGAGGTTGCAACTTTAATCAGGTCGTGCTTATGAATGCGCATGTAAACGACACTCCCCAACGACAATAGGCCAAGTATAACAGAGAACACCATCAGGCCGCTAAAACCACCTCGATCAACTGAAAAGCCTCCGACCGTCGCACCTAACAATTGGCCCACCCCTAGAATGACCGAGTAGAGTCCCATAACAGCACCACGCTTGCCCGCCTGCATCTCAGCCAACACAGACATCTGGATGAGCGACGCTGGAGTGAAACCACTTAGCAAAAGGATGCCGACCACAAGTATTGGGAGTAACAGTACGACGATTGTCTGGTCCGCACTCGATAGATTGCTCACACCTGGAGCAAGGCGATTCATAATGCTCAGACTACTAATGCACAGGGTCAGCCCTCCCAGCCCGATCAACATAACCGTCGTACGACGCAGGCGCGAAATTAGCAGCAGCCAGAGGCCCATACCGAGCAGGAAAAGCAGGCCAAACCCTCCCAACAGCAGGGTGGCAAATTCTTTGCTGAAACCGCCATAGAACAACTGGCCGGGATGTCGTATACTAGCACCGCCCTTAGGATAAGTTAACATGATTACGATCAAGGTAATCCAGGCACCAACCAGAGTATTAATTGCCAGCCATGCCGGCAGAAACATGAAGATATGTTTATCGCGCAACAGCAGCAAACTCTCCCAAAGCGATCCAGGCAACTTTGCAGACTTTGCACGCTCAACGCGCACCTGACTCTCAACAACAAAAAAGAGAATAACAAGCACATTGACTATATGCAATCCAACGACAACAAGGAAACCCCATGTTCCCAGCAGAGCGCTCACCGTCCCGCCCAGGGGAGTTGCCAGAGCCAGTCCACCCACCGTCGCCACCTCAAACATCGTCATCACCTGCATGCGCAACCTATCCGAGCCAATAGTCACGTCGGTAATATAACCAAGGCTGGCAGGCGCATTAAACGCCGTCGTCGCACCTTCCAGCAAGCGCCCTAGCAGCACCAGCGCCAGCAAGCCTAGCAGACGCAGATCGATGTTGGCCCCATCAGGGCGCGGATAGAGCCGTGCAGCCGCTAGCAAACAAATGGCAGCCACCGCACCCAATAGCGGAGCCAGCAGCAGAAATGGCTTGCGCCCAAACCGATCCGACAACGTCCCGATCATTGGAGCAAGCACTAACTCGCTCACATAGAACGCTTCCAATATCATAGCCACCATCATAGCCGAAGCAAAATGCTCACCCAGGTAGAAACCCAACACCACAAAGCTGATACGGCTCGCAATGCGCAAGAAGAGTGTAGAAACGATGTTAGCCACAATCGACTTTATAGGCGGTCGCTCTATCGGCGCTTTCGCTGGCACATCTTGATCTTTTGCAGAAGCAGGAATACTGAGCATATTTACTCTTTGCTCCATCTGCCTTTTCTGCTGTAAAGCTGGTACAGAAAGATGCTGATCTACAGGCACAACTGGCCGCTGTGTCATTTCATTTGTATGCGCTGATACCATTCCTATACCCTCTACAGCAGATAGAGAGGGCAAAAGAGGTTGATGATCTAGCTGATCTACTTCAAGTGCAGAGGCGGTAAGAGATAATGCAGATGTCACAGGTACTGGTCCATATTTATTCAAGCCACTTTGCCGCATAAAGTATTTTCCTCAAGTACACTTTCTCTATAGTCCCTTACACACAGACATGTGCCTCTATGCATGCGTGAGAAGCACATAAGACGCGCTTTGCATCCCAAATGTGTAAGGGAGCTTATTTCTACTTCAAACCGAAAAAATGCCATGAACCTCTTTCTAACGAAAAAGCGTTCCATCTCCAAATATTTACTGAGGTCGATCAGCAGAGAATCCTAAAAGTGTTATGCTCTATTTTTCAAGCATACAATCAAGGTGTCGTAGTATCACCGCATACCTGTCGCAATGTTGTCGTACAGGCGTTATGGGGCACGCTTTGATAAAATGGAACGAACAGATTCCATATAAGCATCATATCAAACGTATGACAAAGGCAATTTGTTTCGGAAATAAGCAGAAAGGGACGAAAGTACTATGAGAGCATTGATCTCTATTATGCTCGCCATCTTACCTGCTGAGTTTACACGGATTTTGCCGCGCTTCATCATTTATTAGATAAATATTGCATTGACACAGTTCATGTGGCCGCAATTGCCATCAACTTAAGAATTGCTGAGCTTGTTGAGTGGGAAAAGAAAAGTATGTATATCGCATTTTTCATGCAATATGCTCCGAAACCTATAGGTGCCAATTCATTGTGCATCGTCAGTGCCATCAACTTAAGAATGGATGAGCTTATTGAGTGGGAAAAAGAAAAGTACGCATATCGCATTTTTCATGCAATATGCTCCGAAACCTATAGGTGCCAATTTATTGTGCACATCCCGGCTTCAGCCGGAGGGTTCCACAAAACGTGCTTCTATACACAAAATTTCACCTATCTCTTTTGCTCAAATTACAGACATCGCCCCTTTTGATGCTAAAAATATAGAACACATGTGAATTATTCGGCTTGGAAAGGCAAAGTGAATTTTCGTGTATTATGAAGTTCCGTGGTACTCTCCGGCTGAAGCCGGGATGTGCACAATGAATTGGCACCTATAGATTCCAGATGTTTCATGGGCAAAAGCGATGTCTGCGTCATGTTTCTCATCCGAAATAAGCTCAGCAATTCTTAAGTTGATGGCACTGACGGTGCACAATAAATTGGCACCTATAGATTCCAGATGTTTCATGGGCAAAAGCGATGTCTGCGTCATGTTTCTCATCTGAAATAAGCTCAGCAATTCTTACGTTGATGGCACTGACGGTGCACGATAAATTGGCACCTATAGATTCCAGATGTTTCATGAGCAAAAGCGATGTCTGCGTCACTTTTCTCATCCAGAATAAGCTCAGCAATTCTTAAGTTGATGGCAATTGACCCAGTTCATGTGGCCGCTGGCCGCGTAGCGACCCCAAAGGAGCATACCCCTAACGGGGCACACGGCGGCAACTACAAGGGTCGTCGCTACGCGAGCCGGGACCACGCCGCGTAGCGACCCCGTCGAATGAAGTGTGCCAGTGCAATATTTCTGTAATACATGACAAGAACTAAGCACTTATTAATTAAAGTTCAGTTCGAGTACGGATTCTCCGGCTCGGATTGCTGGATACCTGGCTGTCCGGGACTTCCCGCTTGTAGTGGGGGATGATACGAGCGATCAAGCTGTGCATCCCTCACATCCCCACCATTTCTCGCACTCGCTCTCTCCGGCTGTAGCCCGGACTGCTCAGGACGTGCTTGCTCCACACTGTCCCTTTGCAGCGGTTGTGGTTGCGCATAGGGCCACTGCTCAGGATAACCTTGAGCCGGATATTGCGGCATCGCTGCATAGGGCTGGCCTGGATATGGTTGCCCTGGATAAAACGGGCCCGGATATTGCGGCATCGCTGGATAAGGCTGCCCTGGATAAAACTGAACTGGATAGGGCTGTTGAGGGCGTGGAGCCTTCGATGATCTTCTGCCAATCAGCCCGCCAAGTGCGCCCAGGCCAGCCCCCAACCCAACAGCAAAACCAATGCCAATTATACTCCCAATTACGCCTGCTGTAATTGTAACCAAACGAAGTTGATTGATCTGAGCAGCAGAATAATGGTATATGCGAGTATAATAATTTAGAGTTGGGCCAAGCTTCACCATAATCAACAGGATCATGTAAACGATGCAATCGATCACCCCATAAATTGCACCAGTCCACATGCCAGCAAAAACGCCTGTGCTCACCTTACCCGTCACTCGTGAGCCAAAGATACCTGACACAAAGTATGCAATCAATCCTAAGAAAAAGCCCACTACGACGAGCACAACAGAAATTATTGACACACCCAGATTAGGTGCAATCCTTATTGATTGAAGGGCTCCAATGCTATAAAATGTGGACACAACAAGGATAATGGCTTCTACAATAGCTAGAATAATTCCTATAATCAAACCAGATCGGAAAGCAACCCGTCCTGAATTTGGAGGGGCAGAGCCAGTTGAAGGGGTAGAGTCAGGTTGCATATATTACTCCTTACTAAACGCCTGCAATAATTTTTAAAGCTTTCATGCAAACATTCTCTTGAGCTTCTATTGTAACACCTACGGCAATCCCTTAATAATGGAACAGCAATGACAACTTTCTCCACAAAACACTCCATTCTAAAAGCAATGACGCTCGTTCATGAAAGGGCCGCCTTTCAAGTAGGGGTAAGGCGACCCAGCGTGGCCATTGCAGAAAGCTAGAACATTTGTCATAGTGAATTCAGTAAGAAACATATCACCTTTTTAGTCGCGAGAAACGTATCTCTAAGTATCAATGAATATCTTCTTTACATAGCAGGCAGGGAGTATAAAATTTGAAAAGTTGACCGCGCAGGTGCTAAAAATATAGCAAAGGGGGATTTAAAACAGAGCACATTGTGCTATACTCACATCGGACCCAAAAACACTGCAAAGCAAGAGAGACCAGATACATTCTCTCTTCCCCAATAGTGTTTTTTTCGTAGGTCAATTCTTAAAGACAGTCAGAGATATCGCTTGCGGCTGGCCTTGTTCATCTGGCTAAACGGAACTATTGGAACGCAGTCAGAGCTTCTTTTGTGGAACATGCAGAAACATTACTTACTTCTGTTACGAGTATGCTATATATTTTTCGCACACAAGGAAGGATCACAGCCAGCACGCCAGCATAGCTCAGATGTTTCCTTCTGTTAAGGCACAACTTGCACAAGGAAACGAAGAGCGTTGTGTTGCTCGCCAAAAGGAGAGTCTTTCATGTCGCAGGATACGCTCACGACTGAAACGCCGAAAACGTCTCAGGGAGACGAACATAGTCATAGTGGCACGTTGCTTGGGCCACTCTTATGCTGGGCTGTTGTTTTCGCTGATATCGGTACCTCTATTTATTATGTACCAGGTATTCTTTATGGAACCGTTGGTAACCTGGCAGGCTTTTTTGTCTTTCTGACCATGTCGGTCTTTGTGCTACTCACATTGAAGTATGCCGAAGTCACGCATCGTTTCCCACAGGGTGGAGGCGTTGTAACAGTCGCGGCATCCGCCATCAATAAATGGGCAGGTGCCCTTGGTGGCATGTTTATTCTGGTCGATTATTTTCTTACTGCGTCCATTAGTTCTCTATCAGGTATGCAGTATCTCAGTGTTGTTATTCCTTTTATTGGACAAAGCGTAACACTGCCAGGTGTCGGTCCGGTCCAATTGATGCTCTTATCCATTACACTGGGAGTGTTGGTTCTGCTGGGAATATTGAACTGGTTTGGTGTAAGCGAGAGTGCGAAAGTGAGCCTGGTGGGGGCGATCATTGCTTTTATAAGCGATATAGCGATCCTGGTGACGGTCTTCACGCACATCTCTTTTTCCGCTTTTCTCTCACTCTTTCCGCAAATGTTTGCCAGCCATGCGCTTACACCTACGTCGCTGCTGATAGGCTTTGCAGGCTCCTTTCTGGCATTTTCGGGCTTAGAAAGCATCTCGCAGCTATCCCCAGTGATGAGAACGCCGCGCAAACGAGTTGCGAGTATTGCCTTGCTGCTCGTTATTATCACTATCGGCATCACCAGCCCATTCCTGACCATATTTTCAACGCTCCTACAGCCACACGAGGCAGCTGACCCTATCCTCTCTTCTCAGCTTATCTCGCTGCTCGCCGGACATTGGGGCAATGCGTTTTTGCAGGCCGAGGTTGCGATTAGCGCGAGTGCATTGCTCATCTTCGCCAGCAATACCGCTATTATCGGCGCATACCACGTGTTTATCGCCCTCTCGCGTCTGGGTTTCTTTCCCGCATTTGTGCTCAAGCGTAATAAGCTGCGCGACACTCCCCATTATTCGATTATGCTCGCAACCGGGATACCCATTATCATCTTGATACTCGTGGTTGGCAACATTACGATTCTGGGCGATATGTACGCCTTTGGACTGCTGGGCGCTTTTACACTCACCTGCCTTGGTATGGATATTATTCGCGCCCGCGACCGCAAGGTAGCACAGAGACACAACGCACGTCAGGCCAATCCTCTCGACAATTTTCCTGTCCTTGATACAACACATGCCCATAAGGTTAGCGAGGCTGAAGAGCACAAAGAGCTGGCTTCCCCCAACGGTCACAATGATCTTGCTCATCATGAAAACGGAAGTCACACTACCCATTCAACCTCTGCACGCACAAGTTTCGCCCAAAGCATAGGTGCTCTCTGGCAACGCCTGGACTTCTGGCTTGGTATACTTACTACGATCCTGGTGATTATTGCCTGGTCAACAAATCTGGTCGCCAAACCGCTGGCAACGCTCTTTGGAGGCACGGTTACTGTGATTGGCATGACTATCGCCTACTTCAACTATAGGACACAAGAGCGCAAAGGCCAGGCTCCCGTACAGATCGTATCACTCAGTAGCGTTGAATTGATGTCTAACGCTATTGTGGCACTACTCATGCCTGGAGCAGACAAAGCAAATAAGGCAGTCGTACAGAGTGCTGCACATCATACCGATGGACAGCCATTAGCATTCCTTTATATTGGTCGTCCAAAGGATGTGCCTACTTTGAGTCCTTTTGAGTATTACGATCCCTATCTGTATGATGAGTCGGCGCTACAGACATTTAGCAAGGCAAATGCTTTTATGCGCGAGAAAAAGACAAACATGCAACCTCAGTTTGTTTATCGGCCCATTCCTCAGGGAGCAAAACCACAAGAGGCAGAAATACTTACGTATATATGGCAGACCATGCATCCCCATGAATTGCTTGTGTCAGCCGAGAATCTTCCTATGCTCAATGATATCAACCCGGATCGCATCCGCTATGAGCTCACACCTAATGGCAAGGTTGCACACTTGCTTGCCCGACGTTAAAGCGTAAAAACGCAGAGAGTGACATAGATATATATGCATTTTCCATCTTTTATGCTGTGCTTCTTGCAAAAGATGGAAAATGCATATATATACTACAATCATGTTGGTCAAATAGCTAACGACGCCACCAGCGTAGCATAGAGAAAATACCACGTGGCTTTGCGGGCTTGCGCTCCTCAAAAGCGACATCATCGCGTGTCAGCACAACCAGAGGAGCATTGGACGTCACATTATCTTTATGGATCTCTACGCGCACAACCTCACATTCATTTTTCAGGATCACGCGACCCATGCCTATCACCTCTTGCAAGGCCGCTTCATACGTCTCATGGCTCATAAGCGTCATACGGAAGACATCCTGGTGCCGCCGATTCAAGGCTCGCAAGACCAATGAAATTGAATTATTCGCCATTGTATAATCCCTCTGCCCTTTTATTGTGTATATTCTGAGGTTCCTATGCAAAATCTTTAGCATTTATTGAGATAATCTCACCTATAATTAAAAAACAAGATCGTCGTATTATGATTCTTTATGAGGAGACCTCCTTGGCTCAGAAACGATTATTGCTACCTTTTACCTGGGGCATCGATGAGCAGGCAATCGATAATGTCCTCCGCTTTGCAAAGGCAAGTGAAGTAACGCTGGTTGCACTCGCTCTTATCCCTATAGCAGGTCAATCTCATACGGAGAATATACGCCCCGAACGTGTTCAACAGGCACAAGACTTTCTAGAAATGATCTTTGCCCGCGCCACACTTTATAATGTCGCCATTGAGCGCCGCGAGTGCTTCACTACGTCCATCCCTACTTCTACCTGGACAACACTGCAACAGGAAGAGTGCCAGGGCGTCCTCCTGCTCACAAAAGAGCAAGAGCCATGCCTGCTACAGACAAATGAGGTAGCTCAGATGCAACATGACCTGGATGTAAACTTCTATAATCTTTATATTCCCGCACAGAAGAAAATAAAGAAGAAGTTTCTGTGGTCCTGGCAAGCTTCTCAGGCGTGAACATACAAGTATAGTGTCATATTTTTAGCCCTTTTACAAATAAATTGCATGGCGGCAATTTATTTGTAAAAGGGCTAAAAATATGCAATCTAATAGAAAAGTACTGATTCAGGTTAAGATATCTTAACCTGAATCAGTACTTTTCTATTAGATTGCGCTGATAAATAGAATTCCTGTTACAAACATGCTACTATCAAGTTGTATCTGGCGATTACGACGCTCTATGCCCTTACAAGATATGAAACATCTTATCGCAAAGAGTAACAGGGTAAAAAAGTATCGTAACTAGTAAAAAAGTATCAACGCAAGCGTGTAAAGAAACAGGAACAGAAACGCCATTACGAATAGCTCATTATTTTCCTTTAAACAAAGATGTTTATAGTTATTTTTTTGACTATCCATTAGCAAGGTATGACGTAACAACGACCTGACGTACGGAAGACCTATACTGATATTTGGGTGCAAGAAAAAGAAGGCATAGTGCAGGCTTCTGACGAATAGAAGCAAGAAGGAATTGCTCCACTAATAATGCACTGAGGGCAAATTAAATAAACCAACTATCTGTTACAGGTGCCTCGAAGCAGCGGTGCCCTACTCAACAACATATATAAAGCAAAGCATCCAATATATATGGAAGAAAGGAAATATTTGTCAATGTCAAACAAAAACACGTTTGAAATCTGGTGCCAGTTAAAAGAGCAGCAGCGGCTATCGCGCCGTCATATGCTGACACTCCTGGGAGCCAGTGGAGTAGGAGCAACGCTCTTAGCCGCCTGCTCTATAGGCGGAGATACGACAGCCACAACAGCTCCAACAGCCAGCCAGCCAGTCGCAACACAGGCTTCTGCGCCAATCCTGGTGAAGGTACCGACAACCGCACCAGGTGGATCTCAATCCACAACTGCGCCCGCGCCACAGGGTAAAGTTCTCGCCCATGTAACGGACGTCCCGGTCAACACCGCTCACACTTTCCCAATCGACAACCAGCGCAATCCTGGCGTAATTGTACATCTTCCCGGCAAGAAATATTACGCCTACGACTCAACATGTACACACGAGCAGTGCTCAGTTGAGTTTAGTAATCAGAGCCATATGCTGGTCTGCCCTTGCCACAATGCCGTCTTCGATCCCGCCAAAAACGGTGCTGTGGTGCAGGGACCCGCCAACACTCCTCTTGCGGCGATCAAAATCATGGTTAACGCCGATGGATCTATCACGATGATCTAAGCACTGAAAAGTGCAAACGATAGTCCACAAAAAGACACACTACGTTCCGAACAGGATGGAACGTGGTGTGTCTTTTTTACCTTGTGTAGCTTGTGTAGCTTATATCCTTTTTTTACCTTGTATATCTTGTGTACTTCATAAATTTGCGGCAGGATATTAATCTGTTGGTTAAAAAGCAATAGTGTACTGTATTCTTCAATACTAGGCTTTGATCAACCTATGCCTTTTTTCCGCGTTATCTTTAGCGTAGTCATTCGTAGTATTAATGGAGGGTATTGATTTTTATTTATGAATGAGGATAAGTAGAGTAATGAATAACAATTCTTACCGATTTCTGTGCTTATTTTAGCTGCATTCCTAACTTTCCAAAGGGAAATGGCTATGTAGTCGAGTGTGGCGATACTATGTACAGCAAATCTGGTGGTCTCCAGGGAGTATGTTCTCACCATGGTGGATTTCTGCGCACACTTTATTCGCATTAAAACTGTATGATCCTGCTGCCATCGCTTGCGAGCAGGATGATTTTGCGTCGCTTCGCTTTTCCTATATACTCTAATTGGCACAAAATAGTTGACTACGCTATCTCGTTATAATACTATTAAAGTCATAACCCTGTAAGTGCTCTGTCAAACTTGATTGCATCCTTGTTACAAGGTGGGTGATGCTGGGCGAGGACGACAACCACAAGGGTCGTCGCTACGCGCTGTGGCCCAGGCTCGTGGGACGGGGCGAGGGCAACCCAGAGGGGGCAATGAAGTTTGACAAAGCAATATATTTCTGCACGTATATAAACCCGAAAGTACCTATCTTTATAGTGCTTATTCCTTTTTTACTCATATGCTAACGAAAAAATACTGCTATCCACAATACGATATAATCTTTATTCCCCCTGCGTAAAGGAGTTTACTGTGTTTGCTACACATCTGCGCTGCCTCCGTTGCGGCGCAACTGCACCGCTGGACCCGCGAGCTTACCTCTGCCCCCGCTGTGGGCCGGGTGATACCATCCTCGATCCAGGAATTTATGATGTTCAGTATGACTACAAAGCGGCGGCAGAAAGTTTTATTGCGCAAACCAGGAAAGCCCAACACGACATATTTCGTTTTTTGCCCCTGTTGCCCGTAGCAGAAGCGGGCAAAGTTCTACCCGTTGGGGGAACACCTCTCGTACCGGCACCTCGCCTGGCCGGTCGCTTCGGTCTGAAAGAGCTCTATCTCAAGGATGAGACACGCAATCCCACGCGCTGCCTCAAAGATCGTGCGACGGCTATCGCGTTAACAATCGCGCAATCTGAAGGCTTTAGCGACCTTTATTGCGCTTCAGCAGGGAACGCTGCTATCTCCCTGGCAGGCTTTTGCGCTCAGCAAGGGCTGACATGCCATGCATTTGTGCCTCATCAGGTCTCTGCCGCACGCCTGGAATGGCTGCACCGCTATGGCGCAAATATACATGTATCACAGGGAAACTATGATCAGGCCTTCGCTGAATCTGAGCTGGCCGGGCAGGAAAATGGTTGGTATAGTCGTAACTGTGCCTATAATCCTTACCTGGTCGAAGGGAAGAAGACGGTGGCATTCGAGATCGCGGAACAACTGGACTGGCATATACCCGATCTGGTTGTGGCTCCGGTTGGCGATGGTTGCACATTGGGAGCAATCGGTAAAGGCTTTAGAGAACTTATGGCTGTGGGACTCACAGAGCGACTTCCTGGCCTGCTCGGCATCCAGTCGGATCGTGTACAACCTGTCCTGCAACGTTACTATGGCGAAACAATCGATACAGAAGAACATGAGACGGAGGCGGCCTCTATCGCTGTACGCCATCCACGCAACTTTTTACGCTTGAGTGCTGAACTCAACGCCAGCGGCGGCGCTATGCTGGCCGTGAGCGACCAGGAGATGCATATCGCTCAGAGCATCCTTGCACGCGAGGCTGGCGTCGTGGCAGAGCTGACAAGTGCCACTACTTTCGCCAGCCTGATACGCCTCGCTAGCTTCAAAAATCTACAGGGGCAAATCGCTGTCCTCGTGATTACAGGCGGCAGAACCGACAATTAGAAATTCACAGCCAGTCAGGAAGGTGCGTATCTGTGCTTAACCCTGGGTCTATATCTACTGCAATCGCCGCCAACTGTGTATTTTCCAGATACCATTGTGCAGTACCACCTGATACCCATGGCGAGTAATAAGGGACCGACTACCAATCTGCGGCGAAGTTCTCATAGCATGCACAGTAACCACTATATTTACAGTATCAACTCCAATAATAGTAACAGACTCAAATGTAACATCACCATGCACAAAATTCTTGTAGTCCCGAAAAAATATAGTATAGCTCATATTTTGCTGATACTCTGGCCCAAATAGATTATAAGCAGCTTGATAGTCGTGATTATTCAAATCCACATAATATTGTTGAATGACTTGCTTCGCTGGCTCTGTCGAGATGGGCGTTCCGTTGGCTCCTGGCTGCGCTATGGGCTGTCCTACCACGATGGATGTTCTGTTGGCTCCTGGTTGCGCTACGGGCTGTCCCGCTACAGTGGATGTTCTATTCACACGGACAAATACCCATAAGCCAGCAACCAGGAGCACAACAATGAGCAGTGATGCAACTAGCAATAACCACCCTTTGTGCGACAACTTTCTGGGCCGAACAGTATACATTTCCGCCCCTGTAGACGGTAAGTTAGCTCCCCCAATCACAAGATTGTCATCGGTCTGCTTACTCGGCAGTGAGGGCGTTACGGTTTTCATATCGGCAATCAACGTCTCGATTGGAGCCATTATATGAGGATCATCTCCTAATGATAGGGTAGTAAACTTCTTTATTTTCCCTATCTCTTTGACACCTTCACACACATTTGCCTGCAACGCTTTCCCTTCCATGGCATTCAGAAAATCGCTGGCAAGCTGACCTGCTGAGGCGTAACGCTCCTGACGTCGTTTGGCGGTGGCTCTGCGCAGGACGCTATCTATGCTTGCAGGAATAGTCGGATTCTGCTGGTGCAAAGGGGGAAGCGCCTCCTCCATATGTTTATTTATCAGCGAAAAAAGGTCTCCGGTGAATGGAAGTTGTCCGCTCAGTAATTGATACAGCACGATTCCCAACGCGTAAATATCTACGCGATAATCGATGTTCCTGGCATCTTGCAGCATTTCGGGGGCCATGTATGCCAGCGTGCCTGGCACCACTCCGGTCTGCGTCAACGTCGCTTCATACCCGCTCAGGGGATGCTCATCGATAATGCGAGCAACGCCAAAATCTGCGAGCACGAGCCGATTATCCTTTGGGTACAACAGAAAATTGCTGGGCTTGAGATCACGATGCACAACGTTCCACTCATGTGCATAATCCAGGGCGGCGGCGGCTTGCTGTAAATAATAGAGTGTTTGTGGCAGTGAAAGTGTCCCCTGTGTGTTGATCACATCACTCAAGCTTCCACCGGCAATGTAGGGCATGACTAAATATGCAAATTGCCTCTCTTCCCCATATGCATACAATGGCACTATATTTATATGCTCTAACTTTGCGACAATATTCGCTTCGCGGCGAAAGCGTGCAAGAAACATTGCATAATCTCCACTGGAGGTATCGAGATGAGGCATCAGCACTTTCACGGCGACATAGCGCTCCGGTTGCAGTTGACGCGCCAGGTAGACCGCGCTCATTCCACCCTGCCCAATCAATCTTTCCAGCTTGCAACCGCCTAATACATGTCCAACCAGGTCTCCACTATTGGTTCCCATGAACAATGTCCTCTATATGTAACGATTCTAAATTTAGCAGGTAAAAATAAAATAGCATCACGAAATGCCAGGTAAACACGCGCTTTCATCCTATAATATATAGCCACCAGGTCTTTTTGAACATTTAGCAAGAAATAATCGAGATGATAGGCTGGCTATATATCAACCCTGCATCTACTATAATATCCGCTGACCCTGTATTTTCAAGGTACCAGAGCGCATTCCAACCCGATACTCATGGCGACTGGTAACTGTCCGATTATTGCCCTGCGGCGTCGTTCTCACTGTATCTGCTGTAACTACTATAACTACAACATTATTTCCAACAACAGTAGTAGATTCAATTGTGATATCAGCATGTACAAAATTCTTATGATTCTGAGTAAACGTATCATAGCTTAGAATCTGCTGGTACCCTGGCCCAAATAGATTATATGCGGCTTGATAGTCGTGATTATTCAAATCCGTATAGAATTGTTGAATGACTTGTTGCGCTTGCTGTGTTGAGATGGATGGCCCTGGCTGGACTACTGGCTGCCCTCTCGTTGGTGCGTTCACGACTGGTTGCGCTGTTGGCACTGGCGTAGGTTGCACTGTTGGCACTGGCGTAGGTTGCGCTGTCGCTACTGACGTTCTGGTCGCTGCTGGTCGCACCGTAGCTGCTGATGTTCTGTTTGCCCCTGGTTGTACCGCCGACTGTAGGGGACACCCTGTTCACACGAGCAAATACCCACAAGCCAGCAAACAGAAGTACAATGATGAGCAGCGATGCAGCTAGCAATAACCACACCGGGTGTGACGACGCTCTGGACTGTACGCCATAGCTTTTCGTCCCTGTAGAGGGTAAGTCAGTAGCCGCAACCACAAGAGTTTCGTCAGTGAGTTTACTCAACGGAGAAGGTGTTGCGGTTTTCATATCTGCTATCAATGTTTTGATGGGAGCATTTATATAAGGATCACCTAATGGTATAACAGCAAACTTTTTTATTTTCCCTGTATCTCTGACGTCCTCACCCACGTCTGCCTGCACGTCCGCCTGCACAGCTTTCCCTTCTATGGCATTCAGAAAATCACTGGCGAGCAGGCCCGCTGAGGCGTAACGCTCCTGGCGTCGTTTGGCGGTGGCTTTGCGCAGGACGCTATCTATGCTTGCAGGAATAGTCGGATTCTGCTGATGCAAAGGGGGAAGTGCCTCCTCCATATGTTTATTTATAAGTGAAAAAAGATCTCCGGTGAATGGTAGTTGTCCACTTAGTAATTGATAAATAACGATGCCCAATGCATAAATATCCACGCGATAATCGACATTCCTGGCATCCTGTAGCATTTCGGGAGCCATGTATGCCAGCGTGCCTGGCACAATTCCTGTCTGCGTCAATGCTGCTTCGTACCCGCTAAATGGATGCTCATTCGTGATGCGAGCAACGCCAAAATCTGCTAGCACGAGCCGACCATCGTTTGGGTACAAGAGAAAATTGCTGGGCTTGAGATCACGATGCACAACATTCCACCCATGCGCATAATCCAGGGCGGCGGCGGCTTGCTGTAAATAATGCAGTGTTTGTTGTAGTGAAAGCGTCCCCTGTGTTCTGATCACATCGCTTAAGCTTCCACCTGCAATGTAGGGCATAACTAAATAGGCAAATCGCTTCTCTTCCCCATATGCATGCAATGGCACTATATTTACATGTTCTAATCTTGCAACAATGTTAGCCTCCTGGCGAAAGCGTGCAAGAAACATTGCATAATCTCCACTGGAGGTATCAAGATGGGGCATCAGCACTTTCACAGCGACATAACGCTCCGGTTGCAGTTGACGCGCCAGGTAGACTGCGCTCATTCCACCCTGCCCAATCAATCTTTCCAACTTGCAACCACCCAATACATATCCAACCAAGATCTCCATTGTTGGTTACCATAACAATGACCTCTATATTTCACCGTTCTACTCTACCAGATAAAAATAAAATAGGGTTACGAAATGCTACAGTAGTACATTTTTTCATTCCTTTAATATACAAACGTTTCACACAAACAACCTTTACAGGTGACTATGTTAAGTTGCCAGATAAAAATAAGATAGCATCAGGAAGCGCACCAGGTAATATATACTCTTATTATACATAAGCGTTGAGTACTTTTCAATGCTATAGAGTATATATCTATATATCCTTTATGGTGATGCCACAAATTATACTTTTACAGCTATTTACCTTTCTCGTTTGAATCCAGCAGAAACGCAATATTGACCTCACATATTCTCACATATCTATAGAATTATTGCAGCGTGAGTTACTTCTTATATGCATGCCCTGCTCTAGATCTTTTAGACTACAACAGCGATATGCACAATTATATATAAAATATGATAGCTATAGTTTATATTACTCTGTAACCTGGCTTCAGATAGTGTTTGCCCATAATTCCGTAACGGCTGGTAATTTGGGATGGAGTATGTTGGTGTACATGGAAGCAATGGGTAGGCTGGCCTTTTTAAGATTTGCGGTAAGTACAGTATAGTTATATAGCTGGCTCATATCTGTAACCGCATACTCAGTATTTTCCAGACGCCGTTGCGACGTACAAGCCGATACACATGGTGAGAAACGACGACCACCTCACCAGATGGGATAGATCTCTGAGCATTTGCCGTAAGCGCTATATTTATAGTATCAGGGTTAATTTGATTAGCAGATTCAACCGTGATATCAACATGTACAACACCTTCGGCGACCTGAGCAAACCTATCATAGGTTATGCGCTTCTGGACCTCTGGCGCAAATAGATTATAAGCTGCGTGCAAGTCATGGTTATTCAAATCTGCGTAGTATTGTTGAATGATTTGCTGCGCTTGCTGTATAGCCGGGGAAGATGTAGTAGCATGATTAAAAAAGACCCATGAACCGGCAGCCAGGAGTCCAATGATGAGCAGCGATGCAGCTAGCAAAAACCATATCTTGCGCGACCACTTTCTGGACCGCGTGCCATAGCTTTTCGCTCCTGTAGACGGCAAATTAGCATCTCCAACCGCAGTACTTTCGTCAGTATGTTTATTATGTTTATTCGACGGAGAGAACGTGGCGGTTTTCATATCTGCAATCAGTGTATCGATTTGCACATTTGGATAAAGAGGTTCATCTAATGAGAGGTCATCTAATGGTACAACCGTTGGTTTTTTTATTCTTCCTGTCTCTCTGGCGCTCTCACTTATGACTGGCTGCACGGCTTTCCCATCCATGGCATTCAGAAAATCGCTGGCGAGCTGGCCTGCGGTGGGGTAGCGCTCCTGGCGTCGTTTGGCGGTGGCTTTGCGTAGAACGCTGTCTATGCTTGCTGGGATGGCCAGGTTACGCAAGTGCAGAGGGGGAAGCGCCTCCTCCATGTGCTTATTTATCAGTGAAAAAAGATCTCCGGTGAATGGAAGTTGTCCGCTCAGTAATTGATAAATAACGATGCCCAACGCGTAAATATCCACGCGATGATCGATGTTCCTGGCATCTTGCAGCATTTCGGGGGCCATGTATGCCAGCGTGCCTGGCACCACTCCGGTCTGCGTCAACGCCGCTTCGTACCCGCTCAAAGGATGCTCATCGGCAATGCGGGCAACCCCGAAATCTGCTAGTACGAGCCGATCATCGTTTGGATACAAGAGAAAATTGCCGGGCTTGAGATCACGATGCACGACATTGCGTTTATGTGCATAATCCAGGGCGGCGGCGGCTTGCTGTAAATAATGAAATGTTTGTTGCAGTGAGAGCGTCCCCTGTGTGTTGATCACATCACTCAAACTTCCACCGGCAATGTAGGGCATGACTAAATATGCAAATTGCCTCTCTTCCCCGTATGCATGTAATGGCACTATATTTACATGCTCTAACTTTGCGACAATATTCGCTTCACGACGAAAGCGTGCAAGAAACGTTTTGTAATCTTCGCTGGATACATCAAGATGAGGCATCAATACTTTCACTGCTACATACCGCTCTGGCTGCAGCTGCCGCGCCAGATAGACTGCACTCATCCCACCCTGTCCGATCAACCTTTCAAGCTTGCAACCCCCCAATACATATCCAACCAGATCTCCGCTGTTGGTTACCATGAACAATGACCTCTACATGTGACTGTCTTCATTAGTAGGTTAAAAATAAGATAATATCTATGTACCAGGTAATATGTTCTTTTTATTATACATGGATATCAAGTACTTTTCAATGCTATAAAGCATATGTTTTGTATGATTTCCACTATTGTGTCACAAATTCTACTTTTATAGTTATCTACCTCTCAGGCTCAATTCATGAAAAATATAATATTGACTTTACATTATCACAGAATTACGGCGTCAAATTTACTGTTTATGGTGCTTGCTTATACAGATACACCACCCTGGATTTTCCAAGCACCACCGATACGCACTACTATATACGAAATATGGTAAGTGGCGATTACGTTGCCTTGCGCCCTGGTTTCGAGGGCATGTATAGTAATGACGACATTCACTTCACTGATCGAGACCTGCGTGGCTCTCTCAAAATTGATGTCGTCATGTTTTGTATTGGCGTAACCATTCACAAAGTTATTATATCCCAGGTAACTCTGGAACTTAGGCGTTAAGAGATTAAATGCAGCTTGATAATTTCGTTCGTTTATGTCGGTATAATATGCTTGTATCACTTGTTCCGCTTCTGTCATAGGGGTGCTATGGACCGGGACCGGTGCCGGGACTGGTCCGAGACGATGCGTTGCTACTGTCCATACGCCAATGAGTCCACCTGAAAGTACCAGTAAGGCAATAAGTACCAGGATGCCTCCCCGTTTTGGATGGCGCTTCGGCTGGCGGCCCTTTTCCAATACAGGTGCTCCTGGCAACGAATTCCCTCGCATGGAGGATAACGCCTGCACAGGATTATGCTGATCGACAGATGTCGTTTGCTCATAATCTTGTAATGGCGGATAGGCTCGCATAGATACGTCAGGAACGGATGTAGGCCCTCCGTACGCTTGCTGAGGTGGTTGGATATTTCCCCTCGCTCTGTCTGTAGAGTCACGGTTGGAGGGAAATAGATAATTGTTCTGCTTTATCGCGCCAATGTTATTGTCCTGGACGGGAACCATAGCTCCCGGCGTTCCTCTGCTAGCATCAGCAGATCCGCTTTCACCGGAAGGTGTCCATATGGATGGATCTCTGACTGGCACGGATATGCCCAACAAGGGGGTCACTGGATTATTCCAACTGCCTGCTCCCGCACTGGCACTAGCTGTGTTCATGGCCCTGCGAAAATCATTGACGAGTTCGCCAGCCGTGGCGTAGCGCTCTTCGCGAGCTTTTGCTGTGGCTTTGCTCAGGACGCTATCTATGCTCGCCGGGATGTTCAGATCGCGCTCGTGCAAGAGGGGGAGCGGCTCTGACAGGTGCTTATTTATGAGCACGAAGAGATCTCCTACAAATGGCAGTTCTCCGCTGAGCATCTGGTAGAGCACGATGCCCAATGCATAGATATCGACGCGAGAGTCGATATTTTTGCTATCGCGCAGCATCTCAGGGGCCATGTATCCCAGTGTGCCGGGGATGGCTCCTGCCTGGGTCAGGGTGTTTTCTTGAGTACTGTAGGGATTTGCGGCTGCGATGCGTGCAATGCCAAAATCGGCCAGGACAAGGCGGTTACCCTCAGGATAAAGCAGAAAGTTGCTTGGCTTGAGATCACGATGCACGACGTTGTGGGCATGGGCATAGTCGAGAGCCGCCGCCGCTTGCTGTAGATAGATGAATGTTTGCTGGAGTGAAAGCTTCCCTTGTTTACTAATAGCGTCATTGAGACTACCACCACTAATGTACGGCATAATTATATAGGCGAGCCGGTTTTCTTCTCCATAAGCATATAATGGTATGATATTTATATGCTCTAGCTTTGCAATAATGTCAGCCTCGCGGCGAAAACGAGTGAGAAACATCTGGTAATCTTCTGTATTATTTGAGTTCATTCCTGAACCCAACACCTTGACTGCGACATTGCGTGCCGGCCGCATCTGCCGCCCCAGGTAGACAGAACTCATACCTCCCTGCCCAATCACTTTCTCCAACTTACATTCTCCAAGCACATAGCCGACAAGGTTCCTATCATCCGTTGCCATTACTATAACCTTTTAATGAAGCTCTTCCATTTTTAATCAAAAAATAACATATTCTCTGTAATCATATTTGTGTCACACCTTGCTTCACGCGACACTTGTGATCGTTCCTCAAAAGCCAGGCTTCAAATATGCGCTTATTATAACGAGTAAAGAGGGTATTTTTCAATGATACAGTTCACATTAACGTTTTATTATCTCAAGGGCCAAAATTCGCAAGTTGAAAGCTTATTGGTTTAGAGAATTGCACAAGAACACATACAAAAAAAACAGGAGGGGGAACTGCGTTAGGAAGTAAAATGAAAAATGGAAGAACTAATACGAGAGTCTCCCTCCCTCTCCTAAATTTATAAACGTTGATTTCACCCAAAAGCACAAGTTCTATGACTTATTTCTAGTGATCTTAATAACTTTTTAATAACTTTTTAATAACAATGAGTTCTGTACTCGGCCGAATCCTGCGCATTGCAGTGCTCTGTCAAAGGGTCCCGCGTAGCGACAATCCCTTGTGGTTGTCGTGATGGCCCGGCTCTACAGGCGGTTCGACGACGACAACCACAAGGGATTGTCGCTACGCGGCGAGCCGCCATTTGAACTGTGTCAGAGTAGTAGAAACCGTACAACAAGCTTTCGATGCAACGTTAATAAGAATGGAAGTATAAATGTACATCAGCTGGTTGTGAAGCAGGTATAAGAGCTAAAAATTGCACAGCGATGTATAGACACTATGTGTTATCTTTGAGATGGTTGTACATGTCCGCCGTACGAGGTGATACAAATATTTTCACATGTGAAATTTAGAGAGCTGCTTGCAAAATAGGATGGCACTCTCGCTGTAATGAGGTAGGAATACGACGTGCAAGACCATTTATTTGAATTACAACATATTCTCTATACAGAGATTCCAATAACCAGGCATTTCAATTTAACGGTCGGTAGTTACGACGAGCGCTGCCTACGCCTGGATGCTCCCCTGGCTGAAAACGTTAATCATGCCGGTACGGCCTTTGGTGGCAGCCTGAGCGCTCTGCTAACCCTGGCTGGTTGGGGCATGGTCTGGTTTATTATGCACGAAAACCAGCTAGAGGGCGAGATCGTCATCCAGGACAGTTCCTGCAACTATCTACGACCAGTGAAACATGACTTCTCCGCCTACTGCTCCAAACCCGATGCCACACAGATCGCCAAATTCGAGCGTATGCTGCACGCTCACGGTCGCGCTCGCCTGGAACTCGATGCCACTATCTACGATGAGGATAAGGTTGCTGTCTCCTTCCGTGGTCGCTACGTTGTCAATAAGTAGATACAAGCTGCTTACTATTGCTCAAATGGCTATAGGAATACCGCTCTTGACAGTACGTTCTGAGGTGGGCTATACTTCTCCTATAAACTAGTTATCACTAACTATTAAAGATGAGAGTACGATTATCCTATGTCAAGAGAACAGTTGCCAACCAAACGCACACGAATGCGCGGCGAGGAGCGTCGCGCGTCGATGCTGCTTAGCGCTAAGCATGTCTTCGCCCGCTCTAGCTATACGGATGCGAGCACGGGCGAGCTGGCCCGCGAGAGTGAGGTGACGGAGCCGATGCTCTACAAGCATTTCGGGAGCAAGAAGGGTCTCTTCCTGGCTGTAATCCGTGAGTTTGGGACGCAGTTCTTCGATCTCCTACAAGAGCGGGTCTCGCGCCGGGCGGAGCTGGATGTCCTTGATGCGCTCGCACATGTGGTCGATGACTATTGTATGACAATCAAGGCCGATCCTGAGACCCAGCGTATTCTCTTTCAGGCGGTCAACAACTCTGGCGACCCCGATATCGCACGCTGCGTGAGCGAGAGCAATCGCGCGGTCTATAGATTAGTACGCGAGCTTATAGAGCGTGCCCTGGCACTCGGCTATCTGGATGCGTCGATTAACCCGGACGCTGCGACCTGGGGCTATGTGAGTATGATTCTTGCAATCCAGTACGGCTTGATGCTCAATCTCTCCGCCGAGGTGGCACAGGCACAGGAGGAGATGAGCCAGATCTGGCTGCGCGGCCTGCGTCCTCATGATGCTTAGAAAAGTGTTTGTTTCCCATCGCCTCAGGCGTTCGCACCCGTTTATTGGAAAATGAGGTTGTTATGAGTAAGCACACTATCCCACCAACAGCACTCATCCAGGGCATGGTTGCGCCTGGCTTTGAGACGGTTCAAGAGGAGTTTGCGCGCAATTTCGCTGAGCGGGGCGAGTTAGGTGGGGCCTGCACGATCTATCACGAGGGGCGCAAAGTTGTGGATCTGTGGGGCGGCTACCGTGATGAGCGGACACGGGCTCCGTGGGCAGAGGATACGCTGGTGATTGTGTTTTCTTCGACGAAGGGGATTGCGGGCCTGACTATGGCTACCGCTCAGGCACGGGGCCTGTTCGATTATGATGCTCCAGTGGCGCAGTACTGGCCAGAGTTTGCGCAAGCTGGCAAAGAGCGGATTACGATTCGCCAGTTGCTCGCTCACGAGGCAGCCCTGTGCGTTATCGATGAGCCGTTAAATAGTGCGATCCTGGCTGATCCCGATACGCTGGCCGCGATCCTGGCGCGTCAGAGGCCAGTGTGGGAGACGGGGACGCGCCACGGCTACCATGCCTTCACGCTCGGCTGGTACGAGAGCGAGCTGATTCGGCGTACTGACCCTCAACATCGTACGCTAGGCCAGTTTTTTCAGGACGAGCTGGCCCGACCACTTGGTCTGGAGTTTTATATTGGCCTGCCCGCCGATATTCCTGAAGAGCGCATTGCAACGGTGACTGAACCCAATATAGTACGCAAACTGTGGGGCATGCCGCGTGGAATGATGCTGGATATCCTGCGACCCGGCTCACTGGCTATCCGTACAGCAAATCCGCGTGTGCGCTCAAACCTTGTCTTCAATCGTCCACCCTATAATGCTGTCGAGATGCCCTCGGTCAACGGTATCGGGCTTGCACGCAGTATCGCGCAGGCATACAGCGTTTTCGCAACCGGCGGTCATGAGCTTAATATACCAGCACAAACGCTCAGCGCCATTCAGGCTCCAGCCAGGCCTTCCAGCGTCGTGAGCTGGCGCGACGCCATTCTTCATATAGATACAGCCTACTCGCTTGGCTTCTTTAAGCCATTTCCCAGCGCCCACCCTGATATCAGCACCTCCACCTATCACTTTGGCAGCAGTGACGCCGCCTTCGGAGCACCTGGATCAGGTGGCTCATTCGGATTCGCTGACCCCGCCGCCCACGTCGGCTACGCCTACGTCACAAACAAGCAGGGAACGCTTATCTTCGACGATCCCCGCGAAAAAACACTGCGTTACACTTTTTATCACTGTTTACAAGCAATATCACTGTAACACACTTAACTAGCATAAATAATTTTGATATCCTGCTTTTTATCACATATCCGTTGCACTATTGCAAGATTTGCAATAGTGCAACGGATATGTGATAAACAATTAGAGCAGGTTAAGCGGCTTCCCGGAGGTGCGAGGCGTGGGAACCGGCCCTTTAGCAACGGTATAGCCTGTATCGTCGAGCACCGTTTCGATCTGTTGCATGGAGAGTTGATCGGCTTTGTAGCGCAGGTGGACGGTTTTAGTCGGGATGTCGGTGGAGACGGATTCGACGCCCGGCAATACGCTCAGTGCGCCATCTATAGCCCTTACACAGTGTGCACAGCTTATGTCGGGCACGGAAAGAGTGACATCTTGTACTTCTGGCATAATATTTATTCCTTTATTTATTATATTCGAATAGTTTGCGCTCAAGGTCGCACCTGACCGCACACAATAGCCATCAACCTAAGAATTGATGAGCTTATTTCGAGTAAGAAATGCGACGCAGATATCGTTTTTGATCGTAAAGCACCTGTAACCTATAGGTGCCGATTTATCGTGCACATCCCGGCTTCAGCCGGAGAGCACCACGGATCATGCTTATACACGAAACATCCGCCTTGTCTTTCCAGCACGAAAAGCACACACTAGTTCCACAGCCTCATCGTCAAAAGGAGCGATATATGTAATTCTCGTACATAAGATAGGTGAACTTTTGTGTCTAGAAGCACGTTTTGTGGAACCCTCCGGCTGAAGCCGGGATGTGCACGATAAATCGGCACCTATAGGTTCCTTTGTGTTTTGCATGAAAAATGCAGTAGCCATGCCTTTCTTTTTCTCGCTCAACAAGCTCATCAATTCTTAGGTTGACGGCTATTAGTCTCACCTGACCGCGCACCGGGATTCAGACCACACGAGGATCGTCCTGCACGACGCAGAGCCGAAGGTATCTTTGCGGTGAAGTATATATATATTTACCGATTGCCGGCCAGGTTATAGAGTTGGACCAGTTCTTCGATGATCTTATCACCCTGGCCTTCGGCGATACCATTGGGCACGCAGGTATGCAGATGAGCTTCTACAAGGAGCCCTTCCAGTTTCTCAATTGCCTTACGCACCGCATACGTCTGCCTCAAGATATCTACGCAATACTTATCCTCTTCGATCATCTTGCGAATTCCACCTAGATGACCGTCAATATAATTGAGTCGCTTCAGGACCTCTTGTTTGTCTGCACGCATGTATCTTTTCCTCTTCTTCTTCCCCTACCCTCCGGGTAAGGGTACAAGATTAATATAGCATGAAATGACGAGAAGTGCAACCTATTTCTTACATCTTGTTGCGGCGCAACAAGGTGTAAAAACAAATAGAATACGCAGAACGCGTGTGAATATCAGCTTTTCGCCAGGGTTCCACCCAGGTAGAGGCGACCAATCTCAGGATTGTTCAGGATCTCTGTATGCGGTCCCACCAGGCGAACTTGTCCGCTTTCCAGTACAACGCCCATATTAGAGATGCTCAGGCCGGTGCGTACGTTTTGCTCGACGAGCAGGATGGTGCGACCATCGCGCTGCATAACTCCAATTGTCTCTATTACCTGTTTGAATGTCTTGGGGTCTAAGCCCATCGATGGCTCATCCAGCAGGATTACGCGCGGATTCAGCATGAGGCAGCGTGCAAACTCGACCAGGCGTTGCTGCCCACCTGAAAGGCTGCCGGCTTTATCGTGTGCACGCGCTTTGACGACGGGAAACAGCTCTTCGACTTCATGCAAGCGGCGCTCGACCAGCGCCGAGTCGCGCAGCGTATAGGCCCCCAGGCGCACATTTTGCTGCACCGTCATGCTGGCAAACAGGCTATGGCTTTGTGGCACCTGCACGATCCCCAACGCTAATATCTGGCGTGGCGTCATCCCGACCAGCGATTGACCATTGAAGATGATCTCGCCCAGCCGTGGCTTTAGCAGTCCGCTCAGTACGCGCAACACAGTAGACTTGCCAGCTCCGTTGGGTCCCACCAGACAGGTCGTCGTGCCCTGCTCCACATCGATGCTGACACCTTTGAGTACATCACTTCCATCGTAGCCTGCATAGATATTGTTTAATCTTAAAAGCATCTTTTTAGTCTCCCAGATAAGCTTCCAGAACGGCGGAATCTGCGCGTACTTCTTCTGGCAGCCCTTCGGCTATCTTCGTACCACGATGCATGACGATCACCTTATGACAGAGGTTCATCACAAATTCCATATTGTGCTCGACGACAAGGAAAGTTATGCCATGCTGCTGGTTCAGCGTGTGAATGCGATCAGCAAGGTAGTTGACCATCGTCGGATTGACACCGCCTGCTGGCTCATCCAGTAAAATAACTTGCGGGTCTGCGATCAACACAAAAGCGAATTCTAGTAATTTCTTCTGCCCAAAGGATAGGCTTCCGGCAAGCTGGTCTTTGAGCGCGGTTAGCCCGACAAAGTCCAGCAATTCCAGGGCACGCTTCTGCTCGTGGGTTGAACTCCAACGACTGAGCAGGCCTTTAAAGTCATTACGTTGCACTGCGACATGCATATTCTCCATTACCGTCAGGCGCGGAAAGATGCGCGTCATCTGAAAAGTTCGTGCAATACCCAGGCGAAAGACTTTATCCGGTGTCGAGTTGGTAATCGTCTGTGCGCGGAAACGTACTTGTCCACTATCGATCCGCTCGTAGCCAGTCATGATATTAAACATGGTGGTTTTACCCGAACCATTAGGCCCGATCAGGCCCGTAATCGAATTGGGTTCGACGCTGATAGAGCAGGTATCTAGAGCACGGATACCGCCAAAATCTTTAGAAATGTTCTGCGCCTCTAATATACTCATAAGTTGACGCCTTCTTTCTTGCCGGTATCGTTAGATCCTCCCGCTGGCGTGGAAAGTGTAGCAACAGGAGCATTACGCGCTGGATGTTGCAGGCGACGCGTATGCTGAAATTTGATCCATCGTTCGCTTAACGTTGGGATGATGCCGCGCGGCAATAATAGCATGACCACCAGGAAAAGTGCTCCATAAATGATGAGGTAATAGCCGTTCTCACCATACTGTAAGGTGAAATACGCCTGAGCGGGCTCCAGGATCAAAGCGCCCAGGATCGGGCCACCAAGCGTCCCCAGACCTCCCAGATAAGCCATCAAAACGACGGCGACATCAAAGTTTGCATCAAAGCCCGTAGGTGGATAAATTGACTCGATGAAGTAAGCCCAGATTGCTCCGACCATGCCCACGATCAATGCCGAGATCACAAAAGCGATCAGTTTGGATGGTCCAGTCCTTACGCCAAGTCCCAGCGCCCGATCCTCGTCATCGCGTACAGCCAGCAAGCCCAGGCCATACTTGGAGTTGCGCACCCACCAGGAAATCGCAACGCTCACAAGCAACACAGCCAGAGACACATAATAGAATGGAAGATTAAAGAAATCACCACTCCAATCGAGCGGGATGGGCAATCCCATACCAGTCGAGCCATTAGTGACAGTACGTAGATTATAGGCAAATAGTTGCAGAATAAAAAACATAGCAATAGTGATTACCACGAAGGTATGTCGCCGTACACGCAGAGCAATCCAGCCCAGCGGAACCGCGCACAGAGCCGCCACCAGGCCCGCAATCGGCACAAGCAAGAAGGCAGTATACCCACCGGGAACCTTCCAGTCCTGGCACATAATCGCCATCGCATAGCCCCCTAATCCAAAGTAGGCGGCATGGCCCAGCGAGATGTAGCCCGTATAGCCTGAGAAGATATTCCAACCCGTCGCGGCTGCCGCGAAGATAAGCGTAAAGATCGCTATCGTTGTGACAGCAGGATTGGGAAAGAGCAATGGAAATATAAAGGCAATCAGCAGCAGCAGCAGTAACCCAACCGTTTTGAAAATCTTCATTGCTTCCTTCCTTCCACCTGTCCAAACAATCCCTGGGGACGAATCAGCAAGATGATTACGAGCAAGATGAAAAAGACCGTGCTGGCCCAGACCGGCGACCAGAGCACCGAGGTCACGTCCTCAATCACCAGCATACTCAAAGACGCGATCAGTGCACCCGATAAGCTACCCATACCCCCAAAAATGATGATTGCCAGCAGACGCGAGATGAGATCATACGAGCTACCAGCATTGAAGGCGTTCGTCGCACCAAATGCCATCCCCCCGGCCGCCGCTAGCGCAATCCCAATGCCAAACGTAATCGCGGAGACGCGCTCAACATCAATACCAATAAGCTCGGCAGCAGTACGATTCTCCATCGAGGCTCGTATGCTATGGCCAAATTTGGTGCGATAGAGCAACAGGTACAGAGATCCCAATAGAACTAAAGCCAGCAGGAAACCAAATACATAAATATAAGGAAGATAAAAGTCCCCGACGCGCAACGATGCCGTGACATACCAGGCCTGTAGCTTCACATTCGTCGCGGTAAAAATAAGATTGAGCACCCCTTCGATAATCAGTGCGACGCCATATGTGACCAGAATAGAGAGCATGGTACGGTCGCGCTTAATTGGGCGAATAAAAAACCATTCGATCAACAAACCCAATAAGAACATAACAGGCAGCGTAATAAATAATCCCAGGAAAAGATCAATATGAAATTTTTGTTGCAGAAAATAGCTGAGATATGCCCCCAGAATGACCAGCGCCCCCTGGCCAACATTGATGATATTCATCACTCCAAAAACTAATGTCAACCCAGATGCCATTAAGGCATAGACACCTCCGGTGAGTATTCCAATGACAATTGCTTCAATAATAAGGCTCACGGTCTTCCTCTTTCTGCCGCTGGGTACCAACATGATCGGCATATTTACAAGAACAAGCAGAAGGGCTATGCCAGCCTGCTGCTTATTATAAGCAGCAGACATGGCATATATGCATATACAATAAGCTAGTGCTCTGACCGCCTTCATTTGATCGAGCCCGCGTAGCGACGACCCTTGTGGTTGTCGTCGTCGAACCGCCTCTCACCTGGCTGGACGACGGCAACCACAAGGGATTGTCGCTACGCGGCGAGCCGCCAGATGAAGGTGATCAGACCGCTAGGACCAGACTGGCTTGGGATACTCAGGAGGATTCGTGGCCTGAGATGCAGGATAAACAGAAACCAATGATCCTTTCTGCCACTGGAAGAGATAGCCAGTTGCAAGAATATTTTGTCCCTGATCGTTGAACTTTACAGGCCCCTGGACCGTCTGGAAGGTCTCACTTGAGTGAAGTTCAGCAATGAGCTTTGTATTATCGATGCTGTTCGCTTTTGTGGCCGCCTGCTGCAATGTCTGCCCCACAGAGAACGCCTCCGGCACATCCGAACTAATTGCATCAGCGGTGCCACCGTACTTCGCCACAAAGTCCTTCACCATCTGAGCGTTCTGGAAGGTGTTGATGGCAGGATACCAGCCACCATTGGGCACGAACACGCCTTCGGCCGCCGCAGGACCACCAATGGCCTTGGTAAACTGTGCGCCCTGATCCGGCCCTGCCGTAGCAATGATAGCCTGTGGATTATAATGCTGCTGTTTGAATGCTTGAATATAGGCAACAATATCCGGCAATAGTGTACCAGTTACAATCACCTGTGCTTTTGAGGCTACCATCTTTTGTGCAATGGGGGTATAGTCAGTGGTTTCAGCGGGATACACCTGATAGGAAACCGTTTTGACGCCCGCCTGCTCCAGATATTGCTTTGCGGTATCCACCTGCGGCTGTGTAAATGGATCATCCTGGGTGGCATATGCGGCCGTTGCGGGCCGTTGCGCTGCTGGCAAAGATTGAATATACTGTGTAAAACTAACCAGCAGATTTGCAACAGGCGCAGAAACATCGAAAAGATTATGCAACCCCTGGGTAAAGACAGAAGGACCGCCGCCCGCACCTTCGATAAATGCGTATTTATAGCGATTTGCAACAACTGATGCAGGTTTTGTCAACAAAGAGGAGAAGGGGCCAAATACTAGATCGCAATGATCAACTGTAATCAATTTTTGATAGTTAGTGACAACCTGTGTTGTACTGCTAGCATCGGAGACGATGTCCAGTTGTACCTGGCGACCAAGTATACCGCCGTTTTTGTTGACGGTAGCCGCCCACAACTGGTATCCTTGCTGGAAGGCCAGACCATCGGCAGAGAAGTCGCCAGAAAGCGATAACGAAACGCCGATCTTAATGGGTGTTTTAGGTTGATTGGTATCGCTTGTCGTTGTAGTAGCGGAGCTTCCACCACAGGCACTAAATATGAAAAGCGCTATAAATAATAGACCAACGCTCTTCAAAGCTGTGAACTTCCATAAAGCAACGCGTGCTCCCATAATTGTCCTCCATAAATATAAGATAGTGCTCTGACACAGTTCAAATGGCGGGAGACCGCGTAGCGACAATCCCTTGTGGTTGTTGCCGTGCCCCCTCTGGTTGCCGTCGTCCACCCGCCTCTCACTAGGCTGCACCACGACAAGGACAAGCCGTTGTCGCTACGCGGCCTCCCGCCACATAAAGAGTATCAGAACAATAGTAACCATCATGATTACTTCTAGTCTACCTACACACTATTTATCTAGATGGAATGAAATCTGTCCCATTTCTCCTTTCCCCCATTCAATTATAAATTGTTCATACTACGATTATACATTTTCCTCACGCACCCATGACAACCGCAAGTAAATATTGCCACGCGAGCTACACTAAAAGTCCTAATGGCTCATCGATCAGGGTTGCAACGCTATCCAGGAAACGTGCTCCTCGTGCTCCATCTACGGCACGATGATCACAGGAGAGAGTGAGCACCATCATTGGCCGCACGGCTGGCTGGCCATGCACAGGGACGACGCGCTCGACAATACGACCAACGGCGAGAATAGCAGCCTGGGGTTGATTGATAATAGCGTTGAATGCATCGATATTGTACATGCCGAGGTTGCTAATCGTAAACGTGCCTCCGCTTATCTCCTGCGGTCGCAGCTTACCGGCCTGCGCCTTCGCCACCAGTTCTATACGCTGCTGCGCAATCTCGCTCAGGTTCAGCGTATCCGCACGATGGATGACAGGGACAACTAACCCATCCTCAATTGCGACCGCCAGGCCTATATGTATCTCTGGTTGCAAGCTTATTTTGCCTGCACCCCACGATGCATTCAGGCGAGGGTGCAGGCGTAAAGCAGCTGCCACAATTTTCACGAGCAGATCAGTATAGGTAATTTTTACGGCTGATTGCTTCATGATCTGCTCACGCCAGACTATGAGCCGACTCACGTTGACTTCGCGCATAAGATAAAAGTGCGGCACCTCCGTCCAACTCTGCGTGGTGCGCTCCGCCATGATGCGCCAGATTGTACTCAGTGCTGGATCGCTGGCCCCATTAGTTAGCGCAGCCATCTCCTCAGCTTGCGGAACAAACTCGGCAGTCTCTTTGATGATAAGAGGAAGAGAAGGTTGTACATCCGCTGCCAGCACGTCTGCCGCTAACACTGCACCATCGGGGCCGCTCCCCTTAATGGTTGCCAGATCTTTCCCCTCCGCAGCTGCCAGACGACGCGCCCTGGGCGAGGCCAGCACCAGGCGATGAGTAATTGCGCCAGCAGAAGTATTAGAAACTGTAGCCGCACCAGCACTTTTTGTAGTAGCTTCCTGCTTCTGAAGATATGTCAGGACATCCGCCTTTTGAATCCGTTTCCCCGACGGTTTTACCAGGCTCAAATCTACATTACGCTCGGCTGCTATCCGTGAGGCCAGGGCGCTGACTCCGGTCACAGGCGGTGACTTCGTCTCTAACGAGGGCGCTGGCTCTGTCAATGCGGGGAGCGGATTATTGGCCTGCCTTGCGCCAGAGGCTTCATCTTTCGCTACTGCTTCGCTAGCAGAGAGAATAAGGGCAATTACTTGCCCTACTGGCACCTCGTCTCCTGCAGCAACTGAGATGCGAGCAAGCACGCCATCGGTGCTCGCCTCAATCTCCACGGTCGCTTTATCGGTCTCGATCTCCACCAGAGGCTCCCCTTTCACCACATGCTCACCCTCCGCCTTGAGCCACTGCACAATCTTGCCGGTATCCTGCGACATCCCCAACGCTGGTAAGATGACATTTGTAGGCATCATCAGCCTCCTGTCAAAATATGGGAAAAGTGACTTGCTCCGCCATGCCATCTTCATCCCTTTTATCACTATTTGTAGTATATCACCTTTTATTGCGCCTCTGCATTCAAATGTGATTGTGTGTCGCGTGTTGTCGGCAACGGCCCTTCAACGGTATAATAGCGCACACCTGCCACCAGTAATTTTTCTGCGGGAAAACGCGTAATGACTTCGCAGCCGTCTTTCGTGACGATCAGTTGCTCCTCGATACGTGCCGCAGACCAGCCATCGGACGCCGGCCAGAACGTCTCAAGGGCAAAGACCATCCCCTCTTCGATTACTTCTGGATGGTCGAGCGAGACCAGGCGGCTGAAAATCGGTTTTTCCCAGATGGAGAGGCCAACGCCATGACCATATTGGAGCGCAAACGCGGCCTCTTCATTGGGGAAACCAAACTCTTGCGCTTTCGGCCATAGCTTGACGATATCGGCGGTGGTGACTCCTGGCCGAATTGCGTTGATAGCCCTATCGAGGATGTCCCGGCAATGTTTGTAGGCATCGACCTGGGCATGGGAGGCGCTACCCACGGCAAACGTACGGTAATAACAGGTGCGATAGCCATTGTAGCTATGCAATATATCGAAATAGGCCGGGTCGCCGGGTCGTAAAGCTCGGTCGGTGTAGACGTGGGGGTGGGGGCTGCAACGTTCGCCCGAAATTGCGTTGACACCTTCAACATGCTCTGAACCCAGATCATAGAGCACTTTGCTGACCAGGCCCACACATTCGTTTTCGCGTAGACCAGGTCTGAGGGCACGATACAGCTCATCGTAGGCCGCATCTACCATCATGCAAGCGGTTGCTAGCAGTGTAATCTCATCCTGTGTTTTGAGCAAGCGAGCCTGCTGCATGAGCTGCTGCCCATCGACGACTTTGATGCCCTCGGCCTGTAAAGCGAAGAGCACGGGCAGCTCGACGACATCCACTCCCAGCGGGGAGCCAAGCAAGCCACGCTCTTCCAGTTCGATACGAATCTTTCTGGCGACATCTTCGGCTCGCCCGGATTCAGGCGACATTGCGCCACGTTGGGTAGAGATGCCGGCACGTGAGCGCTCGCCCAGCCAGGGCGAATACAATTGGTGATGACGGGCAGCCGAGCCAAAATCCCACATGATCGGCTCGTCGTTCTGGGGCAGCAATGAGAAGCGTGCGAGCTTATCCATTGCCCAGGTGCCGATATGGGTTGCGGTAATATAACGTATATTGTTCATATCGAAGCAGAGCAAGGCCCCCATCTCCGACTCTTTCAGGAGCTTCTTGATGCGCGTGAGGCGCTCTGTACGTAGCCGTTCAAAATTTACGCGCTCTTCCCAGTCAACACCCATCAAGCCATATGTTCTGATCGCCATAGTTTTCTCCTTCGAACGAAACGTTAGACACGCCCACAAAGTGTTTTGGCAACCTCAAGTACGGAGCTCGCAGTTGGTACGGTCAGATCTTCCAGGACGGGCGAGAACGGTACCGGCACATCCATCGCGCCTATACGCTTGACAGGAGCATCAAGATAATAAAACGCTCCATCGGCGATCACGGCTGCGATCTCTGCGGTCACGCCATAGCGTTCGTAGCCTTCATCGATGACAATTGCACGACTCGTTCTTTTTGCGGATTCTATTAACGTCTGCTTATCAAGTGGGAACATGGTGCGTGGGTCAACTACTTCGGCGCTGATCCCAATTGCCGCTAGTTGCTCTGCTGCCTCCAGTGCAATCTGTACCATGCTGCTCGTTGCGACAAGCGTGATATCGCTTCCAGCACGTTTAATATCGGCCACGCCGAAGGGGATGGTATAATCCTCAGCTGGCACCGGTCCCTTGAGCTGGTACATCATTTTATCTTCGAAAAATATGACTGGATTTTCGTCGCGGATCGCCGTTTTCAGCAGTCCTTTTGCATCATAGGGTGTTGAGGGCAAGACGACTTTCAGGCCGGGCACATGGCTGACCCAGGCGTGCAAACTCTGACTGTGTTGAGCTGCGGTACGCCGCGTGGCCCCCATCGTGGTGCGTACGACCAGCGGCACCTTGAGCTTGCCACCGGACATATAGTGGACTTTGGCGGCCTGGTTTACAATCTGATCCATTGCAAGCGCGATAAAGTCGCCAAACATAATATCGACAATGGGACGCATGCCGGCCATTGCCCCACCGATGCCCAGACCGGTAATCCCGGCTTCGGAGATGGGCGTATCGATCACGCGTGCGGTTCCAAACTCTTCAACCAGGCCGGAGAGCACTTTGAACGGCGTGCCAGCTTCGGCTACATCCTCGCCCATGATAAAGACACGTGGATCACGGCGCATCTCTTCGGCTAAAGCCTCACGAATGGCCTGACCAAACGTTATTACACGCACATCCTTCTCGACATTTCTGGCTGTTGTATCAAGCATAGACATCTTTATCTACCTCACTCAGGTCTGGATAAGGAGCATCGAGCGCGAATTGTTCTCCCGCTTCCACTTCTTTTTGCACACGTTGTTCGATCTGCTGCAATGTCTTATTATCCGCTATTCCCTGTTCTCGCAGCCAGTTCACCAGGAGTTGCAGGGGGTCACGCTGCGTCTTCCAGTGCTCTTCCTCTTCTTTGGAGCGATAATAGGCACGTTGGATATCACCAACATGATGGCCCATGTGACGGTAGGTGTCACACAGCAGGAAGCTCGGTCCCTCACCCCGACGAGCGCGTTCAACCAGGCGTGACGCGGCTTCATACACAACGCGTACATCCTGACCATCCACTTGTTCCGTCTGCAAGCCAAAGGCTTTGGCCCTGGCATTTATCTCGCCGGCAGTTGTCTCGGAATAGTGTGTATATTCGTTATACAGGTTGTTTTCGCATACGTAAATAATCGGTAATTTCCACAATGAGGCCATATTCATCACTTCGTACAACATACCCTGTCCCAGCGCCCCATCGCCAAAGAAGCAGACCGTTACCCGATTATTGCCCAGCATCTTGCTGGACATTGCCGAGCCGGTCGCAATACCGGCGCTCCCTCCCACAATCGCATTGGCACCCAGGTTACCCGTATCCTGGTCCGCGATATGCATAGAGCCGCCCTTACCATGACAGTAGCCAGCATCTTTACCCAGCAGTTCAGCGAACATCCGGTCAACTGAAGCTCCTTTTGCCAGGCAGTGTCCATGCCCACGATGCGTACTGGTGATATAGTCATCACGTTGTAGCGCCTGGCATACACCAACGGCAATCGCCTCTTCTCCAATATACAGGTGAGCAAGGCCAGGCATCCTGGCCGTAAGATACAATTGGTTCACATGCTCTTCAAAAAGACGGATCTTCAGCATCTGCTCATACATAAGCAGCCAGAGCGCACCATCCCCGGCTAACGGCTCTGTATTGCTAAGCTTAGAGGTTTCAGGTTGTACCATGGGTTTGCTTCTCCAGAGAAGTTACAGATCTACGCCTGACATCTGGGCCAGAACCTTATACACAATCGCGAAATCTTGCTCCGCCAATCCCATCGCACGGGCCGCCGTGAGCAGTTGATTTGTAAGGGCAGTTGTTGGCAATGCAACGTCCAGTTCGCGACCCAATTCTTCGGCCAGCAACATATCCTTCTGCATCATATTGACATTAAACCAGGCCTCCTCCGGCATATTGAGGATGAACTGGGTGCGATACTTCAACGAGGGCGAAGCAATCGCGCTATTGAGCATAACCTCAAGCGCCGTCTCAACCGGAACGCCGCCCTTAACCGCAAGAAAAAGTCCTTCGCAAAAAGCTACGAGCTGCACTTGCAGATTGAGATTGATGGCAATCTTCATTAAGGCTGCCTGTCCATTTTTGCCGACATAGTTGACTTTTGGCCCAATAGCCAGTAAAACAGGCTTGACCTGTGCAAAGACAGACTCGTCGCCCCCGACCATCAAAGAGAGGTTGCCCTGCTCAAGCGTGAGCACGCTACCGGATACAGGCACATCAAGCATATGTGCACCCTTTGCCGCCACTCTAGAAGCGAGATCACGCGAGGCGGCGGGATTGACGGTACTCATATCTACAAATACTTTATTCGCATCCAGACCTGCCAATATACCGTCAGACCCATCAAATACTGTATGCAAAGCGTTTGTGTTGGTGACCATAGTGAACACCACGTCCGCAGCTGCCGCCACTGCTCGTGGTGAATCGCCCCAACGCATGCCCGCATCCAAGAGCCACTGTGCTTTTGCCTTTGTGCGGTTATAGCCTGTAACGGTATGGCCTGCAGCAAGCAAACGCCTGGTTATACGGCCACCCATAGCTCCTAGCCCGACAAATCCAAGGTTAGCCATCAATCATTGCCTCCAACCGGACGAACTAAAAAACGTCTTTATTTTGCGCGGCACCGACATCGTCGCGTACTTGTAGCAGGTGCGCCCTCATAGCAGCGCGTGCCGCCTCTGGATCGCGCCTGACAATGCTCTCAAGAATACGGCGATGATGAATTTGCCCACGCTGGGGACCGCCTTCAACCTCAAATATCTGTTTACGCTGCTGGCTCAGCAAATTCACAATCGAGTTGAGCAGTATAAGAATAAGTGTATTCTGTGTGCCTTGTGCTAGAGCTTCGTGAAAACTATTATCGGCTGTAATAAATGTATCGGCATTATCCAGACTTTCATCCATCACCCGTATCGCCTCGCGCATGGCCGCGATATCTTTTTCGGTCGCACGTGCGGCGGCCAGAGCGGCAATCTCAGTCTCAAGAATTGTGCGCACCTCAACCAGATTATCTGACCCATTCAAGCCGCCCGATCCCCCCACCTCACCAATCTTCATTTTCATGAGCAGGCCAAACGAATTCTCCATGGCCTCACGTGCACCATCGATAACAATTGTACCTCGACCGGGACGCATATCCACCAGCCCCTTTTGTGCCAGAATCTTCATAGCTTCCCGTACTGCTGTACGACTCACTTTAAACTGTTCAGCTAATTCGCGCTCGGTTGGTAAGCGATCACCCAGGGATAGCTCACCATTCAAAATACGCTTCTCAATCTGCTCTGCGACCCGTTCAAACACTTTCGCCGACTGAATTGGCACATACACGGCGTCTCTCTTCTCACCAGCCAATCTATGCTCCTAACAACAATCCTCTTTTGATACCAAATAAATAATATGATTGTCCTATTATTATACCAATTGGAGCACGAAAGTCAAGAAGGAGCTTTCTGATGTACAGCTTCCAGTGAGTACATTCATGTGGGAGATCGAGGCTGCGATCTCTTTTCATTCTTGCGTCACCTGGCCTCTTCGAACTTTCTAGACAATTTCGTTGGAGTGAGTGCCACAAGGATTTGCCCTCGCCCAATAAAGGTGAGAGCAGTAATACTGCTCTCACCTTTATTGTCATGTTATGCTTATAGATCGAGTCATCGTTAGCTAGCGATTGAGTTCGGGTGTGGTCTGCGAGAACGCTCTTGTTCGATCCACATCCTCTTGCGCCTGCACCTGTACGGCGGCCGTAGTAACCGAAGCATCGGCACGATTGAGGTACTTACGGGCGGTTTCTTGTCCACCAAGGCCGAAAGCCAGGCCAGCCGCCAGGGCTGCCGCACCTACGATTGCGGTGAATAGAATGTTCAAGAGTGCGGTTGCAATCTGCAACTGCTCAAGCGCGATCAAAACCGCAAAACCGAGAATGGCATAGCGGGCAATGTTAGCAAAGATGTTCGGGTTGCCCACTCTACTACTCGCGGTCGCTCCACGGATGATATCGGCAACGAAGGTTGCAGCCAGCGTTCCCAGGAAGAGCACGAGGATGGCGACAAAGACGTTGGGCAGGTAACCAATAATCTGGCCCAAAAGTGCGCTTACGCTTGTTAATCCCAGTGCGTCTACTGCTGGTACGAGGAATATCAGGAAAACAAACCAGAATACAAGACGCCCTAGAACCCCTGCCGCATCCATCTTGACGTTCATTTGTGCCTCTAACCGTGTGAGGCCAATGCGATCTCCCAGTCGATCAAAGCCAACTTTACGCAATAAGAATGTTACGGCTTTTTCCAGTGCTGTTGCAATAAGCCATCCAATTAACAGGATGATCAGAAAGCCGAGCAGCTTGGGTACAAAGGAAAAGATCAGCGCTAGAGCTCCGGCCAGCGATGTTAACACAGCTGCGCCCCAATCTGTAACTACTGCCATGTGTTAATCCTTTTGATGAACTATATTATTCCTACATACAACATGAATAGAAATGTTCTCCTATTCTTCTACCGCTTTTAATACGACGCTGAAACATTCCTGGACTCATACAATAATTTCTTGTGATAATTTCATGCCCGGCTTTTCCGCTGAAGTGAATTGTAAGACTGGTATAAGACAAATGCTTTTCTAGACCAATTATATAAATCCAGGTATAAGATTTCTTGTACCTTCGCTCTCCCAATACTCCCACACTCATACA
>CAWKKX010000024.1:0-77026 GCA_963850365.1 uncultured Chloroflexia bacterium
GACAGACCGTGTCCGATGCTCAAAGCACCCAGGCCAATTGCATTCATCGGGCAAAAGACCAGGTACGCGGGTCACGGTCAGGTCAAGATGAGGTTCGTCGGGCCACGCATCAAGGAACGCATGGCACATACGCTGGCTCTCCTGCAGGCGTGCCTGTACCTTCTGAGATGTAGAGAGCTCTTCCCACGGCACCTCATAGCGCAGACGTCCTTCAACGGGCACACCACGAGCCAGCATAGCTGCAACCGCAGCAGCCTCTTCCGCACCTGCAGTCACATGGGCAACGACATGACCTATCGTCCAGCCCTGCTCACTTTGATCGCTGGCAACAGGATCACGAGGCACAAAGACGACCGCAGCATCAGTCGCTCCAGCCAGTATCTGCGCAATGTCAGCAAAAAGTTCATCAAGCATAGTATACAAATCGGCATGTCGCACGTCGCGTACGGCGTCAGCAAAGCTTAGCTTGCCCGCGAATACTGCACCTATATCAATTTTCATAACGCTTTCTTCTCCATCGTGAAAGGCTATAGATAGGCATGTACAGCGTCTCTGTATCTCTCTGTATTTGTAATTTGTACGTCTAGACCTGTCATAAACCTATCGACAATTTAGTTGGCATGCAAATTTATTTTCGGAAAACAAAAAGAGCGCGCTTACTTTCTCCCTTCGCAGTTCTGCAACGCACGTGTAAGCAAGCGAATAAAAAAAGTACGTTCGTCGGCAGAAAAATCTGCAAATGCACTTGCAATTACCTCATCTTCAAGACCCAATGTAACCTGTTCAAGGGCTCGTCCCCGCTCAGTAAGAAACACGCGCTGCACCCGCTTATCAAGAACATCGGGGCTGCGTTGGACAAGCCCCAGGTGGGTCATACGCTGAACCAGTCCTGTGATTGTAGCTCCATCCAGGCCAAGCAGCTCTTGCAACTCCACCTGTGATCTCCCCTCCTGTTGCCAGAGTGGCTTGAGCACTGCCCACTGTGACATGGTCAAGCCATGTACTTTTAACTTGCGATCCATATCCAGTATGATAATATGGGCCAACTTAGTAATAAGCAATCCAGGGCATTCAGAAAATTCCACGCCTTCAATCTCCCGACCATAAAGTTTGCATACCAATAATATACCCGATCTTGCAGCGCACTGTCAAGGAGAGTAGCATGGCATATTTGTACTGTAACTCTCTGACGTATCTGTCTACGAAGTAGTTATATAGCACTAAATTATTTTGTCGCGACTCATCCGTAGGACAAGGCATCATGACCACTTGTAGACAGACCGCAGCGCGAGAAACGCTGGTGAGGCATTAACTCTAAAGTATTCGTAATGAGTGGCAAAGAAAGAAGTATTCGTAATGAGTGGTAAAGCAGGAGGGTATTTCCTATGGCAGTCCAAAGACATCTTTTCCTTATCGTTGTTGGCGTTTTGCTGGTGACGCTTGCCAGTAGTTGCTCGGATGCTACGCAGGCAACGCAGTCAGCACCCTCAGGTCCGCGCTTTAATGCGCCTGGCAACATACTCATCTCGGACCAATTCAACAACCGCATCGTTGAAATGGATCACAGCGGGCACATCGTATGGACCTTTGGCTCCGGCAAACCGACGCTTTGTAATCCTGGCCCCGGTACAATTATCGGTCTCAACGACGCGGAACGCTTGAGCGGAGGCTTGACGCTGGCGGCAGGCACGGGCATTCCTGCGGGCTCTGCAAGTTTACCCAAAGGTTGTGTGGATAACCGCGTCATCATCGTCGATCAGCAAGGCAAAATTGTGTGGCAATACGGGCAGGCTGGCGTCTCTGGCTCTGGCGCTAACGAGTTTAAATGCGCCCGTCTTTGCCATCCAGCTACCTAACCACAATATTATGGTCGTTGATCAGGGTAATAATCGTGTCATCGAAATCGACAAGGCCAGCAAACAGATCATCTGGACATACGGCCCCAAGGATAGCCCTGGCGCACTTAATAATCCCAACAGTGCCGAGCTGCTACCCAACGGGGATATCCTGATCGCAGACGAGAATAACAACCGCATCATCGAGGTTACACGCGCTGGAAGCATAGTGTGGCAATATGATCAGGGGCTCAGCGGCGCAGCGTTTGCCAGTCGGCTCCCAAATGGCGATACATTGATTACCGATTCAGCTCATAGCCGCGTGATAGAGGTGACGCCGGATAAAAAAGTAGTCTTTGCCTACTTCACCAATACGGACCAGAAGAGCAATACGGCCCCTCTACCGACCAATGCAGTGCTCCTGGCAAATGGGGCGATTAGTATTGCGGATCAGTTCAATAACCGAGTTCTCATCATTCATCCCGAAATGGAATTCCAGTATGGAACGCTCAATGTAACCGGCAATGGCCCCAACCAGCTCAATGGACCCTATACATCCTATGTGATCGGCGATTATACGGGACAGACACCGCCACCGCCAACCTTCTAGCCCGCTCAAATGCAGTTAATTTTCTTTGACATATTATGACATAGAAAATTAACGGCCAGCCTTCTAGCTCGCTCACTCGCCCATGCAAGCGAACGACAACAAAAATAAAAAATGTATATCGAGCGTGAGGTACTTTCCCTCGCGAGGGAAAGTACCTCACTGCGTAAGTTTTGCAAAAGAAGGAAAGAAAACAGAATGCCCGGAAAAAAAGATCTGCTCCAGCACTGGTTCCATCTACTGATAGGAGTGGCAGCTATCCTGCTGCTGCTCGCAGCCTGCTCGCGCAACCCTACAGCCAGCACAGATGCCGCAACGATCACCGTAGATACCGCTCAAACCCCGCTGGCTAGCACAAGCAACACACCTGTTCCAGCCACGCCCACAACGACTCAAGCCACGCCCGTTTCGGGTTCTCCGCAGACCATAATGATCACTAATAGCAGTGGAAGTTACGGCTTCGACCCAGGATTACTAACCATCAAAGCAGGCACAACCATCATCTGGAAGAACGTATCGTCCGCCCCTCATACGGTTACCAGTGATGACGGGACAACATTTGATAGTGGAAATATGCCGGTTGGTGGCAGCTATCATTTCACATTTACTGCCGCTGGCTCATTCCCCTATCACTGCAACGTCCATCCTTACATGCGCTCGACAATTGTTGTGGTGTAAATATATACTCCACTTCACCGTGCCCCCTTTTCAAGCATCATACAGTGAGGGGTCGTGATGAAGTGATGCTAGCGAGGGGTAGTGAAAGGGTCGCGGTAGTACCTTGATCCTGCACGCTAGTCAGGGTCAGAGTGCCATTGTGCATAACAGCAATGCCGTGGGCAATGGAGAGGCCAAGGCCCGCACCACCGGCCTCGCGTACACGGGCTTTATCGACGCGATAGAAACGTTCGCTCAAGTATGGTAAGTGCTCAGGAGGAATGCCGATGCCAGAGTCCACCACTTCCAGGCACGCCCGCCCATCGCGGATAGAGGTACGGATGGTCACCTGGCCGCCTGCTCGATTATACTTAATGGCATTGTCCAACAATACTAACGTCGCTTGCTCTAAGAGCGTTGAGTCTCCAATTGTCAGTGTATTGGCGCTACTCTCATGTCGAACCACGACCTCTTTTTGTTGCGCGAAGGCCGTGACACGTTGCACAATCCTATCGGCCAGCGCATCCAGGCTCACAACCTCGTGCTCATAATGCTGCACACCAGCATCCAGGCGAGCGAGTGTCAGCATACTACTAGCGAGAAACGCCATATGCTTCACCTCGGCCACGATATCTTCTAGTAGTGCGACATCTTCCTCTGCCATGTGTTCGCGACCACGCAAGAGTACTTCGGCATCGGCACGCATAAGTGTCAGAGGAGTACGTAGTTCATGCGAGGCGTCGGCGATAAAACGTTGTTGGCGCACAAAGGCCAGGTGCGCCGGTGCCAGCGCCCGATTAGCCAGGAATAGTCCTCCTAGACCTGCGCCAAGCAAGCAAACGCCTCCCACACTTAAAAGGAGTACGAGCAACAAAGAGAGAATGCCTATCTGTATATTAACAGGCTCACTAATCAGTATAACCCCACTATAGCCGCCTTTATGCACATCTGGGATTGCCAATGCATAACAATCGACAACCCCAGTCGAGCCTCCAACATTGACAATATCAGTTGCCAGACCATCAGTTAAAGCCTTCTTGACCAGCGAAATATTCAGAAACGCCGCCGGGAGCGTGGCCGTCTTATTATTATGGAGGAACACGCCCTCTTGATTGTAGCACGCAACAAACTCGGGTATCGCTTGCTGTACACCAATGTTATATGGCGGATGATCAAAGGGACCTGGCTGGACAGCCGCAGGCATGCAAGCTTGAGCCATTGAACCCTTTTGCCATTCATCTGCACGTACATGCGCATGTGCAGCAATACTATCATTTATAGGACCAAAAAGAAAATGTTGCGCCCCAAAGTAGAGCACAACGCAGAAAAAAACAAGCGCCGCACCCAGCACCGCGCAATACCAGAGAGTCAGGCGCATACGCAAGCCTTGAAAGAGGGTCGCACCCGGCTCTCTTGAGGACTTCCTTGCCCGGCTCCATACAGCCCACTTACGTTCCCTTTTCATGCCCTGTGCCTCTTTTTCCTGCTATATAAATTGCATGATACATATTATATATTATATATATACCATAATATATGATGCAATATCACGCCTCAATCCTGTAGCCAACGCCCCGTACAGTCTTGATAAGCGGATGTGAAAAGCCCTGATCGATCTTATCACGAAGGTAGTGAATATAAATATCTACTACATTGGAGAGCGCATCCATATCATAGCGCCAGACGGCGTCGGTGATCTGCGTACGCGTAAGCACACGGCCAGCATGACGCATCAAGTACTCTAAAAGAGCAAATTCTTTAGCCGTCAACTCGATGACACGCTGGCCACGACGTGCCTCGTGGCGCACAAGATCGAGCGTAAGATCGCCCACGCTGAGCTGCGGTAGCTCATCAAAGGGACGATCCCGGCGGCGCAACAGAGCATTGATACGCGCGAGCAGTTCCTCCATAGCAAAGGGTTTGGTGAGATAGTCATCTGCCCCCGCGTTCAGACCCTGCACACGATCCTCCACCGACCCACGCGCAGTGAGCATCAATATAGAAGATGTTATGTGCTCAGCACGCATCTGGCGGCAGATCTCTACCCCATCAAGACCTGGCAGCATAACATCCAGAATCACAACATCATAGGTACCACTCAACGCCAGATCAAGGCCCTTATGTCCATCGTGCGCCATATCAACGGTATGCCGCTCCTCTAATAGGACGCGGCGGAGCAAAAGTGCCAGGCGTTGCTCGTCTTCCACTACAAGAATATGCATTGGGCGGTCTACTCCTTTTTCTAGCGCCAGCCAATAATTCTAATGGGCTATTATCGCTCTATCTTACTATCTTATATCCCATATTCTCTATTTTAATAGTATACTATTCCATCACAATTTCCCCAACACAACAACACTTCCCTTCTATCACACGAAAAACATAAATGTTTACACACTCATTCCCTCCCTCCCTTCCTATTCACCCATCCATGCATCCATCCAAATTCCCGTTTCATACGTCTCATACATATAGAATAGCAGCGACACATTAAAACAATATTGGAAATAAATGTGAAATTTCTCATCTATGACGATAGAATTGACGACATCATCAGGATAAATATCAGGTCCAGTAGACCTCCTTCCAGATGCTCTATCAAACTTGATTGCACCGTCTCGCAACGTGTGTCATGCTGGACGAAGTTTATGATATTATATATCGCATATACTTATTAGCGAATTTTGTCGATCACACATCTATCTATATTAATAATAATTTATCTATATATAAAGCTAGCACAAAACACAATTTACGTATATCATTACTTTTGTCACGCTTTTACATAAGGTGCTAAAAAAATGTTAGAATGAGGGAACAGTAAAAATATAGTCTGCCCTCTATATTTTGGATTGGCTCACCTGATCATAATTCATTGTGTCCAGCATTGAAACACTGATTTTAGGGAGTAAAGCACATTACCCGGATATCCAGGGATACATATTTCTTTCTATTATAGTAGGAGAAGACAGCATTTCAATGTAGGTAAAACAAAAGTATGTCGAACAGTAATAATGATCGTACAGGACAAAAAGTAAGTAGTTACCATCTCCTACGGTTAATTGGTCAGGGTGGTTTTGCGGATGTCTATCTGGGAGAGCATATTTATCTTAAGACATTGGCGGCCGTAAAAATTCTCCATATCCGTGCAGATAACGCTGATCGGCCCGATATTTTAAATGAAGCACGCGCAATTGCACAATTGGAACACCCAAATATTGTTCGCCTATTCGAATTTGGCATTGAAAATGGGTATCCATTCTTAATTATGAGCTACGCAGCGCGGGGTTCGTTACGCGATTACCACCCTAAAGGCGCTCGTTTACCGATTGACCTCGTCATCATGTACGCCCAACAAATCGCGTCGGCCCTGGATTATGCACACCAAAACAAGCTGATACACCGCGATGTCAAGCCTGCAAATATGTTGTTAGGGCAGAAAAATCAGGTGCTACTGACAGATTTTGGCCTGGTGATAATGGCTCAAGCGACACATTCCAAATCATCGGAGAATCTGGCAGAAGGAACAGTCGCCTATATGGCACCCGAACAATTGCGCGGCCACCCCCGCTTTGCCAGCGATCAATATGCGCTGGGCGTGGTAGTCTATGAATGGCTCTGTGGGAAGCGTCCCTTCGTTGGTTCATTCGTTGAAGTAGCAAGCCAGCATATGCTAGAGTCTCCACCATCAATGTGTGCAATCAACCCAACACTGAAGCCTGAAATAGAACAAGTGGTATTCAAGGCGCTCGCCAAAGATCCCGCCGAACGTTTCGCGAGTGTCGGGGACTTCGCGTCCGCTTTAAGCGACGCCCATAACAAACCGAGTCCCTTCCCAACGGACATCAGACAACTATCAGGTACACGACTGGCTGACGGGACATTGGACCAATTTCAGCCGTTCGACACAGAGAAAATTTCTGCTCTGCCACAGCTAACATCAACAACCTCTAAACTGAACGCCGAGGCACCCCCAAAGCCAGAAATACTTCCACCCACCGTGGGCACGTCAAGCGACAAACAGTCAATGTCGGGTCCGACGGGTCCGACGAGTCCGACGCCGCCCACAGTCTCCATTACAAAAAAACGAGTTCGCGCTTTCATCCCCTCAGAAAAACTGATTGTGCCAGATCCGCTTCCTGCACTACAGGCATCATCGTCCCCTGGCAACACATTGACATCTAACAACGTTCAGGTAATCCCTGACTGGCACAAAAAAACCTTGAAGAGTACAATTATCATAGTAATACTGCTTCTGGCCCTCGGCGGCGGCGTCACGTACAACCTCAATAAATTTATGAACGCGCAAAAGCCACCGATCCATATCAATCAGAACAACGAACTCACTTCTACAGCTACAATTGGTGAAGCACAGAGGGTAATCGGTACTAATACAGGTACCTATGCAGCCAGTACACCGATAAATAATATAAATACGAGAAGCGCTGGCCCCGCAGTACATATGCCGCTCCCAAATTCCACTCCTAATGTACCAAAAGCAACTATTGTACCAGCCAGCCAACCTGACGGATCGACTCCTACGACCCCCACGCCCGATACAAGCATTAGTCCTACCGATACGCCTACAACCTCTACAACGCCCGATACAACCTCTACAACGCCCGATACAACCTCTAGTCCAACTGTCGCTCCTACCGCTACTTCTACACAAACCTCAGATGATGGCAATGGCAATGGCAATGGCAATGGTAACGGTAATAATGGTAATGGCAAGGGTAATGGCAACGGCAACGGCAAGGGTAATAACGGCAATGGCAAGGGTAAGGGCAAGAGTGGTGGATAGATATTTGTTAGAAATATTATGATCTGGTACGAGGTGAGGAGAAGCTAGCCGGGCAATTGCCCGACACATCCAAAGTTTAATCTTAAAAACCTTAACTTTTCTTTGGAAGTGCCGGATAATTCATCCTGGTAATATAGTTCTCGCTAAAACGAAAGGATTGAAATAGTAGCATATCGCTATCTAGTTATTTCGGCTATCCTCTCTGCACGCTTTGGCAGACCGTTTAGTATAGACAGTATCCAGCAACTGATCAAGCAAAAGCGCCTGCGAGCATTTCTCTTTGTTGGGGGAGTCTTGACGGAGCGTACACGAGAATTACACACACGTGGAAAGGATTTGCTCTTTTTACATGCCGACCTGGAGGCTCTTCCCCCTCCCAAGCGACCTGGCAGGCCCTCCAGCAAGGCATAATTGGTTCGCCTTCGCTGGTTTCTCAACGCTCAAGTCGTTGTGCCAGTAAACGTTGGTTCTCTTGAATGTGAACAAGCAAGCAAACAAGCAAAATGCCGGGAGGGGAAGGATTGGATTACTGTTAGCCAACGAACGGCTCTCGCGTATAAATGGATGAGCTTTCCGAGGGTCTCCAGCCGATGTGGCTTTGAGCTGAGACACTCGGGGCACTCCACAGGCGGCTGGAGGTAGATAGAGGGCAGGATATGACCTATTTGGAATACAAAAAATGCCACCAAAAAAAGAGACGCTCGGAAATGCTTGTGTGGAGCGGCTTGCTGTGCTATTCTATAGAGGGGTCCGTCTGAATGATCGTCGCTTCCCGTCTGAGGGTCGAAACTAATTCATAGGTAGAATTCCTTTATTAATCGATTTTGCCCGTTCGAGTGCACGTACATTTATAAGTAAATAGGTGAGTGTATTGAGATTTCTAACAGATCGAATATTCCGTACTTTTGGTCGCTCGATACCGAGTTCTTTGGCTTGACTATTCATGCGTTCACAGCTCGTCCTCTGAGTGTAGACAGCTTTGTAGAGCGGGCCATCACGATCAAGACTGATGCGTTGGAGTCCACCGGCTTCGACGTTGACGTGCTTGGTACAGCCTTTTGCGCTGCTGAAGCGTGGGTTGTCGCAGGTTGCTTGTTCCTGCTTGGTCGGGAAAAACAGTGGGCAACGATAGAATTGTGCACGATAGCCGTAAGAGTGATCAAATTGATAGGTGGGATGCATCTTGAGCCCTTTCTCGCATAACGGCCAGGTGCCGTCATCCTGGGCATAGACACGTTTTCCGTGCTGATTGAGCGGGACAGCAGCGATTCCTCCGTGTCGAGCCATATCATCATAGACGTACCATGCATCAAAAGCCGCATCAGCGGTGGTATGGGTGGGGAATCGATGAAGGGCAAGCACAGTTCGCTCATACAATGGACGATAGTACATCACATCAGTTTCGTTAAATGGTTGGGTATACTCAGCGATGACCACATCGCCATAATCGGGCGTGGTGGCGGCTGCAACGCCAGAGCCGTATCCCCAGATGTATTCTTTTTTCTCTTTGACTGATCCATCAGCTTGCTCCTGGTTGGTGCTACGCTTCACGCCTAACCTGCAGTCGGGATCACCGGCTGGTTGGCGTGTCTTGTCATACCGGTCTTTGACGTAAACACGTGGATTGTTTTCTTTTACCCATGCATAGATATGTTTCACATCGAATGCCACGATGTCGCCCAGGCCAGGAATCTCCTGCTGCAATGCGGTCACGGTTGCAGAAAGCAAGCTGCGCAAGAGGTCTGGATCGAGGGTGCGTAATCTGGCTCGTAGCCAGACGTCGGTGGGGATAGTCTTTTCGCAATTGATCCCATAGATCGCAGAAGGATCGAGCTCAAGATCGAAGCCGAGGTCGATGACCAGGAGAGGATGTTTGATCAAAAAGCGTCGCAACTGACTGGCGGTGGTGATGCCTTCGTTGAGGCGAACCAAAAATGCTTTAAGGTAGGCGCTGATGGGATGACCCGGACGACCACGATCAGACTGTTGTGCTTGCCATGCATCAACGACGGTCCAATCGAAGAGGGCAAATAACGCGCGATAGCCAAGAACAACGGGATCATGGTCGAGCAGAGCAGTGATGAGAGACTGGTCAAAGAGATCAGAAGCAGGTATCATAACGACGAACTCCTTTTGTGTGTCTATGAGTAAAGGTTGTTATGAATACTCTGCAGAAGGAGTCTCTTCTTTGTCAAGAGGTGTGAACAATCTCTTCATGGTAGAAAGATGATTCGAGGTATGAATTACTTTTGGCAGTATGAATGGAAGATGCTGTGAAGAAAGAGAGGAGGATATCTTTTTTTAGAAGAAGGGGAAAACATTCAAGATGGACAAAGGAATTTCGAGCTATGAATTACTTTCGACAGTATGGATGGAAGACGCTGTAAACAAATAGGAGAGGGAAAACGCCTTTTCCATACATGAATTAGTTTCGATCCTCCCGTGAGGGCTTGATGCGTCGGGATATGCTGCCATGTACGCAAGCATTTCTTCAGTCTAAAGGACTGTCGCTTCCCGTGAGGGCTTGATGCATTGGTGGTAATGTCTACGAATAAACTGGTCACACGGTCTAAAGGACTGTCGCTTCCCGTGAGGGCTTGATGCGATTATGAGCAACCCGCCAAATACTATACAATAGAGGTCTAAAGGACTGTCGCTTCCCGTGAGGGCTTGATGCAGGAATGTACAACAAAGACAGATGAGCAGTAGGTATGGTCTAAAGGACTGTCGCTTCCCGTGAGGGCTTGATGCATTTTCTGGTCACCTTCAATTGATTGCACATGAGGTGTCTAAAGGACTGTCGCTTCCCGTGAGGGCTTGATGCCCCATTTTAGAGGTGATACCGAGCAGTGCAGCATGGTCTAAAGGACTGTCGCTTCCCGTCTGGGCTTGATGCATATATGCCACGACCGCGGGGTTTCGGTAATTCAGTCTGAATGATCGTCGCTTCCCGTCTGGGCTTGATGCCTTGTAGTACGACAAAATTGCGCCCATCTATTTGGAAGTCTGAATGATCGTCGCTTCCCGTCTGGGCTTGATGCTGAGATACATGCGTGGTACCAGGGGCCGTTTTATAAGTCTGAATGATCGTCGCTTCCCGTCTGGGCTTGATGCTTTTCAGGTTGCTAATAAGGATCATGAACCCGGGTTGTCTGAATGATCGTCGCTTCCCGTCTGGGCTTGATGCCTCAATGAGTGCTTGTGCTGCAGGTCCCATATCACCAGTCTGAATGATCGTCGCTTCCCGTCTGGGCTTGATGCCTGATATTTCGCAATGTCCCAACCAACAACATAATCGTCTGAATGATCGTCGCTTCCCGTCTGGGCTTGATGCTCATTAATCCAGCCATCCTGGATATAGTATTCCTCGGTCTGAATGATCGTCGCTTCCCGTCTGGGCTTGATGCGCTCATAGATAGGGACCTAGGGCTTTAGCCAATAGTGTCTGAATGATCGTCGCTTCCCGTCTGGGCTTGATGCGTCCATTTGCCAATAGGCAAGTCTATGCTTTTTATCTGTCTGAATGATCATCGCTTCCCGTCTGGGCTTGTGACAAAAGATCCTCGTCATCTCCCTCTAGCAGTGCGGCGTCTACATCTGAGATCTTTCCCATCCGGGCTTGTATTGATGACTTTTTTGTGCAGAGAAACAAAGCTGAGGAAAGACATATTTAATAGTTAAAAACGATAAAAATAAAAGAGCGGGCAGAATACCATCATTCTCATGGTTAATGTGCGCTTAGAGATTTGATGGTGAATCTAGTGAAGAGACGTATTGCATGGGAAGGTGGTCAAGAGGCGAGGAAACGGACGCCGCGAGCTCATCCTCACATTAAGGGTGCCTGCTTGCTGATCCAGTCTCGGCTTGGTGATACAATTAGGAGGAGGAGTATCTATCAGGAGCATTCCCGCAAATGTATGACGAAGTTCTCATTTCCTGAGAAAAGAGTATCCGTATGAAGAAAAAAAAGAGAAATTTACGAATCGCGACATGGATAAGCGGCCTTATTTGGGTTCTGAGCTGGATAGGGATCTCGCTCGAAATCTTTTATTGGCATCACATGACTCCATCACTCAAACTGAACCCGCCACCGCAATTACCAGGCATGCCTCCTCCCAGACCCGGCAATTTCCTCATCACGATCATCTTCTTTTCAGTGATTGCACCGTTTGTTTTTATCACCCTCGTTTTAGTAGCTTTGATGCGAAAAAAGCTATCTGAAGCTTAACCTACTTCCATTGGGAAATATCGATCTCACTAGATTGAACGGCTTTTCTGCTTAAATCAGGAGGCAGCCTCTTCTCTCTAACAAATAATGGGTACTTCTTCCCATATCAGCTCAAGACAGTAGAACAGCCACAGCGCCCGACCGTAGCGCACATTCTCGCCCGCTCCCAGTCCCCACATTTATCGTATTGGGTAATTATGCTCATACAAAATCGCGTCCCGACCCTCACAAAAGTGTCGGCAAAGATGAGAAGTTTCTCCGATGTGCAAAAGGGCGTTGGCAACTATACTTCTTACAAGAGGTCAAGCTTCTGGACATGCGAGCCCCTCCCTCCAACCAGTTCTAGCATGTAAGCCTGACGATAGGCGGAGGAAGGAAAATAGACACAATGTTTGTGATCGTTACAACATACCGCGCCAAAGATGGCGAGGAAGATGCGATTATCGCCCTGCACGAAGATTGGCACCATGGCCGGAAGAGATCCGATACAGATGGAGAATATCATTCCTGGAAGTTGCTTAGAAATGTAGATACACAGCACGATTTTATCTCAATTGAGCAATTCGCTGACGAAGAGGTAGCGCAAGCAGCAGTTCAGGAACTTAAAAACGACGAATGGTACAGACGACTGGTGAGCCTCATGGCAGAGGAACCAACGCAAGTATATTATACGCTTGTATGGCAATTAGACTAAATTGAGGTTTAACATGCAAAAACAAACTGTGAATGCATCCGCGTTAGTCGATGGCACAGAATACAATTTACCAGCTAAAAGCGCTGCGCAACCGGTATTCTCCCACACAGCATCCTATGATCTAAGTGTTGTTATTCCCACACGCAACGAACGAGATAACATTCAACCTCTTCTACTTGCAATAGAAGATGCACTGCGGGGAATCAGCGTAGAAGTAATTTTTGTCGATGATAGCGATGACGATACGCCCCTTATTATTAGCAATCACGCACAGGCGATGAATTCAGCTCTCTTGCACATCCGCACTCAGCATCGCCTGCCAGGTAGCGAGCGCCACGGAGGATTAGCCACGGCAGTCGAGCAGGGCATGAAGCTGGCACGCGCAAAGTATGTCGCCGTCATCGACGCTGACCTCCAACATCCTCCTATACAGTTGCGCGTACTTTATGAGCAAGCAATCACAGAGGATGCGGATATGGTGCTGGCAACCCGCTATAGACGCGGCGGCAGCTATGAAGGCCTTGATGGGGTCGGGCGTCTCCTCATCTCGCAGGGTTTCAAGTGGACGGCCAAGTTGCTCTTCCCAGAGAAATTGCTGGGCATCTCTGATCCTTTGGGCGGCTTCTTCCTGTTTCGGCGCTCGCTGCTGGACAATGTTACGTTGCGGCCAGTAGGCTACAAGATTCTTCTGGAGATTTTGATTCGTTGCTCATGGCGAAAAATCATCGAAGTTCCCTACCATTTCCATGCACGCTCAAATGGTCAAAGTAAGGCGGATATGCGTCAAGGACTGATGGCTCTACAGCATATGGGACGGCTACTACGGGAAGAGCCAGCCGCAGGGCGCGTATGGAAAGTTGCGGGGGCAACCACGACTAGCTTTGTCGGTTTAGCATTGCTTTGCACATTAGCCGCATTTACCCCCAGGCTATCTTCATCTAGCGGTACGCGGCGAATCGCCAAATAAACTGTGCCAGACCGCTAGTGGTTCTAAAAAGGAAGTAACGCAATGTCAAACTATACACGACCGCTCGCCTCTAATGGTAGCATGTCATACACAAATGAGCGAGCGGACACGCAGGAGCGAGCGCTTACCCAACATCTGGCCTACTGGAAAAAGCAGCTATCTCCCCCATCAGCGTTCCCTTACTTGCCACTGGATCATCTGCAACCGGTTGTAAAGAGCAAACATAGAGCGCGGATCGCGTTTGCGCTGACGCAGGACTTGAGCAAGGAGATTCGCGAGTTCAGTCGCAGCAAACAGGCAACACTCTATGCATGCTTGCTAACATCTTTTCAAGCTTTACTTCATAGCTACACGGGGCAGACCGATATGCTGCTCGCCTCGCCTATGACTTTTTGTAGAACGGAGCAATGCCATATCAGCATCTTGCAGAACACGCTCGTGCTAAGAGCCGATCTGACGCGTAACCCGACCTTCAACGAATTGCTGGAACGGGTACACAGAATTATTGCGCAAGCCCGTGCTCATCATGAAATCCCTTATGATACACAGGTTCAGCAGATTGAGTCCACACGCGCAGAAAGTCCGCGACCAGCCAGCCGCGTAGCCTTCTCGCTGGAAAGTACGTTGCCAGTGCTATTACCCGGTTGGACTACCAGTCAAGCTGATGTCAACCCTGATAAGACCGAATTCGATCTCTCGCTTATAATTGATAATCGGCTGGAAGGTATAAGCGGATATTTCGAGTATAATATCGACCTCTTCCAGCCAACCACTATCGAACGCATGCAAGGAAACTGGCAGACGCTATTGACGAGCATGATCCGCAACCCCACTCAACATCTCAGTCACTCCCATTTAGTTCTCGTGCTTTCATCTGGCCCTCTGCGTCGCGACCCTCAGAGGGGGAGCGACAAGCGCTGGTGGCGTTGACTCTAACTTATTTGTGTTGCTCTGGCACAGTTCATGTGACGGGAGGTCGCGTAGCGACCCCACAGGGGCACGACAGGCCGCACTGACTCCAACGTATTCGTGTTGTGGTTCGAAAATGCTGCATGAGGGGATTTCAGGGAGAAATGCACAATAATATATAAGCACACAGCAATGGATACCAGACGAAAACAAAAATCCTTTACTCCGCTTTTCTGTCTTTTCTCTTTTCTATCTTTTTCCTTCTTTTAACACCTTGCTAACGTTTAGTAGCGATTTATCGCGCATGAGTGTAGGGACCAGATTTTCCCTATCGCGTCCGCTACCCGCGCTCTCCTCCCACGTTCCCCTTGAAATACATCTTCTTCCCCTATTGCACCTTCACTAGCGATTTATCGCGCATGAGTGTAGGGACCAGATTTTCCCTATCGCGTCCGCTACCCGCGCTCTCCTCCCACGTCCCCCTTGAAATACACCCATCCACCATATCGCGTCCCCTAAGTGCATTCAAGGATGAAATGCGGAATGTACTCCCATCCCCAGGTCCCTTGAATCAGGCCACCCACGACAACCACAAGGGTCGCCGTGCCCCTGTGGGGTCGCTACGCGGCGAGCCGCCACATAAACTGTGCCAGAGCAGTATTACCATCAACTTAAAAATTGATGAGTTTTTACAAGAGATAAATGTGGTGGCACAAGAAAAGGATGAGACCATGCTAAGCGGATATTGATGATTACTCTTCTGCATTTCGCCACAAATTGTAGCATATTTCACCCTATAATTGTGTCATCGATTATAGCAACAAAGGTTCATCTCCCGTAAAATATATATAGAGAGAAACAAGATAGAGCGCGTAAAGATAGATTCATTCTACTCTAAAGAGCAAAAGCCTGATAGGCGCTTTTAGAGTACGGATAGCAAATATATACGACTCAAAAAAGGAGATGACATGAAAAAAGCTGTACTCATCCCACTCGTAAGTGGCCTCTTCCTGTGCCTGGCTCTGCTCTCAGCTTGCGGAACAGGACAAAATACCACCACCAATACCCCAACCAACAATGCGGAAAAGTCCACGCCCTTAACGCCCGCATCCACAATCCAGGCCGCAAAAACCCCGGCACCTGCACTTATACCAACTGCGGCCCCGACCCAACCCGTAACAAACAACACGACAAGCTCAAACACAAATAACAATCAGCCCGCAGCGTGCACCAAAACCACAAACGGTTGCGGCACTGGATCTTCAAGCCTCACCCCCTATAAAGGCAATGGCTATAACCTTGATTTTCCAGGCTCATGGGTCGTCACATCCGATGGCAACAACGGCACCATCTTTAGCACACCCGATAAAGCGGCATCATTCCATGTCTTCGTTGGAGATAGTACCTCATCCGTGAATCCACTCCAATACGAATTTGGCACAATCTCAAAACTCAATTGTCACGCCGTCCCATCAGGATTACCAATCACACAGAGCAATAGCGGCATGACCTGGAATCAAGCGCAATATATATGTGATTCCGCCGTTGCTGGTGGTAACAAAGAAGAGATCGGCATACTTACCGCAATAGATACACATAACGGCAAATACTATAATATAGACTACATTACCCGTCCTGATACCTTCGACAACGCAAGCCAAAATTTCTTTGGCCCAATGGTCGCATCATTCAAGCTAGCGGCAAACCTGGGATAATAACAAAAAGCGTGTATTGCTCGTCCACCAGAAGGCGACAAACACAAGGATTGTCTTAATACCAAAAGGCACACAACTGCAAGATTTTCCTAGACATTCTGCATCCACTAGAGTAGACTGGAAGCACGTCTATGAAGCGTGCAGAGGCCCTGCCTGCTCCTGGCAAGCTGGCATCACACGGACGATCACGGCATCCTACCGACAGGCAAGCGTGGCAGCTATCACCATCTTCCGCCTCACTTCACTGTAACGTTTCCTGCATCGGAACGATCTCATTTATAAAGCACCTTTTTCTCATGGAGGAGAACAAAAAAGTATGAAAATCTGGAAACTTTTCTCTATATTGGCACTGAGTGTGCTTCTGGTCGCCATGTTGGCGGCATGTGAAGGTGGATCAAGTGGTGACACCACACAATCTGGTGGGCAGGGAAATGGAGTAGCGACGAGCACGCTCACCGCTGATTCGACGGCCAGCGCACCAACCACGGCAGCACCAACAAGCGCACCAACCACGGCAGCACCAACAAGCGCACCAACTACGGCAGCACCAACAAGCGCACCGAGCACCGGAGGATCACAGAGTACGGGTAGCTGCACAACTGCGGCTAGCTGTCAGAAAGCCATCGTTAATGTCATTCCCAATCACGTAAAGCCAGGAGGCAAAGTAACGATTACAGGAAAAGGTTGGGTTGCCAACGCCAAACTGCAAGCAAGTATAGGGGTCCAGGCGGTTGAAAGTGATATTGTCTATGCCACCAGTGATGCACAGGGCAACTTCTCTGTTACCCTCACCATAGATCCTCGAACCGCTGATATCGGACCAACCACTATCCATATTAACCTGGCCGATACCACAGATGGCTCCAAAAATCTCAGGGTGGATAATCAACTGGTCATCATTGGGTAAGAGATCAGTAAGTCAGAAACCCCGGTTTTCAAACCTGATTCTTACCCACATCCTTTGGGGAAGGCTTGAGAGGCCAATCCCAACAGATGAGCTTGTGAAACAGTCAACAACGGCAAGGAGTCTTCAAAGCCGTTTCACGCATTCCATTTGTAAGATGTGGGTAAAAGACAGGTTTTCAAACCGGGGCTTGTAAGAGGGGTTCGCCTTCTCTAGAAAACGGTCATGATCTTTTTTCTAATGCTTCCTCTATGAGGAGGGTCACAATTTGCTCTACCAAATCGTAAGGGATCGGTTTATCTAAGGGGAACTGTATGGAGCCCTTTGCTCTTTTATAGAGCGCTATTGCTTGCTGGAACGCTTCATTGCCTGCGGGGAGCGGATACAAGGAAATATGATGTTTCCAACCCGCGAAGAACACGACATGTTTGCCATTGAGATCGAAGGCAGGTATCGCGTAGCTTATTGTCTCTGCAGCTTCAGGTGCCGCTTTGTGTATTGTCTGCCTCACCTTTTCAAGGATGACCTGGATATCCGCCGGAAAGCTACTGATATATTCGTCAATAGTCGTGAAGGGCTTTTTGTCTGTCATAGGTTTATCGCCTTCCTTGCTAGTATATTCGGCCTCGCAACTTGATTACCTTTACCTGTCACGCGGCAGGTATCACCCAAACGCTTCACTCGATCAGTATAGCATGTTGAAAAGGAAATAACTTCTCGAATTTTGCTATCGCCTTATTTACCAGCAATTTCTTAAAAGAATGTAACGTTTTTGGCCCTGGGACGTTGCATTGGTTGAGATATCTCACTCACAATCACAAACAGGAAAGTTGACGAGGAATAGACGTTGCTAGATCGAGGAAAGACAGACACATCCTCAGCCCTTTATCCAGGAGAAGATAATTCCCTGTGCACCCGGCTCTATCGCTGCTATGCACCAGGCATTCTGGCATATCTGCAACGGCATTTGCCAACGCAGGAGGATGCGGAAGATCTGCTCCTCGAAGTTTTTGTGTCTGCGCTAGAACATGAGTCGCGCCTGACAGACCTGTCAGAGGATGAGCAGCGGGCCTGGCTGGTAACTGTGGCCCGCAACAGGATGATCGATCATCATAGACGCGCAAACAGACGGCGCTTCTTCTCGCTGGAGAAGGTGGAAGCTACGCCTGATGGCGAAGAGCCTGAAGAAATACTTATCCGCAATGAAGAGCACGAGCACCTCCGCGCATATTTGCAACAGTTGTCCGCATCGCAACAAGAGGTGTTGCAGTTGCGCTTCACCATCGGCCTGCGCTGCACGGAGATCGCTCGCGTGCTCAACAAGCGGGAAGGTACAGTTCGCGCGATGCTTTCACGCTCTCTAAATATTTTGCGCGGCTTTTATGAGCAAAAGAACAAAGGAGATCACTAATGGAAGAATATGAACAGAAGACTTTTCTTCCTGAAATAGTAGATGAGCAGATAGAAACCTACCTGGCACCATCAGAAACGCAGCCACCAGACACATCTGCACATACTGCTCAAGCTCTCCAGCGTTACTTCTCTCCCTCTGAACCTGAACAGGATGCCGCCCTACAACGTGTCTGGCTACGCCTTGCCCAACAGCGCACGATAAACCAGCACACTAGCCAACAAAGACAACAACGCACCCCCGTCCAATACAAAAGGGGATATCAGATGCAACAAAAAAACCACAACACCAGCCAGCTCGAACGAACCGGACTGATCGGACACCCCAGTCTGCTAGCACAGCGCCTGGGCCAGATCGCCGCACTCATTTTTGTCGCGCTATTGATAGGTAGCACAATCGTTATCTTTCAGCTGGCCTCCCATAACCGTCAAGCCAGCTCGCCATCAATCACATCCAGCGCACCACAGGAAAAAATGATGTTTGCACTCGGCAATAACATCCTCTATCGTCTGGACATAAAAACACACCAACCGCTCTGGCATTTTCAGGTGCCAAACGGCATGCTCACATCTGGAGAGCAAATAGTTGATATGACCTGTTATATCGCAGGGATGAGCAATAATCAGAACAGGCTCTATGCCCTTGATACAGCGAATGGCAAAGTGCGCTGGCAGATAAATCTTTCATCCTCACTTATAGGCTACCAGCCCTCACTTATTGCCTTCGATGATACCCTGTACCTTCCCTCGACACAAAATGGCTACCCAACAATAGAAGCAGTGGCAGTATCCAACGGCACAAAGAAATGGGAACACTTCCTGCCAGCTAACCAGGTCATCTTGCAGCCAAAAAAGGTTGCGAGTTCAACCGCTACATCAGGCCAGGTCACCTATGCAATAAAACCGATGAGTTTGATCGCGGCATCAGATCAGGCCATCTATGGCGAGACCGGCAACAATAGCGAACGCTTCGCATTGAGCGCCGCTGACGGTCATGTACTCTGGCAAAAAGCGGAAGATGTCACCAACTTAAATACCATAGATCGGGGATTTATAGTTAATAACGTCCTCTGCGTCGTAAAGGACAATGGGCAAGGTGTTGTGGTCGGCTACGATGCAGCAAGCGGAGAGAAGCTCTGGAGCCAATCGCTTGATGGTCGTCTATCAGGATACGGCACAACGCTCTTGCATGGTATCGTATATGTGAGCACGAATCGCCAGCCAAATCAAGGCAATAGTATCTATGCCTTCTCAGCAAAGGATGGCACACAAATCTGGAAATATCAGGATACGGCAACATCCAGCAGTTCCTATCCGACCGTGACGGAGCAGGTAACATACTTCTACCGCTATAACAATGGACACAACGGACAAACCCTGGTCGCCTTGAACACGAGCAACGGCAAGCAGCGCTGGAGCTACGATTTTCATGATGATGCCACCGTTGAATTTGCGCCCGCAGCCGATAGCGACCAGGTCTATCTAAGCCTGCCCGACAACACGATTCAGATACTCCAGGCGTCAAATGGCAAGTCGCTTGGCACATTTAAAGCGCCCGGAAAAGTCGATCCGAACAATCGTATCCAGTTGCAAGTGATCGGGTAAGTTTTTACCCGTCAGATGGCTTCGTTGGCCTGGTCACCTCTCGATAATCGCGCTCACCGGTGGCGCGATTATCGAACACTTCTATAAGCTGCTCGGTCGCGGGATCAACGAAACGCTCGCCGGTGGGCTGCCAGTGCCCTTGAGTTCGATCCACGCGAACGCGGTATCTTCTCCGCTCCAGGAGCACGGCGCTCACCAGGATGATGCCATTAACTGCCAGATACGCGATCAGCCAGATTTTGGCATGGACCAGGAACAGCAACACAGCCGCACCAACCAGGTAGAGCAGCCCATAGCCAATGATTACCCATCGCAGCATATCACACTCCCTCCCTTCCTAACTCTCCAACTCGATCACCACCGCCGTGCCATAGGCCACGATTTCACTCATTGTGTCGCCAATCTCCGAGGAATCAAACTGCATCCGCACGACCGCGTTCGCACCCATCGCGGTCGCGTTTTGTACCATCCGATCAATCGCGTGCCGGCGTGCATCCTCCAGCAGCGAAGTATATTCCTTGATCTCGCCGCCTCCAAGGGAGCGCAGACTAGCCATGATATTGCCTCCCAGGCCCCGGCTGCGCACAACAACGCCAAAGACCTGTCCCCTGGTTTCCACAATTCGATGCTGGGCGATCCCTTCAGTTGTGACGATAAGCATTATTTCCTCCTTCGACAAGTAGGTGTGCAGGTATGTTGCACACAAAGGATACACATAGATTGTAAGAAACTGTTCCCCCTGAGACTCAGCTTCTGCAGGCTGAAGCCTCAAACGCCGCTTGATTCGCTTTACCACCGATGCCGTCACATGAGCAGTCGTGGTAGAGGTGACGAGAGTAGAGTGGCATTTTGCCTGCCTTCGCGCTTGCAGGCAGAAAGAGATCGTAGAGGCCGGGATACATCATCAATTATACATTGCAGTATCCGCAAACACAAGCAGGAGCGGCAAGTAGCGCGAAACAGGGTCAGGCGTGGGCAGCCAGCCATGCTAGAATGCTGACCAGGGTCTGTGGGTCTAAGCGGGTATCAGGGCCATTGTAGCTCTCCATTATCCTGACAGGCACCAACTCCGACCGAGTTCGCAACTCTTGCTTGAGGACGTGATTCGCGTTCTCTGGGAAGAGGAACGTCACCTCCTCATGCCCCGCAGCGGCTTGTTGGAGTTTCTCGCCATCGGCTTGCCAGTCTACCTGGAGATCCTTCTTCCCAATGATGACCAGCACCGGGATGTCCACCTGCCTAAGCAAAGGAGCGGCGTCGGACGTCCAGAGCTCACGAGCAAAGGGCAGATTGGCCGGATTTTCCAGACTCTGCAGCAGCAACCGAAGCCCCTCCGGCAGAGACGGATCTGGGGCGATGGGCTCTTCTGCCAGGAAGCGGGCGATAGCAGCATCGTAGAGTGCCAGCAACGCATCCCCATTCGGGACGCCAGACGCCTGCGCAGCCAACTGGGATCGCGCAACCGTACCCACAATCCGTCCAGGAGGGCCGGTGAGCACAAGTCCCGCGAACGGAATCTCGGGGCTGTGCAGATGGTAGTTCAGAGCATGAAGGGTCCCTTCGCTGTTGGCGAGCGCGAAGATGCGACCGTCACGGACGTATGCTTGACGTGCCAGGGTGCGAACGGCTCCAGCGAGTTCGTCGCTATGACTTTGCATACTCATCTTGCCGATCAGGACTTGCATATTCTCGCGAGCATGAGGGCCGGAAGCACGCTTGTCGTAGCGCAAGGAAGCGATTCCTGCTCGTGCTAACGCTTCCGCAAGCAGGCGAGCGCTGCCATTGGTTCCCGGCAAGAGTGGCGAATTCCAATCGCGGTCAGTGGGACCGCTGCCCGCTATCATCACCACCGCAGGAAAAGGTCCAGAGCCAAACGGCCTGACCAATGTCCCATACATGGTTGTCGAATCCAGCGGCCAGTTGACTTCCGAGCTCTCTCCATACGAATCCTGATCAGCCATACCTCACATCCTTTCAAACTCATCTTCCACACACGTTTAGGTTATTTCTCATCGTTTTTATGAGGGATAAAATGTATTTTACCCCTCATAGCCTTTCTCCTGACCAGGACCTTTCAGCAGGAAAAAAGCCACCACAGCCATCGCTAAAGACAGCACAACACCAATCAAGAAGGTGATCTGCGGCGTGATCCAGGGCGCAACAAGAGCCTGAGACAACGGACCGAGCATCACCGCAAGAGAGATCGCAGAGCCACGCATGCCCATCACCTGGCCACGATTTCTATCGGTCGTGGCACCCAGGTAGATACCGCCCATCGCAGGCATAACCAGCGCACTACCCAGACCGGCCAATACCGAACCCAGCAATAAAAGCGGATACACAGGAGCCGCAAACATAAACATATTCAGAGCACTAAAAAGCAGACTACCCGTAACGATAAGCGGCTTCTTCGGAAACGTCTCGCTCACACGTCCCAAAAAGAGCGGGAAAATTGCCAGCGCCAGGCCATATGCACTGATAACCAGGCCATATTGTGCTGGACTATACAAAAGCACCTTCTGAAAAAAGAAGGGATATTGCGGAAAAACAAACGGATAGGTAAATATCAGGCCGAAATCGATAATGAGAAAGGGCGCAAAGAACAAAATCAAGCCAGCAAAGCTCAATTCCTTCGTCTTCTCTACTTTTGATCCTCGATTTTGTGTACGTGCCTCAGCCCGCACATGGTCCGGCAAGGTTTCAGGCACCATGAACACGGCCAATAGAGAAGCCACCAGAGCAATAGCAGCCGAGAGCAAGAAAGGGCCAGTAAACCCCATAGCTTGATAGAGGAAGCCCCCAATGCCCGGACCCAGCGCGATACCCGTCGCCTGAGCCGTCGTAAGAAAGCCAATCCAGCGCCCCTGCTTCTCCAGAGGAATCGTATCGCCAACCATCGCCATAGAGACTGGCATCAAACCAGAGATCAGCATCCCCTCAACAAAGCGAATAAGAATGAACAGCAACGGAACATTCACAAACGCCAGCGCAATATTTGTAACAATAAAACCCGCCAGCGAAATGAACAAAATAGGCTTCCGACCAACGCGGCCAGCCCATGTCCCCATCGGAGTACTCAAAAGGAACATCCCCAGGCCGAAGGCACCTTCCATCAAAGCCAACGTACCCGCGCCCAACCCCAACGCCTGCAAGCGCTGCGGGAAGACCGGCAAAATGATCGCAAAACCCGTCATTAACAAAGTCACGCAACCAATCAAGAACGTCAGAGCGACCGTAATAGATCTCGACGGCTTCGCAGGGGTGATATGTTCTGCAGCATCTTTTTTCGTTGTAGTAGCTATTTCATGATCGAGAGGTGTTATAGACATATGTTTCATCCTTTCATTATATCTCTTCTTTTTGCCCACCGCAAAGGCGGAAAAGGGATAGGGGTAATAAGCCGCGCTTCAGACCGTTATTCTATTTTTCATAAATGTTTGCTAGCTGAGCGCAAACATTTATGAAAAATAGAGAGCATGGATCTTACGTGCTATACTACATAAAAATCACGATTACATATTCGTATGATTGATGTTCTCATAAACATTCTTAAGGAGCAAATATATGTCCAACCCGAGTCAAGCCACCCAGAAAAATCAGGCAGGAGGAGTAGGCAAAAGCCTGCAACGCCTTTTCATGAAGGGACATGTCTCGCTATATCGCATGACCGGCGGCAAAGTTGGCGGGGGAGAACACCTGCTCATCCTCACCACAACAGGTCGCAAGAGCGGCGTGGAGCGAGATACCCCGCTCTTCTTCTTTCAGGACGGAGAACATTTTATTATCATCGCCTCCGCAGGAGGAGCCCGAAAAGCATCCGACGTGGTGGCTGAATCTGCAAAGCAATCCGCAAGCCAAAATCCAGGTGGGAGCACGCATCATCCCCGTTAGCGCCCGGAAAGCGGAGGGAGAGGAACGCGAACGACTCTGGTCCATCATCGCCGAAAACTATAAGAACTTCGTAGGGTACCAGAAACGTACCGCACGCGAAATTCCAGTCATTATTCTCACGGCACGCCCCTAGACTAGAAGTAGCAAGAAATAGTTGTGTGAGAGCTTGCTTTCAAAAAGGAGTAGCCACCCCATCCAGGTCAGCGAAATAATCCAGCAATCGGCGATGGATGAAGCGATAGCCACCACCCACACGCTGGAGCAGAATGAGTGCGGAGGAATAAATCATGACACAAGCAGAGAAGACTGCGACAGAGGTTATGCGTGCAGTTGAGTATGATCGATACGGACCACCAAGTGTGTTGCAAATAAGGACGGTACCACGTCCCCAAGCTGAGCACGGTAACGCACTCGTGCGAGTCCATGCATCGAGCGTCAATCCAATCGACACAATCATTCGTTCTGGCACATTGCGCTTCCGCACAGGAAAGAATTTTCCTAAACGTATCGGGATCGACTTCGTGGGAGAAGTTGTCGAAATCGAGACTGAAGCACCGGACTTCAAGGTGGGCGATTTCGTCTGGGGTGTGATGCCGCTCTCGGTTGAAAGCGGAGTCGGGCAAGGCAGTGCCGCAGATTTTGTCACGATCTCGACAACCCGCATTTCATCAAGCCCGAAAAGTCTCACCTCTATTGAGGCAGCTTCGATCTCCAGTGTTGGTGCGGTTGCCATCATCGCCTTACGAGACAAGGGCAAGTTGCAGCCCGGCGAACGCCTCCTTGTTCGCGGAGCGGCGGGTGGCGTGGGGGGCATGGCGCTTCAGGTAGGAAAACTGCTGGGTGCGCATGTCACTGCGCTCGCCTCGGCCAAGGATCTTGATTTTTTGAAGGAACTCGGGGCTGACGAGGCATGCGATTATCGAACAACTCCACCATCCTCTCTGGAGCCGTTTGATGTCGTGCTCGATCTGGTAGGGACGGACCTGAGCAAATATCGCAAGTTGTTGAGTCATCGCGGCAGAATGTTCTGTTTGGCTCTGAGTTCGAAGTCTATCGCCTATATCCTGGCCTCAAATATTTTTGGGCCCAAGCGGGTGCAGTTCTTTAGTGCTGCGCCAATGCGGGATACTATGACTGATCTTGCTGCGTATGTTGATGCTGGGTCCATCCGTCCGGTCATCCATAGCATCTATGCCCTGGACAAAATCGCCGAGGCGCACCTCTCGCTCGAAGCAGAAGGAGGCCGAGGAAAGCGAGTTGTCAAACATACAGACAGCTGAATCAGGGGTCCATTTTCCTGCATACAAGATAATAACGGTGAAGGTGTTACAGTAGCACCGCAACACCTTCACCATCTATCATAAATCAAGCGACAGGGCTGGTCTCAGGCTCCTCCAGGCGGAAAATGCCTTTGTCTTCTTGATAAGAAAAGAGTTCGGCGTAGCGGCCCCAGTTGACGAGGGTTTCGAGCTGCAACCAGGCCTCAGTCTCGTTGAAGTGCTGTTTTAGCATCTCAACAAAAGGCTCCTCCGAAACCGTATGATCCTCTTGCTCCTGCAACGCCTGCATAATCTGACGCAACGTAGTCACATGCGCCAGAGCCTGAGTACGGAAGATCTGCTTCTCCTCTAAGACACCCGCCTCCGCAAAGCGTTTCCCAATCTCAGTCAAGACCAGATCGCCCTCTTTTGGATCGGCCAGATCCAGTAGGTCAGCGGCATCGACAAGCGGCAACAGATCATCAACCTCCAGGCGCAGATCGCGTCCGATCTGATAGATATCTTCGCGGTCACCATGACTATGCACCAGCTCGATCAGGCCAGTCACATCACCAATCGCAACATGCGGCAACGCCTGATACGAGCGCACCGACTCGGCAGTAAGCGCACCAGTCTTCGCACGCGGCACACTCACAGGCAGAAGCGTAGCAATATCCTCCTGCGGACTCGTCATGATACGATAAATAAGATCGACCCTGCGCGTATACTCTTCGTGGTGGGCATCGCGCTGCTCAATAGGCAGACCCGGCAACTCAACACGAATCACCCCCGGATTCGCCCCCAGCACAATAATACGGTCCGCCATACTCACCGCATCCTCGATATTATGCGTAACCATAAGAATAGCGCGAGTCGGAATACTATGCGCACGCCAGAGGCTCATCAACTCTTTACGCAGATTCGCAGCCGTCAACACATCCAGAGCACTAAAAGGCTCATCCATAAACAGCAGTTCAGGCTCAACCACCAGCGCACGCGCAAAGCCCACACGCTGACGCATCCCACCCGAAAGCTCCTTCGGGTACGCATCCTCAAAGCCATCCAGGCCAATCGTATCAATCGCCGAGAGCGCCCTTCTCACACGCTGAGTACGCGCCATCTCCTGCGACTCCAGCCCCAGCTCAACATTCTGCATCACCGTAAGCCAGGGGAAAAGCGCAAACGACTGAAAAACAATCGCCAGATGCGGATTTGGCTGAAACTGCGGCACATTCTTAAAGAGCACCTGGCCCTCAGTTGGACGCAGCAGGCCCGCAAGGATACGCAACAACGTAGACTTACCCGAACCCGACGGCCCCAATAAAGCCACAAAATCGCCCGCCGCGATACTCAGGTTAATATCATCCAACACAAGCGGAGGCGACTTCTTCCCCTCCGCCTCATAATGCTTCTTCACATTTCTAGCCTCCAGCAGGACCTCCCCAACTGGCTTCTGAATAGTGGCCATCTCGCTTCACTCTCCTTCGACTTTTTGACTCTTTGACTTTTTGACTGACTAACCTAATGTATAGCGGCGCTCGGCAAGCGCATACAAGCGTTTCCAGAGCACACGATTGATCAAGACCACAACCACAGCCATAAGCAAAGTGGCTGCCAGCAGCGTACCAAAATGACGGCTCGCACCCGCAGCCGCAATCTCCGCCCCCAGGCCAATAGTACCGACCGTTTGATTATTAAACTGCACATACTCCGAGACAATACTCGCATTCCACGCGCCACCACTCGCCGTCAACAAACCCGTCACCAGATACGGGAAGATCGCAGGCAGAATCAGCGTACGCCAGCGCCGCCAGCGCGTCACATGGTAGATCGTCGTCGCCTCTTTTAAATCGCCTGGTATAGCCATCGCACCCGCAATAACATTAAAGAGGATATACCACTGCGTCCCCAGCAGCATCAAAACAATCGCCGCCAGCGAGAGTCCACCCGGCAAGCCAACCAGAGCCAGGAGCAGCACAGGAAAAAGAGCTGTAGCCGGAATTGAAGCAATCACCTGCACAACAGGCTGTAAACGACGCGACCAGCGCGGCGAAAGCCCAATCGCCACACCCGCAGGCACCGTCCAGGCCACCCCAATCAGCAAAGCAACAACGGTACGCAGCCAGGTCGCAAGAGCCGCCAATATCAGACGTCCCCACACAGCAGCCGTTACATTATCCTTCCATATTAACAGCACCATCTGCCAGATAGCGTAGATCACCAACGCGCCCGCCAGCGCACCAAGCACAATCCCAACAATGCCGCGTACATTCACACGCGACGCAGGCCGCAACTTCTCCTGTATAGCACCAGTATCGGCGGGAAGAGGCTGCAAACGATTCAGCACAAAAGCCAAAAAGCGGCCAAGCGGAGCAAAAATCCTCTCGTTGAGCACGCCAACCAACGCCGAACGCCGCAATACATCCAGCACAGGAGAAGTCGGAGCATCACCCTCACTACTCAACTCAAGTTTAAACTTATCAGCCCACGCCACCAACGGACGCCAGAAAAAAAAGTCCAGCAGAATAATCAACACAATCAGCGTAGCCAAGCCCAACAGCAGTGCCAGCGTATCGCCTTTATTTGCCGCCGCCTGCAAATAAGAACCCAGGCCCGGCAACTGGAACGACTGCTTACCCAGCGTAAACTGTTCCGAGGCCATCAAAAAGAACCAGCCACCCGCCCAACTCATCATACTATTCCAGATCAGACCAATCATCGAAGCCGGCACCTCAAGCTGCACAAAACGCTGCCAAGGCCGCAAACGCGCAATCGTCGCCACCTCTTTTAGATCTTCAGGCAGAGTACGCGCCGCATGATAAAAACTGAAGGTCATATTCCATGCCTGGCTCGTAAAGATCAATATCACACTCGCCAGCTCCAGCCCAATATTCGAATGAGGAAAAGCCGCCACCAGGGCCAGCACAACCGCAGGCAGAAACGACAAAATAGGAATGCTCTGCAAAATATCCAGTAGCGGCACCATCACAACGCTCGCACGCTTACTCGTCGCCGCAATATGACCATACACCAGAGTAAAGATCAACGACAACAGATAGGCAAGCAGCATACGCAGCAACGAATACCCTGCATAGACAGGAAGCAAGCTAGCCGAGAGATCAATATCGACCTGCTTCCCTGGAAGAGGAGCGGTCCAGCGCGAGGCCGCAAGCACAAGAAGAGTAATAAGAGCAACCAACACCAACGCAATCAAAAGATCGACCGGCCCTAACCGTCGCTCCTCACGATCATCATCGCGCAGCGTTGGGGGAGTCACTTTTGGGGAACGCACACCAGCCTGCAACTGCTCGCGCTCCCGGTCACTATCGGGGATGTAAACCTGGGCCATCCCATCACCTCCATACTTCCTGATTTAGCAAGCAGCATAGAGGAACAACACGTACAATGCACGACGAACTCAAAGAGCGCGACGAGCCTCATGCTCACACCATGCTACTTGCAAGGGCAAAAAAAAGAAACACCTCATCTGACTTCGTTGTTCAGGGTCCGCTTTCACGCCAAAATCACCTTCGCTTCCTGTTATATTGGCACTCTACTTATTGGAACTGGTTCGCTAGCATTACTGCTCTGACCCACTTCATATGATCGACCCCGCGTAGCAACAACGGCTTGCCGCGCCCAATACGCATCAACCTAAGAATTGCTAAGCTTATTTTGAATGAGAAATGTGAGGGAATAGTCGTTTTTCCTCACAGAACATCTGCAATGTATAGGTGCCAATTTATTGTGCACATGCCGGCTTCAGCCGGAGAGCACCACGGAACTTCCTTATATACGAAACATTCGCTTTGTCTTTCCAGCCCGAAAAGTACGCATCTGCTCTACATTTTCATTGGTAAAGATGTGAAGTACATATAATGTATGCACATGAGATAGGTGAACTTTTGTGTCTATAAGCACGTTTTGCGATACCCTCCGGCTGAAGCCGGTATGTGCACAATAAATTGGCACCTATACGTTCCGGTGTGTTTTGGTGTATTTTACACGAAAAATACAATACCCATGCCTTTCTTTTTCTCGCTCAATAAGCCCAGCAATTCTTAGGTTGATGCGTATTCGACAGCGGCTTGCCGCCGTGTGTCCCTTTGGGGTCGCTACGCGGCCTCCCGCCAGATGAACTGGGTCAGAGCACCAGGCGCGACACCACACCAGTCCTGATATACAAGTACATTAATACATTAGTATATCAACTATATCGACACAGGGCATAAAAACTATCCAGCTAGCGGCGCGATACGATACAACAAATGAGAGAATGTATACATACCATCGTTCACCATAAATATATATCTTCCCCCTGCCACGAGTCTGCCCCCAACAAGCAGAAACGAGCACATTCTTCTGCCAATGTAAAGGCAATGCACATGTTTAAAAACTGGCGCACAAGGACCACCCGGTCCTCTATTTCCGCAGCCGGAAACCCGTTCCAGCACACGGACACTCCTTATTAGCACTATAGTTCCGAAACGCTAGCGAATCCTGACAGTGCCAGAAATGGCCGTTGTTTTCGGGTTTGTACGGGGAATGACAATCCGTACGGGATGGACTACCGGGGAGTGTCCCACACCATCCTCTATCCCCTTTGGTCCGAAAGCATTGGGGACTACTTTTCTGATGATATTGCCCGCGCCGTTGATATCCGCATTGATGAGTGTCCCATCTTTTGCGCGATAGAGGCCACGCTTCATCCGTTTGCCTGAAAAGGTCTGCTCCGACTTCTTGCCGTTCTTCCACTTGGGAAGGGGATCACGATCAAGAAAACTGGCTTTGCTGGTATAACTTTCCTCAGTCAGCAGGACACGAATTCCCACCATCTCAGCTTTATAGGTGAGCATCTGGAGAAAACGGGCATGAGGAATCTGGACAAAATGCTGGTTGGTGCGATGGCCCAGGCAAGCCTCTTGTTTCCAGCCATCATTTTTGCCAATGACCAGTGTACCAATTCCTTCAGAGACGAGGAGTTCTACGATGAAGCGGCTGGCAGTGTGCAGGTCGTGATCGATGCGTCTGTTTCGTTTGTTCGTCTCAACCCGCTGCATCTGGTTCCTCCTTCGCTTGCAATTGTTCGACAATCTTTTCTGTTTTGCGTTTGGCTCGTCGTTGCCCATACAGCCGTGCGCAGAACGAGTAGATGATGGAGGTGAGATCAGTGAGCAGGTCTTCTGTCCCATTTTCAGCCTGATTGACCACTTCGAGCGCATCACTCACTGGATGCGCGTTCTGCTCGGTGGCATGGGTGAGCGTCTCAAGAGCATTCAATGCTTTTTGGGAGGAGAGCAAGAGCACCTTTTGATGCGCCTGGATCACCTCGAAGTAGAAGGCAGCCACCTGGTTAAAAAGCGTCTGCGTGGCCGAGAACCAGGCCACATACTGCTGCGGATAGTGCATGGTTTGCTTGATCGTTCGGCTGGCCTTTGCCATGATGGCTGCCTCCTTTCTTCTCAGTTAGACGCCTTTTTGTGCAGCAATAGAGTGTTGAATCGTTGCCGCGCTGACCGCTCCAGCCGTGCTAGCAAAGGAGGAAGGTAGTGGCCTTTTCCATAGTTATATTCTACACCGAAAAAGACAGGATTACAACAAGCAAGGGCGAAAGCCAATGAGAAACCCGCCTATCTGCCTGGGTTAAAAGCACAACGGCTTGCGGCGGGTTACGTTTTGTCAAGCTTAAGGGATTATCAACAAAAAATTATTTCAGCGGAGAGGGAAGAGTTGAGTGAGATGTGGAAGATCCTGTATATCACGATAGACCAAGAAGCGTTCAGCATGGAGAGATCGACGACGAGCGAGCGAGCGAGAATAGATCAGAGTGGTTTTCCCACCTGAGCGGTGATGACGTAGCGATCACGATATGCCCAATTGCCCAAGCCATCGTCATCATAGATCGTTCCCTCGTATTGCATGCCACATTTCTGCATCACACGAGCCGAAGCGGTATTCTCTCGTTCACATTCCGCGTGGATCAGCCTGGTTAAGAGCACCGTAAAGGCATAGGTAAAGGCCCCCTGAAGCGCTTCAGGCATGTAGCCCCGTCCCCAGTAGTGCTGGTTGAGCGCGTAGCCACAGCCACATTCGCGCATCCCTTCCTCGGTGGCAGAACGGCTCCTGCCAAGAATCAGCCAACCGATGAGCTGCCCATTGCTGCGTAACGTGATCGCCCAATCACAGGCATCCCGATGGGGGTGAGATGCTCGCTGGATCACTGATGTGAGCCATTCGCGTCGCTTGCCCTCATCCCAGGAAGCGAAGTGCATAAAGCGGGTGACGGCTGGATCAGACAAGAAAGCATTAACCGCATCCCAATCAGAAGGAACGAAGTCGCGCAAAATCAGCCGCTCAGTTTCAATGGTAGGCATCTTCTCTCACGCTTTCATCCGGTATTGTGCGTGCTCGGACGACATCCGATGCTCCTACCATTGTACAAGAGAGCCAGAGCGTTTTCAAGGGATTTCGAAATGAGATTGGCAGGACACACAGCAAGCCTGTTTAAGGGCAATGAATTACCCGACACATCCGAAAATTAGGCTGAAAAACCTTGACGTTTCTTTGGAAGTGCCGGATAATTCATCCTGGGAAGCACAGTGCTCCCGGTTAGTGGAAGGGAACTACTTGAAAGTACGGGAAGTTATCCAACGTCTGGAGGCTGAGGGATGGGAATTGGTGGCTAAAACGAAAGGATTGAAGAGGAAGTGGACATATGAACCTACAAGACGCACGAGCAACCGATTTAACTGATTCGGTTGGGGCCTCGGCCATCCTCTCTGCACGCTTTGGTAGATCGTTTAGTATAGACAGTATCCAACAGCTGATCAAGCAAAACCGCCTGCGGGCATTTCTCTTTGTTGGAGGAATCTTGACGGAGCGCACACGAGAACTACACACACGTGGAAAGGATTTGCTCTTTTTACGTGCCGACCTGGAGGCTCTTCCCCCTCCCAAGCGACCTGGCCGACCCTCCAGCAAACAAAGCATAATTGGTTAGCCTGAGCTGGTTTCTCAACGCTCAAGTCATTGTGCCAGCAAGCGAAGCGTTGTTCTCTTGAATGTGTGCAAGCAAGCGAGCGAACAATATCAGGAGAGGAGGGATTGGATTACTGTTAGCCAACGAACGGGTGTAGTGGATGAGCTTTCCGAGGGGTCTCCAGCCAATGTGGCTTTGAGCTGAGACACTCGGAGCACTCCACAGGCGGTTTGATGTGGTAATAGGGCGAGGTACGACTCACGGGAGGTTACAGCAAGGGATCAGTGTTGTACAAAACCGCTTCAGAAGCTTCCCTGATTATAGTGCTTGGTTGTTGGTGACGGGACGGAAATATCGTATCCTTGCAGAAAACACAACAATACGAAAGACGGTTTAGAGCCACTTCGTTTGAGTGTGCATCTCGTTGCGCAACCCGTGGGTTCTCCCCACGGGATGCGCAACGAGAGAGGAGAAGGAACCACTCTGCTCTTCTATGTGAGATATCTTGATTTTCTTAAGTAGTCATTGCCCATGTTCCTCTTGACTTCCTCTCCACAATCAGATATGCTTATGAACAGGAATGCGAATTCTTATTCCTGTTCATAAGCATATCTGGAGAATTGGAGGTCTCATGCGCTGGTATATTCTGCTTGGTTTCCTCGTGTGGCTAGTCGCGACCATCCTGCTGCGTCTCCTGGGACAGATCTTTTTCGCAACTTCGCTGGCGCTTGTCCTCACTTTTTTCGTCACGGGAGTCGTCCTTGTCCTCGTCTTGCTCCTCCTCTTTGTCCAAGCACGCCTGGACCCGGCCCGGCGGATGCGAGTTGCCCTGAGCCTGGCATTACCGGGCATGCTGCTCGATATTTTCAGTGTGACCTTCGTGGCGAACGTCTTTCCCAACATCCCTCCGACGGCACACGCGGCTTTTGCGGGCTGCCTGCTCTGGGCCTACAGCCTTGTCCTGCTGAGTGCTCTGGTGCCGTTGCCTGGCACCTCATCCCTTGTCGAGGAATAGCATGCCGACGAAAGCACAACTGCTCCTGGTGCCCCAACTAGTGAACGAGCGGGATTTTCCCCGCGTGCCACAGCAAACGCGCAGCCGCACCAAACGGGATGCCATGCTGGCGGCTGCGCTGGCTCTCTTTGGCGAACACGGCTATGAAGCGGTCAGGATCGAAGAAATCGCGACACGCGCCAACAGCGGCGTTGGAACCTTCTATGCCTACTTTCGCAGCAAGCAGCAGCTCCTGTTGGTGCTGATGCAGCGCTATCTGGAGACGATGCTGGCACTTGACCTGCTCACCGTTGATCGTACCCAATCGCTGCGTGCGATCATCTCGCATGCCGTGCGTCGCGCCTTCGTGCCGGATCGTGCCTACGCCGGATTATGGCGAGCTTGGCGCGAGGCGGTCGCCGTTGATCCTCACCTCGCCGCCATCGACCATCAAATCACCGCATGGATGGATACGAACGTCGTCGTGCTCATCGAGAACTTCGCAACGCTTGCCCCTCTGCGATCTGACCTCGACTGTCAGGCGACTGCAACGGTTATCAACGCCATGCTCTTACAGCTCAGCCAGCAACCATGCCTTCAGAGTGACGCTCTTCTTGAGGCAGCGGCGAAGATGATCTATCACACCTTGTTCGTCGAGAGTGACTGAGGAGGCACATAAACGAGGGAGAGAGCATGGGTTGGAATTGGCACCGAGGGACTCGGCTCTCTTTAGTTGGAGACCTCGTGAGAGAAGGAGGCACGCTCATCGTATGACTCACTCTTCGGTTTCTATCCAGATTATTCCGGAATCTGCACCCGCAACCCCTTCCTGGATGGGAGAAGTGGCGGTCTTTGCTCAAGTACTCTCGCATACTGGTATTTCGAAAACCATTCAAGAACAGGTGCGTTTCGCTCGTGCGCGTTTTGGCACGTATGATCTCATCGATTTTGTCGCTGTGCTGATCGGCTATGCCCTTTCAGGTGAACCCACCCTCCTGGTCTTTTACGAACGGCTCGCTCTGTTTGCTAAGCCGTTCATGGCCTTGTTTGGTCGAGGTCAGTTGCCTCATCGCTCGACCCTGTCCCGTTTTCTTGCCGCCCTTGATCAAGCCAGTGTGGAAGCTTTGCGCACGCTCTTTCAACGCGATCTACTGGCACGCTTCCTATTTCCTTCTCCTGGTGGCTTGTTCGACCGGACAGGAGCGCAGTGGGTCGTGATCGATGTGGATGGCACGCGACAAGCCGCCCGGCAACGGGCGCTGCCGCAGACGGAAGCATTGCCTGCTCCCCATCGTCGTTTTGATCAGGTATGTGCACCAGGCTATCAGGGACGCAAACGGGGAGAAATCGTGCGCACCCGCACCGTCCTTCTCCAGGCGCATACTCATCAGTTTCTGGGCACCTTTGGTGAACTAGGCAACGGGGATTACCGAGGCGAACTGCTGCGGGCCATCCAGGTGAGCACCAGCTATACCATCAAGCTTGGGCTTTCCACCGCTTCGGTGCTGCTGCGTCTGGACGGACTCTATGGCGACGCTGCTCCTCTCCTCGATGTCCTCGCGGCTGGCCTCGGCGTAATTGTCAGAAGTCGTGACTATACCCTCCTGAATCTAGAGGTCGTCAAACAGGCGCTTGCGCGTTCCCCCGATCAGGTAAGCACTCATCCAGAAAGTGGGATGACCCGCGTGCTCTACAATTGCCCAGGCGTTCCCTTGACGCCAACTGGGCCCGAGATGCGCTTGGTGGTGGCTACCCATGCCCTCATCGCCTCTCCCCTCAAAGTCGGCGTCGAGCGAAACGGCACCGTTTACGAACTATTTGTCAGCACCCTTCCTTCTCCAGCTTTTTCTTCCTCGGATGTGCTTGGTCTGTATCTGCATCGAGGGTCTTTTGAAACGGTGCTTGCCGATGAAGATGTGGAGCAGGACTCGGATTGGTGGTACTCCCATACCCCTTACAGCCAGGATTTTTGCCAAATTCTCGCCCAATGGGTCTGGAACCTCTGCCTGGAACTGGGGCAGAAGCTCTCCCCGTCAGAACTACACACGACGGAATTTGCCAAAGCCATGGTCATCGAGCCAGCTTCTGCCGTCGAGCTTGCGCCTTCTCAGAAACCAATGCCACAGATGAAGTCAGGTCCACCCCAATGGGCACGTCCTTCTTTTACGGGAGGCTTTCCCGGTTCCGCTTTTACTCTGCAACCCGATGGGACGCTGCGTTGCCCCGCTGATCGCCCCCTCTATCCACAAGAGCGCAGGCCAGAACGCGACGGCTCCCTTCGGGTCTTGTATGCTGCACGCATCGGTCATTGTCGAGGCTGTCCCTTGCGTTCACAGTGTCAAGAAAGCAGTTCCAGCGTAAAACCCCGGCGGGTGAGTGCAGTGCTTTGGCCACTTGCTTCTGAACCCTCAGATGTTTCTCCTCCTCTCGAAGGCACGCCTCTCCTACTCCCTCTTGCTCCGGTGTTGTGGAAAGACTGGCCTCGCTGTCATATCCGACGAGCATGGCTGAAGGTGGTACGTCGTGAAACAGTTTGCTTGACCAGCGGTTCTCCATTAGCACTATCGTCAGTCACCCCACCCACTGAGGAAGTCTTAACCCGCGCACAACGTGCACATTGGCGTCTCTCATGGAATCAGCGGTTAGCGTGCAACGCCCGTCCGTCAGACGCTCCCTCTCTTACAGTCACGCTCCACGGTCTTCCTGCCACCTTTGCACACTCTTTCGGCTTCGATCTCTTCGCCACCGCGTAAACCATCACCTCTGGTGAGGTTCTTTCCTCGATGCGGTCTTTCCTGACAGCTCTTTTCTACTGGCATGCATCAATCACTGGCACTTTTCTCTGCTTTTTTACAGGCTCGTAGCACTAGCTGTCTTTTTCTTTCTTCTTTACTTGAGCTTATCTCGTTGCGCATCCCGTGGGGAGAAGTGGTCCAAGAAAGATGCAGGGACAAGACAGCAGCACCATCTGATCCCTCCATGTTGTCCTCTTTCAAGAAGGAGCTCCAAACAGGGGAAGGAGCGGATTTCAAGGCGGGCAGAGGAGGAAAGGAAGGGTAGGGGACGCGATAGGGAAAAACTGGCCCATCCATGCACGGGCGATAAATCGCTAGGAAAGATGTAAATGGATGATGATATATTTCATGGCGATATAAACGGTAGATATTGGTAGGGACGCGATGGTGGGGGAAGTCTGGTCCCTCTATGCACGCGCGATAAATCACTATGAAAGATGCAAAAGGGGAAGTGGTGGATTTCAAGGTGAGCAGATGAGAAGGTGTTGGGTAGGGGACGCGATGAGGGAAAATCTGGTCCCTCCATGTACGCGCGATAAATCGCTAGGAAAGATGCGAGAAGGGAAAGGAGTGGATTTCAAGGTGAGCAGATGAGAAGATGTTGGGTAGGGACGCGATGAGGGGAAAATCTGGTCCCTCCATTCACGCGCGATAAATCGCTAGGAAAGATGCAAAAGGGGAAGTGGTGGATTTCAAGGTGAGCAGATGAGAAGATGTTGGGTAGGGGACGCGATGAGGGGAAAATCTGGTCCCTCCATTCACGCGCGATAAATCGCTAGGAAAGATGCAAAAGGGGAAGTGGTGGATTTCAAGGTGAGCAGATGAGAAGGTGTTGGGTAGGGGACGCGATGAGGGAAAATCTGGTCCCTCCATTCACGCGCGATAAATCGCTAGAGAAGATGCGAGAAGGGAAAGGAGTGGATTTCAAGGTGAGCAGATGAGAAGATGTTGGGTAGGGACGCGATGAGGGGAAAATCTGGTCCCTCCATGTACGCGCGATAAATCGCTAGGAAAGATGCGAGAAGGGAAAGGAGTGGATTTCAAGGTGAGCAGATGAGAAGGTGTTGGGTAGGGGACGCGATGAGGGGAAAATCTGGTCCCTCCATTCACGCGCGATAAATCGCTAGAGAAGATGCAAAAGGGAAAGTGGTGGATTTCAAGGTGAGTAAATGAGAAGGTGTTGGGTAGGGGACGCGATGAGAGGAAAATCTGGTCCCTCCATGTACGCGCGATAAATCGCTAGAGAAGATGCGAGAAGGGAAAGGAGTGGATTTCAAGGTGAGCAGATGAGAAGATGTTGGGTAGGGACGCGATGAGGGGAAAATCTGGTCCCTCCATTCACGCGCGATAAATCGCTAGGATAAGCGTGTATGATGTTAAAAGGGGAAGAAGAGATATGAAGATAGAGGATAAAACCACATTGTTGGTAGAGAGCACAAAACATTATACAAGGATGAGCTCAAACAAAGCATTCCCTCCAACCTTTACTATGGCACTTCCAGAATAAGCGGGATTTGGAAAAGGAAGGTGTGCTATTTTCCTTCTTCTCTCTTTTTTACCATTATACATTTATTTCTCTTTTCAATACTATAAACAGAAGCTATCCTTTTCCTAGCGATTTATCGCGCGTGAATGGAGGGACCAGATTTTCCCCTCATCGCGTCCCTACCCAACATCTTCTCATCTGCTCACCTTGAAATCCACTCCTTTCCCTTCTCGCATCTTTCCTAGCGATTTATCGCGCGTACATGGAGGGACCAGATTTTCCCCTCATCGCGTCCCCTACCCAACACCTTCTCATCTGCTCACCTTGAAATCCACTCCTTTCCCTTCTCGATCTTTCCTAGCGATTTATCGCGCGTGAATGGAGGGACCAGATTTTCCTCTCATCGCGTCCCCTACCCAACATCTTCTCATCTGCTCACCTTGAAATCCACTCCTTTCCCTTCTCGCATCTTTCCTAGCGATTTATCGCGCGTACATGGAGGGACCAGATTTTCCCCTCATCGCGTCCCTACCCAACATCTTCTCATTTACTCACCTTGAAATCCACCACTTTCCCTTCTGAGAATCTCTGGTGCTTGCCGGCTTGAGCTGAGGTTATCGGGACACTCCGCAGGCGAGGTAATACATATAGAGGGCGGAATATGACTTTCTGTTTCGCTACAAAACAGGGTCAAAAACGAGGTGCTCGGAAAGGCTTGTTTCGCATGGCTCGCTGTGCTATTCTATGATGGTGAAGGGTCTGAATGGCTCTCTCTACCCGTTTGGGCTTGGAACCCGGTCGAACTGTTCTCTGGACATACCATATTCTTGGGCTCAATTGCCATCAACCTAAGAATAGATAAGCTTATTCTGGATGAGAAAAGTGACGCAGACATCGCTTTTGCCCATGAAACATCTGGAATCTATAGGTGCCAATTTATTGTGCACATCCCGGCTTCAGCCGGAGAGCACCACGGAACTTCCTAATACACGAAAGGTTCGCTTTGCCTTTCCAAGCCGAATAATTCACATGTGTCCTATATTTTTAGCATCAAAAGGGGCGATGTCTGTAATTTGAGCAAAAGAGATAGGTGAAATTTTGTGTATAAAAGCACGTTTTGTGGAACCCTCCGGCTGAAGCCGGGATGTGCACGATAAATGACTCCTTTGGGAAATTTTGTCAGGTTGTGTAGACAAAGGAAAAGAAAGGAGGTACAATCGAGACAAGAAAACAGGAAACATCACCGGAGTCAGAAGGAGAAGAAGGATGTCCTTGCATGCTCAACCTTTAGAAGCAATCCCTGAGCTGACGCGTCGGCTTGCCAAGACCAGCTTTCCCAAAGGAACACTGGCAATGAATCTGCGTGATAGTCTGGGACCCATCTATGAAGACCCACAGTTTGCCCAGCTGTTTCCAAGGCGTGGACGCGCGGCCACCGCACCTTGGCGCTTAGCGTTGGTCACCGTGCTGCAAGGGGCGGAAAACCTCTCCGATCCCCAGGCAGCCGAGATGGTACGCGGACGATTGGATTGGAAATATGCCCTGTCCCTGCCTCCTGATGATGATGGGTTTGATTTCAGCGTCCTGAGCGATTTTCGCCAACGTCTCATCGATCAAGACGCCGTCGATCTGCTTCTGGAGCCGATTTTACAGGTCTGCCGAGAACACGGGTGGCTCAAAGCCGGCGGGCAGCAACGGGTCGATTCCACCATGGTGCTTGCCAGCGTGCGTCGGCTCAACAGTTTGGAAACGGTGGGGGAAAGCATTCGAGCGCTGTTGAACGAGATCGCCGAGGAAGAACCCGACTGGCTGCTTGCACAGATCAAGCCCGATTGGTTTGATCGCTACGTGCACCGCTTCGAGCTGCAACGTTTTCCCAAAGGCAAGCACGCTCAAGAGCAGATGCAGCAACAGGTAGGAGAGGATGGCTGGCACTTGCTGCAAGCGTGCCAAAGTCAGCAGGCTTCCGAGGTGGTACGAGCCTTGCCACTGGTGGCGGTCTTGCAACAGGTGTGGAATCAGCATTTTGAGCGCAAAGACGGTCGCATCCGCTGGCGCGATGGACCGGCAGGACCAAGTCAAGAACGGGTGGTCTCTCCCTATGATCAAGAGGCACGAGAAAGTCGCAAACGCGACACCGAGTGGTTTGGCAGCAAAGTGCATCTGACCGAGACGTGTGGGCAAGAGGACAAGGTGCACCTGATTATCGATGTGAAGAGTGTGCCGGCAACCTGGCAGGATGTGCAAGAAACGCTGGCGATCATGCAGCGGATAGAAGCCCGCGATCTCAAGGCAGATGTGCTCTTGATGGACAAAGGCTACACCAGTGGGGAGGTGCTCGCGTGGGGAGAAAACGAAGGGGTAGAGATCATCGGACCGGTCAATGAGGACAGCAGTTGGCAGGACAAAAGCGGCTATGGGCTCTCAACGTTCGAGATCGACTGGAAGAACAAAAAGGCCATCTGCCCACAAGGAGTGCAGAGCCAGATCTGGCGACCAGGACAGGGCAAACGAGGAGAGCAGATGGTACAAGTGTTTTTTGAGCCAGGAGTGTGTCAACAATGTCCAGTGAAAGTGGCGTGTACCAAGAGTGAGAAGGGAGGCAGGACATTGACGCTCACGAGCGAACAAGCGCACACATTGATTCAAAAACGGCGCAAAGAGCAATATGAAAAGGACTTTCAAGAGAGATATGGGCAGAGATCGGGCGTCGAGAGTACGATGTCTGAGGGGGTACGCAGCCATGGAATGAGGAGGAGTCGCTATGTCGGGTTGCAAAAGACGCAGTTGCAGATGACTGCCATTGCGGCTGCGATGAATCTGGTGCGCATCCATGCGCTCCTGGTGCGAGAACAGGCGGGGCTGCCACCTCGACGCAAGCGGTCACCCTCACCTTTTGCTCGGTTACAGAAGCGCATGCTGGCATGATGTCCGTACAAAATTTCCCAAAGGAGTCATAAATCGGCACCTATAGATTGCAGCGTGTTTTGCACAAAAAATACAATAAGCGTGCTTTCCTTTTTCTCGCTCAATAAGCTCATCCATTCTTAGGTTAATGGCACTGACGGTGCACAATAAATCGGCATCTATATATTCCAGATGTTCCATGAGCAAAAACGGTGTTTGCGTTCTGTTTCTCATCCAGAATAAGCTCATCCATTCTTAGGTTGATGGCTATTCATACCATATTCTTGGGCTCAATGGCTCTCCCTGCCCGTCCGGGCTTGTATTGATGACTCTTTTGAGAAGAGAAACAAAGCTGAGGAAAGACATGTTTAATGGTTAAAAACGATAAAAATAAAAGAGGGGACAGAATACCATCACGCTCATAGTCAATACGCTCTTAACAATTTTATAGTAAATATATTAAAGAGACGTATTGCATGGGAAGATGGCCAGAAAGCGAGAAAACGGACGCCGCGAGCCGTGGTCTCTACGGGACCCAGCAATAATAAATTATTTCAGCGATAGGGAAGATGAAAGACATTTTAAAGATTTATGAGGGAATAAATTAGAGAAAAATAGTATAGTATGAAAAGACCATGTTAACGAAACTATAAAGATAGGCAGGTAGAAATAATATGCATACTCCATCGCTCGGCTTTATCGTGCGTCGCGAGACTCCACCGGAAGAAATTCAAGGCATTGCGCGGCGTGCGGAATCTGCGGGCTACGATGAGTTGTGGGTCGTTGAAGATTGCTTTTTTGCCGGCGGCATAGCCTCATCTGCAACGGCCCTGGCAGCGACCACAACATTACACGTGGGCCTGGGCATCGCACCCGCCGTTGCACGCAACCCCGCCTTCCTCGCAATGGAGATCGCTACGCTAGCCCGTATGCATCCAGGACGCTTCCTGCCCGGCGTGGGACATGGCGTCGCCGAATGGATGCGTCAGATCGGAGCATTGCCCGCCTCCCAGCTCACCGCACTCGAAGAAAATATTGTGGCTATAAGAACACTGCTACGCGGCGAGTTGTATAATGTAAAGGGTCAGTATGTCTCGCTTGAGAACGTGCAGCTGGAGTATCCTCCGGCGCAAGTACCGCCGCTCGCAGTCGGTGTGCAAGGGCCACGCTCACTGCGCCTGGCCGGTCGGGTGGGGGATGGTACTATCCTTACGGAAGGCTCACCTCCAGCATATGTTACATGGGCTAAAGAGCAGATCGCTCAGGGCATCTCTAAGGCGGGCCGAAAAGAAATAACGGAGCACCATCGCATAACCGTGTTTGCATGGTGTTGCGTCGATGACGATTCTGCAACGGCTCACAAAGCGCTGCGAGCAGAGATTGCGGCCCGGCTGGCAGTGGACGGCCTGCACGCTCAAATTGCCCCTCTGAACATCGCCACCGAAGTTGCGGATCTGGTGAAACGCGGCGGTGTACAACTGCTACAAGACGAAATGCCTGATGCATGGTTGGACCAGCTCGCTATTGTAGGCAATCCAGCTGAATGTATACACGCCATCACGCAACTTGCCAGGGCCGGGGCCGATGCAATCATCCTCTTCCCACCTGCCGACCAGGCAACACAACAACTGGATGCGTTCGCTCACCACGTGCTGCCGCATCTTTCGTAACTATTTTTATGTATTACTGATATTTCTCAGGATGCTTTTCGATATCTAGACCTAGAAACTAGCCCACTCACAACGTAGAGAACATAGAAAAACATCCCTTGGTTGTTCTGGGTAGAATGGAAGAGATAGACCATTTCCAGAACGAAAGAGATGTAGACAGTGAAAGTACAATGGGCGCCTACGGAGACAATGACTTGTACTAGTCCGCGAGCGAGGTGCGGTTGTGAGATGCAGGAGATCGGGGAAGAGGAATAAGTGCGCCTTCCTGAGAGGAATCGTCTCTCATGGCTGGTCCTTGACAATGATTTTGTACTAGTACAGCCGAGTCTTGCCATTGCGATCCTTTGCCAGAATGTTTTGTGCCACACGTTTTGCTGCTTGCAGGCAGATCGTTTCAGAAAATAGTAGAATAAGAGAAAATAAGAATGAGCAGGCAATGTTTCAAGCAGACGGATGGAAACTGGATGAACAGGGAAACGTCAATTTTGGGAATCTCTACCTCACTATTGATTTCAGGCCAGAAGAGCCTGGAGACTTTGTTGCGTTTCGATTTGTGGGCGGCAACGAGTGGGATGAGCCGGTTGATGGAGCATTCCCAATCACTGTATCGAGCATTCAGAGCCCTACTGGTCGAAAATGAAGGCATCTGCGGTATTTTGGATCGCGAGGATTACCAGGAGGCTATTCTTTGGTGGCTCAAAGGGCAAGATCTGTTTCGCCCGTTATCAGAGGGAATTATTCCAAGTGAGGAGGAGGAAGAGATACACCTTCCTCCTCACTGGACTTTTGATCAGTGGATCGAACGGCGATTTGATGGACTGGTAGAAGACTGGTTAAGAGAAACTTGAACGTGTTGACCTACAGCAAAGGATGACAATGGCAAGACTCATGTTGAATCCGTATGGCTACGTTTGGTGAATACTACTCGTTTGCTTAGAGAAAAGCTAGCTTACATGGGCTTGCGATACCTCGGCAGGCGTCGCACCACTTGATACCCAACGCTTTCGTACAGGTGGGCTGCTTTGCCTAGATTTTCAGCTCTCGTCCCGATGTCTGCCTGCATGATGCCGCGCTCCTGGCAACGTTGGAGCATACGCGTCATCAAAGCTTTGCCCAAACCGCGCCGTCGCCAGGGACGGCGTATCGCGACCCAGGGAGTATGCACGCCTTCTTCATCGCTGGTACTGATGACATGCCCCGCGATCTGATCTCCATCCCAGGCCACAAACCACAGACTGGTGTCCAGGTCAGGTCCGCCCAGCTTGCTCAACCAGATTTCATAGCTTTCGAGGCTGTCGTGGCTCTCAGAGAACACTTCTTCGTTCGCTGCGTAAATGGCTGGCAACTGTTCACGCTCAACGGGGCGGATTTCCAGGCCAGCGGGGAGAGGTGTGAGTTGAATTGGTTCTGTGGGAAGCTGGCAAGTCATCCACACGAAGGTAAAAGTCACCGTGTATCCTTCACTCAAGAGCAAGGCTTGATTACCAGGCTGGTTCTCGTCTGCATTGCCACCAAACACACAGGGTTTCGTTGTTGGTTGCGTTTGTGCAATTTGACGTAACCGTTGCTCTTGCCAGCGTAAGAGCGCACGTCCAATGCCTTTGCGTCTCCACTCAGGGACAAGCCAGCCAAGATGCAGGTAGAGTTTTGTGCCATTCATCTCTTCCCACCAAGCGAGCCAGGTATAGCCAATCACCTTGCCATCAACCTCGGCTAACAGGCAATCCTGAGCTGGATTGCAAACGGCATCGGGGTTGGTGTCCGGTCCCGGCAGCCTGAGGTCACCATCAACAGTTCGCACCGCCTCGCGCACCGCCTCGATTGAGGGGAAGTCAGCTTCCCCCTGAAAAAAGCGGAATGCTAAGCCAGGAATAACGGGCGCATCGGGAAGCGTGAGATAAGATTTTGTTTGACTCATCGGTATGTTCATTCCTTTCTGCATTGACGTTCTCTGAAAATCTTCTCGAACATCAATCACATGGGAGAGTGTGTAAGCTTCTGATTCTGGCAAACAAAAAACCACAGAGCGTGGTGGCTTGTGGTTTGAAGAGGGATATTATAGTAAAAAACGCCGAAAAAAACCACGAGCCGTAAGTACGCCTCGTGGTGTGATTTGCTGGTAAAAGACGAAAAATCTACCCCTTTGAGGACGCACTTATAGATAGGTAAGCGGGAATGCCAATTTTCGCGCCTACGCCCCACTTGATTTGACCATGTAAAACCATCGTGTGCGTCCTTTCTCAAAGAGTAATAGCTAAGTTATTTTTCTAAGAATACCATAGATTCCGCTATGATTCAACCTGTAAATCACGAAATTACAGGGCTCATCAGACCACGCTACAGGCTGAGCCGTTGAGCGTAAATGCGGTTGGTGCTGCGTTAGTTCCGGTCCAGGAAGCATTGAAGCCAGGCTCGGTACTCAGCGCAGACCCGGCCGGGATTGAAGCATTATACGCGGCATTGGTAATGGTTACCAGACCACCGTTTTGAGTATAATTTCCGTTCCACACCTGCGTAATCTTTTGCCCGTTAGCAAACGAGAATTGCAAACTCCAACCGTTAATGGCTGTCGTCCCCGTATTGTTGATAGTAAAGGCAGTACCAAAGCCACTTGACCACTGATTGGTTATCGCATAATGCACGCTACAGTGTCCGCCCGCTACTTGTGTTGCTGTCGCAGTCGGCGTTACTGTTGGGGTATTCACTGGCGTTGGCGTATTAATCGGCGTATTCACTGGCGTCGGCGTCGATGTTGTAGTGCCGCCGAGCGCAATAAGATGCGTCATGTAACCCTGGCCGTAAGCAGTGGGCGTTCCAGAGGTTCCATCCTGGGTAGTTATGAGCGATGGCGTCGTACCACAGTTATAGCCATTCCAGGTCCAGGCCAGATAGCCAATGCCATGTGCGTCATACCAGGACATAACAGTATTAATGAAAGTAGAGGCACAATCATACTCCCCGATTTCGCCAGCAAGCACAGGTACCTTCGCCTTCACCGGCGCAACCTGCGTATCGAGACAAGCGGGGAAGGGAGCAGTAGTATTGTTCCCGCATGGATTCGTTGGGTAGATATGTTGTGCAGCAACCAGATTGTTCAAAGGATCGGTTGGCTTATTTGCCAGCCAGCCAGTCAAATCATTGGAATAGGATAGGCCACCCAGCATAATAATATTCGTCGCACCAGTCGCACGAACTGTATTGACCAACGTCTGCATACCAGCCACAGCATAGCCAACGCTGCTGCAAGGGATAGCCTGTGGAGCAGTACTCCCATTTTTCCAGCAGGACCAGTCCGTCGAATTGGGAGGGAACGAAGTATTGACGAACGGCTCATTAAACAAATCAAAAATCACCGAGGAATTGCTTTTGAACGTATTCGCCACCGATGTCCAGAAAGCCGGTGCATGATCCAGATCTGTCATAGGTGTCTGTCCGCTTGCTTGATTTGTCCCACCATTCACCCAGTGCAAATCAAGAATGGCAATGATGCCGTTCGAGTTAAGCAAATTCACCCAACTCATGACATCTGCCCGATACTGCGCACTCGTTAAAGGTGAGGCAGGCAAATTATTAATACCAAGCCAGCAGTCTTCGTTCATAGGAATACGCACGATCTTGACGTCCCACGACAACATAGCGTTGACGACAGTCTGGTTAATTGGCCCATCGAAGCTCAGGCCACTGAGACATGCATATTCTCCACCCATGCGATTAACACCGTGAGGAATAATCACATGGCCAGCACCATCCTCAATCTGGTTGCCGACAACGTGCAATCCTGTTGGAACGCTAGCGGCTCTGGCAACAGCGGGTGCTTGCAACATGAACATCACCGCGCTGGAACACAGAAGTAGAAATACACTAATAAACGTAAGTAGTTGAAAGCGTCCTTTGCTTTTCACAAGACCTCCTTGTAACATCCACGATGGACCTTGAAACACTCCAACGTTGTGCAGAAAAATTGCCGGGAATTTTCTGCACAACGTCGCTATTCCTAAAATAGCTAACTTTTCAATTTGAGAGGGGCAGGCACATACTCTCGCATCTTACTACAACTTAGCGAGATGATTTTTAAGGCCAACGCCATAATTCGTCGGAGTACCATTATAGTTCGTAATCAACGAAGGGGTACCGGAACAGCTATAAGTATTCCAGGTCCAGCCCAGGTAGCCAATGCCATGACTATCAAACCAGGGCATAATCGAATCGATGAAACCATGGGCACAATCATTCTCACCGATCTCCCCGGCCAGCACAGGGAATTGCGCACGCACAGGCGCAACCTGCGAATTCAGACAGCTAATGGTTTTGCAAGAATTAAAGTTGTACATATGCAATGAAGCCGCCAGATTATTCTTAGAATCACTGGGCCTATACTGCAACCAACCTGTCAGATCATTGGCATAAGCCAGACCACCAAGCAAAATAACATTACTCGCACCTGTCTTGCGCACAGTATTGACCAACGTCTGCATACCAGCCACGGCAAAACCGACATCATTACAAGGGCTAGCAGAGGGAGCAGAACTACCATTGCGCCAGCACGACCAACTCTTCGTATAAGGCTCATTGTAGAGATCGAACAGCACCGAACCATTACTCTTAAACGTACTCGCAACCGAAGACCAGAAGGCCGGAGCATGATTCAAATCAGGCATAGGCATCTGGCCCGTCGCCTTCTGCGTACCCGGCGCATTCCAGTGCAGATCGAGAATAACATGCAGACCATTACGATTCAAGAGATTCACATAGTTCACAATATCCTGGCGATACTTCGTTGCGGATGTCCCGTTAGCCGGTTCCCCGTTAATACCAAGCCAACAATCCTCATTCAAAGGAATACGCACAATATTAATCTTCCAGGTCAACATCGCACTGACTGCAGTCTGGTCAACAGGTCCATCAAACGTCGTCGTACCAGCACTCAGACAACGATACTCAGAACCCATACGGTCCACACCATGATAAGTAAGCGAGCCAGCCGCCTTCGCAGCCGGAGCTGAAGCTAACGTCACAAACGCCGCGCCCAGACAGAGTAGAAAAGAGAAAGTACAACACAGTAACACTCTAAAGCGTCCATTGCTTTGCATAGCTACCTCCTTGCAAATTACCATACATCCTTGACATGGCTTATCAAAAACAACACAACACAACAATTACTCACGAGGAATTAGAGGAGCAAAAGCGGGATAGGCAGGCACAGCAATGCTTGAGGATAGTAAAAGATACACGACATCATCATCGGTATTCATCTCCCGGGAGCATCCATGCTCATCCCATAGAATATGGATCTACAACATATGAACCAGTAGAATTCGCAGTAGAAGGGCCGTCCTCAATGACACAAACCCTTATAAACATTAAATGTGCAAACATTTCTACGTTCAATGAAATTACAAGATCCATCCCCAAAATTTCATTAAAAGGTTCATTAAGATGTATAACATTTTGGGTATAACCTTGTCAATATACCAACTATAATAATAGATAACTCTCATCCTTCTTGTTATCCTCTTCTACTTAGAATACTACCTAACGGGAAGATTAAAGAGATCGGCACTGGCCCGCGCATAGTCACTTCCATCGAAAAGAACAAGGCCTGATATATGACCTCCAGTGATAACAAAATCACTTACAATGTGAAAGCCTGCTTTATTAATACCGCTAGCCGATGACTCGTTTCCAGGCTCATACCCAATCCAAAAACGATCTATAAGATAATTGTGACGAATGATCGTTTGGAGTAAACGAGGATAGATGCCACGACCGCGCCATTCAGGTAGCGTCAGGAAATCCCACAGGTAACAATTCTGAGGAGGAACCACAAAAGAAAATTGAAATCCAGAGATATATCCTTTTTGAGTAGCTACCCACCCAAAGGCAACAGGGGTTTCATCCAGGAAGCCAATATAGCAATGATTCCCGGTCTGGAAACGGGCGCTGATGACTTCTTGAGAAAGGTTAGTAAGGCGTGAAATCAATAGTGTATCAGTCGATAGGTGAGCTGAAAAGGTTGGTAAAGACGAGAGATCCGGTAAATAATCCCCTCGCCACCAGGTTCCAAAAGGCATAAAAAGGTCACCTCCTATTCAAACCTACTTTCGATGAACAAGAAACGAAAACTGTCAGGAACTAAGAACATATTAACCTTCCCACAATATTACATACACTGACATATGCCAGATCGGTCAGCAAGCAAGCAAGCAAGCATAACCGGTTACAACACCTGGTATCCCAAAGCCAAATAGCAAAGAGAAAACAGCCAAAATCAGTCCATGATTTTGGCTATAGGAAACCCCTCAGATTTGCCAGGGTAACGAGGAAACATATATTTTTCGCAGATTTATTCCACGGATTTATTCCACAAATCCTGGCATACGTACAGCCATATGAGGCAGAGTAAGCGTTGGATTTTTTTTCCCAAAACTCAATGCATGCAGTACTTCATACCTTACAGAGAGATGTGATTTATAGGTTTCGAGCATGATTATTACGCCCCCAATAAAGACCGCCGTCATACCCAGAAGAAAGACTAATAATGCAAATGCCGCGACTATATTAGAGTTTAGAATCGTAGCGAGCGCAATAATAAACATACAAATAACAAAAAGCAGAATAGCCACGCCAATAACAAGTGCCGCATCACGAATCAACTTATAACGATTTAATAAGTGAGGTAGCTGGGCCTCAATTTCAGAGATGCGTAGCTTCTCTACACTCTCAAGCACCTGAGTATCCGTATTTGTAAGCTCTCTCACTACACGCAAAAGCTCAAAACGTTCCTGATTCATCAAACGTATACGTGTACCAATATTATCGTAACGTTGCATCTGCCCATTTAAAAAGATTATGCAGCACGAAATCATCACAGCAGGAGCTACAATTAAACTAATAGTACGTATCATTTCATTGACATCCATAAAGTTGTCTCCTCATAAAAAAAGTTCGGCATATTTTATTAATATCCCCATACACCTGTACAATAAGAACACGTTCGTATCAGCCAAAACGTAACCATAACTCGCAATGTTAAGTACATTCAGGATCAACGGCGGAATGTGGAATGTGGAATGTGGACACCTTGAATGTACTTATTCAACACACAACAACGTTATAGTACATATGTATATATTCATCCTTTCCAGAACAAACTTATTCACACCATACATAAAACCCAATAGCCAAAAAAATAGCCATGCAACCGGCATGAAAGGTGTAACGATAGATGAATAACGACGCAGCTAAAACTGACGAGACCATTATCCTCTACCGCCCAACCGGACTAAAAGAGCTCGCACTCATACAAGAAAGCGGATATACAGCATTCCCTCCCCGGCTCTTCTGGCAACCAATCTTCTATCCAGTTCTCAACGAGCAATACGCAACCCAGATAGCCCGCGACTGGAACGCCCGCGACGGCAATACAGGTTACGTCACCCGCTTCCACGTACGCAGCAAGTTTCTGCACCGCTACGAAGTCCACCAGGTAGGCAGTGCAATCCACCAGGAATATTGGATACCAGCCGAAGACCTGGCAGAATTCAACCAGCAAATTGTAGGCAAGATCGAAGTTATCGCCGAATTTCACTCATAAGCGCACCCGGAAACTGTTCAGACTTGACCCAAAGAAGATTGTGCGGTGAGTACTACCAGGCGTCGGGCCATTGAGGTACGAAAGAGACTGGCAAGATTCATGCAGGTCTGATGACCTTTGGGGATGCATATCTTGCACCTCATTGAATGAAGTGACCGGATTGCGGAAGTATGACTCCTGCGGCGAGACGTGCGAAGAGAGAGCAGCAAAGACCATTAGTTTACCGTGCCCTATGTAATGTCCTCTTTGTTGATTTCTCCATTCTCTCTTTAGCATGAAATGAGAACGCTGGTTCTGATCCTTTTTCCGGGGGGAGTCCATGCCTCAATAAAGGAAGGGAGTTTGTTTCGTGGCACTGCAAGCCGTATGATGTCGTCGGCCAATCGCCGATCCTTAATAATCGCAATGGTGGTCGTTGGCAAGAATGGAACACGAGCCACTCTCACGTCATCAACGCTGCAGCTATTTGGTTCATATCCCAGCGCATGTGTGGGTATCATCGCATGTCCTGGAGCACCCGGCTGATGCCACTGGCTTCGTATGAGTGCATCGACCGAATGAGGGATCATCACCTCCTCAATACCATCACCCTCAAAGAGGAGGACCGAGTTGGTTCCCACAGAACAGATCTCCATCCCCTCTGACACGTACTGCCAGGTCGTGCAAAGCAGAGCAACATGTTCTGGACCATCGTTGAGCGCAGCCGCAGCATCGACAAGGATCTGGGATGTTGAAACCCGCTCATGAGCAGCAGACAACCCCATCGCGCAAACAACACGGTGCGCAAACTCCAGTGCATACCTTCGAGCTCCCATATAATTCTCATCATGTCCTCCGCCATAGCCATCACGCCAGACCATAGCCCCAGTGAGAATACCACAGCCGCCAATACTCAGCGCTACCCATGGTCTGGATCGGGTTTCCAGAATGATTTTTTCGACGAATTCTACGGGCCAGGGGAGATCCTTCATTATCTTTCCTCCTCATTAGGTGTCAAGGGGATACGATCTACCAAATGACCTGCTCGCAGGCATACTGTTGTATCACGCGAGCGAGGCTCTGTTTGCGCGATGAGAGAGAGGTCAGGAATGGGCATATCGACCACTTCTCGCACACGGGCACGACTGATGCCTCCCAAACGCAGCTCACAGGGCGGACAGTTCACCATATGATGCTCGACAATCTGCGTGGGTGCTAATCTTTGATGAGCGTGATTGAAGCTCGCATCACACTTCTTGCGTGATTTCTTCTGAGCCTCTTGCGGTTTTTTCCTGTCTGCTTTCACAAAGGCTGGCATTTTCTGTTTTTCCAGTTCCGTGATTCGGATATGAGCATCACGTAATTGCTCTGTGACTTGACCCAATCGCTTCAAGGCTTGCTTGAGTTGCGCTTCTAAGGATGCTATTGTCTCTTCTGCTGTCATGATCATAGTATATCAGGAAAAGGCGAAACCTGAACAGCTTCCTCACCCGGATCTCCAACAACAACATGCAAGATAGCGTTTTCACTTACGTAGACGTCTACGTCTTCATTCTCTCAGGTCACTACGTAGACGTCTACGTCTTCATCTTGTTCATCAACTCACATAGACATCTACATCTTACTTTTCTCGGATCGCTTACGTAGACGTCTACGTTATTAGCTTGCCCATCAACTTACGTAGACGTCTACGTTATTATTCTCGCCCATTAGCTTACGTAGACGTCTATGTCTTCTTTCCCTCAGGTCACTACGTAGACGTCTACGTTATATTTTTGTTCACCAGTTTACGTAGACGTCTACGTTATTAGCTCGTTCACCAACTTACGTAGACGTCTACGTTATTAGCTTGGTTCACAATTTACGTAGACGTCTACGTCTTAGCTTGGTTCACAGCTTACGTAGACGTCTACGTTATTAGCTTGCCCATCAGCTTACGTAGACGTCTACGTTATTAGCTTGCCCATCAGCTTACGTAGACGTCTACGTTATTAGCTTGGTTCACAACTTACGTAGACGTCTACGTTATATTCTCGCCCATCAGCTTACATAGACGTCTACGTCTTAGCTTGTTCACCAACTTACGTAGACGTCTACGTTATTAGCTTGCCCATTAGCTTACGTAGACGTCTACGTCTTAGCTTGCTCACCAACTTACGTAGACGTCTACGTTATTAGCTTGGTTCACAACTTACGTAGACGTCTACGTTATATTCTCGCCCATTAGCTTACGTAGACGTCTACGTCTTAGCTTGGTTCACAACTTACGTAGACGTCTACGTTATTAGCTTGGTTCACAACTTACGTAGACGTCTACGTTATATTCTCGCCCATTAGCTTACGTAGACGTCTACGTCTTAGCTTTGCTCACCAACTTACGTAGACGTCTACGTTATTAGCTTGGTTCACAACTTACGTAGACGTCTACGTTATATTCTCGCTCACCAACTTACGTAGACGTCTACGTCTTAGCTCTGTTCACAACTTACGTAGACGTCTACGTCTTAGCTCTATTCACAACTTACGTAGACGTCTACGTCTTAGCTTTGCTCACCAACTTACGTAGACGTCTACGTTATATTCTCGCTCACCAACTTACGTAGACGTCTACGTTATATTCTCGCTCACCAACTTACGTAGACGTCTACGTTATATTCTCGCTCACCAACTTACGTAGACGTCTACGTTATATTCTCGCTCACCAACTTACGTAGACGTCTACGTTATATTCTCGCTCACCAACTTACGTAGACGTCTACGTTATATTCTCGCTCACCAACTTACGTAGACGTCTACGTCTTAGCTTGCCCATCAGCTTACGTAGACGTCTACGTTATTAGCTTGCCCATCAGCTTACGTAGACGTCTACGTCTTAGCTTGCCCATCAGCTTACGTAGACGTCTACGTTATTAGCTTGCCCATCAGCTTACGTAGACGTCTACGTTATTAGCTTGCCCATCAGCTTACGTAGACGTCTACGTCATTAGCTTTGCTCACCAACTTACGTAGACGTCTACGTTATTAGCTTGGTTCACAACTTACGTAGACGTCTACGTTATTAGCTTGGTTCACCAACTTACGTAGACGTCTACGTTACTTAGCTTGTCGTCTCACTCAACTTACGTAGACGTCTACGTCTTAGCTTGGCTCACCAACTTACGTAGACGTCTACGTTATTAGCTTGCTCATCAGCTTACGTAGACGTCTACGTTATTAGCTTGCCCATCAGCTTACGTAGACGTCTACGTTATTAGCTTGGTTCACCAACTTACGTAGACGTCTACGTCATTAGCTTGGTTCACCAACTTACGTAGACGTCTACGTTATTAGCTTGCCCATCAGCTTACGTAGACGTCTACGTTATTAGCTTGGTTCACAACTTACGTAGACGTCTACGTCTTAGCTTGGTTCACCAACTTACGTAGACGTCTACGTTATTAGCTTGGTTCACCAACTTACGTAGACGTCTACGTTATTAGCTTGGTTCACCAACTTACGTAGACGTCTACGTCTTAGCTTGGTTCACCAACTCACGTAGACGTCTACGTTATTAGCTTTGCTCACCGACTTACGTAGACGTCTACGTTATTAGCTTCGTTCACCAACTCACGTAGACGTCTACGTTATTAGCTTGCTCACCAACTTACGTAGACGTCTACGTCATTAGCTTGCCCATCAGCTTACGTAGACGTCTACGTTATTAGCTTGCTCACCAGCTTACGTAGACGTCTACGTCTTAGCTTGGTTCACCAACTTACGTAGACGTCTACGTTATTAGCTTGCCCATCAGCTTACGTAGACGTCTACGTTATTAGCTTGCCCATCAGCTTACGTAGACGTCTACGTTATTAGCTTGGTTCACCAACTTACGTAGACGTCTACGTCTTAGCTTGGTTCACAACTTACGTAGACGTCTACGTCTTAGCTTGGTTCACAACTTACGTAGACGTCTACGTTATTAGCTTTGCTCACCAACTCACGTAGACGTCTACGTCTTAGCTTGGTTCACCAACTCACGTAGACGTCTACGTTATTAGCTTGCTCATCAGCTTACGTAGACGTCTACGTTATTAGCTTCGTTCACCAACTTACGTAGACGTCTACGTTATATTCTTGTTCATCAGCTCACGTAGACGTCTACGTCTTGCTCATTGCGCATATAGATATATGATATTGGCTCACATGATGCTTGATCCATTTGCGCAGTATGTTCTGGAATTTTTCCTTTGCTTAGCTAACAAAAAATGGGGTGATATAATCTGAAAGAGCAATGCGATTTTATCGAGGAAAAATAGAATGGTATGAGCAGGTATGAGGGTCGAGAACTAGTATGATTTGCGCCTATCAGATGAAAATTTTTGTGAAGCATAAATCTGGTATTGTGTTGTATAAATCTATAGGGATTGTAGTACTATGAGTGAACAATATGTTATGGAATTAGTGCAGGCGGTGTTGGGTGTTACTCCATTATCTGTTCAGCATATGACTCTTGGTCATAGTAGTGTAACTTATGATGTTGTACTTCCTGGGCAAAATGTTATTGTGCGTACACATCCGAATGCGATTACTTTTGCACATACGGAGCAGAATATTATAGTATTAGCACAGGCTGGTTTGCCGGTACCACATGTGCTTGCTAGCGATCTGTCAATGACGCGTTTTCCGTGGGCGTATATGATCCTGGAGAAGATTCCGGGCCGCGATCTGCGCTATGAATTGTCGTCAATGACTCATGCGCAGATGACACGCGTTGCCGAGCAGATTGTTACGTTCCAGCGGCGTGTGATGCTGTTTCCGCCGGGGACTGGCTATGGTTTTGTTGCGCTTGGCGGGCAGGGTGCGTTTTCTTCCTGGTATGGGTTGATCGAGCAGAAGGTGGCTGAGAGTTTGCTGGTTGTGCGTCAGGGACCGTTGGGGGCTGCTGTTCCAGATCCATTAGAGCAGAAGCCTGAGTTTGCTGAGTATCTCAGGCAGGTGCCCCCGATCTGTTTTCTTGATGATCTGACGATTAAGAATGTGATTGTACAAGATGGGGAGTTGCAGGGCCTGGTGGATTTTGATTGTGTCTGTTATGGTGATCCTTTGTATATGATTAGCTTGACTCAGACTGGTGTTGTTAGCGATGTCGGTGTACAGGGTCTCTTCTATGTTGAGGAGCTTTGCCGCTTCTGGAATGTCACGCAACAACAACGGCAGATTATTAATTTCTATTCGGCGATACATGCTATTGATTTTCTACAGTTCAATTTTGAGGATGAAGTAGAGGGACATACAGTCTGGATGCGACGTATGCTTCAGGCTATATATCGCTGGTTAGAGTTGTAGTTGTATCTCTGCGAATAATTTTTGAGTACCTGAAAAAGAGAAAGGTGGACCCCAATAAGATATCCACCTTTTCTGTACACTATTGAGCATATATAGCTTATATAGAGTTGTGTTGCTTGCTTTAGGGCGCTTCGTATTTGCGTACGAGGTCCGCTAAAGCTTCATTGAGCAGGGCGGCTTTGGGCTTCTCGCGCTGGATAGCGATATCATCAAAACTCTGCTTCAGGGCTTTGTCAACCCAGACGGTGAAGCGTACATGTGTTTTTTCGAAGGCTTGCTCTCCCCTCTTACGTCGCACCTTCGATGTTGTAGAGGTAAAGTCGATTTCGGATTCTTCATAGAAAGCGTCGTCGCTCTCTTCCTCGCTTGCTTCCGTAATCTCGTCCGCCTCTATTGTTGCTTCAGGCTCTGCGACCGCCTCCCTTATAGATGCAGCCGATGAGCGTGGGGTATAGATAGGTGTTTCTGGCCGTAGAGAAGTTGCATTTGGGCGTGCTCTAATGGTTTCGGCCTGTGGCTCATAGAACTGGGTATGGGCTTGCTCTACAGCGCTGTTCTCTTGCCGGCTCGTAGCTGGATACTGGGTATTGGTATCATGTGTAACTAGTTTTTGCCGCATCTGCCGTTGCCTTTGAACGTGTTGGCTCTCTGCTCACAGTCGGGGCCTGGACGTTAGATGCTGGTTGTCTCACGGATTCAGCGGCACTAGAAACACGACGCTCATTTGTCGTTGGGGGAGCGGGAGGAGTGGGAGAGGTCGGCCTTGACCTCTCCTCTTGCTCCATTTCCTGATCTAGCGTTTGTACTCTACTCGCTTGCTCCCTTGCAGCGGGCGCACTTCTCTCTTGCCTGGGTGGTGGCTCCTGTTTTGGCTCTGCCTCCTGCGTACTGGGTTGGCTAGGGCGCAGCAAAGGATTGATAAATTTTTTAGTTTCCTTCGGCACGGTCGAGTACCTCCTTGACAAGCTTTGTATACGCCTGAGCTCCCGTGCTGTTTGGGGCGTAGTCGTAGAGGCAGGCGATCTGGTTGTGTGCCTCCTCGACCTTGATGTTACGCGGGATAACAGTATCAAACACAAGGCGGCCAAAGTGCTGACGTACTGCGCTCAAAACATCGGCGCTTAAGCGAGTATGGTCGTCCAGGTTAGCAACAACTCCGAAGACTGGAAGCGTAACGTCCAGATTCTCACGTAGCTCTTGCATGGTTGTCTCCAAAATGCTGATCCCAATGAGAGCATAGGTTGTAAGTGCTATCGGGATCATCACATCGGTACAAGCGATAAAAGCATTCACTGTCAGCACGCCTAAATTGGGTGGAGTGTCGATAAGCACATAATCGAAGTCCTTGACCTGGTTGAGTGCGCGGGCAAGCTTACGCTCTCGACCAGGGGCCGATGCCATCAGAAGATCGGCTGCACTTAAATTGATCGAGCTAGGCGCGACGTATAGCCCTTTTTGGCTCGTCTCAGTAATCGCCTCCGACATCTTCGCGCCATTTATCAATACATCGAAGAGCGTCACCTCCTGGTCCAGATTCCCCAGCAAGCTATATGTGCTATTACTTTGTGCATCGGTATCTACAATTAGAACGCGGCGGCCGGCACGCGCCAGGCCATAGCCGAGATTCACGGTCGTTGTCGTTTTAGTAACCCCACCCTTATTATTGCAAAGTGCATAAACCCGCATAATTTTACTAACCCTCCAGGCGTACCCTGAAACAGGAAAAAAACAGGATAATCCAGTAGAAAACATACAAAAAATTATTACTACCATGTACAGTCTGAGCTCAAAGTGTTCCTTATATATAGAGGCTACTAATAATATTGTTTTCCTTATAAACACTATGGACAATTTCGAAGCATTATTTCTATGCTCCACAAAAGTCTGGAAAACACGTAGACGTACACGTAGACGTACACGCCTACAAAGCTCACTATACATAAGAACACTTACCTCTGCATTGTAACACATTCTGCCACTTTTTTCGCTGCTATTTCTCAAGCAAAAACATCAAAAACGACATTTGTCTCCAATATTTTACGTATACGTAGACGTGTACGTAAAATAAAACGTAGACGTGTACGTCTACGTATACGTGTCCTTTTTGAGTAGCTATACAGACGTAAACGTATCTTTTTTGCGCAGACACGTTTACGTAAACGTGTTATTTTTGGGATGTTACGTGTACGTAGACGTATTCATTTTGAGTAGTTGTTTTTGCGGGCTTTTCCTTTGGGCCATCCTCTCTTTTTGCGCTCGTCGGCAAGAGCGATTGCATAGCGGGGGACGAGCCGTATGCCACTACCAGGTACCCCTTTGATGCGGCTTGCGATGACTAGCTCTGCAATTTCTTCTCGCGTGGCGAAACGTGAGGGGAGGCTTTGTTCATCGATCATGGCATGGATGCGGTTGGTTTTAACGCCAAGTAATGTGGCGGCTTCGCTGACAACATACATTTCTGCGAGAGGGATTGTTGCACATGGGTTGGTTGCTTCTTCCATGATTCCTGCCTTTCCGCTTTACAATAAAATGGACCTTGCTACTTTTTATCATGACTCTCAGGTTCTTTTTTGGATCTTGAAGGTTCGGTCGGTTGTTTCTTTTATTATTTTTGTCCTTCTAGTTTACAATAAAATGGGGCAAGGTCCATTTTATTGTGCTATTTCTGGGGATGCTGGTCGGGAGATCTGCTCTGGGGGTGTTGACTATTTGTTCGCTTGCTTTGTCCGATCATTTTTATCTCTTCCAGCTTATAATAAAATGGGGCAAGGTCCATTTTATTGCAACTTTTTAGTTTTCTGGCTTTGAGGAGGATGGTGATCGCTAGTTTCCTCATGGGATCAGATCCAACTAACTTATGGCCAGGGGTCGGTGATTATCATGAAATTGCCGTTACGCGAGCTTTCTTTTTGGATCGGCGTTATTTTTCCGGCAAAGAAGCTTTGCGTTACGGGTGCTTTATTTCGCATTGAGAGGCTCTTCTAGCCCTTTGATGGGATGTTACTACCCATTTAACGATGTGTAAAAATTGAAGGCCTCTCTGACGCTTCTGGTTGCGTTTTTGCTAATTAGCGCTTGTTGTTGTGCTCGTGCTGGGCGAAGCGTGCTATTTCGAGCACAAATTCTTCGTATGGGAGCTGGCCATAGGTCTTGATGTGTTCGCGTGCGCTGTCGCTGATGGTTTTTTCGTATTCGGCACATTTCTTGTTGAACAGGCCGCCGGGATTTTTGATGGTCTTGTTGCCGCGCGAGTGCAGGTCAAGGATGGTTTCGATGAAGGCTGCTAGCAAGCTTTCAGCGTTGTTGCATTTGCTGAATAGCTTGCTGTACCAATTTTTTGCTGTGGTTGAGCGGTTGGTGTCAAAGGTTTCTGCAAAAAACATTTTCGCGTCGTTACGTAACGTAGTATTATTATATATATTTTTAAATAACAAATTTATATTAGACGTTACGTATACGTTGAGAAAATCAGAACTATATTTTTGAGCGTCTAGTGTTTGAGGGATGCGCAGGTAGCTCTTTCCTTCGTCGAGGATACTTTTCTCGATGATGTCAGTGATAGATACATTTTTCGCGCGTGTGTGCCTATGCGTGGGCTTGCGCTCGCGGGCGTTTACACCTGCGCGTTGGGTGTCTTCCGCAGGGGTGGATTTTTGCGGCGTTGAGTCTACTTGCTGGCGATACTTTTTGTGCCGTGAGTCTACTAGGGGTTGGCGCTCGGTAGACTCGTCTTCACGCAAGTCTACCGGGCGCTGATACTCGTCTTCACGCAAGTCTACCGGGTACTGATACTCGTCTTCACGCGAGTCTACCGGGTACTGATACTCGTCTTCACGCGGGTCTACCGGGCGCTGATACTCGTCCTGGCGCTGATCTACCGGGTACTGATACTCGTCTTCACGTGGGTCTACCGAGTGTATTCTGCTATAGTTGTTGTTTGAGTAATCGGGCTGCTGCTGGTTGTCTTCTATGTATGCTGTGGCCTGGGTGTCAGCTGGTTGCTGTTCTTCCGCGAGCATAAATTGTTCGCGGTTTGTGCGGAACATGATCAGGTTGTATACGCTGATAAAGTCTAGCTGGCATTCGGTTGCGAAGCGGTTTATAAAACGTTTTTCGAGCGTCTTAAAGAAGAAACCTTGTGATGTACCAATCAGTTTTTTCTCGTTGAAGCTTGTGTAGACTGCGTATAGCTCCTGATAGAGTTTCTCTATGAATTCGGTGGATAGACCATCGGCCTCCCAGTCTACTTGATTGTTGTGCAGGACGTTCTCATAACACTTTAGAATTTCCAGTGAGCTTATTTTGTTGGGTGAGGTGTAAGTTTCGTATAGAGATACGGCTGGCTGTTCTGTTGTTCTCTGCTTCGCACGAGTATCCTCTTCTAGTCGTTGAGAGGATACTTTTGGAGTTGCGAATCTGCTCCAATCTACTTGCGTCTCCCCTAATGTGACTGTGGGGGTAATTTCGAAGCTTACAAGTCTACTTCGCGCGGATACTCTGTTGTGAAGTCTACCAGGTGCGGATACTTTTGTTTCAGAAAGTCTACTTTGCGCGGTTTCTGGGGTAGACTGCGCTTGATAATGAGCATATTTTGTTGAATATTGGGTAGACTGCGCTTGATAATGAGCATATTTTGTTGAATATTGGGTAGACTCTATTGGATATTGGGTAGACTGTGTTTGATATTGGGTAAATTCATAAGGTCTTTCTGATGTTTGCACACTGGTAGTGGATGGGATTGCGAGCGCTCGGTCATTGTTCGTGCCTGTCGCAGCTTGCCTGTATGTCCTCTCATGCGTTTGAATGGTTGCCCTGGATATATCAAATCGTGATAGGACTTCGGTGATGATACGTTTGGAGAGCTGTCTGCCTGTGACCGGGTCGATACCTTCGGATTCTATGACGTTAAATAATGATTGGTAGATTGTGTCTCTGAAACGTATATCGCTCTCATCAAATTTATTTACGCTCGCGGATGGTGTAAGAACGGTTGCATTGAGTTGTAGCAGGCGTGTTTTGACCTGCCGAGCGAATTGCTGTACTTTTGGACGACTATTGGTTATTAATTTGTCTAGAGCTTGTAGATTTATGGGTGGCATATAGCGTTGTAGCGGAAATATAAGCTGGCGCTCATTGCCCTGTTTCGTTTTATGAAGCAGGCCCAGGGCGCAGAAAGTAATAATATATTTATGCGTTGTGTCATAGCCCCAATCAATCGATTGCGCGAGTGTACGGATTGTGCGTACATTGATGACTGCAACATGATCGCCCCAGTCTTCCAGGCCGGGTAGCGAATTTTGTACAATCTGCGCAAGACGAAGTATGCGTGCTGTGAACTCTAGCCCCTTATTGGGCGCTGGAAAGATCTGCTGGATAATCTCTAATGTATATGGGTCTACACGGGTGTAGACTACATCCTGGAGCGTTTCTGGGGCTATCTCGGACGCTTGTATCTCCTGTTGTAATTGATTTTCTGGACTACTTTGACGCATACTGGTCCCCACTTTTTCAATGCCCATTATCAATGGTGTTGGATAAACGTACCCTCCTGGTGCGCTTGCGTTTTGGTGTTCGTTTTGGTTTTCCATATAGGTTCCCCCAACCTCCCCTCACGACATTTGTACTATTTTTTGTCATATTATCGACGCCGAATACTGTAGAGTGATATATTTGTCCATTATTGTCGTTTCATTATCGCTGTAAATAGTTCGTCAACTACGCCTCCACTCACTTCTCAAAAATTCGCCTCTGGCTTGTGATGTACATAGTACATTGGGCTCCCAGATTTTACTAGTGGCGTTATGCACTACTAGTAGCTGATTACTCCAGTAGATTTACGCTCAAAATTGCACCTAACTACGGTGGGGTTTTCTCCTAACCCTGGTGGGGTTTTCTCCTAACCCCGGTGGGGTTTCTATTGAAAGGTTAGTACTTATGGAGTAACAATCGAGTTTGGGTGTAGTGCCCTCCGTGCTGGAGGCCGTTACTCCCGAAAAAGGTTGCTCCTACTCTTTTTATCCCATTAATAATTATCCTCTTTCTTCCAAATCTTTGCAAGCAAGCATTCGGGTAGCTGTTAACCTGTTTGCCGTGTTATATAAATCCTTGAATATTGAAATATATAAATGTGATAAGAAATAGAAAAATGCGCCGCACCCTGGTGGGGTAGATTGAGGTGTGTTATCGATTTAACTACTAGAAAATGCGCCGTACTATGGTGGGGTAAAGAGAACCCTCAAAGGGTAAAAATGCGCCGTACTATGGTGGGGTAAAGAGACCTGTTAGGGAGTGAAAATGCACCGAACCCTGGTGGGGTAAATGAGGCTATCAGGAAGAGTGAAATGCGCCGAACCCTGGTGGGGTAAAGAGGACCCTCAGAAGGTAAGAATGCACCGAACCCCGGTGGGGTAAAGAGACCTGTTAGGGAGTGAAAATGCACCGAACCCCGGTGGGGTAAATGAGGCTATCAGGAAGGTGAAATGCGCCGAACCCTGGTGGGGTAAAGAGGATTCTCAGAGGGTAAGAATGCACCGAACCCCGGTGGGGTAAATGAGGCTATCAGGAAGGTGAAATGCGCCGAACCCTGGTGGGGTAAAGAGCTAATATTGATTAAGATCTTTTAATGCCTTATTTATAAGGGGTGATAAAAATGCGCCGTACCATGGTGGGGTAAATTACTACATAAAAATGATTGTGTCTACCTATAATTCTACCTGCTATGTTTGAATGCATGTACATATATATAGGTACGAAAACGAAATTTTCTCTTATTAGTTACTGGTCTAAAATACGGATAGCTGCGCCTCGCATCTTGCTTTGGCGCGAGAAATGCGCCGGACCTCGGTGGGGTTTATTGGTAAAACAGGATGTAAACTTCTACCAGTAAATACGTATCTCTGTATTCTATAATATGCATTTTTGTATGTAGTGGATCGATGTTTGTGAGCTCTTTCTTTCTTTCTTTTTCAAGAAAATGCGCCGAACCCTGGTGGGGTAAAAAGGCCTATCAGAAGGTGAAAATGCGCCGCACCCTGGTGGGGTAAAAGGACCTGTCAGGGAGGCAAAATGCGCCGAACCCTGGTGGGGTAAAAGGACCTGTCAGGGAGATGAAATGCGCCGAACCCTGGTGGGGTAAAGAGACCTGTCAGGGAGGCAAAATGCGCCGCACCCTGGTGGGGTAAAAAGGCCCATCAGAAGGTGAGAATGCGCCGCACCCTGGTGGGGTAAAGAGACCTGTCAGGGAGGCAAAATGCGCCGCACCCTGGTGGGGTAAAGAGGCCCATCAGAGAGGTAAAATGCGCCGAACCCTGGTGGGGTAAAGAGACCTGTCAGGGAGTGAAAGCATACCAAATTGTAGCGCTATCTGACTTGTTATTAACAAATTTTGTTGTATTTCTCATGCAAAGAGATACACAATAAAGGGTTACAAGCATCTCAAAATGGGCGAGGATTGCTATCTTTTTTTGTCTTTTGGCCCTTTGTTATAAGGAATTTGGCCCTTTTTTATAAGAATATGCCTTAGTTACATCGGAAAGTATCGATTGAGCTGTTTTCTTTTCATAACGAAAAGTTGGTAATCTGTACCAAATCGTAATAAATACTTCACCTCTGATATTTCCAAAAGGTACTATTTGCTGTTCTAGCACCCCATACTTATTGGGGAAAGGAAGAGGTGCTATGAGGATGAGCGTGACAAGTGAAAGAGAAAAAAATCTGTATCAGTAGCGAAGAAATGCGCCGGACCCTGGTGGGGAACATTTCATAGTTTCCCGGATGAAATGCGCCGGACCCTGGTGGGGTACCTGCTTTAACAGAAGCCCTCAGTCCCTATTTTCGCCCCATCAAATATTCCTGAGAATTCCATCGAATTCTCAATTTCCTTTCCCTCCGCTCGGTTTAGCTATGCTGGCGGGATATTTCCGAGAAGACGACCAGGTAACTATCCAGGATGAACATGTAGAGAAGCTGGATCTCAACGATGACTCTGAGTTGGTGGTGATCCAGGTCTATATCACTTCTGCTTACTGGGCTTACGATCTAGATAGTAACAGATGGACCTGAGAATGTGTCAAAGGCTTTCGAAAATACACGGCAAAAAATGCGTTATATTTTGCGCCTTCTCTGCGACTTGTAATCAGGTGATTGAGTTCTCTTTTCCTGTGCATATCGGAGGTCGGCTCTCGTCCGCTGACTGCATTGCTGGGCGCGTGTAGGAATCACGTAAGGTAAATGGAACTGTGTAGAGAATGTTAAGTGAGGATAAAAACTATGGGTTCTAATACGTATCTCTATGAGAAGGTGTGTGAAGCACATAACCAGGATCTTCGTCGTGAGGCGGAAAAGATGTGTATGCTAGCATGTCTGCCCTGGCATCGTCGCAGCATGAGCCGACATATGGCTGGCACGCTTGGTGTGCTGCTGCTGAAGCTCGGTATGTGGCTAAAGCAACTGGAGCATTCACCGAGCGCATACTGCTCTGTCAAACTTCATTGCACGGTTGGCCATAGCGACGACCCTTGTGGTCAATACCGCTTAAATAAGGAGAATTGCTCTGAAAATTGGGCGAAAAGCTCATCCTTTTGAACACGATCTTAATTTTGCTGAGTAGTATTGTGGCATTATTATCAATAGAGGGAAACTAGCATGTACGAACGAAATATGGCAGCAAATGATCTTTTTATTGCGCTGGAAGAGCGAGCACAACTTGTACGTTTTTGTGCTGCTATGACAAAAAATAACGATGCCGCCGAAGACCTGGCTCAGGAGACTCTTCTTATAGCCTGGCGTAAGAGTCATACATTACGTGATGCCGAGCGTTATCAGGCATGGCTTTTGGGAATTGCTCGCAACGTCTGTCTGCGTTGGCTACGTGCCCATGGGCGTGATTGTGCGCAGCTCGTCCCGTTTCATGCTGATCGGGATGAGGCTCCGGGTGACCTTGATGATATTGTGGCTGATGAGCTGGATATAGAGCTTGTGCTTGAGCGTAAAGAGCTGGCCGAGTTGTTGGATCGTGCGCTTGCTCTTTTGCCATCACAGACGCGAACGGCGCTTCTTCGGCACTATGTTGAGGAATCGTCGCTGGGTGAGATTGCGGCCCAACTGGGTACAAATGCCAGCGCGATTGCCATGCGCTTGCAGCGTGGTAAGCTCGTCTTACGTCGTATCTTGACTCAGGAGATGATGCTCTATAGCGATCAGCCGGCTTCTGATTGGGAAGTTACTCCGCTCTGGTGTTCTTGTTGTGGGCAGCGGCGTTTACTGGGACAACGCGATCCCAACGAGGGCAAATTCTTCCTCAAGTGTCCACTTTGTAGCCCGGATGAGATACTCAGCAAGAATCATCTTTCCGTACTTAAGGGTATCCGGGGTTATAAGCCGTTGCGCTCACGCCTTGCCGCCTGGGGTGACCACAATTACCGTTTGGGTTTACGCACTGGCTCCGCTAAATGTCCAGGATGTGGGCGTACGGTGCCTGCGTTGATACAGACGCCTGGCGAGTTTCCATCGTGGCTGCAAGGTAGCAAAGAGATGCAAACATGGATGCGTTACCTTGATGATCGTTTTATAACGATGCCCTGTGAACATTGTGTCTCTTCATGTGTCACCTCGTTAGAGCCTCTGATCCTGGAGGCGCAGGCGGGCCAACAATTTCTCAAGCGCTATCCACGTATACGCACATTGCCCAGGCAGTATATCGAAGCCGATGGCCGTGCGGCTATCCTTACGCGTTTCGAGAGCGTTACTAATACGGCCACGCTCGATGTTGTCTCGGACTACCAAACCTATGAAATATTGCATGTCTATGGAGGTACTTTGTGAACGATGGCGAGGAGACGCGAGAGGAGTTAGGGTTAACAAAACGGGTCAGACAGTTCCCAATTGTCGCATTTTTTGCGGGTAGTGCTATCTCGTACACAGGCGATATGCTTACTTCGCTTGCCATACCGTGGTTTGTGTTGCAAACAACTGGTAGTGTCATCCAGACAGGTATCACAGCTTTTTTCTCAACCTTGCCTGCCGTCTTCTCCGCTTTCTTTGGGAGTGCATTGGTAGATCGGCTTGGCTATAAGCGTACCAGTGTCATTGGCGATATTGCCAGTGGCCTGACTGTAATGCTTATCCCTTTGCTTTATAGCACTGTAGGGTTAGCCTTCTGGCAACTCCTGGGCCTCGTCTTCCTGGGTGGGCTACTCAAGTCGCCGGGAGTCACGGCCCGTAGCGCTATGGTGCCGGAACTGGCGCTGCAAGCGAAAATGCGCCTGGAGCGTGCTAACGCTTTGTCCGATGGTCTCAAACGTGTTGCGGGCCTCATTGGTGCTCCAGTTGCAGGGATTCTTATAGTCATAATCGGAACCAGCAATTTGCTCTGGCTGGATGCAATTTCCTTTGCCATTTCGGCTCTGCTCATCGGTATTGCTGTGCCTGCTATACCCTCGTTGATAAAAGGGGAGGGGAGTGAAGCTTCATATCTCAAGTCCCTATTGGCTGGAGCACGCTTTATGCGGGGGGATACGTTGATCCTTTCTATTGTGATTGTCGTACTCATCACTAATCTGATAGATGGAGCATTTTTCTCTGTTGTGGAGCCGGCATACATTAAGTCCATTTTCCATAGTGCCTTGCCATTTGGATTGCTTGTTGCGGCGTTAGGTGGTGCGGCCTTTGTGGGCACGCTTATCTTCGGAGCCATCGGCCATCATTTGCCGAGGCGCTTGACCTTTGGCATTGGCTATACGCTTGGCGGAGCTATCCGTTTCTGGATCTTCCTCTTCTTTCCTCTCTTGCCAATTCTTATAGCCTGGAATATTATTGCTGGACTGGCTATTGCGCCCATTAATCCGCTACTGAGTACGGTGATGCAGGAGCGCTTACCGCTTGAGATGCGTGCCAGAGTGTTTGGTACAATGGATGCTGGCTTCCTGGCTGGCATTCCGCTTGGCACGTTCGTGAGTGGGTATGTTGTGGCCTGGATTGGTCTGTGGGGCACGATTTTGCTTATGGGTGTGCTTTATCTCCTGGCAACTCTCTCGCTCCTGGTGAATCCTGCTTTGAGGGGGATGGAGAAGCGTTTTAGTTCGTAATTGCTCTGGCACATCAAAAATCTATACATGCGCTTTGGCTTCTGCTAAAATAGTTACTGATACACGCCGGATCACGAAATCAGAAATAGAGTAAAGAGGCCATAGAGTTATCATATGGAGATAGAATCGGGAGAGCCAGTCAAGATATTCTATTGTTATGCCCGCGAAGATCAGATATTGCGCGATGAATTGGAAAAACATCTTACTCCGTTGAAACGCTCTGGCAAGATTGTGACCTGGTGTGATCGTGAGATCCTTCCTGGGACAGAGTGGGAGCGCAAGATTAGTCACGAACTTAATACTGCGGATCTTATTTTGTTGCTGGTCAGCCCTGATTTTATTTGCTCCGACTATTGCTATGGGAATGAGATGGAGCGGGCTTGCGAACGATATAATGCGAAAGAGGCATGGGTGATCCCTATCATTATACGTCCCGTGCTCTGGAAAGGTACTGTCATTAGTAAGTTTCAGTTATTGCCCGCAGAAGGAAAGGCTGTGACCAAATGGCCTGATCGTGATGAGGCATTTGAGCATATCGCGCAAGGGATTGATCGTGTGGTTGAAGCTCTTCTCGTTCAAAAGACTTCGCGAGATCTGGGACTAGAAAACGAGGTACAAGGGCGGAGGATAATTCCTCTTTTTAAGGACAAACCTCAGCCTGCCAAACATAGAGATCTGGGACGGGGAGAAACCTTGCTCCATAAACGCTATCTTATCCAACGTCTCATTGGGCAGGGAGGAATGGGAGCGGTTTACCTGGCAAAAGATTTGAAGGAGCAGGGAGAGCTGTGTGCCATCAAGGAGATGAGCCTTACATTGGTACCGCCTGAAGAGAAAGAACAGGCAATCCAGAATTTTAAGATCGAGGCGAAGATATTGTTGGCATTGAAACATTCCAATGTTCCTTACCTTAAAGGTTTCTTTTTCCAGAATCGGCGCTACTTCCTGGTGATGGAATTTATCAATGGCTCTACTCTTGAGGATTTGCTTGAGCGTGATGGTCCTTTCCCTGAACGCCGTGTGCTTGTTTGGGCTGAACAGTTGTGCGATGTGCTTGCATATCTGCATAGCCAGAATCCACCGATTATCTTCCGTGATATGAAGCCAGGCAATGTGATGGTGATGGATGATGATCGTCTCAAACTGATCGATTTCGGCATTGCACGTTTTTTCCGTCCGGCGAGGTCTTCAGATACTCAGATTCTTGGCACTCCTGGCTTTGCGTCACCTGAGCAATATGGCAATGCACAGACTGATGAGCGCTCGGATATCTATTCGTTGGGGATCACTTTATTTCAACTTCTGACAAATAAATTTTCTGATCGGGGATTTGGCTTGAATGATATTCGTGCCTCCCATCCACAGATCTCGCCCAGGGTGGCTTCTGCTCTGGAGAAGGCAACGTCGGTTGATACTACATATCGCTATAATAGCGTTACTGCATTTAAACGTGCGCTATTAGGGTAGGGCGAAAAGGCTAATCCTTTCATGCCTTCAGGAACTCCCCGACGACACGGCTAAATTCTTCTGGTTTCTCTCTTTGTGGCCAATGCCTGCATTCTTGCATGATATAGAGTTCTGCGTTTGGGATGAGTGTTGCGGCCCGCTGTGCGTAGGTGAGAGGGACGGCGGTGTCCTGCGCACCATGTACAATGAGCGTTGGTACGTTGACTTCATATAGCCGTTTAGCGAAGTTGCTGCTCAGGCCGGACCATTGGAGATCGTTCCTCTGCATGGAGATAAAGGCTTTTCCTGCTTTGGGTTCGCGTACGGCTTGATAGACCTGGTCAACGAGTTCGGCGGAAAGATGGGCCGGACTGTAGATGAGACTCGCCAGCAGACTCCATCGGACAAGGGATCGGCTTCTGCCCAGGAGCCAGTAGCTTAGCTCGTCCAGGAGGGGGAGGTGCACGTAGAGGTAGGATAGTTTGTGTGCAGCCACTTTGTCTTGAATGCCGTAGGTATCGACCAGGACCAGTTTTTCTATTCGTGCAGGGGCGTGAAGCGTTAGCGCGAGCGCGATTGCTCCTCCCATCGAGAGGCCGACCAGGCTGACTTTTTCCAGTTGCAGGCTATCTAGCAAACGATTCATTATTGCGGTATAGAAGTCAATTGTGTAGCGAGTAGTAGGCTTGTCGCTTTGTCCGTAGCCGGGCAGGTCGGGTGCGAAGATGCGGTGATGTGTTGCTAATGGTCCGATGACTTCGCTCCAGGAGAGGAGTGCTGAGTCCACGCCTGCACCGTGCAGGAGTACGACTGGGGAACCGTTTATTCCTGCTGTAAGGCAATGTAGACGCATGCCATCGACCTCGATCCAGATGGCCTGGGGATCTGTCCGTTTCAGGGTAGATGTTCTCCTTGACTTGAAATCGTTCATCGGTTGATGCCGTAGTGCTTGCTGGCTTAATAGTTGTATTATACACCGCTACGATCCGCAAATCATAGGAGATTGTCGCTAGTTGCTCTCTCTATTCACAATCGCTTCATTTGATCCATGAATGCAGATTTCTTTCTGCTGAGCATAGGAATGGATTTCGTCAGGGTTTGTGATGCCTTTGGCTATTGCTTCCTGAATCCATTCGTACATTTCATATTTATTTTGGAAGAGCCGATTACTGCAAAAGATGTTACGACGTGCAAAGGGAACGGGTGTTATTTTTAAAAGGTGTTCTCTTATAGCCGGGTTGTGTGCTTGTCTTGTGCGCCACCAGGGCGTTTCCAGGGTGTAGTGGGGGTCATGTACCCAGGCTGGGCAGGGGATATTGTAGCGGTCACTGAGGAACTCGACGGATGCAGCACAGAATGCGGCCCATTGGCGCGTGTATTCTGTCTCTTGTTCTGGTTTTATCAAAGATTCGCTTACCAGGTCAGTTCGTATGTGTTTTGCATAATTATACCATGCGTTGGTGAAGTTACCCAGGGCTGTCCAGGGGTCTTCTCCTGTACAGATTTGTTTGTAGCTCCATACCATTGTCTCAATAGTTGCAGGCATTATTGGGGGCTCATTTTTCTTTTCGTTATATGCCTGGGCCATTGCTTGAAGTGTTTCAAATGTTATAGTCGCTCTTTCCTTTGGAGGCAAAAATTTGCTATCTTGCTTCAAAAAGTTGGCTAAGTGAGTTTTCAATCTGTTCAGCATTATTTTCTAGCCCTTTAGGTAGGATATATCTATTTAGCAACTCTTGGGCTTGTTGGCGTGTCCTAATTTTTGTTTGTGGAAGTAGTATAGCACAATCTTCAAGATCTTTATCTCGTCCTGCCATAATTTTGAGTGCAAGAATATATTCTTATATTATAATGTTCGCAAGAAACTGTAATTAGCCCCTATGCTTGCTATGTGCCTCAAGCTGTCTACCAGATCAGCAATCTATAACCTTCTCTCGATCTCAACTGCGTAAGAAACCTTGACAAACTAACTACATTAGTTTAATATATAGATACATTAGTAAAGGAACTAATCAAGTTAGTAAAGAGACGGAGCAAGCGATGAAAGTCAAGGCTATTACCAATCACCTTTTTCAATTGACCCATCTGAATAGCATCAATTGTTATCTTGTGCGCGAGGATGATGGATTTACGCTGGTTGATACTGCGTGGCCGTCAAGTCAGGCGCAGGCGATTATACAGGAGGCGGGCAGGTTACGTAGCCCCATTGTTCGTATTGCGCTAACTCATGCTCATAGCGATCATGTTGGTTCGCTGGATGCGTTGCATGAGGCGTTGCCAGATGTGGAGGTGGCGATTAGTGGGCGGGATGCGCGTCTGCTGGCTGGCGATCTGAGCCTTGATCCTTCGGAGCCACAGGATAAGAAGCCGAATGGCTATCTCTGCAAAACGAGGCCGACGCGCCTTTTACAGGCTGGAGATCATATTGGCTCGCTCGAAGTGATTGCTACGCCCGGTCATACGCCTGGTCATGTGGCTTTTTTCGATACGAGGGATCGGGCCTTGATTGCTGGCGATGCCTTTCAGACTCTGGGTGGTGTTGCTGTTTCTGGGACGATCAAAATACTCTTTCCTCTGCCGGCGCTTGCTACCTGGCAGAAAGGGTTGGCTTTGGAGAGTGCACGCGAGCTGGTGGCGCTCCAGCCATCGTTACTGGCCGTGGGACATGGGCGCGTGCTTAACAATCCCGAATCGGCAATGAAGCAAGCTATCCGCGAGGCGGAGTTCTCGCTAGCGAAGGCGGGAGGGAAGTAGCCATATGTCGCATAGAGCCGGGCTGGACCAGTCGAAGATTGTGGAGGAGGCTGCCAGGCTTGTAGATGAAGAGGGCATTGAACAGCTTACGCTTGGTCGCCTGGCCGAGCGCCTGGGTGTACGTACCCCTTCTTTGTACAATCATGTTGCCGGACTGCCCGGCCTCAAGCACGATCTGGCGCTTTATTGTTTGCGCGATGAGATGAATCAGATTACGCGTGCCGCTATCGGAAAATCACGTGCGGAAGCCATCTTTGCCTTTGCCAATGCCTATCTGTCCTATGCCAGAATGACTCCTGGACGCTATGCCCTCACTCTCGCGCCCGACCCGGACGATGAGGAGGTGCAGGCCCTTGCTCAACAACTTGTAGAGGTTGTCCAGGCTGTCCTTGCGCCCTATAATCTCGGTGCCGAGGATAGCATTCACGCAATTCGTAGTTTGCGCAGTATTGTGCACGGTTTCATCTTACTCGACAAGGCTTCTGGCTTTCGTATGCCCGTTGACCGGGATGCTAGTTTCCGCTGGCTCATCACTATCTTTATCGATGGTCTGAGCCGGCTAAGCGCGAACGATGGGGCGAAGATGTGATTTATTAGTTTCCTTCATTCAGATATAATTTGCATTTTTCTATTTTTTTTCTACGTCGGCAATCTTTCCTTGATGCCGATCTCCTGGATTCGCATGAAGCAAAACAAGGGGCGTGCCTTTTCACTGCTCCTCGTAAGCTACTGCGCCGGTACGTGTATAATAGGATATCAACGTTTTTCTGTGCTCGCCTAATGGTAAATTAAGTGAAGGGCTGACCGATTTTGCACCGAAGGATAGAACTTTGCACTGAAGGATGGAACTTGACGTCTTAACGTCTTAATGCCTGGAAAAACCGCTTCCCATCAGGTATACTTTTCACTGAATATGTTATTTGCGCTTTTCATCGAGAGCTTGACAAACGACTGGAATGCGGAAAACAGACCCTTGAGAAGCCAAAAGGTGGGAAGATAACTGGGCAGGAAAAGAGGAGTGTGGCCGCCGTTCAAATTTCGCTATTCACCCCTCTCACAAAGAAAAATACTGCAACTCACTACTATTAGTAAATTACAGTATGTATAAGGGCGGAACCGATGGGAGTCTGGTTACCCGCAACTCCACCAGTGGATAGGCAGATAGACTTGAGCTGTGCTTTGGTTTATTCTACTCTCGTTCTAGTTAATGGCTCCAGAGCAACGCGCGTTCACGCTCTTGCCCATACGTAGTGGTTCTGGGTCGGCACCTCTTCAACTAGCCGGGTTCAATACCAGGTGAATGCGCTGGAAACGCGGGGAAAAAGCCTGTTTTGTGGAAAGATATCGTTGGAGGTGGGCGATGTACTAATGAGGAGGCTTGTATGACAACAGAATTGTCTCGTTCTACCCAAGAACCCGATAATCGCTTTGCCCAGTATTCATTGCTCGAATCGCTCCTGGCCCGCCGTTCGCGCCGCTTCGGCAAAGGTATGCGCTTGAATGGAGGTCCCCTGACCTATGCAAGCGCACACGAGCCAGATCCACTTAGCCTGGTAGAGGAGGCGGCCCTCGCCTTTGCCGCCTGCGGCATCACCGGCTATACGCTGGCGGAGTTGCCGTATCAGACAGGCGATGTTGCTGAGGCGGGTGGCGGCAATATTATCGTCCACCTCGTAGGCCGAACAGTGTTTAGCGCGGATGCAGCGCACCTGGTGACCGTTTTTGTGCTCAATGACGATGGGGTATGGCTGCTCAAGCGACCCCAGGACTATCCTCGCTTGGAGGTGCCTGAGCTGGTCGAGGCGGCACGTGAGCAGCGGTGGCTGGACCTGTACAAGAAGAGCCGAGTGCGCATCGCCGACCAGCGGCTTGACGTGCCACGCGAGCCTCCCTTTGTCCCCCCGTTCAACAAGTGGTCGGCGAACGTACGCGGCACCACCTACTTCCTTCCCATCGCTGAACTCAGCGGCCTCTTTATCAACATCCTGCTGGCAGCGTTTAGCGAAGAGGTCGGGTATTTCGTCGTGGATGAGCGCAATAACTTCCAGCCAGCGGGCATTGCCAAGTTTGCCCGTTCAAAGGGAGGCTACCTGCACGACGATCTGGCGGGGGGCCGCGTGGCGACGGTGGGCCTCCTCGACACCTGGCTGTATGAGTTTGCGGCTGTCGAGCAAGGGGCTATGCTCCAGAATCTGGCTCTCGTGGCGGCGGCCCTGGGACTCGGCGGGTTTCCTCACCTGGCGTCTCATCCCTTTGGCTGGTTTCAGGCGCTCGACTTTCGCATGACGGATGTTCCGTTCTCGCGCACCATTGGAGCTGGACCACTTACAAAGGGGTTGCTGCGAGCGCTCAAAAGAGATATCCCTATCCCGACGGCGGTTGGGCTGGAACGGGCTGGTCAGGTACTCATCAAGCCGTTCTGCCCGCCGTACTATCAGAACATGGAGGAGGCCGTTCTGGCATTTGTGGACTACAAGTATGGTCTGGGGCAAGGCACTCTGCGCGATGGGGGAGCGGCTAGCAATTGGCAGGATGGAGGAGCGGTGCAGGCGGGCATTCCCCCCTATTCCGAGCAGGCCATCGCGGCGACGGTCGCCTGCTGTGAGTACTTGTACCGGCGTTATGGTCGTATACCTGCTACGAATGGGCCGTTCCGCACGCTCATGGCCTACCAGGCTCACCGCCTGGATGCCGATTTCTACAAGAAGTTTTACCGACCCGAAGCCATGTAAAGAGCCAGGGTTTTGCAATTCCTTGCTCCTTTGAACGACTGGGCTCTTCGCTGGGCCAAACGTGAACGCGTGCAGGATGGCCGGGATTGAATGTTCTGGCCTGTTCTCTGAAAAGAGCGAGGAAGGCGACACTCTTCCAGCAAAGATTGCCGACGTAGTTTTTTTGCACAGCAAAATATAGAAAATGCAAATTATATCTGAATTGGCGACAACCACGGGGATTGCCGCCATGTGCCCCGTAGGCGTTAACTTAAGCCCAAATCGGGGCGTTTTCTTGCTACCTGGCAAACTGGGCTCGCCCGTCAAACGGACGGCGAAAAATGCCTTAAGTTAACGTCTATGGGAGTATGCCCCTGTGGGGTCGCTGCACAGTGAGTGTTTTGTGCCAGCATTATTGCGGGCCTGCACATTAGTCGGTGTGGAAGACTTCTTTTGCCACCGCCCACCAATCGCCGGGGGTACGATCTTCCAGGGGTTCTTGCATCGGAATGGTGTAGGTCCACCATTCCTGTGTTTTGGGGTCGGCAGCCATTTTCTGCGTATCGGCCGCATAGTCGTCGCCGATGTATTCAAAATAAGCGAAGAGTTGCGTCCCATGACGAAAAATAGAATAGTTGCGTATATTGCAGGCATGGATCGTTGCCAGCACTTCCGGCCAGACAGCCGCGTGCATACGTTCATATTCCTCAATGCAGTCAGGCTTTACGTTGATGATTTGTCCAAAACGACGCATAATGTTGGTCTCCTTCTAGTAGATAATAAGCAGCCCTCTTCGAGGGGTACAAGGGTATGAAAACGTTTTCTCAATAGAAGGGTAAAACAATATGCGAAATTTGTCAAACAGAAGATTCTTCGTTGGCAGAAGCAGGGTAAGCGATGCAAGCAGCAGAAAGTAGAACTTCTCCGACCAGGCCGGGCGCGTTCTCCGGGATATGTTGCAGAGCGAGTACTTGTTTCATCCGTCTTGTGCTATATTCTTCATGAATGAGAGTATATCTAGTTATATTACATTTTTTGCACATTTCCATATTTTTGCACAGCAAAAATATGGAAATGTGCAAAAAATGTAATATAACTAGTAACGGCGCGAACGCCGAAGGCGTGAGCATTCATAGAGATTGCACATCGCCCATTGTCTCATCCGTAACGACGGGAAGAGGGATGCCTGTTGTGCTGGCAAGATATTCGCGCCATTCTATGTAGGTTGTGATTCCGGCCAGCGCATTCTGTCGCCTGATCACTACGTAGAATGTGGGTGCTTTCGTGACTCTTGCTGTTTGCCTTTGTTGTTCAACCCATATATCAACCCTGGGGCCGAGTGCCTCGCGGATATCTTCCTGCGTGTTTAGATCGCGTTTAATTGCTCGTTCGAGCTCTTTTGCCTCTGCTTTTGTCATAGCGTCTGCCTCTGCTTTTGTCATAGCGTCTCCTTATGTATTAAGTATAACACTATTTTTGCAGCTGTGTTTTTTTGCTCCTCGCGTTATCAGCACGGAATATTCACTTTCCTCTACTTACTTCTATTACTACACTGGATTTAATGGGAACATCTACATCTTTTTCACAATTAATTCAATTTTACTTTCACTTATAAAATGAACTATAGTACTAGTTGTTACTTCTATGATTGACGAAGTATAAAATGATAGATATACTAAGCATACAAGTTATGACATTGTTTATGACATTTATAAAAAAGTTTATTATGTGATTTAAAAAATTGTAGATCGCTATTGTCGGTACATATTTATGATAAAGTTATGATTGTGCCTGACAGAAACGAGCCGCCACACAATTGCGCGACATTTGACGATAGATAGTAGGAGGATTTTGCAATGGTAATGGAGCAGAAGAGATCGTTAGAAGTGGACCATTCTACATGGTCGCTTTCGCAGTTAGTTGGCCGGCAACGCGAGTTGGGTTTGATCAGGTGTAAGTACGAGGCGGCAAAAAAAGAAGTTGGTAGTGTTGTGCTACTGGTCGGGGAGCCTGGGATTGGCAAGACTCGTCTTCTCGATGAGTTTGCTACGCTTGCGCGGGAAGATGGTGCAATTGTCTTGCGCGGTGGTGCCTCTGAAGCTGATGGAATGCCTCCTTACTTGCCTTTCTTAGAAGCTATTGGCCGCTATATCCGTGCGATGCCTCAGGATCGTTTGCGCGAACAGATTGCACATGCTCCACACATGCTCTTAAGTATATTTCCAGAGTTAGCTGCGCTGGTAGGAGATACGCCGGTTGCTCATCCTTTGCTAGTAGAGCAGGCGCGGCTCCGTCTCTATGAGGCCATTGGCCTCTTCCTGGAAAACATTAGTGCCTCTCAGGTGCTTGCTCTTGTGCTTGACGATCTGCAGTGGGTGGATTCCGCTAGCCTGGACTTACTTTGCCACATTACGAGGCATCACTCAAAGGCTAAATTGTTGATTCTGGGTGCCTATCGAGAGAGCGAGCTTGATCTCAATCCTGCGCTTGGTCGTACGTTGACTCGCCTGAACCAGCAAAGGATTCTTAGCTCTATTACTATTGATCCGCTCACCTGCGCGGAGGTTGAGGATCTGGCCGTTAACCACCTCAAGAGTCCTATCAGGGAGGATATAAGTCTCCTCCTTTATAAGCAGAGTGAGGGCAATCCTTTCTTTGCTGAGGAGCTTCTTCGTGGCTGGGTTGAGACAAAAGCTCTGGTTTTAGAGGGTAGACAATGGGTTGCTATGACCTCGCTTGAAGGTACACTTCCATCCAGTATTATGGGGGCGTTGCGCCGACGCTTTGCTTTGCTCTCCTCTGAAACGATCAATCATTTGCGCGTGGCTGCCATCATTGGGCGTACCTTTGATCTGGCGTTGCTTGCCCAGGTGGAAGGACGTGCGATTGAGGATATTGAGGAGCAACTTGTGGAGGCCGAACGTGCTCAACTTGTATGCTCGGAGCAGGAGGAGACTTTTACTTTCAGTCATGATAAGATTCGTGCATGTCTCTATGCTGAGGTAAGTATCTCGCGCCGTCGCCGTTTGCATGAGACGATTGGGAGTATTCTCGCAACTCAATACGAGGCTCAGAGTTCTAAGAGTGCTTACCTGCTTGCCGCTATCGCTTTCCACTTTATGAATAGTGGTGATGCGATACGTGCGGTGGACTATGCGCTACAGGCTGGCGAGCAAGCCCTGCGCTCACAGGCGGTGGAGGAGGCAAAGAGCTATTATGATATGGCTCTTCAGTTGCTTGAGACTGGTGATAAGCGTTATGGGATGGTGTTGCTGGGTTTGAGCGAGGTTGCTCTTCGCGTTGCTGACGAGCAGGAGGCGATAGTGGCCTGTGAGAATGTGCTGGCGTGGCTCGCTCTGTCCGGCAGCGCAAGTGCCCTGGGATTGGCACAAGCACGCTACGAGACTGTCGTTGTTGGTGACGTAGGTAGCCATGCACGTGCTGCACATGTCCTTAAGTCTGTCGAGATTGTTTTTGCACAGCTGAGTATGTTAGATGCGGTTGAGCATGTGCAGAGCTGGCTCGCGAAGCTTGCGCCCACATCCCGCGCGACACGCGCGACACATACTGATAATAATGCTGCTCCTGTACGGACGAAGCAGGCAATGATGATTGAGGCACAGGTGCAGGCTCTGCCGGCCAATCTGACCAAAAGCGAGGCGAGGGTCTTGCAGCTCGTCGTTGGTGGCAGACGCAATCGCCAGATCGCGGAGGAGCTGGGCATCAGCGAGAAAACTGTTGCCAATCACCTCTCGCATATCTTCAGCAAGACGACAAGCGAGAACCGGGCTGCGGCAACGGCGTTCGCTATCCATAA
>CAWKKX010000025.1:0-711893 GCA_963850365.1 uncultured Chloroflexia bacterium
ATGATGCGCGAGCCTGGTGCTTGCTTACATGCCAGCATTACCGCATCCGCCATCGTCCTCTGGATCAAGCATCCTGGATTGAGCGACGCCCTCTTCTGTGCGTCCTCTACAAGCACAAATTCTCTGCTGACGCCCCCAGGGCAGATCATCCCGACTCTGATGCCGTGAGGACGTAGCTCTTTGTCCAGTGCTTGTGCAAATCCTACTTGTGCAAACTTTGTTGCGCAATAAACCGCCTCACCAGCAAAACCATAAATACCTGCTATCGAGGAGATGATCAGAATCGTTCCCGATTTCTGCTGGATCATTAGCGGAGCCGCATGGCGTGCAAAGAGGAATGTCGAGCGCATGTTTGTATCCATCAACTCGTCATATTCTACTCCACTGGTCTCGACGAGCTGCTTATAGTTTCCGGCTCCGGCATTATTAATCAAAATATTCAAGGCTCCAAAGTGTTCTTGCGCCGCCTCGACGGCCTGACGGGCGGTCTTCTCATCCCGTACGTCTCCCGCTACCGCTACGGCCTGTCCACCGGCCGCCTGTACCATTTTAACTAGCTCATCTAAGCGTTCTTGCCGCCGAGCTGTCAGGACGAGGTTCGCCTTCTCAGCTGCCAGGGCAAGCGCACATGCTTTACCAATGCCCGCGCTCGCTCCCGTAATCAAAACGACGCTGCCAGCTAACTTCTGACTCATATATCAGACTCCTTTATCCATGCACTACAAGGTCTTTCATTTTCAGCTTAAATACAAAAATAATAAGCCGTACCTGATTTCTCTCTCTGTATCAATGTATCCCTCCAAATTGAATACATATGGTTAATCATATCACCGCTTGCACTCTCTTAACTAGCTGCTCTCTATTCTGGAATCTTGCTATGTTCTCTTCATAAGAATCCGCGCTATACTCTCAAAGAGCATGCTATAGCTAGTCTTTTTATTCCTCGTGCTGGAAATGTGATGCTGTGTTTGCAATTGCTCATGAATGATGTGGCATAATGGAGAAAGCTTCTAAACGGACATTTTTTCTATGCTTGTTTTAAGAAAGGCTCTATATTCATGCAGTATACACATCTTGGTCGCACAGGGCTGGAAGTCAGCCGTTTGTGCCTGGGGACAATGAACTTTGGACCGGAGACGAGCGAAGCCGAGAGTTTTGCCATTATGGATCAGGCATTAGAGTTAGGGATCAATTTCTTTGACACTGCAAATGGGTATGGGCGTAAGATGGGAGAGGGCATTACTGAGCAGATTATCGGACGCTGGCTGGCACAGGGCGGAGGCCGACGCGAGAAAGTTGTGCTGGCTACAAAAGTGTATGGAAAGATGAGTGAGTGGCCCAACGACTTGCGCTTATCTGCGCGGCACATTCGCCAGGCCTGTGAGGCGAGCTTACGTCGCTTGCAAACAGACCATATTGATTTATACCAGATGCATCATATTGATCGACAGACACCGTGGGAAGAAATCTGGCAGGCGATGGAACAATTGGTGCATGAAGGTAAAATTATCTATGTTGGCAGCAGTAATTTTGCTGGATGGCACATTGCACGTGCAAATGAGAAAGCATTGCAGCGCCATTTCCTGGGCCTGGTCTCTGAACAAAGCCTCTACAATCTCAACGCTCGTACTATTGAACTGGAGGTTCTACCTGCCTGCCAGGCGTATGGTCTGGGTGTGATACCGTGGAGTCCGCTGGGTGGTGGATTATTAGGTGGAGCATTGCGCAAAGCTCAGAGTGGTCGTCGTGCAGCCCCCGGCCTGCAGGCACAAGTTGAAAGGAATCAAACCAAGCTCGAAGCATATGAGCGTCTGTGTGTGGAGGCGGGAGAAGAACCAGCCGATGTTGCCCTGGCCTGGCTCCTGGCACAGCCTGCAGTCACAGCTCCAATCGTAGGACCACGTACCAGCGGACAGCTAAAAGGAACGCTGCACGCTCTTGAGGTCACACTGTCACAAGATATATTGAAGCAGCTCGATGCTATTTTCCCAGGCCCTGGAGGGGCTGCGCCTGAGGCCTATGCCTGGTAGGTCCAACTGGCCTGGCAAGCCCATGTGGTTACATAGTGTATATTTATCCTTTTTAGACTTGATCTATTAGTTAAATAATCTTTTAACCGTCAAAATAAAACAATTGAACATGTTGCACATAACCGTTTATAACCATTGCTTTAAAGGTTGAAAAGCTGGTATAATTGCAGCGGTGCAATACAGCACAGTTGTAGTTTTTGGCGGAACAGAAAGAGGTGTATTTTTATGCAGAATCAAAACCCAAATTTCGCTCAGCAGGCAGGCGACTTCGCCGTTGACGCGGCAGTTGACACCGCTGCAGACGGTGTTATTAATAACGTCGTCGATGGCATTGAGCAACACATTCCCATACCTGGTGGAGAGTTTGTAGATAAAGCAATTACCACTGAAGTTGACCAGATGGCCAATAATGCAATTAACAACGAAATTAACAAAGGTGTTGGCGGGATGATGGGTGATGTTGAAGGTCTCTTTGGTAGGAATCGCGGATAAATTTTTCCGATAGAGCATTCAGTTTCAAAAAAGTAGGTAGACTCTAGAGTTTACCTGCTTTTTTTATCAGAATTTTGTTTGGTCGGCTGGTTTGAGTTCCACTATGCGCCATTCAATGGATATAGGATAGGATATTTGTCTAACTATCTTCCTAAATCTTGGATACTCGATAGCTGTAGTGCTAGAATTACGTCGGTATAGTGCTATGATTATATCAAATAGATCAAAACACTTATCTTCACTCACAGATTACATAACACAATATTGGGATAATTTCTGATTGCTTTTTTTTTTTTAGTTTCCATTACCTACTTATGCTTAGCAATCGGCAGTTGCCAGTTGATGCTTTTAATAGTATCCAGTTTCAGGTGGCCTCGCTTACCTGATTGTCTTGGAGAAGGATCAGTAAGTAGGGCTTTTATCAGCTCTTTGGGTATTTTGATTTTGTCCTACACGATTTTTGGCTCGCCCTGGCAGTGCTTAATTTGATGACTTTCTTTCAGGATTTTGTGATGGATCTGGAATGAGTTGTCGTTGTCGGTGGCCAGTCGCGTTTTGGAACGATCCTGTTTGTTGTTGTCTCTGGACTGTCCGTAAGAGCCATGATCGTGTTTGTAGGTAACTGGAATGGGTACCTACTATTTATATATATGGATAGTTCGCGGAGGAATATCACATGATATCAACACAACCAGGCGTACTCGATGAACTTATTACCAAATTACGTTCTGGACGTATGAAGCGCCGGACATTTCTCGAACGCACTATGACTCTTGGCTTGACTGCCAGTACGGCAAGTGCGCTTCTCGCCGCCTGTGGTGGCTCAGCTGATAGCTCCGGGGGAAATGGCCCGGCGCTGAACGTTATCTGGAGGAGTGAGGACGATCCTGCGGGTGTTTACCCGAAGCTTGTGGATCAGTTCAATCAGACAAACAAAGATGGTATCCACATCACCCAATTGCACAGCCCTATCGATTCGGCACATCTGCACACAATCTTTTTAAATATGTTAAGCGCACGCAGCGCCGAAGTAGACATCATTTCCATGGATATTGTCTGGCCCGCCGAATTTGCTCTCAACCAATGGATCGCCCCCATTAATGAGAAGTGGCCTCAAAGCGAACGAGCTAACTACCTGCCAGGACCTATCGAGGGCTGTACTCTGGGCGACCAGATCTGGGCGGCTCCTCTACGTACTGATGCGGGCCTGCTCTATTATCGGCAAGATCTGGTAAGTACACCTCCCCAAACATGGGATGAATTGACCAACATGGCCCAGCAGTCCAAGGCCACAAAGGCCACGAAATATGGTTACGTCTGGCAAGGAGCCCAGAATGAGGGGTTGGTCTGTTGCTTTGCAGAGGTTTTATATGGTTTTGGAGGCACGGTCCTCGACCCCCATAATCCAAAATAGTGACTATCAATTCGCCGGCAGGCATACAGGCACTCACAACGATGGTCGATTGGGCTAATAGTATCTCGTCTAACGCAACTAACCTCAAAACGCAGAATGACGTAGTGGCGGTCTGGAATCAGGGTAATGCAGCATTTATGCGCAATTGGCCTGCTGCCTATAGTTTAAGCAACGTGCCATCTTCTAAGGTTGCCCACAAATTTACTGTCCATGCTCTGCCCTACGGAGGTGCCAATACAATAGGACATTCTGTAATCGGTGGTTGGCAGTTGGGTATCAATGCATTTTCAAACACTGATAAAATTGATGCTGCCTGGAAGTTCATCCATTTCATGCTGAGCAAGGATGCCCAAAAAGCAATCGCTCTGGGAGCATTGTTACCAACGTTGAAAAGTGTTTATGATGACGCCGATGTCCAGGCCAAAAATCCTTTCTTTAAGCAGCTTGGTCCGATTCTGAAAGATGCATTACCACGCCCTGTCTCTCCGCGCTATTCCGATCTCAGTAATGCTATACAAACTCGTGTGGAGCAGGCTTTAACAAAACAAATTTCACCAGAAAAAGCACTGAATGCGTTGCAAAATGATTTGCAGTTGCTTGTAACCTTGTAAAACCCGGAAAGTCTGGATGAAATCTCTTGTTTGCGAAACTTATAACATGCTTACTTCCTGAGATACAAATAGATTTCTCTTACTCCTATTGGTGTGATTATTATGCCGAGGGAATTCCCTACGGTGGAGTATTTGTGTTATGAAGCCGCGAGGAACTTTTGGAGACAAGCCTGCTGATGTGATCCAGGTCCTCCAGCTAGCACGCAAGACCGGGCTACTGGTACTTGAACGCAGCAAGCAAGACGGCTCGATTGAGCAGGGTACGATTTCTCTTTCTAATGGGCAGATAACAGATGCCAGTCTGGGCGAGTATAAAAAGAATGTTGCGCTGGAAATGATCATGGGATGGGGTAACTGCTATTTTGTCCTGTATCCGCCATCTTCAAATGGTGCTTCCACTCAGCCTACATCCTCTAAGTCTACTACGGCCCCTCTTGCTCCGTTGTCTCCAGCAAGCGGCCCTACGAATAAAGATTGGGCGAAGGATAAACTGTCTCCTTCCGGCCCTTATCGGCTGAAGCAAGTTGATCAAGCTCTCTCTTATATGAATCGTTTGGGCCTTTCTCGCGCACATCGACAATTATTTTTGCTAGTGGATGGGCAGCGTCCAATGAAAGAGCTTGTACGGCTGATGGGACGAAGACCTGATGAAGTGCAGGTTCTCTTTTCCGATTTAGTACGTGCCGGTCTCATTCGTCCGTAAGACTAGTAGTAAAGGAAGATTTCTTTATGTCTCGGCAAGCTATTCTCAATCCAAATATTTCTGTACAGAAGCGACTGGCTCTGTCGCAATATATATCTCTGCTTCTCGCCGTTGCGATCATTGTTTCTCATCTTTCAACTGTCGGCAGTATCGAGATCCTCTTGCGACCAGCTTTAATCTCTCAGGTGAGCACGTCTCTGGAAAACGATACGCAGAAGCGTATTCAGTCGATTGATGCGTATATGCTTGAACGCCTAAATGATATCCAATCGCTGAGCCAATCGACCCCAGTGAAAAATCTGCTTCTGGGAGATCAGGGCAGTAAAAATCTTGTATTTAATACTCTCTTCACTGCACAGCACCGGGACGTTGCGAATTATATTAGCTGGTCTCTGCTGGATGTGCATAGCAAGGTTGTACTGTCCTATCCTTCTGCTCCGCAACCGCATGGCAGCTATCTTATTTTGCCCGATGCTCTTCAACAGCTCCAGCATTCAGGTCAGGTGGTCATCTCAAACGTCTTTTATAGTTCTACGACAGGGAACGCGAGTGTTGATCTCTACGCGCGTGTGCTCAATGACAACTTTGGTCTCATGGGTTTTGTGCGTGCTTCTCTTGGCCTGTCTCGTGTCTGGGCACTAGTGAATAGCGAGACACAGGCAAATGGGCCTGGAAGCTATGGGTTTATCCTGGATCAGAATGGCATCCGTATCGCTTATACCGATCCTAATCCTCTGGCAACTACGCGTCCAACTCCTCTGTTTAAGGCTGTAGGATCGCTCTCCGCGCAACTTAAGCAGCGTGTCAAGGATGAGAATCTTTATGGTAATAATCTCAGTCCGGTTGGGATACAGGTGGACCAGACGTTGGCTGATACGCAAAAACGAGCACAACCGCCAGCCACATTTCAGATCAATCCGGTTGAGCAAAATCAGACCTTCGAAGCGGCCAGGGCCAGCAGTACCATCGTCCCCTGGACATACTTTATCCTCAAGCCTTTAAATGCTGTAACAGGCATTGTGGATCAACAATTATTGACTATCCTGGTGATCGTAACCCTTGTTCTCGTCATTGCTTTGTCCGTAGGAGTAATAACGGCACAGCGTATCGCGCAGCCAATTTTGCGCTCGGTGACTACCCTCCAAAAGAATAGTCGATCTCTGAAAACGCTCGCGAACGAAGAGCATGTTGTGGCAAATGAGCAAACGTGGATGAATGAGGCCTCGCAGGCTGGCTTTCAATCAATGCGCTACTATACTCAGGCAAGCAGTGTCGCAGTGAAGCGCATCTCTGTTCTCAGTAGTCGGTTAGAGAAGAAGGCCCATAAGTCCAATATCAGTGACTTTAGCCCTGCGCTGAAGGAGATAACTGAGGCTGCGAAATATATTGAGCTTGCGATTAGCTATCAAGATAAAATGAATGAGAAGCTCTTAACAACGCTTCGTCTCACGACCCGTGCAACGGAGCAGCTTACGAAGGGTGCAGAAGCTACCGACGAAGCCGCTGAGCAATTGGAGTATATTGTGAATCAGCTGGCATCCGTTATCGGAAAACGCGACGTTGAGACGAGTAGCTCTTCTGCTTCCTCAAGCACTCCGCAATCGTAGTATGACTGATAGTGTCAATAGTGGCAAAAGAGAGAATGCTTACCGCAGTAATGACGAAGAAGATTAAGACGTTTCGGTATCAAATATGGCGTCAAACACAATGTTAAGGGCAAGATAAAACCATGTGGACTGGCTTATAAAGCTAGTCCACATGGTTTTTAAACATGAAGAAATGCCAAGGGACGGAATCGAACCGACGACACTAGCATTTTCAGTGCTATGCTCTACCGACTGAGCTACCTTGGCGCGTGTCGATAATATATCATGTCCCGCCACGGCCGTCAACCCCTTTTATCCATGAGTCTAACTTTTCCATATATTCCTGTCGCCCAACATATTGTCGCGTACTCATGATGTTGGTTCCTTTCCTAGCTACTGAGCTGGACCAATGCATCTCTCAGGCCATCCGAAACTTCACGACGATATGCTTCCTCCTGGGCAAGGAGGTGATTGATCTGATTCTGCCAGTCATCGAGAAAATTGAGGGGAATGTCGTATCTCTGTTGCTGATACTCTTGTAGTGCGAGAAGTCCATGGAATCCATATCCAGAGCCAGGTGATGGTAAGTGACGCATCTCCCACAGGGAAGCAAACGGCGCTTCAGGAAAATATGGAAGGTGACCAAGTGCGAATGCTAAACGGTAGAGCCACCATTGTTGCAGGTAGAGGGTAGCGAGCGTAAGCACAGCGATATTTTCAGCGATGTCACATTCACTGCTTTGAAGCGCTTCCGCAACTGAAGGAGCAAGCTCTGGATGCAAGATGAATAGGGAAATACTAGCATTTTCTACGAGAGGATAACTGCAAGCTGCCAGTCGCTTAATCAGACAGATTGGATCAACATATTCCTCTTCACAGTTCAAAAACGAACCACTCCCCAGAAGGTAGGAGATCCCTTTTGCGTGCAAAATCGTGATCAGGGAATCGACTTCATCCCAATCAAATCTGATATCCATCATGCTCTGTTCCTTAGAGAGAGATTCTTGTTGCTCCCTGTTTGGAGCATAGCATAGTCACGAGGTTCTCGCAAGAGCATAAGTATAATCTCATGCTCTGGCTCTTGCTGGAGTGTTGCCTTATGTGAGGTTTTTAAGCCTCTTACACATTTACAAAATAAGGATGAAAATCTACAAAAAGCAGCAAGAAAGTTGTATCGCCGGGCAAGCTTCCAACTCATCTATGTAAATTTAGAGCGTACCGGACAATCATTGGAGAAACTAAGACAGCTGAGTAAGCCTTAAAGAGATCCCTCATCAATAACATCTAGGGCTATCTGCTTTTGTGACTTGCGATGCCAAAACATCACCTGATTTAGTGCGCTTAACACGGACCTTTCTCGATCACATCTCAAATAACGGAGGCTGATGGACGCCACTGGGATCTATGGGTTTCGGCTTCCTATTCTTCTCTGTAACCTCTTTCGGCTTGAGTGGATAGAAAAGGCCAATGATGATGAAAGGGTTTAAGGCACGACGCCTATGATATTCTAGCGTTGTTCCGAGAAAAAAGTAGGGGTCACACTTGGAAACAAACTCATCGAAGTACTTTTGTTTCACTTTCCAATTCGCCTCCTGTTCATCTCCTCCACACTTGTGCAGGCATCTCCAATATAAGGCACCCAATTCCCAATCCTCCACCATCAGCTTTCTTGGCTGCTTATCACCAGCGGACAGAAAGCGATAGAAATATTTATAGGGAAGTTTGGGCAACACATCTCTCTGTCTGCCCTCATCCCCTTCATAGGGATTAAAGAGCTCTTGCTGAAGCATATAATCACGCCACTTTTGTGGCCACTGCCGATTATGCTCTTCATCCCTTATCTTCCCCATCTTCCCCACCCACCCCAAAAGCACACGATCCTGCCCACCAGTTTTTACAATAATTGTGAAAACGTGGTCGAGCATAGCAATTTTATCCTATGCATCATGGTGTTTCAATGCATTTCATCTTTAGATGCGCTATTATGTATGCAACCTATATCGATAAGTGATAGTCCGTCCCAAACAGTGGCGGTATTGTTAATTTATGTTGTAGAGGAGAAATGATTTTGTTACCATCCAAGAAACAAGATATTGGATCGTATTTGTTTCGACATAGAGTTGTAAGTATTGTCGCAGGACACGTTGTCGTGATGGGTGTTCTGGTTGCGGTTCTGTCAGGCAATGCTTTTGGCACACATATATTTGGGGCCTTCGCCTTCTCAGCGTGTCCCCATAGCGATAAGACTTACGCCGTCCACGGTGGCGATACGCTTGGCTCGATTGCCGCTCATAATGGCACAACGTGGCAGAATCTTGCATCGCATAACAAGCTCACAAATCCAAACATGCTATTTATAAATCAGAACCTTTGTATTCCCAGCAGCAGCGGCGGTCCACAAGCTATTCGTATGGATGTACCGCCCAAGTCAAGTACGTCATCACTGATCTCGACTCAACATTTTGCAGCATCTTCAGTAAGAGGCTTCGCCAATATCTTCGCCTATGGACAATGTACATGGTGGGCCGATGAGCGTTATCTCCAGCTGCACGGTACCTATGTACCCTGGAGGACCAATGCCAATGCCTCCCAATGGGTAAACCGCGCCCTGGAGGCTAACTGGCGCGTCTCTAGCCAACCCATCCAAGGCTCGATCATTGTCTTGCAGCCAGGGGTACAGGGTGCCTGGAGCAATGGCCATGTTGGTGTTGTAGAACAAGTCATGGGCGATGGCCGCGTGATTGCCAGTAATATGAATTGGGGCACCAGCCACGACCAGGTTATCAATGTCCAGTTCAGGGCAGGACCGGGTGTCTCTTTCCTTTCAAGCTACTAACGTTCTGCTAGCGCATATTTTTTGAAAGTATTTTAGTACTATGTGTCATGCTGTTTCGCCAGAGGATACACTAATATCAATCTCAACATCGATTTATTTTGTTAGCAGGTAATTACCCCTGTATTGTTTTAAGTTTTAAGGTAGTAGAGGAGATTGCTAACGTGTTGCCTATCGCTAAACAGCAGCGCTTCCAGGAAGTTTCTCGCCGGGTCGTGAGAATTGCCATAGGTCATGTTGTTGTGATGACAGTCCTTGGTATTATTTTGCTCAATAGCGCATTCTCGTCCACACTATTTGGGGCCTTCGCTCAATCCCCCTGTTCCAGTAATGATCAAGTGTATATTGTACACAGCGGTGATACGCTGGGAAGGATTGCAATGCGCTACAAAACGACCTGGCAAAGCCTTTCTTCTTACAATCGGCTGGCAAACCCTAACATGATCTATTTGAATCAGCATATCTGCATTCACGGTTCTTCTGCCGTCACGATGGGTTCGACGATTGGTCAAAAACCTGGTACTGGATCGTTTGGCCTTATACCCGTACGGGGCCTGGGGAATCCTTTCCCTTATGGTCAATGTACCTGGTGGGCCAGTCAGCGCTACTTTCAAATGCATGGCGTGTTTGTACCCTGGACCATCAATTCTGATGCCTGGGAATGGACGGCACGCGCCTACGATTTTCACTGGCATGTCTCGGACCAGCCCTCACCAGGCGCAATTATAGACTTTCAGCCAGGGGTACAAGGCGCACATGATGTTGGGCATGTTGGAGTCGTAGAACAGGTGCTTGGAAATGGAAATGTTATCGCCAGTAACATGAATTGGGGCATTTACTACTGGCAGGTCTCAAACATCGAATTTTCACCCGGCCCTGGCGTCTCTTTTATCTCTTCCTTTTAATTTAATGGCACAATCAATTATCATCACCCTCGTTCCGAGGACAGGATTGTAAAACGACAATGGGAGTTTCAGACGTTCTTCCATTCTTTCCATTTTTCAATGAGAAAGAATGGAAGACAATAGATGTTACATCTACGTTTACCGATTTTACCCTATGGTACACTGTTTTGTAGAGATGCTCTTCTTTCTCTTCTAGTAGGGAAAATGGCTTTGCGAGGATAATAAGATAGGTGATTTCACCGGGGCATCTCTTCATTCTCTTTAAGCAAGAAAATTATTAATCTTCTTCTCTCCAGCAGCGCTAACCTTAAAACTCCGATTCTAAAATAGTAAAAGTGTTTTATAAGTAAAAATAGAGAATAGATTTATAAAGGAAGATTAGTGTAGTATCAGTAATATGTTGCTCCTTTTTGTTTTTCTATACCTCAATAACAGGTAATTGCCTTTGAAACTATTCGCATAGCCTATGACTTCTGGGTCACACATTTGCATCTTTTTTCTCTTTATTGTAATATTAAAGTCTGTTTATATAGATAGGATTAACTTTGCTCACTGCCTGCAAGTTTTTGCTTCCAGGTTTTTTATTGTTTGCAAGTGATCTCTCAGTGTATAGCACATAAATGGTCCTATATGCTTGACGAGAAGGTCTCTTCTGTTATAATGAGAACTAATGTTCTAAAAAATTAAATCCTAAACTAGAAAGGAGAGATCGGAATGGGAACGACTTATACCCGCAAGCAGCCTATCCCATATGATGTCGATGATCGCGATGATCTGTATCAGACGCGCCCGCCTAGCAGCGCACGTCGTTATCGACCACACGATACTATGGATGATCCTGTTATGAAACAGGCGACGTTAATTCAACGGAGGCGGTCAAGCTTGCAAAATAGACGAACCAATGGCGTGGCATCAAATGCGGTGACTTCATCCCACAGAGCTGTTCGTTATGAGGAAGAAGTGGTACCACTACGACGCGATCATGACAGACGTAAGCGGACCTTTATGGCTACGCTTATCATTGGCATGCTCGTGGCGGTGGCGCTACTTGTCAGTATGGCTTTGTTGTCTTCATGGTGGCAAGGTTTTCAGGATGACATTCACTATGGTTACCCGCGTACCTCGCATCTTGATGCCGTGGTAGGTCACAGTGATAGCGCGAGCAGTCCCACTCACTTCATTTTTATTAATCTCCACGGACATATTCAAGTTATTGAAATTCCGGGTGGCGACCCTGCTCAGACTCGTATCTTCACTGGCCCTATCCTCTATGGTAATGGGCAAGATCGTATCCCCGTTACCGGAGAAATTGTAAAGGATCGGGGTAAAGTTAATTTACTCATCCATGTTGGTACTCAGGAGTTTCTCCTTGTTAACGACGGGACGACTTTCCATCCCAAATAAATTTTTTCTTATTCTTTTTCTTGTATAATTAGCATGTTGTATACTGTTACATAAAGCATAATACAACATGCTAACTATACAATTTTGTGTTTGATCCCCGCTTCTTCCATCCTTTCGCCCTGTGAGTTTATGTGGCTTTGCTGCATCCATTTCTTAGTTTTTCCAACTTTTGCATTCTTCACACGTCTTTGCGCGGTATGCAAAGATTGGAAAAACTAAGAAATGGATGCGCAGGGCAACAAACAGACACGCTCAAAGAGAAAATGATACAATACTATGATAAATTGACCCCACCTGGGTCTATCCGATTCTTGTGTTCAATGTGCTTGCATTCTGTTCACAATTATCTTTCCTCTCGGAATATGAGCCTCTCTAGCTTTGTCGGCGTCAGGATGAGGGCAGTTTAAATGGAAGGAAGCTAACTATCTATGTCAATATCACAGCCTGATTGGTTAAAAATGGAGATTGATGAGCGGGTCCCCGATCTGGTTGCCATGCGCCGAGACCTCCATGAGCATCCTGAGACTGCTTTTGAGGAGGTGCGTACCTCCGCTATTGTTGCACAGCGCTTACGCTCACTTGGTCTTGAGGTGCAGACGGGTGTTGCGCGAACGGGTGTTGTTGGTCTTCTACGAGGAGGTGCCGTTGATAATGCGACGAATACAAAAACGCTAGCCATTCGCGCCGATATGGATGCACTCCCAATTCATGAATTGACCGAAGTAGATTATCGTTCTCAGGTCGATGGTAAGATGCATGCCTGCGGACATGATGGTCATACTTCAATTGCTCTGACCGTGGCCGATATTTTGAGCAAGCATCGTTCAGAACTAAAGGGCAATATTAAATTTATTTTCCAGCCAGCCGAGGAAGCAATTGGCGGGGCACAACCTATGGTTGAGCAAGGAGCCATGCAGGGCGTTGATAATATCATTGGTCTGCATTTGATTAGCAATCATCCTAGCGGACGTATCGGTGTGCGAGCTGGCAGTGTTTTTGCGGGTGCCGATCTCCTGAAATTCGTTGTACATGGGAAGGGCGGACATGGGGGCATGCCTCAGACTGCGGTCGATCCAATCGTGATGTCCGCTTATATTATTACAGCCCTCCAGGCGCTGGTCAGCCGCGAAACCTCTCCATTTAGCCCTACAGTAGTGACTATTGGTACGATTAATGCTGGAACTGCCTCTAATATTATTCCTGAATATGTGGAGATGACTGGTACTATGCGTGCTTTTGCTCCTGCGCAACGCACCTATTTAATGCGCCGTATTCAGGAGATCGCGAATGGGGTGGCCCTGGCGATGGGCGGTTCTTGTACTGTCGAGGTATGCGAAGGCTATCCCCCATGTTTCAACGATCCAGTGATGACCGAGCTTGTCTATCAGGCAGCGACGGCTACCGTCGGCGAAAATGCCGTCGATACGGGCGAGGAGCTCCTATCGACCGGGGCCGATGATATGTCTTACTTTTTGAATAGTGTGCCTGGCTGCTACTTTATTGTAGGTGCCCAGAATGAGGAGAAGGGGGCAATTTATCCTCACCACCATCCACGCTTCAATATTGATGAAGATGCGTTGCCCGTTGCCGTGGAGGTGTTGACTCGTGCCGCACTGGATTATCTGAAATAGTTTCGCTGCTTGAATTTCTGCCTCATGCGGCGAAGCAGCGCTTATGACCTTTATTCATTTATTTTGCGATTTGTGCAGAATAATGCATAAGATCACAAAATAAATGGAATAGATAACAAGTTCACTCTTGTTTTAATGCCTGCTGCATATATTCGCGCAATGCGGGCGCGATGCTGGGATTGCGCAGTGCCCAGGCGATAGATGTGGTGAGCAGGCCAAGTGGAGTGCCCATATCATAGCGCAGACCAGTGAAATGGATACCATGGCAGCGTCCCTGTTTTGCCTGTGCTAATAGGGCATCGGTGAGCTGGATTTCGTTGCCGCGTCCCGGTGGCGTCTTTTCAAGAATGGTGAAGATATCTGGTGTGAGGATGTAGCGACCTGCAACAGCTAGGTCTGATGGAGCCTCTTCTATCGAAGGTTTCTCGACCAGATCTAAAACCTGAAAGACGTCCTTTTCCAATTCTTTGACCGAGGCTATGCCATAGGATGAAACCTGTTCGCGCGGTGAGGTGAACATTGAGATGATGGTTGTCTGATACTTCTCATAGACCTCTATCATCTTTGCCAGGCATGGTGTTTCAGGTGCAAATATTTCGTCGCCCAGCATCACGACACACGGCTCATCCCCTACGGCCTCTTTTGCACACAATACCGCATGCCCCAGGCCGAGCGGCTCCGCCTGCCGTACTGTGACGTATTTCGCCATCTGTTGTATTCGCCGCATGGCCTCTAATTCTTTTATTTTGCCCTTACGCTCTAAGGTTTGCTCCAGTTCAGGAAATGCGTCAAAGTGATCTTCAATTGCACGCTTGCTCCGACTGGTGACGAAAATAATCTCTTCAATTCCTGCCTCTACTGCCTCTTCCACAATATATTGCAACGTCGGTTTATCGACGATTGGTAGTAGTTCTTTTGGAATCACTTTGGTAGCTGGCAGGACTCGCGTACCCAGGCCAGCTACGGGTAATACTGCCTTACGAATGCGCATTGACCCTCCTAAAAATACATACTATTTGTACAGGATTGATGGCTTACTCGTTTTTTTACACTATTATATCCATTCCCTATTGTAGTGTATCTCGTTGTCGGGGTCAATCTGTATGCTGATCCTTCTCTTTCCCTTCTCACTCTTGCATTTTGTATGCTCATGAAAGAGTTTGAGAAAGTAGAGCAGAGGCAGCAGAACACTTAATGCTATTTGCCGTCTTCCTGGTTATATAGTTATTATGCACTGCTGAGTATCCTTTTCTCGTGATGATCCGTGTCACAAAAGTAATCGGTTTGCCCCTGGACTATCAGGGTTAGGGACCGTCAAATAGTGTTAAGTTTTTGTCCTTTATTAGTGAAAGGAAATGATAATGCCAAATGATAATCGTACAACACATGAGAAGCGCAGTGATGCCGGCCATAAGGGCGGCGAGGCTGTAAGTCACGAGCAGCACCAGAAGGCTGGTCATGCCGCTCACGAGAAGGGCGCTGCCCATGAGTTTTCTAGCGAGGAAGCACGCGAAGCCGGCAGCAAGGGTGGTCATGCCGCTCACGAGAAGGGCACTGCTCACGAGTTTTCCAGCGAGGAAGCACGTGAAGCCGGCAGCAAGGGTGGTCATGCCGCTCACGAGAAGGGCACTGCTCACGAGTTTTCCAGCGAGGAAGCACGTGAAGCTGGCAGCAAGGGTGGTCATGCCGCTCACGAGAAGGGCACTGCCCACGAGTTTTCTAGCGAGGAAGCACGTGAAGCCGGGAGCAAGGGTGGTCATGCTTCTCATAGCAGCAAAAAACATTAATGTTCTGCCTGCCCATTAAAAGAGAAGATCGGGGAGATGAGAAAACATTCTTCCTGATCTTCTCTTTTTGTAGCCATCATTATAAAAATACTTGTACTAATACATTTCTCAACTAGTATATGCTCTACTATGAGGGCGAACGGTCGATCAGCTCACCGATCATGGCATAGGCAGTGGAAAACCCAACAATTTGCGCAAGTTGTGTTTGAATTTGGCCTATAGTGTTGTAACGGCTCGTGATAAAGTCGTGCCGTGACGTTCCATAAGAGAGACCTGACAACCCTCTCTGAGCTGCTTCATACTCATAATTGATCTGCGACAATAACCGTGCGACCTCACTACATTGATTTCCTGCACCAGGCATACTGATATTCCTCCTTTCACATTGATGGGTGAGCCTCTCTTGGCCGACAGACTCATGTCCCCTCCACTTTCCTGCGGAACAGGGAGGGGGCATGAACCAGACCGACGTGGATGAACAGGCCGGTCGGCCCTGCAGGGAGCTTCGCTCCCTCTCCCTTTGTTCTCATATGCGGCGATAAGACCCACCTGCTGTGCTCAGCAGGCGTTTGCCCGGGCGTAGGGTAGATATACCAATGGTCTTTGACCTCTCGCTCAAAGGGCTGGGCTGGAGTTGATCTCATTGTGTGTGTTCCTCTCCATGCCTTGTCCATGACAGGCTTAGCAAGCCTGTCAGAAGGTAGTATCATCTTCTGCCGGGCTTGCTCTCTTTGAAGTAAGACTCCCAATCTCCACGTTGCTAGGAGGTGATTGAGAGGACCATCCTCATCGTCGTGATGAGGATGCATGCAAAACCGAGATTGAGTAGAAAGATCGCGGTCAACGGAACCCCCAACACGATGATCGGTTGAGTGAGCTGGAGCGCGATGGACATGATATTCATGAAGTTAAACACTGCATGGATGCCTATCGCCGTCGCGAGTAGTCCTCCTGCCATGACACGTTGAGCGAGTGTTTTCCTACGCAGCAAAGAGAGACCCCATCCGACTACTCCCGTCGCCACCGCATGCACGACCACCACTGCCATCCGACTCAACGCCACAGAGGCCCAGTTCCCTTGCCCAAACAGAGACAGACCCATTTCAAAGGCGGCAAAACCACACCCTGACACCACTCCAAGAAGAACAGCCGTATTGGCTGCGTACAGACGCCGCCAGAAGACCAGGACGCCGAGCGCCTTACACGCTTCCTCGATGATCGGGGTGCACAGACAGTAGTAGAGAAGCGAACTCCATGGGATGCTCAAGAGCGTTTGAGCTTGAGAAAAACGCTGGTCTATCCAGAGGCGGACGTGTTCTTCAACAAACCAGGCCAGGAGTGTCGCAACCAGGGCTCCGATCAGCAGCGTGAGTGCGAATTGGAACCAGGTGATCCTGGCGGATGATTCATGGCATGCCCACGCCATCAGCAGGCCAACTGGAAGCCCTGCCCACATCACTATGACCAGGAACGATGGCAATGTCGCGTTCATAACGGTGGTGACCAGTGTGACCAAGATGAGTACCACAGACATTGCCAACAAGACATTCCTGATGGTGACCGCTCTGCTGACAGAGGCAGGAGCAAAGGTTTTCAACCGGATGCGCACGGGAACCGCCTTTCTTCTCATCAGAAGACAACCGTCGTGTGTGCCTTGGGTGTCTCCTTCTTCCAAGAGGATTCAGCAGGATTTCATCCCATGGAAGGAAGCACCGGATGAAATCCTGCAATGTTATTCCTGAAACGAACAATTGCGAGGCAACCCTGCACAAATGTTCGCACCAGCCGCTTATCTAACTTCTCATCAAGGAGCAGCAAAAACGGCTCAAGAAATATTTCTAGTAATTGCGCTAATTTCTGCGCCACTCGTTGCTGCTCTTGTCCTTTTTCTTGCTCTCTGTCATACTGGGACCGCATCAATTTTTCTGACCTCCTGGCTGTTCTGTTGGTGTTTCTACTCAACAGTCTAACTCAGGAGGTCTGCTTTTAGCTACCCTGGCCTAACATCACTTTTCCGGCTTGACCGCATCCTTGCGTCCTGACATCACTTTTCCGGCTTGACCGCACCCTTGCGTCCTGACATGTTTCTCAAACTATAGGGCCGGTGGTACCCCCCTACGGGGGCTTCACCCCCCTGCGGCGACTTCACCTGCTGCAAGATTTATAACCTGCATTCCTCCCATTTCCTGACCTTCTTCCCTAAAACTGCTTGCGGCACTTGCATATACACTAGCAGCCCCCTGTAGAATACCTTGGCCAAAAAGTGGAAGCTGTGGTAAAACAGGAGGAGCTACTCGGTCAAAAACTTTTGCAGCGGTCATGAGAGTAACAACAAGCCCCAAAGTTCCCGAAATGATTGCCAGACCTAAAGCTATTCCTGCGAGTACCTTCTTCGTTGTATCATGACACGTAGCAAAAGAACAGATAGCTCCTGTAACTCCTGCAGCTATGAAGAAAATGCCGCCCGCTGCGCCCAAAGCTACGGGCAGGGCAATCGTAGGACGATTGAGACTCGCGACGACTGGACCGTTCGCGTTGGGCTGTAAAGCTCGGGCATTAGCATATCTGTTGTATAAGCTATCGATAGCCGCTTCTCCCTTTTCAATCGCAATATTGCCAGCCTGGCAGTCGTTGTATTCGGTACTGCCATTGCCTTGAATAGACGTCTGCAGATCGGCCGTTCGGGTCCCATACGAGCCACCACCGGCAAAATTGCCCGGGTAAATCTGGCAATCGTTCATCTTAAAAGTCTCTCCGAAATTGTTCGCGATCGGTTCGGATGCCATTCGGGTACCAAGGAGAGTTTCCCCCCCAATATACGTAGGTCCAACAGTGTGAAATCTTGAAGCATCAGCAGGAGGGATAGCGAAGCTCGGATACGAGAGACTAGGAACTGCAATTTGATTATGTGAATAGGTATCAATACGACCGACCCCAGGCATGCGGATATCCATTGCCCCCTGAACCTTCCCGTGCCCGTTATAGTAGACATCTTGGTGGCCAGAAAACTGGCCGTAATAAAACCATTTTTTGCCTGGGCTAAAGGTGAAAAAATTCCATACCCCGAAATCAGAGTAGTAGCTGTAGCGTTGTTGATTGGAAAACCCAGACTTTACATATTGGGCTACGTAAGTCGTTCCTGCAACATTCACGCTAAAAGTGGGAACAAGACGGGCGGCAGCAGAAACGTTTCGAGCATGGGTCCACGCGATTGATGTGCCAGTGACGGTGACACAGAGACCCAATATGAGCAGAATGCTGATGAGGTCGCGCCGCAAGTGGCTAAGTTGCATATATACTCTCCTTTTTCATCAGTCGTCTTTAGTGAGAGAACCTCTGTGCCCTCTCAAGCGTAGGACTGATGTCTTCTGCTGCAAGTGTAGAAGACAGCGAGCTCTGCCACAAGCGAATCTATGCAAAATCTGTGTATAATTTTGGGTGACCCTTCTCGTCGCAGAGAACAGCAAAGGCTTACGATGCAGCAGGTCGGATGCCCGATTCCCAATACTGTGATGGACAATGGAGAGAAAAGTAGAGTATACTAAAAGTAGAGTATACTACTCAGAGGCTTTTTTTCTTTCTTTGAGACCCGTCCGGCGCGTGATAAAAGTCTCCTCGATCTCAGATGAACAGGGGACGTGCCCACTTCTTCCCCATTCAGGAGGTAGCAGAAAGATGACGACCACCAGCGCTCTGAGCGCCAATAGTACCTTACGCCGCCTGCGACAGCAACGAGGCTGGTCACAAGCCATGCTGGCGCAACGACTGGACACCAGTGTACAAAACGTCGGCTATTGGGAGCGTGGAAGAACATGTCCCTCTCCCTATTTTCGCACCAAGCTGTGTGAGCTCTTCGAGCTGGATGCAGAAGCGCTGGGGTTGCTGGAGCCTGCCCTGATTGCTGCACCACAGACTGCGATTGCGGCTCCTGTGCTCTCCCGGCAGGAGCCGATCCTTGACCCCATGCGTCCGCGCTTTTCCATTCCCATCACTCAGGTAATCGGACGACACGGTCTACTTGACGGCCTGTTCGCGCTTTTGCACAGCGGGACGAGCTGCGTGCTCTATGGGCTGCCAGGCGTGGGCAAGACGACATTGGCCCAACTGCTCAGCCAGGATGCGCGCTGCCAGCAGCTGTTTCCCGATGGCCTGTTGTGGGTTAGCTTAGGTCCCCAGCCAGATGTGCACACCGAACTGCTACGCCTCACTGCGCTCTTGCAGGCTCCCGAGGATCAACGGCGCCAGGCCCGCAGCACCCAGGAGTTGGCCCACTATGTGCGGCACCTGATCGGGGAACGGCAACTGCTGCTGGTCATCGATGACGCCTGGCGGGTGGAGGAGGCGCGTGGCTTGCTGCTGGGCGCACCGCAGATGGCCTGCCTGATCACCACGCGCTTGCCAGAAGTGGCCATGACGCTCTCGGAAGCACAGCCCATCGCCGTGCCGGAACTGGACGGGGAGCAGAGCTATCGCCTGCTGACTCAGCTGGCCCCTCAGCTGGCCCAGAGCCCCCCAAAGACGGTGCAGCAGGTGTTGCAGTATACCGGAGGCTTGCCGCTGGCGCTGACCGTGCTGGGTTCCTACCTGCGTATGCAGAGCATCGGGGGACAGCGCAGACGGATCGAGACGGCACTGGCTCAGCTCAGTGATGCCTCGTTGCGCTTGAGTCTGCTGAGTCCCCAGCGAACAGCCATGCAGAGACTGCTGCAGCCCGAGGCCATGCCAGAGTCGCTGGCTACCATCGTCGGCATCAGTGAGCAACATCTGCTTCCAGCAGTTCGGCAGGCATTACGGGCGCTCTCGCTGCTGCCGGCCAAACCGGAGAGTTTCTCGGAGGAGGCGGCTCTGGCGGTGGGTGGACACGGCCTGGACATCCTGGATGAGCTGCTGGATGCTGGCCTGGTGGAGGGAGCGGGAGAGGGCCGCTACAGCATGCACCAGGTGATTGCTGACTATGCCCGGCTTTACCAGCAGGACGAGGCCCCGGTGCAGCGCTTGATCCAGTATGCTCGGCAGGTGTGCCTGGCCTTCAACGTGAAGCAAGTCCAGAGTATTCAGGAGGTGGAACGGGAGTATCCGCTGGTCCTGAGCGCTTTGCAGCTGGCCATCGCACGGCAACAACACACGGAGGTGATCCAGATCATTCTGGCCCTGGCCCCGTTGTGGCGAATCCAGGGCTGGTACGAGCAGGCGGATCGGTTGCTGCAGGCAGCCCTGGCGGGCACGACTACCCAAGCAGCGGAGTATGCTCAACTGCTGGCTCTACGGGCCTGGTTTGCCATCCAGCGCGAAGCCTGGGAGCAAGCCGAGCAGGATGCCCTCCACTGCTTAGAACTGCGTGTGTCGGCAGCGCAGCCCGAGGTGCGTGCCACCTGCTTACTGACCCTGGGTCGGGTGGCCCACCGGAAGAGCCTGAACATCCAGGCCAGGACGTACTACGAACAGGGATTGCAGTTGGCCCGAAGCAGCACTAATCACGAGAGCACCTGTTTGTTGCTACATAGCTTGGGAGTGTTCGTTATGCAGCAAGGGGACTACCATCAGGCCGAGGTGCTCTTCCAGGAGGCGCTGGAACTGGCACGGCAAAACGAGCAGATGGAACTGATGTGTGAGATCCTGGTGAACCTGGGTCAAACCCTGCAACTGGCGGGAGCCTATGCTGCTGCCGAAGAGCAGTTACAGGAAGGCTTAGCCCTGGCACGCCGTCTGAGGTACCGCAATCAGCAAACTGGGCTGCTGTTAAATTTGGGCGTGACCTTTTGCCTGCAAGGCGAGTATGCTCGAGGCAAAGCCCTGCACCAGGAAGGTCTGGAGTTGGCCCGTCAATTGGAGAACCGCAGGAAAATCAAGTGGTTTCTGCTGAACCTGGGGGATGTGGCAGTGGAGGAAGAGGCCCATGAGGAGGCCGAACGCTATTTCCTGGAAGGCTTAGCGGAGGCGCGGCAAAGCAAAGATATGGCCGGTTGTATCCTGGCATTCACCAATCTGGGTACCAATTGTGCGCGACGAGGGGCATGGCAGGAAGCGCAAACGAACTTTGAGGAAGCGGTGATGCTGGCCCGTGACCGAGGCGATCCCTGGCTACTGAGTAATGCGCTCTGTTGTCGTGGCGAAGCCTCGCTGACTGCCCAGCAGGTCGATGCTGCCGAAGAGTGGTTCCAGGAGGCATTAGCCGTCTATCAGGACCGTGAACCCAATCGTGAGTTAGTAACCCTGGCGCAATTTGGGCTGGCCCAGGTGGCGGCCCGGCGTGGCAGGCAAGAGGAGGCCCGGCAGGCAGCAGAGCAGTGCTTGCTCGTTTTGGTTGAGATGAACCATCGATCCGCACAACAGGTGCAAGCCTGGCTCGACCAGCCCCCACTGACCACCGCAGGCTCCCAGCACCAACAGGAGCAGGAGCAGGAGCACGGGGCGGGTCCTCAGCAAGCCGCGCAAGAGACACAGGAAGTGGTCCAGAGGTGGTCCACGAGGTGGTCCAGGAAGAGAGTCTCCATCTGCCCTCGTTGCCACAGTTCGCAGCAGGTGCACAAACGCGGCAAGAGTCGCATCGGTGCTCAACGCTACCAATGTCTGCATTGCCAGCATGCCTTCACGCTCTCCTCAAAGCATACCGTCGTCACCCCTAACCCGCTTCTGCAGGATCAGGCTCGTGCGCTGGCTGCCCAGGGACTGGGGGTGCGTGCGATTGCCCGCCAGTTGGGAGTGTCTCACCAAACAGTCTTGCGCTGGCTGAGGGCCATCAGCGAGCCACCGCCCCCAGCATGATGAGGCCCTGGTAGGCCAGTCCACGGCGCTCACACTATCTCGTATTTTATGTAAACGATATGCTGAATCTGCTTGGCAGCGTTCAATTACACAGAATACGGGATGGTGTCACCATCCATGCTTTAATATCGATGAAGATGCGTTGCCCGTTGCCGTGGAGGTGTTAACTCGCACCGCACTCGATTTTCTGAAATAGTTTCGCTGCTTGGATTTCTGCCTCATACGGCGAAACAATGCTTATAACTTCTATTTCATTTATTTTGTGATTTATGCAAAAACGCTCGGCGATGATAGTCCGAAGAGTATTACCCTTGCCATGCTCTTTGGAATTGCCTCAAGCTCCTGCTCGTATGCAGCCATTGCACTGGCTCGCTCGATTTTTCAGAAAGGGGCCAGCTTTACCTGAACGAGGCAGAAAGCCCCGTCTATTTATAGCGGGGATGAATGACTCTTCCTTTTGGTGGCGCGATGGGCAGGGAAAAGTGTTGACAGAGCATATTGTGTCGTGATAGGCTGTCAACATGACGCATGAGTATAGATACGAACAACACAGTGTCCATTTGGTTCTCTACCATATCATTTGGTGTCCAAAACGACGACGAAAGGTTCTCGTCGGGCCCGTTCATGATCGATTGAAACAGATCATTGAAGAGGTGGTGAGCGAGAACCAATGGGCCATTCTCGAACTGGCTATCCAGCCCGATCATGTCCATCTTTTCATCAGAAGCAACCCGTATACATTGCCTGTCGATATTGCCCGTCTGATCAAAGGTCGTTCGTCGCATACGCTTCGAGAAGAGTTTCCTCAGTTGATGAAAATGCCATCTCTGTGGACACGATCAACCTTTTATAGTACTGCTGGCAATGTCAGTAGCGAGATCATTCAAACATATATTGAGAAGCAATCGTGAGCAAAAGAACAAAGGGTGAACAGATAACCACGGTGCAAATTCGTCTGCATCCCACACGAGAACAAGCGGTCGTGCTTACCGCCCATTGCAAGGAATATATTGCCGTGGTCAATGTGTTGGCATCAGCCATTGATGCAGATCTTTTACCGGAAGATGCCAGCACGAAAGATTTCTCCTGCCCGCTACCCAGTGCGGCCAAGAATCAAGCATTGCGCGATGCCCACAGCGTCTTTAATCGATCTCTTGCGTTGGGAGTCATCCCGGTTCTCAAAAAGCCCATCTGCCAATGGAACAATCAGAATTGGAACCTCACCGATAGGACCCTCACTTTTCCGGTGTGGATGGCAGGAAAGACGCAGCAGGTCTGTATCCCTTGTGATGGAATGGTCTACAGTGGCAAACCTGGGATCCTTCGTATCAAGCAAAAGCGTGGAAAGTGGATTGCTGATCTCACATTCATCCTCCCTGAGACGACCTGCGTCGCATCAGAAACGATCATGGGTGTTGATCTGGGTATCAAAGTCCCAGCTGTGAGTTATAGCACTGGATATGGAGCGCGTTTTTATGGCAATGGACGCTATCAACGCTTCATGCGACGCCGCTTTTATGCTCGTCGGGTGTCGCTGCAAAAAGCCAGGAAAACACGTGCGCTGCGCAAGAGCAAAAGCAAAGAGGAGCGTTGGATGAAGAACGTCAATCACCAAATCTCCCGGCAGATCGTCAATCAAGCTCAGGCTCAGGGGGTTGGCGTTCTGCAGAGTAGAAGCACTATCGGGGATACGAGAGCGCACGACACGTACAAGTCGTGGTGCCAAGGCACGCAAAAACAATCGGATGATCGCCACTTGGTCATTCGCTCAACTCACCGCATTCATTACCTACAAAGCTGAACGGATCGGGATCAAGATCGAATCGGTTGATCCGGCCTACACATCACAGGATTGTCCACATGTAAGGCAAGAAACAAGGCAAAGGATCGACTCTATATCTGTTTTGAATGTGGGTGGGTAGGACATCGAGAACAAAGTGGGTGCGATCAATGTGAGCCGAAGGGCTTGTGCTTCTGATAAAAGGAAGCGTGCCACAGGAGCGTGAAGCTCGACCTGTGGACGGGCCGCCTGAGACGGCCCCGAACTGTGAAGCGTTGATCCTGAAGGCGAAAGCAACTGACGGGGAGCTGATCAGAACCCCCACGCATTTATGCCGGGGAGTCTCAGTTTAAAGTGTACCTGGAGTTGGAAGAAATACAATAGAGGTGGCCCATGAAAATAGAGCGCTTTACCGATAAGGCCAGAGAGGCCATCCAGGAAGCATCACAGGCGGCACAGGAACAACATCACAGCCAGATCGAGCCCGAACACCTGTTAGATGCCCTTTTATCACAAGAGGGCGGCATGGTGCAACAAATTATTCAGAAGGCCGGCGGTAACATTCTGACGGCGAAGAGTACGATTGAGAACGAGATTGAGCGTATAGCACGCACACGCAGCAATAGCGAGCCCGGCATATCCCTACGCCTGCGCAAGGTACTGGAAGACGCCTGGAACGAAATGGAAAAGTTCAAGGATGAGTACCTAAGCGTTGAGCACCTTTTATTAGCACTCTTCGTGAGCGAGAGCGCCGCCCAGAATGCTCTGAAGGCGGCGGGACTCAACCGCGACCTCGTTATGCGGGCGCTCACCACAATTCGTGGTAGCCAGCGCATCACCGATCAGAATCCCGAAGGCAAATATCAGGCATTAGAAAAGTATGGTCGCAACCTCACCGACCTGGCCCAGCAAGGAAAGCTCGATCCAGTCATCGGGCGCGACGAAGAGATCCGACGCGTCATCCAGGTACTGAGTCGCCGCACCAAAAACAATCCGGTCCTGATCGGGGAGCCGGGCGTTGGCAAAACAGCCATCGTCGAAGGACTGGCCCAGCGCATCGTGCGCGGCGATATTCCAAAGACCCTGCGCGATAAGCAGGTTATCACCCTGGACCTGGGTGCGCTGGTCGCAGGGGCTAAACTGCGCGGCGAATTTGAAGAGCGCTTGAAAGCAGTCCTAAAAGAGGTCACCACCGCCGAGGGCAGCATTATCCTCTTTATCGACGAGCTACACACCCTCGTCGGTGCCGGTGCCGCCGAAGGCACGATGGACGCATCCAATATGCTCAAACCAATGCTCGCACGGGGCGAACTGCACTGTATAGGCGCGACCACCCTCGACGAGTACCGCAAATATATCGAGAAGGATGCCGCCCTCGAACGCCGCTTCCAGGTCGTGCTCGTCAACCAGCCGACCATCGAGGATACCATCAGCATCTTACGCGGACTCAAGCCGCGCTACGAGGTTCATCACGGCGTGCGTATCCAGGATAGTGCGCTTGTAGCCGCCGCAGTCCTCTCAAATCGCTATATCACAGAGCGCTTTTTGCCCGACAAGGCCATCGACCTGGTAGATGAAGCGGCCAGCCATCGCCGCGTCGAGCTAGACAGCACGCCTGGCGAGATCGACACACTGGACCGCCGCATACGTCAGCTGCAGGTCGAGCAAGAGATGCTAAAAAAAGAGACCGATACCGCCAGCCGTGAACGCCATCAGAAGGTCGAGCGCGAGATTGCCAATTTAAGCGAGCAGTTACAAACGCTGCGCCTCACCCTTGAAAGCGAACGAGAACCTGTCGAGGTGATGCGCACACTCAAAAAGAGGCTCGACGCCGCTCAGGTGGACTATGAGCGGGCCGAACGCGCCTATAACTACGAAGAGATGGCTCGCCTGCGCTACGGGACAATCCAGGAAATAGAGCAACGTATCCAGGAGCAGGAAGCAAAACTGGCAAACCTCCAGAGTGCACGCATGCTGAAAGAAGAGGTAGACGCCGAAGATATTGCCGGCATCGTCGCGAAATGGACGCACATTCCCATTTCCAGGCTCATGGAAGCCGAGGTACAGAAGCTGCTCAATATGGAAAAGCGTCTGCGTGAACGCGTAGTGGGACAAGATGCGGCACTCGAAATCGTCGCCGACGCGATCCGCCGCTCACGGGCAGGTCTGCAAGATCCCAATCGCCCCCTTGCTAGCTTCCTCTTTCTAGGCCCCACTGGCGTCGGTAAAACAGAACTTGCCCGTACACTGGCCGTCTTCCTCTTCGATAGTGAGCAAGCCATGATTCGGATCGACATGTCAGAATATATGGAGAAGCACTCCGTCTCACGCCTCATCGGCGCTCCTCCTGGCTATGTCGGCTATGATGAAGGTGGTCAGTTAACCGAAGCCGTACGCCGTCACCCCTATAGTGTCGTCCTGCTCGATGAGATCGAAAAGGCGGCACCTGAGGTCTTCAATATCCTGCTGCAACTCCTGGACGATGGGCGCTTGACCGATGGGCAAGGTCGCACAATCGACTTCAAAAATACAGTAATCATCATGACGAGCAACGTCGGCGATAGCTGGCTACATGAATACGACGATCAAGACGAAGATGAAGTGCAACGTACCATTCGACAACACCTGCGCGATGAAGGCTTCCGACCGGAATTCATCAACCGCATCGATGAGCTTATCGTTTTCCACCAGATTGCACGCGAACATGTCAAAAGCATCGTCGATATCCAGATCAATCGTATCCGCCCACGCCTCGCGGAGCGCAACATTAGCCTGCGTATCAGCGAAGCCGCCAGAGACTACCTGGCGCAGGAAGGCTATGATCCCCAATTCGGCGCTCGCCCCCTCAAACGCGTCATTCAGCGTGAAATAGAGAACCGCATGGCACGTGCTATCCTCGATGGCACATTACATGATGGCGCAATAGTAGAGATTGGATTCAAAAATGAGAAATTAGTGCTACTTACGCAGGGATAACGCGATTTTGGCCTATGAAAGACTACGGAAGTGGAACCACATAGTGTACAATGAGAACAGGAATGATGGCGTCCAATATCGTTGTCTCGTTTTTGTGAAGAGATGGTTTCACAGACAGCGCTAGCAAACAGACGTCGTTGGGAGTAAAAACAGTGAAACTCTACGTAGGGAAACTCCCCTATCGCACCACAGACCAGGATCTGAATGATCTCTTCGGACAATACGGAGAAGTGATTTCAGCGACAGTGATTATGGATCGTGAAACCGGACGCAGTAAGGGTTTTGGTTTTGTGGAAATGAGTAATGACCAGGACGCTCAGGCAGCTATGGGCCAGCTTAATAATTCTACCCTGGAAGGGCGCACAATCGTTGTAAATGAGGCTCAGGAGCGTCGCGACTCTCGCGGTGGCAGCGGCGGCGGCGGTGGCGGCTTCCGTGGTGGTAGCGGCGGCGGCGGCGGTGGCTTCCGTGGTGGCCGTAGCGGCGGCGGTGGCGGCGACCGTCGTGGTGGTGGCGATGGCTATCGTGATCGTTACTAAACAGCATCATTGTACACTATAATTTCAACACCTTGTCCGTTTAACATATACAAAGAGGGAAGCTAGCAGAAATTGCTGGCTTCCCTCTTTTTATGGTAGATTGTATTTTATGGATAAAAAACCGGTGAATATATAAATGCAACAATATGCAGTAGAAAACAGAACATAGCTATGATCTAAGAATGAGGCGTACAAGCAATTAACTGCGATCAAAAAATTCTTCGCGACTGCTCGCATCAGGCCTATGTGTCAGGCGTAAAGCCGCTAGATAAGGATCAGAGCTTGCCAGCAATTGGTTTGCCTCGTAGGCAAGCGCACGATAATTGATATGCCCACCTGGACGCACGCGCTGCCACGTCAGGTAAAGCGCCTGCTTGGGATCTCCATGCAGCCAGATGTTTACCTGGTGTGCCAGAGGCAAAAGGTTAAGCGCAAAAGAATAATCAATTGCCTTTCCATAGCGCTCAAAGACGCGATCCAGAAATGTCTGTAGCTTCTGATAATATGCATATAAATCCTGCTCAAACAGCTCTTTATAGCTAGCAAACTCCGCGACTTCTGTTAAGTACAAAGGCAAGCCAAAGCCACGCGCCAGGATCTGTTCTACGCCATCTTTTGTGAGCGACTCGCCGAAGACTAGCGGCAAGGGCACAAAACGTCCCCAGGCACGATGGCGGTTGAGGTCGCGCAACTCGCCCAGAAAACTCTCCACCACCAGTGTCATGTTCGTCGTGCGCCCATAGGCCGGGCATCTCGCTATAGTTCGAGTGTTGCGCAAAGATAAGCGCACTGATCGCCCGCTTCGTCTCATCAGCCTGTCCATGAATCCAGTCCAGAAGCGCCTCACCCTCAAGTCCCGGCCAGAGCTGCAAAAGATATTCCGCCACCAGCCGATCACCCGCCGTAAATCGAGCATCCAGCATAGATACCCGCTGCTCCACCCGGCCCCGGAAAGTGCGCTGGATGGAAACACGCTGCAACAAATCTGTCTGCCCCTCCACAAACTGCCTCAATGCCCGCAAGTTCGTATTGGTCGTAAATGCAGGGACTGGTATGGCGGATAAGGCCAGGAGCCTCGGCCTTATAGCCCAGTATCTCCTCTTCCTCACGTGTTGGGGCCAACAATTTCTCGATCTGCTCTGCTACCCGATGATAGTAAGCGATAGGAGCTGCCTTTAGTTCGGCCAGGATGCGCGACCAATCGCGGGCCGAGGTCTCAAACGACATGCCGCTCCACTGTCCGAACAGTAAGAAGTAACGTACACAGTCCAGCACCCGCGATGTCAACGCGCTCTTCTGCTCCGGCATTGTCAGGTCGGCTTGATAATACTCTGCAAAGGCACGCAGCAATAGCTCTTTATGCTTCGCAAACAGCTCAAGCGACAGGGTACCAAAGGTCTGATATTCTTCCTCTAACGCCTCGCTATCCGCCTGGCTTATGCTTGTGGGCAAATAATTCTTTAGTTGATGCAGTACAGCTTTGCCGAAGCGGGCCTGATAGCGCGTTGACTTCTCCTGTCCCGAGTTGAGCGAACCTTCATTGAACAGCGCCAGACAGAGATGCATAGGAATCTTGCCCATATCGACCGTCAGCCGGGCCATATCCCCGACTGAGGCATGCCCATAGCCACGAAACATCTCATCTATCTTCTGATCGGGATCAACCCCTTTTTCGCCCATCTCGCGCAAAATATCCCACGGCATCCCGGCGGCACGCGATTGGCGGGCACCAGCCCAGGCCTTATGCGCGGCTGTCCGCTTTTGTGGATTAGCCACCATCGTCGTCACCACCGTACCAGTCTCCACATCCTCCAGACAAATCAGCCGCAAGCCAGTTACATCGGGTGCATAGGTAAACCAGCGGTACGAACCAACCCGATATTCCTGCTCTGGCACAAGCTCTCTCTTGTTCTCATTTCTTTGATTCTGCTGCATACAAACCCTCCTTGACAATATTCAGTATACGCCACGTACGCCACATTTTTGCTCTTTATAGCAATGATGTACAAAGGGATAAAAAATATAGAAGCGTTTGGAGCATAGTAGAGCTGCAAAAAAATTAACTTGATAGAAGCTAAGTGCCATAAAAATTTGGATGCTCCTGGTAGTTAGCACGGAACCTCGAACACTTGCGACACCAATCATCGAACAGAGACACCAAATCTCGAACAGCAGAGTTTTTACGCCCAGTAATCTACAGTGAAATAGGCTAGAACCCGAGAATCCAGAGGCATTGATAGCAAGAATTGAGCGTGTTGGAGAGAAGATCATAGGGTACCTCTGCATGAAGGAGACCCAGAACTCCCTCATGCAGAGTGCTGTGGTATACTTCATGCAGAGAAATCCGCAGGCGTTTGGCCGTTCTAGTGTTTTCGGAGAAAGGATGTGTCAGTGGATGAATAAAACCGGTGGGAAACTGCCTGAAATCCGCATCAACTTCTCTCGGTTGCTCTATCATGGTGAATGCCGTCATTTAGACCTGATCTTCAACAAGGGCGAAAGCAAGATGGCTAGCCCTGAAACGTATGAAGTAAGAACGGAAGAGTACCGCAAAGCATGGGCAAACTATCAGACGACCATACTTCAGGGAATGACCGAGGTGTTAGACCTGTCTTTTTATCGTCCAGTCATTGATGTCACGTTAGCCCCCTACTTCGGTCACAAGAGCACTCCACTGATCATCAATTTCCGCCCTGATCCTGATAGGTTTGTTGATGTTCTCACCCACGAACTCCTCCATGTTTTGCAGACGGATAACACGAAGCATCAGGAGCTTGGTCCTCATTCGACGGTTGATCTGCTGGCTGAATGGCGAAGGCTTTTTGGCGAACACGAGCGAGTGATGTTAGTTCATATACCGCTTCACGCTCTTCATAAGTATATCTATCTTGATATACTGAAAGCCCCTGAACGATTGGAGCGCGAGATCAGGCTCTCTCAGGGAGTTTCAGACGGCTGGGGCATATCTTCAGGCATGGGAATATGTCAATGGACAAGACTACCGAGAGATGATCGATGAAATGAGGAGCGTGTACGAGACCTCCCCGTAGCAAGAGAGCCATTTCGGGCGAGAAGAACTTGTTTTGTGGTTTTGGAGAAGGGGCACGTCAATGGATGAACCATCCTCCATACCTGCGTCAAGACCCGGTGTTCCAGGTCTCGATATTTTTAAGATTGCTGGACAATCCATTTCAGGGTTTCTTCCAAGCTGGAAGACAGGTGACCGTTCTCTGACAAGACAGCCATATATATCTCTCCTCGAAGCGCGCCTGGCCATGCACTTGGAGTATCACCCGCATGTTCGTTTCTACCAGCGTGGTGATGTCAGCGAACCATTTGCACGCGCTCGTCATCTCATAACTCCTTTAGGAGCCCCTTATCGGATCGGCTATGTGTACGACGGAAAACCCCACGACTATTTGCCCGCCCTTTCTGCTCCAAGAGATCGGGAGGAGGTACTGAGGTTGCGCGCTGATGTACGGGCACTGCTGGGTGCCAGCCAAAGCAGTCTGGTCATGACGCTCAATCCCTGGCTAGATCGCTATCCCATCGTGACGGTACTGGAGCAGGGGCAAGAGCCAATGAACGAGGGACTTCCTTTGGTACGATACAGACCACTGGCTGGAACGACCGAACCGCAAGCCCTCTGTGCAGAACTGTTGAGCATTGTCGTTGAGGCGCTGGCCCACCACACCTGGACACGCCTCAAGGCCTGTCTCGACTGCCAGTGGGTGTTTTATGACCGCAGTAAGAATACCAGTAAAGTCTGGTGCGGCATGCTCGCAGAAGGTCCTCTGGGACGATCCTGTGGCAGTATTGCCAAAGTGCGCCGTTGGCGCGAGCGGCAGAAGGCTCTGAAGCAACACGAAGGCTGACAAAGCGTCACATCATTCAACTGGATTTGGGAAATGAGTAAACATAATAACGGACTCTGGCATCATCCTGGTTTTCTGCTTTTGTGGAGCGGACAGACCATCTCGCAAATTGGTTCTCAGGTAACGCTGTGGGGTCTGCCTCTGGTCGCCATCCTGCTACTGAAAATAACCCCCTTCCAGATGGGAATACTCGCACTGATGGGCCGACTTCCTCTGCTACTAATAGGGATTGTGGCCGGGGCATGGGTGGATCGTATGTCTCATCGACTCGTTCTGATTATGACTGACATCGGGCGTGCCCTGCTCATTGGCTCTATTCCCATTGCCGCATGGCAGCATACACTCTCACTTATGCAACTCTATGTAGTTGCGTTTCTTGTGGGCGTGCTCACGATCTTTTTTGATGTTGCGTACCAATCGTTTCTTCCCTCTCTGATTACGCATGATCAACTCGTTTCGGCCAATAGCAAACTTGAGTCAAGTACCGCTCTGGCAACCATTATTGGTCCTGGACTTGCCGGTACTCTTATTCAACTGGTATCTGGTCCGCTGGCAATCTTAGCCGATGCAATCTCGTTTATTATATCAGCCGCCTCACTTGCGAGCATTCACATGCAGAAAATATCCTATAATGCGCGGACCGAACCGCATAAACTTGTTGCTGAAATAGGTGATGGCATACGCTTCGTCTGGCAAAACCCAATTATACGTACGCTTGCCATTAGCTCAGCTATTTTTAATCTCTTCGACACCATGATGGGAGCAGAGTATGTGCTCTATCTCACGAGGACACTTGGCATGGGAGCTGTTTTTGTTGGTCTTGTAGGAGCCCTCGGCGGTGTCGGATGGTTACTTGGTGCACTTGTAACGCAACCACTCACGCAACGTCTTGGTGTGGGAACAGCACTCATTGGTAGCATCTTTCTAGCGTGTATAGCAAAAGTGTCGATTGCGGTTGCCAACGGACCGTTTCTACTTGCGCTGAGTCTCGTCATATGTGGTGAATTTCTTTTCCAGGGCGTCGCTACCGTTTATGTCATTACCAGTACCAGTTTGCGCCAGGCAGCTGTACCTCCTGATCTGCGCGGACGTGTTGCGGCGATTGTGCGCGTCGTTAGCTGGGGAATCGGCTCGCTCGGTGCTCTGCTGGGTGGTGTCCTTGCCGAGCGGTTTGATCTCCGCACAGCAATGGTGATAGCGGCGGTAGGCACGGCATTGGCGCTCATCTGGATCATGCATTCTCCTGTGCCTCGTATACAATCGCTTTAAGAGCGTTCAATTCCCCTGGATGCTCCTACTTGACAACGTTATATTTCATAATTATAATTTAACCAGTTAGTTAATAATTTAACCAGTTAGTTTTAAGTGAGGTACAATAAATGACTGAGACTGCTAGTAGGCGTGGACGGCCACATGATGCAGAAGGGGCGCAAGAGGCGATTCTCAATGCAGCTGAAGAGGTGTTCGCGGAACATGGCTTCGATGGCGCTCGTATCGATGCTATCGCGGCTGCCGCAGGATATAACAGAAGCCTGCTCTTTCACTACTTTGATGATAAGCTCGGCCTCTACGCGGCAGTACTCAGACGTGTTGATAAGCAAATTAATGGGCCGCAAGCAGATTTTATGGCGGCATTGCTCGATGACGAGGTTGCGCTCGACGCGCAAAAGCTCAGGGCGGTCCTCAGAAACATGATCACTCTATACCTTGATTATCTATTAGCCCATCCACGAGTCGTGCGCATGTTGAACTGGGAACTGGCGGAGGGCTGGCAGACACTGGCAAAGATCATCTCTCAACGTGATCGGGAGGATTTTGATCAATTCAGGACGTTGCTTGCCAGGATACAGGAGGCGGGCCTGCTACGACCAGAACTTGATCCAGCTCTACAGATCATTATGGCCGTATACTTTTGCCAGTACTATCTCGGTTCCGTCCCTTTATATCAAATGCTTCTGCCAGGCGAAGATGTCTCCTCCCCCGAAGCACTTGTACGTACACGTGAATATGTTATCGACTTTATTCTAGGCGGAATGATGATTGATCCTATAAAGGCTGTTAGATTCCCATAACAAAGATTATTATACAGGAGGACAGAGATCATGAACACGATCAACGATGCCACAAGAGCGCCCTCCGCAACGGGCGTGCCAGGGGCCTCTGCCGCCACATCTCCTCGCAAGCAGAGCATGTTGCCTCCACTCCAAAAACAGGATTTTGACCAGGTAGGCAAACTGGGTAGCAATATTGCCCTGGCACTGGAAGCCCTGGGAGCCAACCGTTTGCGCTCACTACTCACAACCATAGGCATCGTCATTGGGGTTGCCTCGGTCGTTGCCGCTGTAAGCTTGACTCAGGGCCTCGGTGCGAACATCACAGACATCATCGCGAGCCTGGGTAGCAACATGATTATTATCGCCCCTGGCGCTGGCAACAACATCTCAAATGTCAGCACATCGACCAGCAGCCGCGTCTCATCCGCCCTGCCCTCCTCCGAGACAACACTTTCACTCACCCCAGAAGATGCCCAGGCCGTTAGCAAGGTCCCGGACGTCACAGCGGCGAGCCCTATTCTATCCCTGCATGATCAGGTCATCTTTGGCAACCGGAACTGGAGCACCCATATTGAAGGCGTGAACACAAGCCTACAGCAGATACAAAACTGGACCGTTGTACAAGGGGACTGGTTCAGCAACAACGACGAGCAGGGGGCACGGTCAGTAGCAGTGCTTGGTCAGACCGCCTATCTGCAACTCTTCGGCGCTTCAAGCGTGAACCCAATTGGTCAAACCATTCGTATTCGTGATCAACTCTTCCGCGTCATAGGCGTCCTTGACACGAAAGGGGGAGCGCCAAGCACCGACGATGTTGTCATGGTCCCCTTCACCACCGCCCAATACCGGCTAAAGAACAATGGCTACGTTGACCAGATCCTGATGCAGGTTGACGATTCCAGCAATATTGATAACGTGCAGCAAGCTACAACAGCGCTGCTGGAGCAACGTCACCATATCAGCAAAGGAAGTCCCGACGACTTCAACCTCACCAGCTCGAAGCAATTATTACAGACATTTAACCAACTTATCTCGCTTGCCACCGGCATCTACTTGAGTATAGCGGGCATCTCATTGACAGTTGGGGGCGTCGGAATTATGAACATCATGATTGTCTCGGTCACCGAGCGCACACGTGAAATCGGCATCCGGCTATCCATTGGAGCGCGACGAGCGGACATTCGCAACCAGTTTTTGATTGAAGCCGTTACTTTGAGCCTGATCGGGGGACTCATCGGGCTACTACTCGGCTTGCTGATCGGGCTGGCAATTACCAATGCGCTGGCGGTCCAGTTCGTCATCACACCCACCTCGCTGCTCTTACCATTTGTAGTATCGGCAGGAGTCGGGATCATCTTCGGTCTCTATCCAGCGGTGCGTGCCGCCCGGCTCGATCCCATTGAAGCTCTACGCTCGCTTTAATCATTTTCACCTCTTTTTGTGTAAACCATGAAAAGAGGTGAAAATACAAAATAAATGGAATAAAAGGCTGGAAGCGCGGCTTAGAGACAGGGGAGTGTAACAATAAAGCGAGTACCTTTGCCTAGTTCGCTTTCAACCTCAATCTTTCCACCCTGCTGCTCAGTGATGCGTTGGGCGATAGCAAGACCCAGGCCCGCACCAGAGCGGAAGCGAGCATTTTCGGCCCGGTGGAAACGGTTGAAAATCCTGGGCAGATCGGCAGGGGGAATGCCAATACCAGTATCGACCACAACGATTACAACTGAATCTTCACTCAAGCTCCCGACTATTTTTACATGACCATCAGCAGGAGTATATTTGAAGGCATTATCCAGCAGAATCAGAAAGAGTTGCTTTAAATAATCAATATTGCCCCAGACAAGTGCACCTTCCAGCAGTTCCAGGTCGCAGCATTCCAGAGAAGGTTCGTCAGGAGTTGGGCTACGCTGACTACAGAGGTCGGCGACTACATCTCTCACCAGTACTGGCTCGTTGGACGCTGTAACATTGGCATCGGAGCGAGCCAGGATAAGCAATTGTGTAACCATGCGTGCCATCCGTTCGGCCTCCACGCGCATATTCTTTAGAGAACTCTTCTGGAATGCTGGGTCCGTTGCCCCCACTTTCTTAATCAGGTCAAAAGAGGAAAGCATGACAGTCAGGGGTGTACGAAGTTCGTGTGATACATCAATGAGAAAGTGGCTCTGGAGATCATTTACCTTCTGTACCTCCTGATAGGCATCTTCAAGCGCGTGCAACATAATGTTCATCGCATGTGTCAGTCGAGTAATTTCATCAGTCTGCTTGTGAGGAGAGAGGCGGCGCGAGTGATCTTTCGCAACCGCAATTTCAGAGGCAGCCAGAGCCAATTGCTCAAGCGGCCTCATAGCCTGACGTATCAGCAACCAGACTATAACCCCGACCAGTCCTAATGCCACAATAAATTCTGGTAAGAGGAGGGATTGCATCTGACCAAGTACATAATAGACGGTCTGGGGAGCATGCGCCGTAAGAACATAGCCAAGGAGTTGATTATCGATTATCACTGGTCGGCAATAGACAAAAAGCAGCAAATTATCTACCGACACCTTTTTTACCTGATCAGTTGCAATGGCATCGTTCATCCGGGGCAATGTACGAGATCCAAGATTGCCCGAACTAGCCACCACGGTACCATCCCGATTTTGCACCTGGAGGTAGACATCCGGTGTGTAGAAAATATCAAGCGGCGAAACACAAAGCTTCTTTGTACCAGGACATTGTTTGATGTTATTTTGTATGAGTGTCGCCTGGTGACGCACATCCTGATCGATCCACGTGAACAACTTATTGTCTATAAGCTGATAGATAGTTATACTAAAAGTGGCTAGCAGCAAGGTCAGGATGATAAGAAACCACAGGGTCAGACGGGTGCGAATATACATCAGCTTACTCCCTTAACGCGTAGCCATAGCCTCGAATCGTCTGGATCAGGCGCTTCCCTCCTTGCGCTTCAAGCTTCTGGCGTAGGTGACCGATATACACCTCCAGCACATGGGTATCTACATCCGCACTATAACCCCAGACGCGTTCCAGAGTCTGCTCTCGGCTCAGTACATGCCTGGGATTACGCATGAAAAATAACAGAAGATTATATTCTTGAGTTGTCAGCTCGATCAGTTGCCCTCCCCGGCGCGTTTCTCTGGTCGCCTGATTGATCTCCAGGTCAGCATAGACGAGGGGTTCACCACCGATCTTATGACGGCGTAGCACAGCCCTGATACGAGCTACCAATTCATCGAAGGCAAAAGGCTTAGGCACATAGTCATCAGCTCCCAGGTTCAGGGCGCTCACTTTATCTATAACCTCGTCGCGTGCTGTAAGCATAATAATGGCGATATCCTCTTGAAGTTGCAAGCGACGACACACCTCGAAACCATCCATTCCCGGCATCGAAATATCAAGCAACACTATATGTGGTTGATGCTGTTTCGCTGCAACCAAGCCTGAATCACCATCAGTGGCGGTATACACTTCGAAGCCCTCATAGGCCAGACCTCGCTTGAGTAAAGGTAAGATTTGCAAATCGTCATCTATCAATAATACACGGGTTGCCACACTCGTATGTACCTCCATTGTTAAAGTCTTTCCTTGAATTCGTCTGGATCAGGCAAAAATTGCCTGCATATAGATCTGTGTACAACAGAGGCAAAGATCTAGGCTCTTCGAGATTGTACCACAAACAGTAGAAACGTCCCATTGATCTCCCACTTTTGTCTGTTATAACTGAATCTCATCGTCTATTCCATCTATTTTAGGCGAAAATAAGGAAAAATGCAAAATAGATGGAATAGACAAAATAGATGACGCTCTTTAGAAAAAGATAACAGGTCTACCTCAAGAGAGGCTCAATGGTAAGTAACAGTTTGGTAAAAAGCGTACACACGATCCGCACAAAAAAGAATTTCCCTTTTACCAAACTGTTACTTACCATTGATTTCCCCTTGAGGTAGACCTGTTATCTTCTACATATCACCTGGTGATACAAAAACTTATTCAGGAGGATACCGACAATGGCATCACTTAAACGCTTTTTTATCGCTCTCAGCGGTCTTCTGCTTATGCTGGTCGTAAGCGCCTGTGGTAGTAGCACTACTACGGCTACTACCACAGTTGCTCAGAGTACGCCTGCACCTACTATTAGTTCTACTAGTTCTACTATTCGGACCGCACCAGCAACGGTTGATAGCAAACCGATCACAATACTCACCGATGCAAAGGGCTATACGCTCTACTACTTTACACCTGATGCTCCAACGAAACTCGCTTGTATTGCGGCCTGCGCGAAGGCCTGGCCTCCACTCGTCGTAACAGGCTCAAACATGCCCACGAGCGCCACAACTCTTCCAGGGACATTAAGCGTACTCGCTGGAGCGAATGGTAACCAGGTAGAGTATAGCGGCTACTTGCTCTACACGTTCGTAAAAGATAAGGCCCCCGGTCAGATCACCGGTCAGGGAGTAGGAGGCAAATGGTTTGTCGCCACACCCGATCTTGCTTCTTATGTGATCAGAACTGAAACAGGAACAATTGGCGGTAACAAAGAGGCGATTCTCACCGACACAAAGGGCTTTACCCTCTACTATTTCACACCTGATACTGCCACGAAACTTGCTTGCGCTGGTGGTTGTGCGAAGGCCTGGCCTCCATTGCTCTCTACCACATCAGGCACCCCACTCAGTGAAGCCACAATCAGCGGAACATTGAGTGTGCTGAACGATGCGAATGGCAATCAAGTAGAATACAATGGTCATCTTCTCTATACCTATATAAAAGATAAAGAAGCTGGTCAGATCACCGGTCAGGGGGTAGGAGGCAAATGGTTTGTCGCCACACCTAAGCTCGCTGCATAAGGGTACATAGTATCATCTATTCTTCCTGCAAAAACCTCACAAAAACCTCACAAAGTCCTCAATCCGGTTCGGAGGCGCTATGTTATAATCGAATTACATAGATGCCTCCGCGCCCGTATGTGATACGGTGTGCACAAGGAAACAGGCAAGCAAGCAACATCCATAGCGCACGTTCCTGACAGCGATGGCGCAGTATGTGTGGAGAGAGTAGTAATTAAGAGGAGGTCAGCTGGGAACTATGGATCAAGCAAACGAACAGGACAATCTGCCACCGCCGATTTTGAAGGTGATTACCTTCGGTGAATTCACTCTGGAGCAACTGGTCCCTTCTCCACCTCATACCCTGGTTCGCTATATCCACCTTTCGCGAGAAGATGTAAATAGCCGCAGTACAGCACTTATGATGCTCAAAATACTTTTATGTCGCAATGATCGTCGTGCCACAAAAGATGAGCTTATCGCGGCTATCTGGAACTCCGATCAGGTCACAATCAATACCGCGCATGCATTTGATACAACAGCCTCTCTGCTGCGCCGCCACATTCTACGTACGTACAGCGGAGAGAGCCTTTTAATTACGCTGCGGGGAGGTGGAGAGACCAGCTTTAAGCTGCCCTCACAAAACTATCTCTGGGTTGATGCCGATGCTTTTCTCTCGCTAGCAAGTCAGGCTACGGAGGCAGAGTATAAGGGCCTCGATCCATTGCCATATTTAGAAACAGCACATACCCTTGCCCAGGGAGAGTTCCTCGACGAGGACTTATGCTATAAATGGTCGCAGGGCAAGCGACTGATCATCAATGGTGCACGCCGCCGTGTGCTTTATAAGCTGGTAGAACTTTACCTGCACACAAAACGCGTGAGTCGGGCCGAAGAGCTGCTTTTTACATTTTTAGTCGATAACCCAACCGATGAAGACGCCTTATGCCAGCTTATGCTGCTGCTGGCGGAAAAAGAGAGGAGGCATGAAGCCCTTAATATTTATCAATACGTGGTGAATATCTTGCAGGATGAAAAGCGTGAACCGGCAAATTATACTCAATCGCTGGTACATCAAATTCAGCAGGGACTCTCCCTACAAGAGGGCCGTGCAACCTATACAACAATCAATACAGATAAATTATTAAACGCTCCGTTTATGGTACACGTAGAGAATAGTCCATTTTATAAGCTGATACAGATGATGCAGAAGATATGGATATGCGACGAATCAGTACAACTTACTGTTCATACCCACAAAAGAATAACGGCAGTCGCCTTCTCATATTATCTACTATAGCAATCATTCACAGGTCAGCAGGTGCAAGAAATTAACAAACAAATAGTAGTGCTCTATCAATCTTTAAATGGTCAATAGCATGTAGGTTAAATGATACTCGACAGAGCGGTATACATGACGAAAGGTGGCGTGGTATGCATGTGGAGATTTACAAAATTTATTATAGTGACTATAAATTTGTTGCTGAACTCGATACGGGTGCAGAGGTAGGCACAAACCAGGTGACGCTCTGGTTTGGCGAAAAAGAGCAGCATGATTTTGGTGAACTGCGTTTCTTACGTGCATTTTATTTTGAGGAGGCAAACTACGATAACATTCACACATTTTGTCGCGAGTTTGCGCTTTATCCAGACTACCGTCAGGAGATTCTCAGCGGGCAGCGACATTGGACGAAGCGCAATGCTCTGTTTGTACGCAACCTCTACTCGGTCATTGGCGAGAGTACTCTGCTGGCAAACGATACAAGCTTCGAGCGCAAAGCACGTGAGTTTTTCCGCTGGGTGGATATACATACCGAAGAGATAGTCGCTCTACCGATATACCAACAATTGCAGAGTCTGGATAGCACGTTTCAGCCTGGTCCGACCGAGCTTGATCCGCTTATTCAGCCAGCTGTGACCCTGCTCAATCAGATACCAGGACTGGTCACCCGTTTCTCTTGCCAGGGCGTCTCTGGCAAAATACAGTTTGAAGAATATGAACTTATGGCAGTCTCGCCGCATATAGAACATGCGTATGTATCTTTTCATACGCTAGGCTATTTTGCCCATGATGCGATTATCTCGCTCATCCCCGACTTTCCGCATATCACCAATACACGCATCCCCTGCAACTTCTCATCCGATCTGCTGTTACGCTCCACAGGTGATAATAAATGCTTCCGCGCCGAGCTGATAAGCATGGCACAATGTATACTGGCGCAAGAACATAAGCACAATCTACAAGCGGGGCCGAACCTGACTCATTGGGAAACGGTCAGCTATCCTGAGCGCCAGCCGAGAATTACAGATCCCGGCGGTATGCTTCCCTCAAGATGTGTCTGGCTCTGCCAACCGGGGCAGATTGAGCACACTCTCCACCTGCTCTTCTACCTGAATCACTGGGCAAAGGCATCCGAATATCTGTTTTATGTTGATCGTCAAGGGCTCTATACCATCAAAGCGGTGCTTGTCCAACAAGCTTATACGTCTCATTTCTTACAGCCAGTTACCTATATCGATGGCAGAGCCGCTTTTGCAAAAGACTTCTCAGTGGAGATGGCGGCAGAGATTGCAGCAGAGTTTCTTCTGGACCGCCTGACCTTTCTGTACGAAAAAAAGCGGCATGCGCACCTTGAGGATGAATACGATACAACAGCCCGGCAACTCTTTCAGCGCATCAGCGGCCATGCGGCAAAGTGCGCCAGCGACATCGAAACTCTCAAGCTGGCTCAAGCCGAGGAATATATTTGCGCCTCCCTGCACGCTCTTATAGAGCAGGCTCGTCTCACGCGCCAGCCGATCCCCATCAAGGAGCTATCTGCGCTGCTCGTTGGCCCCACTGACCTGCTTACAATACCCTATAATCGCGACCACCTGATAGAATACTGGCACGAGCTGGATGAGACCAATGCCAGAAAGTTAGATCCAGAAGGCAATAGTCTTATCGCCTTTCACTATAGCAGTACAACGGCCAGCTACACATTCCACTTACCATTCCGTATAGCCGAATGTTTCCTACCTCCCAGGCTCGTGCAACAATTGCAACTACACACCGGCTATAGCCGCGAGCATGGCAGCTACTATGGTCGCGCAATAACTGAAACCGAGAGCCAGGAGTATCCCCTCTCGGAGATCCTGCGCGAGCTGGCCGTCAACATCGACGATATCTGCCCCCGCAAACTTGCCCGCAAAGAAGAGCTATATACCCCATCCTTACGAGAACACTGGGAATTCGGCGGTGAGGATGACGACATGAGGACGACAACGATGAATATATTACATACAGTCGGTCAAAGCGCTCAAAACGTACACGCCGCAAAGAGCATCGTACTCAGCGCCACCTCTTGCCTACATGCCCACTCTGTAAATGTGCCGTGACCGACGCTGGCCTGACTCCTATTGCCCATTGGCAGCAGGCCCATCCCAACCAAGATATGACTATAGGACAAGCCACCTGGGTGCTTGGCGAGAACGAATCTGCCCTCAAAGCAACCGGGCTCAAGCCCGACTACCACGGTCCAAGCGTCCAACCAGGCCAGAACGGCACTCGCTACTGGAAGCTTACAACCCTGCAAACATACTACGCGGTCCATCTTCAATCGGTCAATCCCACGTAACGAACCCCGGAGGGAGCACACAGCACGGCGACAATCCCTCGTGGTCAATACCGCTTAAAGAAAGAGGAAAGCAGAATGCGCATCGGCCACCTTCTATTCTTCTCTTTCTTTAAGTGATATTGTCCCTCGTAGTTATCGTTAGTGGCTGAACACGAAACGGGCAGACGTATTAATCCTTTGACAGTGCAATACACAAGCGATAAAATATCCCGTTCAGGCTAAAATACACGTTATTCATAGTAAAGCAAAAATAGACTCATCCATCTACCAAGGAGAATTTGCAATGTATCGCACACTTATCGTCATCGTGCAAAACCAGCATAACTATGAAGCATATTGTCCCGACCTGCCCGGCTGCTATGCCCTTGGAGACACCGCAGAGGAAGCGCGGCATAATATCTATGACGTCATCAGCGCACGCCTACAAGACATGATCACAAGCAAACAGGCAATCCCCTTTCCGCATAGTAGCGTCGAATATATAGATGTCGCGTTCCCTAAGGTGAAGGGATGACTATAAGAATGTACGGCTGAGTGAACATGATGGGATTCAGACACCGCTATTATGCCGAGAAATATAATACTCAATCTGCTCATCCGCACATTTAAGCACATCTATTATTTCATAATAGAAGAAGTTCCTGCCACAATTGCGGAGCGATCTGTAATATACCTTCTTCGGGGAAGTATGCGATGAAAGTTTTGATCAGAAAACGCTCAAGGGGATTCGTAATAATTAACCTTTTGATGACTTGATCGCTGGCTTCAATTGGATGCACCATAATAGAACTGCATATACTATAATAAGCTAAATTTCTCCGCTTTTAAATTGTTAGCTAAAGGCTATTATATCTATTAAGAGGCACCATTGTAAACCTTCGTGTCAATTTTGGCGGAATGCCATCATCCCCAGAAAGCGTTATGATAGACAGAGAATACATCTTTCACAAAAAAAGAGGAGCAGATCTATGATCACACGTACACTTGGACGTTCGCATCTGGAGGTCACACCGCTCTGTCTGGGGGGCAACGTTTTTGGGAGAATCGATGAGCCTATGGCCTTTGCTGTTCTGGACGCATACGTTACAGCTGGTGGTAACTTCATCGATACGGCAGATATTTACTCTACCGGCGAATCCGAGAGAACTATTGGTCGCTGGATGAAACAGCGCAAGAATCGAAACCAGATTATCATCGCCACAAAATTAGGGATGCAGATGACGCCAGAGAAGCAAGGTCTCTCACGCAAATATATGTTCGAGGCAGTCGAAGACTCGCTTGCCCGTCTCCAAACCGATGTAATTGATCTCTATCAATCCCACAAAGATGATCCAGAAACTCCGCTTGAGGAGACGATGCAGACCTTTGATGAATTGGTGAAGCAGGGCAAAGTACGCTATATCGGTGCTTCAAACTACACCGCCAAACGCCTTGCAGAAGCTCAGAAGATCAGCCAGCAGCACGGCTACGCGCGTTACGAGAGCCTGCAACCCCACTATAATCTAATGGAGCGCGGAGAGTTTGAGAATGGACTGCAACAATTGAGCATTGAGCAAGGGATTGGCGTCATTCCTTACTTTTCCCTTGCTCGCGGCTTCCTCTCTGGCAAGTATCGTCCTGACCAGGAGTTGCCAAAAAGCAGACGCGCTCAGGGCGTACAAGAGCTCTATATGAATAAGCGCGGCTTTGCGGTCCTTGAGGTTGTTGATCGGATTGCGGCGGAGCACAATACCAGACCCACACAGGTCTCGCTGGCCTGGCTGATGGCGCAACCCGGTGTTACCGCCCCCATCTCCAGCGGGACAACTCCAGAGCAGGTTGCCGAACTGATGCAAGCAATAGAGCTGAAATTAACGAACGAAGATCTGGAGGCACTTGCCAACGTTAGCAAATAAAGCATCAGAAGACAATTTTCATTTTGACTTCGCAGCTTCGTTCCACGTCTAGATTATAGAACACATTTTTGCACGGTTATAAATCATTACATGTTACACGATGATTTATAACCGTGCAAAAATATATAGCGCGATAATCAGAGTCATTTCAGAAGTCCCTGTGATAGTAGATAGAAGCTCGATTGTATTAGGATTTGTTATAAGGCACAAACCATCAAAGGTAATTCAGTACTTTTGTATATATATTTGACGATTAATTAGATAACGATGTACAGTCGTGCTATAAAATTTAAAAGTAAGAAACACGTAAATAAGGTCAAGAGGATGAGAATGGAAAAACCTTGTCGTGTATTTTGCTGTTACGCCCGTGAAGATCAAAAATTTCTGCGCGATCTTAGAAAGCATCTGATGCCTTTGGAGCGCAGCGGATTAGTCACGGTACAAACCGATGCAGATGTCGATCCAGGAGAAGAGTGGAGGCAAGAAATAGATCATTATCTGGATACAGCTGACATCATTCTTCTTCTTATCAGTCCCAGCTTTATGACTTCAGATTATTGCTTTAACGAGTCGCAGAAAGCTATAACACGGCATAAGCAAGAGAGAGCACGCGTTATTCCCATAATCATTCGCCCAACTAATTGGCAAAGTAGCCCATTGGGCGAACTACAATGCCTGCCAAAAGATGGTAAACCCGTATCTACAGCGCAAAACACAGATACTATCCTCCTCACTATTACTGAAGAAATTCGTATGCTTGTTCAGAAGTTGTCAACGACAATCCACACTGAGCAGGAAAAGGAGAAGCCGCTTATGTCCCCAAGACAAGAAGATCCATCATCCGCTAATAGTCGAGATCAGTACAACAATAATGCTAGCAAGTTCAATTTCAGAGGTCCAGTCCATAGCAACGTTATTGGTGATAATACTCATATAGACACTATCAATAATACATATGGAGGGAAAGATGGGATATGCTCTCTAGAGAAAGGGTCAAAAGCACTATGGAACAAGGACTATAAAGTCGCTAAAAAGGAGTTACGCACTGCTGTTGAAGAAATTGATCAAGAAGAGCAAACAGAGGAAGCGGCTAAGGCAAGATACTTCCAGGCACTGGCTATACTGGGCGATGAATTACCGCGCCACAAAGGTGTAGTAGAAAGGGAAAATATTGACAAGTTGCTACAAGCATCGATCAATCTAGATCCTTTATGTAAAACATACATTATTGCAATCGCAACAATAGTGACGGATCTTTTTGAAAGCAACGCTCTCCCGGAGCGGCAGCAAAACGCATATAAATGGCAAGCGAAGGCAAATAGTACAGCAGCTACGGTTCACGATGAGGAGTTACTTCCATATCTGGCACGCTGTCAACCGAACCTGTATCAACAGACATGGTGGAAAAAGTAGACGAGATAGAGTCGAGATAGAGTGAGGAGGAAAGCAAAAAATGACTAACGCAACAAATGTATTCCAATCACCACAACCACCAATACAGTTGCCGCTGCGCGCACGCTATTCCCGCGAGCAGATGAGGCTGTACTTTTTTCCTTATAGCGAACGTCCAATAAAAGAGCTAGAAAGAGAACTCTGGCGCTGGACAGCTCTGGCAGCAGGCGTGGGGGTACTCGCACTATTACTTTTTATCTGGCTTGCAAGATCCGCAAGTTCAAGTTCAAATACGGCCACTATCTGGTTCTGGGCACTTCTCATTCTCGCAATTGGTATAATCGTAATAGCAGTAATGTTCGAAAAAAAAATAAATCCCATCAAAAAAAAGTTGGAGTATGAGCGATCCGAATTGGCAAAAGAACAAGATGATATGCAAACGAATCCTCCTCCCAGCGAGGAAGAGTTCGAGATGTGGATAAATGCCATAAGCGAAGAGAATTACAACAAAGCACCAAAAAAGCTTCAGCTACCAGAGCAACCGGGCAAGCATTTTGGGGATTTATATATCAGAGCATTTGCTAGTCCCTCACAAAAGAATCCACCCTCTCCGTGGGATACGAAAGCAGCAAAGATATGGGCACCAAGACTACGTAAACGGCATTATAGCATCAATATCTTTACCAGACTCTTTGTGCTAGAGGATTATATCGCGATCTACACAGACACATTCAACGTGCGCGACCCAAGAAGCACGCAAGAAGTATGTGAACACTGTTTTCACCAACATGTTTCATATGTCTCATTAAATGTACAGTCTGAGACAGTAGAAGGGATACCTGGTCAGTTAACTACTGTTTTGAGCCACCAGATCTCAATAGCGCTAGATAGCGGTCATGAAGTAAAGAAGGACGTAGCCAGCGCAATATTCAAGAAACGGGTTCGGGATCAGAACGGCCATTACAGTTATTCTGAAGACACAACCGATACTGATAAAGTCCACAAAGGGCTGCTTGAGGTATTGAACGACCACAAAAAGAGCATGCTTAGAAGCATAAACGAACAAGGTTAGGGAGAAGATTATTATTTTTACATTACATGCATTTTTGCAGTGCAAAAATGCATGTAATGTAAAACACCCAGGCTTATATATCCAGATTCGCGCTTCTGGCGTGGCTCTCGATAAAGCGTTTGCGGGGCATTACTTCGCTACCCATGAGCATGCTAAAGGTCTGGTCGGCCTCGACAGCCTCTTCAATATTCACCTTCAAGATGGTGCGCCGTTCGGGGTCCATGGTGGTTTCCCAGAGGGTTTCCGGGTTCATTTCGCCCAGGCCTTTGTAGCGACCAACTTCCGGCTCTTTGCCATTGTGTCCCGCTTTATACTCTTCCATAAGTACATTGCGCTCCTCCTCGGTGTACACATAGCGGACCTGCTTGCCCATCTTTATGTGGAAGAGCGGCGGCTGCGCGATGTAGAGATGTCCCTCGCTGATAAGCGGTTGCATGTGGCGATAGAAGAAGGTTAGCAACAAAGTACGGATATGTGCCCCGTCAACGTCGGCGTCGCACATAATAACCACGCGACCATAGCGTAGCCGGGCCATATTAAAGTGTTCATCGATCCCGATGCCGATGGCCGTAATAATATTCTTGACCTCTTCATTTTTCAGGATTGTATCCAGCCCCACACGCTCGACATTCAGAATTTTGCCGCGCAGAGGGAGGATAGCCTGGAAGTGACGGTCACGCCCCTGTTTTGCACTATTGTGGACAAAAACGCCACTTGCCAGCGCAAAGTTATGAGTGCGAGGAACCTCGACATCGTAGACATCCATCTCCTCATCAAGAAGTTCGACACTTACAACACGATGGTTATAAGTAGCAACAGCCTCACGAGCCAATACAACATCACCATCAAAGTATCTCTGACAAAACTTGTCAAAGCGCAACAATGACGAGTCACGAGTCGTATGACGATGTAGATGGTAAGCATCTATATCTAGCGCATTTTCTCTCTCAAACTGCTTCAAAGCCGCAATGGTTTTGCGATAGTACGTCTGATTCAAAGCTACTTGCCGCTTCGCTCGAAAATCTGGCGTCCATTGCTGTTGTGTCTTCTCACGTCTCCAAGAGAGCAGATCTTCATCTTGCCATTGTGCCTTTGCTCGTTGAGAATGTGCCTCACGAGCATCGGGATTATTCTCGAAGTATGTATGCACTCGCTCCGCTTGTAAGCGACGATTTTCCTCATTGCTCCAATATTCACGCTGTGCCTGGTCGAGTCGTGCCAGCATCTCTTCACGATAAGAGTCATCAGTCTGGTAAAACTCAAGCCATTTCTCGCCCATATACGCCTTATAAGCATCATCTTCCCACTGTAGTTTAGCCTGCGATGAGAGGATATGTCGCGTATCTGGGCGGCGCATACGTTCGCTCATCATTATGCGAAACTCTTCGCTCTGACGAATCTCACGGCACTTCTCGACTACATCTGGCCGATGCAATGTGCGCTCGACATGTTTCCGGTGTAGCTCAAGGTGCTCTTGAGAGGGTAAACGCTTGATGTTCGTTGGATTATTATTGAGCTTATTGAAATCGATATGATGGCAGTGATCTCCATCTGATTGAGCATAAACACCCTGCCATCGGTTATACCAATCGGCCAACATATGTGTAAAGAGCCAGTACTCGGTCCGAGGATCTTTTACCATCTCATATCCTTGTATCGTTATGCCCGCTTCCTTCATATCAGACATCTTACGATACAATGGCATAAGAGAGTCATTCGCAACGAGTTGGGCAGCAGGCCGATAGCTTCCATCACGGAGCATGAAGAGATGGTCCGGGGTACAAACAATTGCTTCCCCATTATCCAATACTACCCGAACCACCTTAGCATGTGACTTCGTCATGCGTGCATGAAGTAGGCGTTCCAACCCAATTGTGCCATCTTTGCGTATGGTGTAACCAAAGTGCTCCTTACCTTCAGCTTGCTCTGCAACCAGATCATTGAAGCTAAGTGAACGTCCATCAGCAAGCGCAACAAGTGTGTCACCAGAGAAACAGCCGCCGGCCGAATCGCCCTCCACGAGGTACAATTCACAGCGATCAGCATTGCGCTCACTACAATCGGCCAGTTTGCCGGGTAGCGTCGTATCCAGCGCGTTTTTACGTTGGATAAGATCGCGGGCGGCGCGAGCGGCCTCGCGAGCACGGGCCGATGTCAGACATTTATCAATAATCGCCTTCGCCTCGCTTGGCGTCTGCTCCAGATACTGAGTCAACATCTCAGCCGTAATCGTCTCCACAATTGGGCGCACATCCGCATTATTCAGCTTCGATTTCGTCTGCGCCTCAAACTGAGGATTGGGGATCTTCACACTCACAACAGCCGTCAAGCCCTGGCGTACGTCATCGCCCGTCAGGTTGCCATCTTTTTCTTTTAGGAGATTAGCCTTACGCGCATAATCGTTCAGCGTACGTGTCAGAGCGCTACGGAAACCCGTGATATGCATACCGCCGTCAACCGTATTAATACCATTTGCAAAAGAGAACTCGGTACATGACCAGCTATCATTATATTGCAGCGCAACCTCAACTTTGATCGTATCAATCTCGCGTAACGCGCTGACAGGACGCGCCTGCAACACATTGCGATTCTTATTCAGGTAGCGCACAAACGAGACCAGGCCCCCCTCAAAGTAAAAGGTTGCCTCACGATCCTGCCGCTCATCAACCAGACTAATCGTCAGCCCGCGATTGAGATACGCCATCTCGCGGAAACGCTGTGCCAGCACCTCAAAGCTATAATCGCGCGTCTCCATAACCGAGAGGTCAGCCATAAAGCTTGTGATCGTACCCGTCCCCTCGGCCGGTCCCACGACAGTAAGCGCCGTCACAGGTATACCCTTTTCGTAGCGCTGACGATAGACCTGTCCATCGAGCTTCACATCAACCTGGCACCATTCGGAGAGCGCGTTCACAACCGACACACCCACACCATGCAGACCACTACTGATCTGATAGCCGCCACCCCCGAATTTACCACCTGCATGCAACACAGTCATCACAACTTCAAGCGTAGACATACCGGGCCGCTGATGATGCTCATCGATAGGAATACCACGTCCATTATCCTCGACCGTCACCGAATCATCCGCGTGGATCGTCACCTTCACAAAATCTGCGTAACCCGCCATCGCCTCATCAACGCTATTATCCACCACTTCATAGATCAGATGATGCAAACCACGTTGATCCGTAGCACCGATATACATACCAGGGCGTACACGTACGGCCTCTAAGCCTTCGAGAATCTGAATATTCTGTCCGCTATAATTACTACCGTTACCATTCATCTTCCCATCACCATTCCCACCTATTTTTTTATTGTCAGTGAGTAGAGCATTATCATAATCTTCTGGGAGTTGCTCTGACATTATCGATTCTCTCGTCTTCGCCATCAAAAACACTCCAATATGGATACCCCGCCAGGAAGGCATAGGGGCCACACAACATTAAGGGCGCACATACCCTTGCTCACGCATGGGGTTCAGTCCAGGCCAGGCCACAAAAGCCATCGAACAGAACATGACCCTCTCGCTCAGTGATGTAGGAATATTACATACGCTTCAACTGAACCAGCGGGAGCCGAGTACATCTCGCTCTTAACAATTCCTCTTACAGGGATATATACAGTCAGTCCCCACAAAATCGACCTCCTAATGGGGTACACGACAGACAATAAATATGCATCCAGCATGTAATGTACTGGCGTGTAAGGAAGTAATTTGTTGTGGAGACTTGCCTACTTCTATGTAAAACAATTCTGATAGAATAGTAAAAATGCGGCAGTGAAGCTACATTTCGTCACATCATTATAGCACATTCTGCTCGCTAAACCAAGAAAATAGGTTGAACAGACAAGATAGCTCAACAGGCTTTAGAAGCCACGCGATGTATATAAGCACGATAGAGAGAGATAGGCAAATATAGCCATAAGTAAGATGAGATAAAAAAGATAGAAATATGATATATACATATATATGTCTTACCCCTTATACCCCCATTGGTACCAGAGACAGTAGGACAACTCCCTTCCCCTTAGAACACTAAAGCGGGAAGAGAGTCTGAGCCGAATCGGGTACGCAAACCACAGAATCATGCTTGCCTAGTAGCGGTTACCGCTCACAGGGATGCTGGGGTTACCGGGAGGGGGTACACCCTGCATTGATGGCATGCCAGGCATATTCGCAGGCATCGCAGTGCTAGCCACATTTGTTGCACAGTAGGGACAATACATCCAGCGCAACTCCAGCAGGCGCTCACACTTTGGGCAAGAGCGCTTGAGCTTCTGGGCACATGATGGGCACACCTGAAAGTCCGCTTCAACACGAGCATGACAATTGGGGCACGTCTGACGCTCAGTCATCTCGGCCAGCAAAGATTCTTCTTCGAGCTGTCGCTCATAGATCTCAGCTAAAGTCTGGCGTGGACGCAGAATCATGTAAATAAACAGGCCACCTACATTAAAAACTGCTACAAGGACCGTCGCTAGAACCTGCGACAAAAAATCTTGCGTTCGGGCACGAATATCGCGAAAAGTCCAGATGATTAAACTTAACGAGAAAATAACAAAAAAGGCCACAAGACAACCTACAAGTGGACCCACCAGGTTCTGTAGAGTCGTTAGTATGTCTGTGGAAGATGATTTTGTGCCAGGCCCTGCGGCCAGCAACATAATAGAGGAAAACACATTCACAGGATGAGCGCCCCTTTCAGCATATAGGAATAAGCTACTTCATAAGTAAGCACAAGTTTTTGCGCCGTTTTTTTAGAATACATTTTACCAAAACTACAACGATTAACGAGGTAGCATGATGACAATATAGGACCATGCATGAGTTAGATATAGCTAGTATACATTATAACAATGTTTGCCCCATATCTGAGCTCAAAAACATCCCCTTATACTATTTCTGTTTGCCCTATTTCTCCCCAGTCCTAAACAGTTCACTCTGAGCATTTGTCATAATACTTTTATTATAGATCGAAGACATATAATATCTACTTACTAACACAACGTTCAAGACGACCTTATGATACATACGCCATTTTATATACTCAATATATATACATACGTACCTACCCTATCTTTCGGTTGAGTAAAAATTTACATATTTTTTCTTTTTTTTCCCATTCCCAGAAATACAGTGTAAACTTAACTCAAAATCAATATGAGTTTACTCTTTTACATACAAGAGCGTCTCATACGAAAAATTAGCAACCTACGCAAAATTCTAATCTAGTTCGCATAATCAGGACTTTTTTCTCATACAATAGAGACTTTTGGAGTGGTATGATAACGTATAGCTAGCCGTATTTGTATATATTGTTCCTGGCGATCAAATATAGGCAAAAGATTGATAGTAAAAGTTATGCCTCTGAATGTCTCTAAAAGAGAGACGACATTCTTGATTGCTCTCAACAAGAGCGGCTACCTACATAGCCTACTTGTAGGATATTTGCAGGGTACTTGTAGGCTGTGTTATTATTAGAACATAAGTTCTTTTTCCTAATTAGTAGAAGGAGGCCGTTCATGGCGAGTGGAAACTACGCCAGAAAGTCTTTGCCCCAAGAGCCCATAGAGTTGGAAAAGCGTATCCCCGCACGCGCTACCCGAGCATTACCTCCTATGACACAGGAGCTAGAGGCCGAAAGCGACGACGTTCCAGCAGAAAAAGCATTTGGCCAAACACTTCCGTCAACGATACCAACCCGCAATACACGAATCACACAAACCGGATCACAAAATACGCGAACAGTGCAAAGCACGCAAAATACGCGAGCACCACAGACTACATGGCCAACACAAACAACCCTACCCTCTACAAATAAAACAGCTCCCCAGGCTCGCCCGCGACAAACTGGGGTACATACATATATCGCACCACCTCCGATTCCGCGACGTATCATCAATGAATATGCTCCAGAGCCTCAACCATCTTTACTCCAGCGCCATCATTTCTGGTTAAAGCCATGGGTTATCTGTGTCTACTGTGTTGTTGCTTCCTTACTTGTACTTATTTCGGCTGGCGTCTTTCAACGTTCCGATGAAGAGCGCTTGCTGAATTATGGGGGAGGCAAGACATACGATATTCAAGTTGGCGGTAAGCTGGCAGCAAGCTGGCAGGACGACCAACCGATGCCTCCTAAGATAACCATAAAAGCACAGAGTGGCCCCTATGCCGTACTTGGAAAACCAACGGTCAATGTCAATTTCATTAACCAGGTATTGAGCACCTATCATTCTCCGGCTGCCGGTAAGGGTCAGGCTCTCTACGATCTTGGTGTAAAGTATGATATTGATCCAGCTTTCGCCCTGGCCTTTTTTATGCATGAGAGCACCTTTGGCACGAAAGGCGAAGCAAGTGCCAGTCTTTCACTGGGCAATATACGCTGCATCCCTAATTTCCGCTGTCGCGATAATTTTGCCTGGTTCGATACCTGGGAAGATGGGTTTCAGGAATGGTATAAGCTGATGCGCAATCTCTATGTGGCACAATGGGGCCTGACAACGGTTGACCAGATTATTCCAACCTATGCACCTGCAGCCGATCACAATAATGAGGCCGCCTATATCGGCTCGCTCAAACATGCCCTGGATACATGGCACGCAGGCCAGATCATAGTGACTTAGATTTTGCGTTACGTAGTGACAAGCCCCTGCTCGATGGCTTTGCTGAGGGCTTCAGTGCGGCCAGAGACATTCAACTTCTGATAGATGTTCGCCAGATGAAAATTTACTGTCCGCTCGCTTACATACAGGCGAGCGGCTATTTCTTTATTGCGTAATCCACGTGCGAGCAAGCGCAGTACGTCCAACTCACGCGCGGTGAGTGTATCGTAGCGCCCCTGCCGCCCAAAGCGTGAGAGTAAACGCCCTGCCAGTTGTGGCTGCACCAATACCTCTCCACGCGCAACCGCCCGTATAGCCTGAGCCAGCTCATCCGGCGCGATATCTTTTAACACATAACCATCCGCACCGGCACGCAACGTCTCATACATATATTCTTCGCGATCCTGTGCTGCCAGCAAGAGCACTTTTGTATCAAGGTTCAACTGTTTGATCTGTCGCAATGCTTCCAGACTTTGTCCATTTGGCAGTTGCGTATCCATCAACACTACTTGCGGCCCCAATTCGAGCGTTTCGCTTACCGCCTGGACACCATCGGCGGCCTCCCCAATAACCTGCAGGCCTGCATATGATTCTAATAGACGGTGCAGCCCGGCACGTGTCACCGCCTGGCTATCGACAACAAGGACGCGTACAGCCAGATCCACTTCAACAGGGACCAGACTGGCATTCGCTCTGCCTCCTTTTAGAGATGCAGCCACATTTGTAGGATCAACACGCTCAATTTCTTTCCCTGCAGGATCAGACACATAGGGTATATGCGCCACTACACGCGTCCCTCGCTCACCCGTCAGAGTAATCTCTAAAGATCCTCCAAGTTGCTCCAGACGAGCACGCAGATCATTGATAATTGGTATAAGTGCGGCATCACCAGTAGCATGCATAGCAGCAAAAGGTGGAGCAAGCGTGTCAGTTTTTTCATCTTCATCATAAGCGCTGCTATCATTAGTATTCACACCATCATCATCCAGGCTCATCTGCACATCATCCTGATTATAGCTCAAGCCAAAACGCAGTTTACGTGCCCCGGTATGCTTCTCGACTTGATAGAGCGCCTCGCGTACAACCAGATACAAGAGATGTTCAGCCATAGTCGAGAGTTTATGTCCCTGCGCTTTGTTCTGCTCATCAACACCTGAGAAAGAAACGCGACTGGTCAGATTCAAACGTTCCGCCGTATCTTCAACCATGCGCGAGAGAGCTTCTGCCAGAGGCACACCTTCCAGTTCAGGAATTGGAAATTCTTCCAGCGAAGAACGTACAGCCGCCAGCGCATGTGTTGCTAGCTCCTCCAGATTTTTCAATCCCTCGCCTAAAACGCCTGCATCAGTTGTGGCAACAGGGACTCCTGGCAGCATCAGGGTCTGGAGCACATGTATCTCGATCAATAATGCGCTCAAAGTTTGTAATAGATACTCATGAGTATACTTATTCATACAAAAGATTGCCTCAACATCAGTCTGTACACTATAATAATGATGTTTCCAAGAGCCTGAGTGAAAAGGAGAGTTATGCAGATCAGCGAGCCAGCAGAATACGTTATCCTGGGATTGCTCAAAGCAAGACCCATGCATGGCTACGAAATGTTCCAGCACTTTGAAAGTGGTACTCTAGGACAGATTATACACCTTGAGATGAGTCAGATGTATGCTTTCTTGAAAAAACTGGAGCGCCTGGACTACATCGAGGCAGAGATAGAGCCACAGGGTACACGACCACCCAGGAAAATTTTTCATCTCACACATACTGGCGATAACGCTTTTATGCACTGGCTTACGCAGGCAGAGGAGAAGCCACGCGATATACGTATCCTTTTTCTCATCAAATTATACTTTGTGCAGCGTCATTTACCGGCTCAGACGGCTGAACTTATCAAGCAACAGATACAAGCCTGCCAGCATTTTCTCGCCAACCTACGCTCCAAACAACATACGACTCCCAACGCACTAAAAGCAATTGATGACGCCGCTTTCTTCGACCAGATCGTGCTCAATAGCCGCATCCATCAGACAACCTCGCTACTAGAATGGCTGCATACACTTCAGAACGAGCTGGCAGAAGTTCATTGATCATTCCCCTGACACATTTGGCAATAACAACAGCCTGAAACGTGGATTATAATGTTTGTCACAACTACTACAGGAGACAGACTGAGAATAGCGCCTCGTACGTGGATAACGTTTACCACATATAGGACATTCGTAATGATAACGAATTGGTCGTCGTTCTCGCCTGAGATGCTCTAGCCTGGCACTCTCTTCGTGTAATAAAGCTCGCAGATCTTCCAGGCTATACTCGGTAACCGCCGCCTCATCGGCAGCAATAGAATCATAGCCATGATGCCGATGCCGTCTTGGCGTACCCCGCACACGATCTAATAAGTGAATCAATTCATGTGCGACAGTGACCTCTATCGATTTAGCCTGCATATCTGGCTCAATAAAGATCAAATGCCTGTGCAACGGACGCTCATAAGCTGATCTCTGTAAGCGCGTTGCCCCATGCCCCGCGATATAACAATAACAACCCAATGCCATAGTATTCAGGCGCTTCCCAGTCCAGCAACTGTATTCTTGACGATCTTGCGTCATAGCAAGGAGCGGAAGCTCGGACTCCATGATCCCCAGTTTCTGCCAGTAATGCATAAGCCAATGCCGTAGTACAACCTGATCACCATGTATGATCGGCTCCGCCATAGGTGCTGGCGGAGCGGGTACCGTTGCTTGTAAGCGAGTTGATTTCCTCGCGGTAGCCATATGACCGCTCTCTTAATCTCTACAGGCAATCTACTGATTACCCCCTATTATTGAAAACAAATAAAAATAGTTACTCCACCCCATACACTCTCTCAACGCACCAACAGTATATCAAGCAAAAAACACGGATGCAAGTGGTAGAGTTCGATAACAATCAGGATATGGCTTGACACCTATCAGCAAGAGAGGTAAGATAAAAGCTAGATTTTTACGCAACACAAACCTCCCGTACCCGCAAGGAGGGGTTCACATGTCATTTCAAATCTGTATAAAAACAGATAAATCATTACAGCAACTTGCAGCGGAGATACGCGACCTCTTCTCGCTACCACCTTTTAAACTCGACTCATTCGCTGAAGAGCCTTACTGCCATTTTGAAACTCTGGGTATGTTGATCCTTCTCCGCCATGCTGATGATGACGACCGCGATCCCGAAGTAAAAGACTACTCCTACTGCTTCGATGTACAGATGTCTTTCACTGATCATGAACTTGATACTGATGAATTAGAATATCAACTCCAGCCCTACTACGCCCAACTACTTACTTTTCAACTCAATGTAGAAACCGCTTGCTATGAAAAAAAGAAGGTGGGCCAACATTGGCAGATAAGATACCGCTACTATAGCAAAAATCCCAAATGGGCTAGTACGATCCTCTACGGAGAACCAGGCTGGTGCCCAGCCGTCAACGTAACAATCGCAAGTTCATGGCGCTCAATGCATCCAATATTTTAAACTTATCCTGGCACATTGCTCAGATGTTCGTGGCCTGCAAAACTTATACCTCTTTTTCTATTTAAGATAGTTGCATTCACCTGCACCTGTTTTTGTGCAATGTGCAAAAACAGGGCAGGTGAATGTACTATCTTAAAAGATTAGAAGAGTTGCTTTACTATGCCCAGACTTAGAAACGGGTACGAACATCAAGAGAGAATGAAGAGCTATGTTTGTTGCATAGCTCCTCATTCTCTCTCCATATAAATTATTGCTGATTATTGCGCTGATATAGGTGTCACAGTTGACATAGCTATGGCGCTCTCTTGCTGAGAGATTGGACCAACGGGAGGAGTCTGCGGCATACCCTTCCCATTCATGTTTAGTACAGGTAGAACTGGGACGATAGGCAGATTGCTTTCGACGATGAGGCTATTCTCCATATAAAGATGATAAGGGAACATAGCCGGATCAAAGGCACTACTGTGGGACATCAATATAATCTGCTCAAAATGTTGGCCGAGCACATCGCCAGTAACTACATTGACAAGGGCCTGCGCACGGTCACGATCAAAAGAACTCAGTGGCTCATCGAGCAGGACAAAGCCTGGTGCTATATTAAGGTCGCCTGGCAAAGTCGCAATGGCAAAAGCCAGTCGCAGAGCCAGAGAGAGTTGGTCAGCGGCACCACCCGATAAGGCAGACTTGGAGACATATTCGCCGGCCGCACTATCCCAAACCTGAATCTGGATTGTGCCACCATTTGTTGCATCATCATCATTATCCGTCACAAGGTGCACATCATGATAACGGCCACCTGTAAGCAATGGCAGAATCTGCTGCATATAATATTCAGTGTGCGGAATTACTTTGCGCAAGAGGCGCTGCTCAACCTCCTGCAAACACACATGGCCAAGTTTCTTGATCTCATAAGAACGCTGACGCTGTTCCATAAGCTGGCGTGTCTGTTCCAGGTCAAGGGAAGTGCCTTCAGTCTTCAGTTTCTGACTAAGATCAAATTCCCGTTTCTCCAACTGGGCCAACTCTTGTTCGATAGCAGCATGCGCTTCCTCTAATTGTGAGCGGTTCGTGCTGGTATATTGAGCCAGTAAAGGCCAGATCGAGATCAGATCGTTACGTGCATAACTCTGTGCCTGGGGGCGCTTGCGCTGCTTGAGCTTGCTCGTGATATCATCCTGATTGCTCTCGATCTCCTGGTTACAGAGTTGCATCTTAACAGTGGCAGCCCCCTCACGCATTTGCAACGTTTCGAGATCATCAATAATCTGCTGTTCGTTGGCCTCCTCCAGCTCTTTCTGACAGCGGGCACGCAGGGCAATCAGCGCCTCGGCAAAGGGATTGGGTGGCACGATCCAGCTACCCAACGTATTACTGAATTTAGCCAGTTGCTTGTAATGTTCGGCCAGGGCTTCCTGCGAATTTTTGAGCACCTCGTTGTAGTACTGATGGCGCTCCTGGAGCATAATCTTGTTCCCCAGAGTAATGTGCAATTCTTCGAGTTGCTTGCGTGCTATATTCTCGGCATTGCCGATAGCAGCCTGACCAAAGGCAACCCCCAGCGGTTTCACGCGTTGCCGTAGCGAGTCTTGCAACGACTGCAAGGCACTGCGCAAAGCCATTTGTTGTTCTCGTGCACGCTCGATCTGCACTTCAGGATCTTCATCCTGATAACGTGCGTTTCGTGCTTCTACCCCGCGCTGGCGCTCAAAAAGCGTCTCCAGGGTTTCCCGATGCATCCTTGTTTGAGCAGCGAGGTTATTTACCATATCTAATTTGCCATCAAGCGAGGCAATCTCATGCTCAGTAGCCTTGCTTGTGCTTTCCACAAGACTCTCAAGATCAGGTATACCAGAGACATCGTCTTCGCTCATCACAGGTGTCATGGCACCCGACGGGAATGATATGCCCGGGGCAACCGGACTAGCCTGCAAGCGAGCATTAATACTTGGTAGTGGTAACCCCTCCTGACCGGCTAAAAGAGTGACCTCCTGCTGCATACGTTCAACTGAAGCTTGATCCTCGCGTATCTGCTCCTCAATTGAGTTCCACTTTTCTTTCTTGCGCTGCTCTTCCAGGCGCATACGTTCTTTGCGCAGGGCAGCAACCGCTTCCATCGTTACATTAACCTGGTTACGTGCAGCATTCGCCTCATCGATCTTTTCTTTCATATGCTGCTGTGCATCACCAATGTCACCCTGGTCTTTCATGCGCTCAAGAAATTGCTGACCATCTTCTACCGATTGCGGGATCGCACCACCAAGCGAGCGAATTTCGTTTTCTACCTGTATAATGGCATCGCTATTACCACCCATACGCATGGCCGCTTCACGAGCCGCGACCATCATACCCACCCGGCTGATAGCTTCTTGCTCCTGACTCTTAATAGCATTCTCTTGTTCGCGTGCTTTGCGATAGTTTAAGAAGTTCACAGCACCAGCGCCAACCAGGGCAAAGATAGCGAGGAAAGCAATAATCGCGACAATGGTGGCCTGCGCAAGTACAGAAAAAGCAACGGCAAGGCAGACGAGGATACCAATACCACTACCGATGGTAATCATCATATATTTTGTTGCAGTGCTACGTGCAACCATTACGGTCTGCGTCAGTTTTTCCTGATGTTGCCGTGCCTGACGTACATGCTGCTCAGCTTGTGCCAGACCCAGCGACAGTCCCTTCAGTCGCTGCCACTCTTCTAGTTGACGGCGAATGCTTATCTGTCGCCAGCGCTTCTCCAGTGCATCGGCCTGCTCTTGCACTTGATGCGCCTCTCTTTCGACCAGCAACTGCTCTTGCTCAGTCTCGCGTAAGTCTACCAGTACCTTCTGCAACTGGTTAGCATTCTCTTCAGCCTGTACTCTCTCCGCCAGACGATTGACATAGCGTTTTTCCGCCTGCTGCAAGCTGGTCAGTCGCTCAGATAAAAGCTGCAAGCGCTGCAAACGTGCTTCCAGCTGGGGGCGAACCGTGCGGTGACGCGTATCAAGTTCTTGCCATGTATGCTGCACACTGGCAAGTCGAGCCTGCTCTTGCTCGACCTGTTCATTAATTGACTTAATATTCTGTTTGATCTCGTTATGCTGCTTGAGATCCCGCTCTAGTTCTTTAATAGTATCAACAGCCGTTAAGAGATCATTCGACATGCGCTGCAACGTGCCAAAAGAACGCGTTAATTCGCCTAGCTCAGCCACTCGCTTTTCAATTTTCGGAAGCTCTTCGCGCTCACGTTGCTCAAGAGCCTCAAGTTGCTTCTCCAGCTCCGGCAACTCATGACGGGCTTCTGCGATATCATCGTAGCAGGTAATAATGGCGGAAAGCGTTGCATCCGCCTTTTTTAGCTGTTGTATACGCCCTTGAGCACTTTTAAGTTCTAGCCGCCTGCTATGAATCTGCTCTAAGTTTTCCTCTAGCTCAGTAATCTCTGTCTCTTGCTGCTCAATCTCGCTGAGCAATTCATCGACCCTCACCGCATCAAGAGACATCTCTATTTGCTCAAGTTGGCCGCTCAACTGCGGGATACGGGCTTGTATCTCCGCAAGCTTCAGACATTCTGCGCTCTCCTTCAGCTTCTCTTCATCTTCTGGATAGACCTGGAACTGCTCTGTAAGCTTTGCAATACTATCTAAATCCAGGAGCTTACGCACTACCACTTCACGCTCACTACCACTGATAGTCTCCAGTCGAGTGAGTCCTTTCTGTTCAATCAAACAGGTATTGCGCAATGTCTCCCCGTCAACGCCACCCATCTCGCTGATTATGCGTGCATTCGCCTCTGCAAGGTCCTTTATCGTTTCTACCTCAGCCGAGCCGAGATGCTGGATATGCAAAGATACATGCTGCCCACGTTCGCGCTCAATAGTACGGGCCACCGTTAATTCAGTTGCACCAACTGAGATTACCAGAGTGACATTCGCGTTGTTTGAACCATAAAGGATAAGATCATCTAGCGCCCGCTTGCCACGTTTCGAAGCCAGGGGCTCCCCGTAGAGAGCAAAATAAATACTCTCGATGAGTGCCGACTTTCCTGCCTCGTTTGGACCCTGGATCAAGATACTGCCACGCTGCGGAAAATGGACGTTCATCGCACGCAGAAGCCTGAAGCGCTCGATAGTTAAATGTTTTAGGATTATCATGGGCCTACTCCGTTCGCCAGTGCCTGATTGACATTCTCAACAGGGTACTTGTTAAAGGATACCATGTTACGGCCTATTTTTCATCTCAACCAACGCCGACAATAATTCTTCTTTCGTCAAGTTCAGCACTTTCTTCTCTTGCTCGTTAGTCGCAGCAGCTATCTTTTCATTCGTCAGTGCAATAAGCTCTTCGCGTAAAGAAAACCTCTCTCCCGACTCAGTATCGACAACCTCCTGTTCCGGCAACAAAGAAAGGGCACTATCATCAATAGCCAGGGCAAAACAGTGCTCCTCACCATAGCGCCTTATCTGATTGAGATCTAATTGATGATACGCACCGCGCGTTAATTCACCCTTAAGGCAAAGCTGAATCATCGTATCGGTATTACAAAAGGGACGTAAGCGCTCCAGGATAGTTTCGGTTGGTGATAAAGAAGAGTCATCGGCCCACAATTCTTTCGTCTGTATAATCAGACGTTTCATAGAAAGAGTATCGACACTAATATGATTACACCAGCGCACACCGTCAGCGCCCAACCCAAGAAAAATAAAACCTGGTGCCTGATCTGGAATACTGAAATCAATATATTGTGTCGCACCGGCCACGACCACATCTACCTGACCAATATGTATATGACTATAGCTATGACGATACCCCGCTAGTATATAACGAAATAAAGATTGCTTGCGCACGCTATCCCGAGCTACAACTGCACGCGTGTCCAGTAGCGATGTCCCGATGGTAAGTCCTTCAATAGGGGCATGAAGCACCAGGATCGGCACGGCAGCTCGCTCAATATCAAGCGGAATCACCGCTTCCGCCAGAGGATCACCCTCCTGACCTGCTAACACCCCTAAACCACAAATGCCCACAGTCGTCCCTCTGATATCAATAATCACAGGCTCAAGCTCCTGAGCCTCATTTTTCTGAGTTGGAGGAAAATAATGGAGGGCACCTAAACGAGCATAACTCAACTGTGGAGCTGGCGTTTTCTCTCCAAGTATTGATTGTGCATCCGTGGGGGTATCATGTACCCCACCAAGCGCAAACGCTCGTACACCGGCCTGCTTGAGTTGAGCCAGACGCTCAGCAACAAAACTTCGATCTTTCTCGTCCGGCATCGTCGTATCAAATAAATCGCCAGCCTGAATAAATAAATCCACCCCTTGTACAATCGCAAAATCTGTCGCTTGCTGAAAAGCATGCCTCAATCTCTGTTGACGCTCTTCCCGCTTGCGAGGATGCTGACCAAAACCGGTATACCCTAAATGATTATCAGCAGTCAGCACCACCGTTATTACATCTTCGCGTTTCTTATCTCGCTCAACGTTTTTTTCTGCTTTTTGATCGTGTTTCAATTACCTTCTCCCATCGAGACCACTTCCATTTTGTTGCAAGTTGCAAACATCGTCCATAAAAATAGTACCCTTTTCCTAAAGTGGAGTCTATCACAAAAGGCAAGGATTAAAAATAAATCGGGATATGAAGAGGGACTATTTGGGGAATAGCAAAACACTTTCTAGCGTCAGATAGAGCACTCTAACATCAGTTAGCGAGCACGAAATTTTTGTTTCCCTCCCAAAATGTCTATGAAGGAATAGCCCATTGGTATAGTCATCACAGTAATGTAACGGCCTATTCGTATTCTTTAGTAATAGCTAGAAAATTATTAGAGGTAACCGTAATGTGGGAGAGTAGCGTGGTGGAAAAAAACACTTTGACACTTTCAGAGAAAGAAAAAGAAACGAGAAAAGTTCTCCTATCCCTGGCAAAAAGCATTCAAGAACGAGATATCATTACTTACGAACATTCGCGCAGGGTTGCGGTCTATGCTCAACGACTTGCAAGATATCTGGGCTGGACGCGTAGAGAAGCACGCGACCTTGCACTTGCTGCGTTAGTACACGATCTCGGCAAAACATGGATCGGTAACGATATCTTGAATAAATCTGAGGCTCTATCTGCCGAGGAGAGACGCAAGATGGAACGCCACCCTGTTATCGGTGCCCGCATTTTGATTGGATGCGATGTTCACCCTTTTTATGTAGAAACGGTGCTGCATCACCATGAATCATGGAATGGGCAAGGCTACCCTGTTGGCTTAAAAGGCGAGGAGATTCCTTTGAGTGCTCGTGTCCTGGCTATCACTGATGTCTACGATGTTCTGACCTCTCAGCGTCCTTATAAAGCTCCTTCTACTGTGGAAGAAGCTCGTGAACGTCTTATCGCTGGCATAGGTACTAACTTTGATCCAGCCTTACTACAAGCCTTTGTACAACTCACAGATGCTAATCCACATTTTACTTTAAATGAGAATATATGTCCGATTAATCTGAAAGATATACAACAACCATCTCTCTATAATATGTATATTGCTGGCTCTTAGAGTTCGCGTCTTCAGCGCTCACCTCTCTTTTCCTTTATTCCATATAATTTGCATTTTACTTATTTTGCATAACAAGTGAGATAAGTAAAATGCAAATTATATGGAATAAAAGATTAGAAAGTAGCTTTACAATACTCTAATCTTTTACTCGTGGTTAATGTCTCCACTCGTCAATCCCCATTTCATAATCGCTTTCTTATAGGTTCCATCCACTTTTACGCGTACAAAAGCTTTTTGTAGGGCATTTAACAGAGGAATATTATTTTTGCGTACAGCCATTCCCTCTATATTTGCCCCAATCATTCCTCCACCTAACTCGAAAAAGTCAGGATGCTGCTTGATAAAATAATCGCTTACGGGCGCGTCCTGATAGATTGCGACAACGCTTTTCCTTGTAAGCAATAGCAATGCATCAGTATATTGCGAAGACACTACGGCTGAGATTGCCAATTTCCCCGCTTTGATACAAGTGTCGCTTACATCCTTCAACTCACGCTGCTCAAATGTGCCATCTTTTATAGCGACTTTGCGTCCACAGAGATCAGAAAGCGCATAAATCCGATAAGGATTACTCTTCACTACAAGCAAGGATTCTCCACCTTTAAAGTAGGGTACAAAATCTACGTTCTTCTGCAACTCAGGAGTGATACTTACCGCTGATATAACTACATCAAAACGATTCATAGCTAAACCACTCATTAGCAACGGGTAGTCCTCTACAATGAATTTTGTTTGTAAGTGCATATGTTGCGCAATAGACTTAATTAAATCTATATCAAAACCCGTTATCTGATGGTTAGATGCATCGATGTACTCCTGTGGAAAATAATTTGCATAAATACCAACGGTTAACATATGTGGATTGACCAGGCTTGTCGGCGCGATACTCCCCACTTGTGTAGCAGGAGTGGCTCGCTTACCAGCGGGCAAAGAGTTATTGCAAGAGGCAAATAACAATGAAAAAATTAAAATGCCTCCAAAACACAACCAGACAAACCGCAGGTAATCGCCTCTTCTATAAAACAGCATGAAAACTCCGAGCTCCTCTCACCTATCAGGCCTCACGCCACTGGACAATTATGTCTATGAAGTGGACAACCAGCAGATTACAGAAATTTAAAGCGCCCTCTATCTCCTCATAATTACGTTATATTGTCGCTCTATATCACGCCTAACGAACTTTATGTAACATATCCATCACAATTTTTGCGTCCATCAAAAATCGCGCAAAAATCAGGAAAGAGCGGCTGTTTCTCAGGTAGGTTGTGATACACTATGAAGTAGTGGAGAGACATAGTCATCTACTATGTAAAGAATAGTGTCTATATGGAGTTGTGGAAGTTACATTACGGGGCCTGGAGGGTCTGAAATGACTATTAACTTTGATCGCTACGTCTGTTGTGATCTTGAGAAAACCCTCTCTCGTGAATGGATCGTGACAAATGGTCTGGGCGGATATGCAGCCGGGACAGTTGCAGGCGTGCTTACGCGTGCCCAACATGGGTTACTTGTGGCAATGCCGCCACAAGCAGTAAAACCGCAGCTATTACTCGCGAAAATCGACGAAGAGGTTTATTTTGATCAACGTACCTATTATCTGGGTACAAACGAATATCGGGATGGTACTTTCAATCCATCTGGCTTTGTCCACTTAGAGTCATTTCGACTGGAAGATGGCTTTCCGGTCTTTACTTACCATCTCAGCAGCCTCGATGGCCTGGTACTGGAGAAACGTATCTGGATGGCCCAGGGGCACAACACAACATTTATTCAATATCGTGCCCTGCGCACGATACCTATAGATAAAACAACGCACACAAAAAGCCATGCGTCAGAGACGCTCGACACACATACAAATCGCATTACCCTTCCACTGGAAAATGGTGAAAACCATCCCAAACTTACTTTAACGCTCTTGCCGCTTGTCACATCGCGCCCTTTCGACACATTACAGCATAAAAATAATGAGTGTAGCTTCCAGGTTCATGCTTTTCCGACGAGCGAAGCTGACACCCATGACGCCTTTGATGCCTCGATACAGCAAAAAATCTTATCCGGGGTCTTTGCAGGCTGTACTCTTCAAGCATGTAAGGATGCACCACCCTATCATATTCTGGCTGTCAGCCAGCAAGAAAGCCAGACAACTTTTATCCCTACAAGCGTATGGTACTGGAACTTCCTACACCGCTGCAATAAAATTGCGGGCCTCCCCAGCACAGATGATCTCTATCTACCAGGAGTAATACGCGCCATCCTCTCCCCTGATGACGATACTATCCTGACACTGATTGTGAGCACAGAAGAATTAATACCTCATATGTATCAACCAGAGACGATACTCCTCCTCTATAGAGAAAGTGTTGAACAACAACAATCTCTTTTACGCAGAGCATTGCAGCCACCGCGTCTACACTATGGCAGAGATAAAACGAAAGCTACAGCTCAAATTCATCCCTTGCGCTCTCTTTCTTTCCCTGACCATACAGATGGTCAACAGTATCTTCTGCAACTCATCGACGCCGGCAATAAGTTTCTTGCACATTATAGTAAGCCAACTGTGTACCAAAGGGCAAACAAGCTTTCTCCTGGTTCGGAGACACCCGGCTTGTTCTTCGAGCAGCAAGAACGCAACCCGATGATGCTGTCCGACTACTATACCCTGGGCAAGAGAACACGTGATGCACTTATCGCTCTCCCTGGCCTGACCCTTGTTACAGGCCGCTATGATGAAGCTTTATATATTTTGCGGGATATCGCAGGGTACTTTATAGGCGGCTCTCTACCAGATCGCCTGCCAGATGCAAATGGTGGCTTGCTAGATGGCAACTATCAGAATGTGGATATAGCGCTCTGGTATTTCTATGCACTCGATCACTACTTGCAGGTAACCCATAACTATACATTCCTTGAGGAAATCTTTCCTCGGCTTAAAGAATGTATAAACAGGTATATACAGGGAACACGCAATGGTATCCGTCTGGATACCACGGATGGCTTGCTTATAGCAACAAAGCCTGGCAGAGCTTTAACATGGATGAATGCCTATGTCGATAGTCAACCAGTTACTCAACGCGCTGGCAAGCCGGTTGAGGTGAATGCGCTCTGGTACCATGCTCTCTCTCTGATGTATGAGTGGTCGCAACAGCTCAACAATACAGGCCAATCTGGTCCAAATGCCGAGTATTACTATGCCTTTTTGACTCAGTGTAAAGATAGCTTTCGGTCCCGCTTCTGGAATGCTGAACAGGGCTATCTGTATGATGTGATCGATGGTCCCACTGGCAACGATCCGGCCTTGCGCGTCAATCAGATCTTCTCTCTCTCTTTACGTCATCCTTTATTAGATGCCAGATATCATAAACGGGTCATGAAGGTTATTACACAACACCTGCTCACTCCCTATGGCTTACGTACACTCGCACCCAACAACGCCGGTTATCAGGGGCATTTTATAAACCACAGGGAAAATTTAAATGCGTTACAGTTAGCATGTCACCAGGGTTGCGCCTGGCCATGGCTTGTTGGACCCTACATGGATTCCCTGATGCTTCTTTACGGTGAACACTCTCTAGATCACAATGCACATCGTTCTCAAGAATATCTCTGGCATGAGGGCATACAGCTACTCACACCCTTTAGCGAACATTTTCAAGATGGAATATTGGGCATGTGTGAAGCTTTCTTTGAAGGTGATAGTCCCCACCATCCCGCCTCACTTACAGCCTCAGCGCTCAGTACAGCAGAATTATTGCGTACCTATCATCAACTTAGCCAACTCAATATATCCTCGCCCGAACAAGCATTTACGTATTAAGGAAGTCTTTTATCTTTCCTTACCAAAATTGCTAACTCATAGGTGAATTTCACCTATGAGTTAGCACAATGAGCAGGTAGCTCGTGATCCGTACTTTTACGATTTATCTGCTCATTGTGCTAACAGGCACCACAAAAAAAGCCAAAGGTCCCTAAAGATACAAAGTTTTGCACATTATTTTCCAGTTATCCACACGCAATGTGGATAACTTTAGTATTATTACCAACTCAACACTTATTATCTCCATCAGGTGATTCTGTACATTTTTTAATGAAAATTGATTCATTATGAAAGCCCTTTTCTGTCTAGAAATTAAATGTGGATAACTTTTTCACACAAATTTCACACGAAACAGAGTTATCCACACAAAATGTGGATAACTCTGCCGTTTTCACGAGAACCTCACAGAAACCTCGCACAGCTATATAGCCAGCAATATGACTTACGAAGCACCGACTCAAACTTCAAAAGTTATCCACACAAAATGTGGAAAAGTTATCCACATTATCCACATTAATTTTGCAACTTTGATAGTCCTCTTGTCACTCCATATAGCCAGCAATATGACTTACGAAGCACCGACTCAAACTTCTAGAGTTATCCACACAAAATGTGGAAAAGTTATCCACATTATCCACATTGTCACGAGAACCTCACAGAAACCTCACACAGCTATATAGCCAGCTTTATCACTTTACGAAGCACCGACTCAAACTTTTGTAATCTTTCTGACTTATCCACATTTTGTGTGGATAAGTTATCCACACTATCCACACCCTTTACAAAAACTTTACAAAGCTATATAGCCAGCAATATGACTTACGAAGCACCGACTCAAACTTCAAAAGTTATCCACACAAAATGTGGATAACTTTTGGCAAGAGGCACGGAAAATGCAATATACGCATAAATAAATATAGCTGAGGGACTTATCCACAAAAATTGTGGATAAGTTATCCACACTATCCACATGTACGTACATGTTTAGACACATTGTGGAAAAGTTATCCACACAAAATTGTGGATAACTTTTCCACATCCTTTTTTACTTCATCCAGGCGATAAATCTATACGCCAGCAAGCAAGCGATATTCTAGGAAAATTTTATTGTCCTCCAGGACGATTTTTAGGCAAAATCAGGAGTTTTCTGAACGGTTTTTCAGAATGCGTAAAAAATTTCACACTTCAAGAGTTATCCACATTAATTGTGGATAACTTATCCACAGGCAATAAATGTAAATGCGTGTATGTGGATAACCTGTGGATAACCTGTGGATAACGTTGGGGTTTTTCTGAATATCTATTCATAATCTTAGGCCTCTGGAGAAAGTTATCCCCAAGTTATCCACAGGTTATCCACAGGATTTTCCCTTGAAAAAGGCTATGTGGATAACTTTTTTGGATAGGCATAGAGCAGCTTGCCAGGCTGGCGCAGGCCTATACGCTTTCCGCCAAAAAAAGGCTCAAAAAAAAAGTTATCCACTTATCCACATCCCCTACTACTACTATTTTATAAATTTATTTAAAAATATATATATACTAATAATAGTAGAGGATGTGGATAAGTGGATAACTAGCCTTCGGATCTTTTTTGAAAGGCTCTCGATTGTCTGGGTTTTGTCTTTTTGCTTTCGGATGGATTGGGATGCAATCTGGTTGCTGGGGATGACAAAGGATATTTATTTTTGCTTTCGGATATACCAGGGGATAACCTACCTGGCAATGATAACAAATGTTATTTATTTGGTTGTATAATGCATTTCGTTGCTTTTTATTGTGTCGAAAAAACCAGATGTCCTATTTCTTACTTCAAACCTCTCACGATGAATAGCATGATAGGTATAATAATTTCAGTAGATTCGTGTGCTCGTACTCTCAGGCGCAACTTTCGGTCACATGGCTCGTTAGTTATATTGGTAAAGAAATGCCAAACCTTTAACATTGTGGAATGTATATTGTTGCGCTTTGTCTGAAGGACTAGACATGACATCTCTGATTGAAACAATCAAAGCAAAGATAGATGTTGCCGATGAGATCGGTCTGGTAGTTGCTTTACAGAAATCGGGTAAATCGCTGAAAGGGCTCTGCCCATTTCATAATGAGCGGTCGCCTTCGTTTTATGTTTTTAGAGAGACACAAACCTGGCATTGCTTTGGCTGCAACGAAGGAGGAGATATCTTTTCTTTCGTTCAGAAACAGCAAGCGCTGGATTTTCACGCATCGCTACACTACCTGGCTGAGAAAGCAGGCATCCCAGTTGAAGAGTATAGCGGTGGCAACGCTGAAGAAGAGCGTGAGGCTAGCGCCGCCAAAGATCGTCTGCGCAAATTGAACGAAGATGCGCTACTCTGGTTTCATCAACTGTTACTACGCTCTAAAGAGGCCACTGATGCACGGGCGTATGTGCAGAGCCGAGGTATCTCTCCTGAGTCTGTGCTTGCTTTTGGTTTAGGCTATGCAGGAGATCAATGGGACGGTCTTACACGCTACTTGCTCGGTCAGGGTCATACTGAAGAAGAATTGGTTACCGCAGGCCTGGCTCGTTGGCGTGAGAGTGAGGCATTGACCGGTGAGCGAGCGAGCACCTATGACTATTTTCGTAATCGGCTTATCTTTCCTATCCGTGATATTCGTGGTCGAGTGATTGGTTTTGGTGGCCGAGCCCTGGGCGATACTAAACCAAAGTACTTAAATTCGCCACAAACGATACTTTTTGAGAAGAATACCGTCCTCTATGCTATAGATATGGCGAAAGATGCGATAAAGCAAGTTGGTCAGGTTGTTATAGTGGAAGGGTATGTAGATGCTGTTATTGCCCACCAATATGGCACAAGACAGACCGTCGCATGCATTGGTAGCGCAATTACTGAAAAGCACATTCAACAACTAAAAAAGATGACGAAGCAAGTGACGTTAGCCCTTGATCCAGATGCAGCGGGAAGTGCGGCAACCGAGCATGGTATCCAGGAGGCACTAAAAGGTTTTGATCGGACCGTAGTGCCTATCCCATTGGCCGGCAATACTTATCCCCAGCGCTATAATGGATCGAGTGGACAACGTGGCAATCAAAATAAACAGCAACAATCACGTGGGATTATTAGATTGGAAGAGCAAGTTGACGCAGAGATCAACGTGTTACAACTGCCCGCTGGCGAAGATCCTGATGAAGTGATCCGACGTGATTTTCCAACCTGGCTTTATGCTGTCTCTCATCCTCTCGCTCTTATCGACTATTATTTCGTTGTAAAAACGGTCGATCTCAATTTACGAGAGCCAGGCGGGAAGGCAAAGGCAGCTAAGCGTCTGTTACCAATCATTGGGATGATCAGCGACCGTATTAAGCGTGATGCGTATATACGGAAGTTGTCTGCTATTATCAGTATTGATGAGCGTAGCCTGTACGAAGAGCTGCAGCAAGTCCTGCATGGCCAGAAGTCAACCGGCGTAACAGTTGATTTTAGCGGGAAAGCGCCTGCCACCCGGCATCCAGGGCAAGCGGTTACACAACACAAAGACGATTTGAGTGACGATCATAGTGAGAGAAATGAGGAGAGCAAAAAAACACAAACCCGGAGTATTGCCGGCGAACGGCAAAAAGCTGGGCTTGACAGACAACTGGAAAGTACGCTAAAATGGGAGGACTACCTAATTGGGCTACTCTTGCAGAATCCGAGCTTAAGTCCACAGGTTTGTGTTATACTTAACGAAGGTGACTTCGCTGGGACAGACACGCGAGAGTTGTACCGCTTACTCAACTCTGTGGATCAACGTGGTTCTTCCCCCTCTCATCAACCCTTTGAAAATTTCGTATCTTCGGCTCTTATGCCTGCAGTAACCAGGGCTATAGAATGTGTTGAGTTAAGACCTCCAGGTGATGGAGATGCGCTGGCGAAAGAGGCTGTCCAGTGTGCTACCCGGCTCAAGCGTATGCGTTTGTTACAATTAAATAAAGAGTTAAAATTTCTTTTACAAGATGCCGCCGATGCTGGCGATATTCCCGCTCTGCGGCAGTTACAACAGCAGCTACTGGCAATCTACCAGCAGTTGCGCACTATTAATACTGCGACGCACCTGCAAGGCTGATACACTAACAAAGCCGCGAGTGCGTTTAAAGAAATTCAGGTAAAATACCGCCGTAATGTAGCAAATCAAAAACGGCGATTAATCTAAATCATTTTTGCAAAATCGGACCAGAGGGCAGGAATTGTTATCATTATTCGTTTATTCTATTAGGCCTGTTTTCTGAAGGGGGATGTCAGAATGGTGAATCGGGACCAAGATGTTATGGATCGAGTACACAATGATCGTGGGAATGTAAGTACAGTCAGTACAGGGCCATTGCGAGATGTGTTTACTCTTGAACCTTTTGATGTGGATGCTTCCATGTTGAATGATGCGGAAGATGTCTTTGATATTGACACCGTGGGTCATCATGCTCATGTCACAAGTGGGAGTCTGACTCCTCCCGCAGGTGGCACAGAGGGATTTGACCTGTTTAAGTTGCAGGACGAAGAGCCTATGGACGCCCTGGACCCAACAAAAGAGCCGCCAGCTGACTGGGAACCCGGCCCCGATGAAGTTGCTGCTGTGGATGCCGAGATTCTGGCTGATCCTAAGTGGGATGAGATCGGCGAGAACCTTGGTATTGTGGTTGCGGACCTGGAAAGCAGCCTGGATGATCCTGTTCGTATGTATCTACGTGAGATCGGTCGGGTTCCTCTCTTGAATGCAGAAGAAGAGGTTCGCCTGGCTCAGATTATGGAACGTGGTAAACAGGAGCGCGTCCGCGCCGAACGCCTCAAAGTTGTTCCTCACCGCAAATATCTGGAAGATGGTGAAGAGGCACAACGCCGTCTTACGGAGGCTAATCTCCGCCTGGTGGTAAGCGTGGCTAAGAAGTATATCGGACGAGGGATGAATCTTCTGGACCTTATCCAGGAGGGCAATATCGGTCTGATCCGCGCTGTTGAGAAGTTCGATTATACAAAGGGCTACAAATTTAGTACGTATGCTACCTGGTGGATTCGTCAGGCTATTACTCGTGCTATCGCTGATCAGGCTCGCACCATTCGTATCCCCGTTCATATGGTGGAGACTATCAATCGCCTGATCCGTATCAGCCGCCGCTTGCTGCAAGACCTCGGCCGCGAACCAACCTCTGAGGAGATTGCCGAGCAGATGGAGATTAGCGCGGAAAAAGTGCGTGAGATCATTAAGGTGAGCCAGGAGCCGGTTAGCCTGGAGACTCCTATCGGCGAAGAGGATGATAGCCACCTGGGCGATTTCCTGGAAGATCAGACGGCTCTGGCTCCAGCTGAGGCGGCCAGCCATCAGTTGCTGAAAGAGCAGGTTGAGGATGTACTCGATAGCTTGACTGAGCGTGAACGTAAGGTGCTTCAGTTACGCTTCGGCCTGGATGATGGTCGTAGCCGTACTCTGGAGGAGGTTGGCAAAGAGTTCCATGTTACTCGTGAGCGCATTCGTCAGATTGAGGCGAAGGCTTTGCGTAAATTGCGCCATCCTAGCCGCAGTCGCAAGCTAAAAGACTACCTGGACTGATACTAATAATAAGACTTATACACATTGAATGTGCATAAGTCTGTGTATATGTGCATAACTTTCGGGGCAAGCTTACAATTGATGGCTTGCCCTGCCTTTTTTAATGCTCTATACCTTTTCTCTGTCGTTTTGCCTGGCTCCTCTCGGGAAAATTTCTCTCCGGCTTTCGAGCCTACTTGAGCCTCCGGCTTTTACGCTATCGCATACTCCAATGATGTGGATAACTGTGGATAACTTTCATGAGTTATCCACGTTCTTTGCTGTCTTAGAGATGTGGATAACATCAGATGTTATGTGGATAAGTTATGCACAACTATTTGATAAGGCTATGAAAACGATCCTGACGGATAGGGGTGGATGTGCATAGGTGAATAAGAATGTGGATAAGTTTTCCACATTCTTATTCGCGTATGTGCGTAACTTGAGGGGGTTTCAGACCCTGTTAGCCTTTTTGCTCATTGTTACATGATATACAAAAATGTAGAAAAGGGCTAATAAATATACAAAACGCTTTTAGTATTGATCTTTGTTGGCTAAGCCTTCGCGAAGTCCTTTCCAACGAGGAAAAAGGTCAGTCTCAATGTCGAATTGGTCGAGGATACGACCTACGGTCTGATTTATGATTTCATCGAGGGTCTGTGGTCGTGTATAAAAGGCGGGAAGGGGAGGCATTAATACAGCACCAGATTCCGCTGCCGAGGTCATAAGACGCAGGTGCCCCAGGTGGAGAGGGGTTTCGCGTATAAGTAGCACCAGGCGTCGGCGTTCTTTTAGCACCACATCGGCGGCTCGTACCAGCAGATTATCTGCATAAGAATTGGCAATTCCTGAGAGTGTTTTGATACTGCAAGGTGCAACAACCATCCCAGCGGTGCGAAATGAGCCGCTCGCGATAGATGCACCGATGTCATGGTTATTATAGACATATGATGCTAGAGAACTGACCTGGGCCACCGTATAGTCAGTCTCGTAAACAATCGTTTGCCTGGCTGCACTCGTTATGATGAGATGTACCTCGATATCATCTATAGTGCGAAGTATTTCTAATAAGCGAATGCCATAGATGACGCCGGTAGCACCTGAAATTCCAATGATAAGTTGCAAGTGACCTCCCTCTTAGGAGACGCGACGTGGTGTGCGGACACGCTCATATCTTTCGCGATTGGCCCCGAAGGGAATGGTTGCATCAAGTCCCCATTTGCTGGTCAGCCCGTTCTCATCTGCCGATGGATCAAGCTGGGAGCCAAGTGCCTCTTCAATAATAGTAATATCCCGGTGCGGCTGGACGCGGGTTGCAATAGCCCACTCTACTTCAGACGCGTCAGAGATATCGATGTCTTCATCTACTACTACGACCCGCTTCACATCGCTTAATACTGCAAATGCGGCGATCAGCACATTCTTTGCCTCCCCTTTACGACGAGGTGTCATCGAAATGACGACATGGAAACGACACCCGCTGGCAAAGGTGAGCACGACATCCCGTATGTTGGGAGATATCTGCCTGATACAATTGTAGATAGCGGCTTCACGCGGAAGTGCACCGAGCAGCATGTGTTCTTTGCTTGCGGGTAGTATCGTCTGGAAGATCGGGCTGGAGCGATGAAATACTGCATCCACTTCTAAAATGTGTTTGTTGGTTTGGGGTCCATAAGTACGTGGGAATTCACCAAAAGGGCCTTCTGGTCCTCGCTGCTTAGCTAGAAGCCTCCCTTCAAACAGGTATTCAGCATTTGCGGGCACGAGAATACTATAACGTGGACTACGTACCATAGGTAGAGACTGGCCGAAGAGTCCGCCGCCTATCCCCCCTTCATCTATGCCAGTCGCAGTCATTGCTTGTGATGCCAGGAGATAGCCAGGTGGCAAGCCCAAAGCCAGTGCAACGGGCAGGTCCTGTCCCTGAGCTTCCGCACGCGAGAATATGCTCCAGAGATGGCGTGGAAGAAGGTAGACGCCCAGATGGCGTTCATCATTGATCTGCAAACGATGAATTGACCAATTTTGTATGCCTGTAACAGGATCTTTCGCAATTGCTATGGCGGCTGTAATATACTTCCCGCTATCTTTCTCATGGTGCCATGGGGCAGGAAGACGGTCAAGACGTACCTCGCTATCGTGTATTTCAAGCACTGGAGCTTCACCTGGTGCAACTTCTGTGGGCAGGATAGGATGTTCTAGTGCGTTGATATAATGGCTCAAAAGGTTCTCAGGCGGGATACCAAATGTCTCTGCCATGTGGGTACGCGTGCCAAAAGATCCCCCGAAAACGGGTGTAGGAAAGTAATCGTTGACGTTCTCAAACAGCACAGCCTTCTGTCCATCGTATGTTTCGAGCATGCGTGGTATGTCATAGCGGATATCAGCGGGGGTGCTCACGCGATGAAGCTGGTTTTTCTCTTCGAGATGGCTCAGCCATGTACGTAGATCTAAAAATGCCATAGCTCTTATCTCCTGCAATTTTCCAAACGAAATAATTCTTCGATTTCCCTATTGCTTTTATTAGCTTGAGAATCCATCTAAAGCACTATTGATGGTGTTTGCAGCGATTATGCTATTGTATGGTAGAGCTACGGTGATGAGGCCGGCTTGCACATGGAATTTTGTGATGATATCATAAGCCTGCTGGTTAATACGTGGACTGGTGGCCATAATTGGTCTCATCGCGGTAAAAACGGCCTGTGTGGTCTCCTGGTTAAGTTTAAGATATTTTTGCAACAGTGCAAGAGCTTTAGTCGGCTGCTCATGAATATAGGCTTCGGATAAAGCGAGAGCGCGAATGAAAGCTTGTATCGCTTTCGGTTTGGCATCAATCACACTTTGCCTGGTATAAAACGCGCCGTATAGACATCCCATGAGCCCTGGCATATCACCTTTAATCGGACTGATCATGATCGTGCCTGTCCCTTCAGCCTCAGCTTGCTGTCCTACCGGTGAAAAGAAAGACAGCGCATCAACGCGACCAGCCCTCAATGCACCCATTACTGCTAAGTTATTGGAACCAAGATTTACCAGGACGGCATCTTTGCGGGCATTAAGTCCCTGTTGTCTGAATAGATAAATCACCAGGGCTTCATTGCCGCTGCCAGGCCCTGTGATGCCAATTTTCTTACCAACCAGTGCTTTTACCTTATCAACAAGTGGGCTGGCCTTTGTGATACCGGTCTCCCGTTGTAAGTTTTTACTCATGATAATATCAGTGTAGTAACCATTTACTAAAGAACCAATAACCCTGGCTTGAGAATCGACGATTGCCATATCGAAGGCATCGGTAATTACTCCCCCGCCAATGTCGATGCTGCCTGACTCCACGGCCGTCGCAACTTTCGCGCCAGAACCAAGCAAAGGACGAGGGCCTATGGTCAGTCCCTCTTTTTTGAAAAAGCCTTCCTGGTCCGCTATGTAGAAGGGGAAAAACGCGATGGAGGTGCTGATTTGTCCCACTTTCAAGGTCATGTCGTTAGTGGAATGGGTATTGGAAGTAGATCCACACCCGGCGATGCCAAGGCCAACTAAAGGCGAGGATACGAGAAGTGACAAAGATTGTCGTCTGGTAAGCAACATAAAACTTTCTTCCTCTCAAATAAATAAAATGCAAAAAGGAAAGTCAGTTCCTACACAATGAATTAATCCTGCCCATCTCTATCAGATACGTTTTTCCTGCTTCAATATAATTATTTGACTTGATAATATGGGAGTTTGTTTCAATTATTATCGCCACAATAATTGAAACAAACTTGACTGTAACAGTCAGTATGATGCAGTGCTACTGTTGCATTGCAACTGCAGCATAGCGCACGAGTTCTACAAATTCAGGTTTGATGCTGGCACCTCCGACGAGCGCACCGTCTATATCAGGATGTGTTATGAAATTGCTGATATTGCTGGAGGTGACGCTGCCGCCATAGAGGATGCGCACTGTCTCCCCGGCGTGTTGACCATATAGCTCTGTATAGGTCTGACGGATAAAATGGGCAACCTGGCCAGCATCTTCGGCTGTAGCAGCCTTGCCTGTCCCGATGGCCCAGATTGGTTCGTAGGCGATGACCAGGCTATGTGTATGCTGCTCTGGCAGGTTTGCCAGGCTTTCGTGGATCTGTTTGTGGATGACGCTCTCTGTTTGGCCTTCTTCGCGCTGTGCCAGATTCTCTCCCACACAGACAATGGGACGTAACCTGTGCTTAAAGGCGGCTAGCGTCTTTTTGTTGACCTGCGCATCGGTCTCGCCAAAATATTCGCGCCGTTCAGAATGTCCAAGAATCACGGTCGTGCACAGCTCTTGTACCATAGCAGGAGCTATCTCGCCTGTGAATGCGCCTTTCTCCTCAAAATACATATTCTGAGCACCTAGCTCAATGTGTGGTGTGAGGAACGATGTCATCACTTCTTGAACTGCGGTCAGAGAGATCGCTGGCGGACACAGGATCGCCATAATATGGGGGTTGTGGCGTACAATCTGGTCCAGTCCCGGCAAGATCTCCATCGCGAAGCTGGATGCTTGTTGTGGCCCATAGTTCATTTTCCAGTTACCTGCAATAATCGCTGTGCGCTTCGCTGTCATAATATGCTCCTTTTATCAACGGTGACCGGCAAGGATTACTAGTGTATAGTAATAGGCCTATAACGAGCAGCCTTAATGTCACCCCTCTTTATTCTCTTTGTCTGCATAAATCATACCACGCCATGCTATAAAACACATCTTGTAGAGTCAGATCTCATTACTCTTAGCAGATCACAGCCAGGGAAAGCCTGAGTCGTCTCCCTGTGGAGCAAAGACTAAAGTATGTATGACTTGATAGAGCTAACTCGATCATATGTAATCTGTTATGTTATATCAAAGAATCTTGTTAAACCCGGTCTGCTCTACGAGTAGAGCCATAAAGTGCCTTAAGCCGCAAATAAGCAAAGGACGACCTTGTGGCCGTCCCTCTTCACTTTTTCTATATCACGTTGTAGCATACAATGCGTGCTATGCATCCTGGAGAGCAGCGACTCCAGGCAACACTCGCCCTTCAAGGAATTCGAGCGAGGCCCCGCCGCCTGTGGAGACGTGGGTCATTTTTTCTGATGCCCCGGCCTGCTCGACTGCGGCAGCCGAGTCGCCGCCACCTATGATGGTTGTGGCTCCCTGGGCTGTACGCTCGGCCAGGATCTCGACCATGCCATTGGTGCCCCTGGCGAAGGCTGGCATCTCGGCGACGCCCAGCGTGCCATTCCAGACGATAGTCTGCGCGTTAGCTATCGCCTGCCGGAAGTGCGCGATGGTCTCTGGCCCGATATCCAGTATGCGCCACCCCTGGGGGACATTCTCGGCAGACACGATCTTGTGTTCCGCATCGGCGGCGAAACGGTCGGCAATAACCACATCTGTCGGGAGGATGAGCTCTTTCTTTTGTTGCTTCGCCTGCTCGATCAGGCCGTGTGCAACTTCGACTTTGCTCTCTTCATACAGCGAATCGCCGATCTCAAGGCCCCTGGCTTTAAAAAATGTATTGGCCATACCGCCGCCGATTAAGATACTATCCGCTAGCTTGATAAGTCGCTCAAGGACGGCGATCTTGTCGGAGACCTTGGCCCCGCCAACGATTGCGACAAGAGGACGCCGGGGATTCTCCAGGGCACTACCGAGAAAGTTAAGCTCCTTCTCCATTAAAAAGCCTGAGACGCCGGGCAGATAATGGGTAACGCCCTCGGTGGAGGCGTGGGCGCGGTGAGCCGTCCCAAAGGCATCGTTTACATAGAGGTCACCCAGAGCTGCCAGCTGGCGTGCGAATTCTGCATCGTTCTTCTCTTCCTCTTTGTGGAAGCGCAGATTTTCCAGCAGGAGCACCTGCCCAGGTTTGAGCGCTTTGGCTCTGGCTATCACTTCAGCCCCGATGCTGTCCGTTGTGGTTTCGACTGGTTTGTGGAGATGTTCACTGAGGCGCTGGGCAACTGGTGCCATGCGCATGGTTTCTACTGCCTGCCCCTTAGGGCGGCCGAGGTGTGACATCAAGATAACCGCTGCACCATGCTCCAGAAGATAGTTAATTGTGGGAATGGCCGCTACAATGCGTGTGTCATCCGTGATATGTTGCTCGTCGTCCAGTGGCACATTGAAGTCCACTCGTACCAGGACGCGCTTGCCTGCGACATCTATATCGCGTACAGTTTTTTTATTCATGATATTTTTCCTAATCGTATAACAAAAATGGCGCAGTTACCTGCTTGTCGCATGTAACATACGCCATTCTTTTCTCCTAAAATGCTAGAAGCCCTTTTCTGCAATGAAATGTGCGAGGTCAGCGATGCGGCTGGAATAGCCCCATTCGTTGTCGTACCACGCGATCACTTTGATCATATTTTTATCCAAGACCATTGTGGACAAACCATCGACAATTGAAGAGTGGGAGTCGCCACGGAAGTCTGTTGAGACCAGTGGCTCGTCGGTAATGGCTAGAATGCCTTTCAGTGCACCCGCTTCGGCTTCTTTGAAGGCATCGTTGATGTCTTTAACAGTGGCCTCTTTGCGTGTTGTGATGACAAAATCAACGACTGAGACTGTCACGGTTGGTACACGCAAGGACATGCCATTAAAGCGGCCCTTTAACTCAGGGATGACCAGTGCGAGCGCGATTGCTGCCCCTGTGGTGGCTGGGATGATGTTTGCGCCAGCGGTACGTGCGCGGCGCAGGTCGCTGTGCACCTGGTCCAGGATGCGCTGGTCATTGGTGTATGAGTGTATGGTATTCATGAGACCGCGCTCAATGCCAAATGTGTCGTTAAGCACTTTGGCTGTGGGGGCGAGACAGTTTGTGGTGCAGGATGCATTAGAAATAATGTTGTGTTTTTTGGGGTCATAGACATTTTCGTTGACGCCCAGGACGACTGTGAGGTCCTCTCCTTTGGCGGGTGCAGAGATAATTACTTTTTTTGCCCCACCTTTGATGTGTGCCGCCGCTTTAGAGGCGTCGGTGAAAAGCCCTGTCGATTCAATAACAAGCTCAACGCCCATATCGCCCCAGGGGATCTGTGCCGGGTCCCGCTGCGCAATGACCTTGATTCCATGTCCATTGACGATGAGTGTGTCTTCCGTCGCTTGAACTTCGCCTGGAAAGCGCCCATAGGTGGAATCGTACTTCAAGAGGTGTGCGTTGGTTTTTGTGCTGGTGAGATCGTTGATTGCGACAACCTCTAGTTCGCCTGGATGCCGCTCCAGGATTGCTTTAAGTGACTGACGACCGATGCGTCCAAATCCATTGATGCCTATGCGGGTTGCCATGTTGTTTATACCTTCCTTCTTGTCTACAAAACCATGATAGCTACTATCGTACTTCGACATTGAAATACTTTTTAATCGTTGCCATGTACTCACGGCATGTGCTTTTATTTATCCTACTACAAGGGTATCACCAGATGGGAAAACTAGCAATATGTCTATATGGGAATTTGAGGGATAAGAAGAATGGTCGTGTTTGCTATACATGTTTAAAATGACTATACGTGTATAGTATCCAATATAATGCAAGTTAATGTGTATTTAATATACTTCCTCTACACGCTTTTCTTTGTGTGCTCACGCCTACGGCGTTCGTACCGTTTTTTTATTCTTGCATTATTTCCATTGGCATAAATTTTTGCAGTGCAAAAATTTATGCAAATGGAAATAATGCAAGAATAGTCTGAAGCAGGGCTGCGCTGTGCGAACTCATCGGGCGATATGGTGGATGTGCTAAATTGCTTATGTAGTCCATGCTACAATGTATTTTGTCTTACACTGTTCTGTAAGATGGGTGTAGTTGTGGTGTTTGAATAATCATGCGGGCAAGAGGTACTGCTCTGTCAAATTTCATTGCACAGCCCGCCGCGTAGCGACAATCCCTTGTGGTTGTCGTCGTGGAACCGCCTGTAGAGCCGAGCCACGACGACAACCACAAGGGATTGTCGCTACGCGGGATCGATCAATTGAAGATCAACAGACTAGTACATTCTTTTCAAACGTTTGCGAAGAGTTAGGAAAACAGATTTTGAATGTTGCATGTGAAACATTGATCTTGCGGAGAGTTAGGAAAATGGGTTTTGAATGTTGCACGTGAAACATTGATCTTGCGAAGATTCAGGAAAGCTGGTTTTGAATGTTACATGTGAAACGTTTACTCTGAAGGAGATGTCTCTATGTTTCAGAATAAGACTGTGGCTATTACTGGTGCTGGTCGTAGTATTGGGCGTGCTCTTGCCCTGGGTTTTGCGGCTCAGGGGGCAACTGTGCTGGTGCACTATGCTCACTCCAGGCAGGGAGCGGAGGAAGTTGTACAACAGATTGAGGCTGAGGGCGGGCATGCTTTGCTGGCTCAGGCCGATTTGCGTCAACCGGACGAGGTTGCTCGCATGGTACAGGATGCTTATACCCGACTTGGGCCGATTGATGTCTGGATTAATAATGCTGGCGCTAGCGCTAATACAGCAGAGACAAAGGGGATGAGCGAAATAGAGATTTTTGAGCGCATTATGCATGTAGATGTTATGGGTACCTGGCGTTGTTGCCGCGAAGTGGAACAGTATATGCGCCCCGGTGGCTGTATCCTGACGACTGGTTGGGATCGCGCTCTGGATGGTGCTCCTGGCCTGCCCAATCAGATGTATGCTATGAGTAAAGGGGCGATTATGTCGCTTACGCGCTGCCTGGCAGCCGAGTTTGCCCCTCGCGTACGCGTAAATTGCATTGCTCCTGGACGCATTGAAAATGAGTGGGCGCAAACTTTATCTTCAAAAAGCCATGCGAATGCGGTACAATCCATCCCTTTAAAACGTTGGGGCCTGCCCGAAGATATTTTGAATACTGCGCTCTTCCTGGCATCTCCTGCCGCTAGCTTTATTACTGGTCAGGTCATTCTGGTGAATGGTGGCGAAATCATGCGTTGATCGGCCAGTCGATTTTACGCTTGATCTCAATGATTTTAAGCTCGACCTGAGCACGATTTTTGACTTCGCCACCAGTATCCAGAATGGGCATGAGCCGCAGAATGTTGGGATTGATACAGGTAAATGCAACCGGGCTTAGCTTACTGTAATCCGATCAATATCGGGACCATAAGCCGACGCATTCGAGAACAAGATCTTATTGTTACCTGCATTCAGGCTTACTACGATCTTCAACACCTGTACGCTATTCCAATTGGCATCGGCGGTTCCTATGAAAATGAGGGGTGTAGCGGTTCCTCCATTGAGGCTGATGTTCGCTATACGGCCTGCATCGCCATCGACATACGAGACATTTAGCACGTATGTCCCGGCCTTACTGACATTGACGTTGTTAAACTGAAGAGTTCCGCCATTGCCAATGTAGCCTACATTTTTTCCGCCGGAGCAATTCGTGCAGGTTGCGACTTTGGCTCCGCCCGCAAGAGTGTTGGCCGAGGACTCGGCTTCATAATTGGTAGCGGTTACGGATGTGACTGACGGCGTCACTTTGAGCAGAACAGATCCATCGGAAGGTACAGATGTCGCGGTATAGCTACCATTAAACGATCCCAGATTAGTATGCGTCCATAAGTTACGGACAGCTGCGGAGCCGCCGAACCCCAATTGGCTCCAGTTTACCTGGATCGAGGCGGAGGCACCGCCCAGGTTGAAGAGTCCCACGCTATAGCTGCCGTCGCCGTTCGGCTTCTCCCAGACTTGCAGGTTGTTGGCGTTCGCCACCCGCGTAGCGGGGATGCCTTCCTGATCGATGGCAACCACTTCTGTGTTGGTCAGCAGGGATAGGCCGTAGCTATCCATCCTGGTCAGGTCATCTCCCAGGTACATCGGAGCTGAGGCCATGGCCCAGAGCGACATATTCGTTTGCCGTTGCGTGTTGGTAAGTCCATCCAGTGTGCCATCCGCCACATCCATAGCATCCAGGTCGTTCCATCCACCAGCACCGCCATACTGAGCCCAGGAAGCTGCGCTGTTGAAGCGGCTGGAGACATTTGCCCAATTTACCAATTTCCCACTACAGCCACTGTAACATTCGACATCACCCTGCGTTCGCCAGGCATGGGAGTTCGTCTTCCAGGTGTTCGCATTCGCAATATCGAGCGTATTGGAGAGATCAAAGTATATTGGCCGTCCAGTCTGCTTGAGGGCGGTTGACCAGGCCTGGATATCAGGGATGTCGGAGTCACCGACCCCGTCGATTTTGAGAAAATCGACACCCCAGGATGCCATCTGGTTGGCCCAGCCGTTCACATATGCCTGTGCGCCTGCTGCGTTGTAATTGATGGCATACATTACCTTGTTACCATAATTATAGTTTATCTCGTATTTGCTGGTATTCGCGATCTGACTGGCTGTATTATTGGTGCCCTGGATAGTAATATTTTTGTTGACTGCCTCGACCGGGATGCCTGCGGTAACATAGGTACCAAATTTCAGGCCAAGGTTATGCACATAAGTTGCTACTGCGGCAATCCCATTGGGAAATTTGCTCGTATCAATGGCCCAGTAGCCGTTGGCATCGACGGTTGTGGAGGGGTTTAAATAAAACCAGTCGTCCATAAGCACATAGTTGTACCCATAAGCTTTGAGGGAACTGGCTTCAACTTTTGCCTGTGCCTCAATATTCGCTGCCGTCGGGTTTGTGCCAATATAGCTCCAGGTGCTCCAACCCATAAAGGGAGTCTTTGCAACCCCATTGTTTTCGGCTGGCCGAGTTGAGATCGCGTGTGCAGCGTGTGCAGTGGGAGTTTGTAGATTGCTTACTCCCAGGAAAGATAGAAGTGTTAGAAAGCTGAAGAAGAAAGTTAAACGTTTTTTGAGCAGCATTCCTTGCCTGCCTTTCATGTCTTTGACTTGAATAGTGGGGCCATACCCACCGAGAATCAAACATTTTCTGTGCGACATTCCTTGTTCGCTTTTTATGCCTTTGTTTGAAGAGTGGGAACGCACCCACTAACACTTGCAAGAAGACGAGTTTTCCAACATTGGTAGATTCTTGCTTGCAATAGAAAACAATCAATTTATTATTTGTGTGTATTTCTCCTTTCACTCTAATGAAAATCAGAATTTTTTATGGTGTATGATTCATCCTGAGGTGTAATCTTGTGAAAAGGTTATCATGCAAAAGAGTTTATTGTCAAGTTAATTTACAATGTTGGATCGTGCCATGCTCAGCCACACTATCGCGATGGACAACTGGCAATGTTAAATCTGCGGCCAGACGTTTTGCTAACGTGGTCTTGCCAACTCCTGGAGGTCCGTTGACGATAATAAGCAGCGGTTTAGGCATGTGGTTGATTTACCTCACATCTCTCTTAAAGTTGATCTTAATAAAGCATACTCAGTTTTAAACTAGAAAACAATCTTTTGGCTCATTGCTTTGTTTTGACCCATTTTTGCAGGGAAGGGTGAACTAACTTAGATTAAACATCTTGTCCGGCTCACAAAAATGGCATAAAATATCTATATATACTTTAGGGCTAACCTTGCTTTATGAAGAATTTCGGAAGAAGAAATAAAGGGAGTGTCCATGTCGGAAAGCTATCCTGTCATTGTTGGTATAAATCACATCCAGATAGAAGCCCCCCAGGGATGTGAGAGTGCAGCACGGGCATTTTATGGTGATGTACTCGGACTGGAAGAGATTGAGAAGCCCGAAAACTTGCGTCATCGTGGTGGTGTATGGTTTGCTTGTGGCTCTCAGCAGATCCATATTGGTGTCACGAACAACTTTGAGCCACGACGCAAAGGACATCCCGCCCTTGAGGTACGTTATCTCTCAGCCTGGCGGGCTCGTCTGGCAATTTCTAATGTACCAATAAGCGAAGACGAGCCATTGCCAGGATGGTCTCGCATTTATATTACTGATCCCTGGGGCAATCGCATTGAACTTCTTGAACGAGACGAGAAGTAAACGGCAGGATTACATTACCGAATATCCTGGAGATAAAGCACAATGGAACCTTTTACTCGGCCACGCGTAAAGATCTGCTGTATCAGCAGCATTGAGGAGGCGCGGCTCGCTATTCGTTATGGAGCCTCGGCCCTGGGCCTGGTTTCTGCTATGCCCAGTGGTCCAGGGGTAATTGCAGAACAACAGATTATGGAGATTGCTGACTTTGTGCCGCCCGGCGTGGCTTCTTTTCTGCTCACCAGTAGCCAGGACGTTGATATAATCATTGAACAGCAGCGGCGTTGTCACGTTAATACACTCCAACTTGTCGATAGTCTACCTGCCGGAAGCCACCATCGGTTGCGTGCTGCTCTGCCTGGCATTGCGCTTGTGCAGGTGATCCATGTTCGCGGCCTTGAGGCGCTGGTGGAAGCGCGTGCTATTGCTCCATATGTCAATGCCATTTTACTGGATTCGGGCAATCCTGGTCTCGCGGTCAAAGAGCTCGGTGGCACTGGACGCGTCCACGATTGGGTCGTGAGCCGGGCCATCCGCGAAACATTGGGCATTCCTATCTATCTTGCCGGTGGCCTCAATGCTGACAATGTCCAGGATGCTATTCGTCAGGTTGGCCCCTTTGGCCTTGATCTCTGTAGCAGTGTGCGTACCAATGGTCACCTCGATGAAGAGAAGCTTGCTCGCTTCTTTGAGCGCGTCAATGCTCTGACTATCTAACTGCAACTGCAAGACGATGATAGCGAAAAGAATATTGCACAAGCTATTCAGGGAACCTGGAAATATATCCATGAGACCTGGTTCCCCAACTCAGGCTATGAGTTTGCTGAAGGGAAAGCGGATTTTGAGTTGTATGGAGATGAGAAAGTTAAGATCTATGTCCCGATCATAAAGAAGCAAAGCATATAGGAAAAGAGCAAATGCTAAGCTTAATTTTGTTGAGGATCAAATAAGTTGCTTTAGCAGAACAATTTCGTAGGGTCGGAAACCGGCATGTTGATAGACATCGGCTGCCTGCTGGTTTTTTGCCAGGACCCCAATTTTTAGGACAATCGCGCCCTGTTGTCTTGCAAAAGTTTCTGCCTGTTGCAAGAGCATGGTCCCAATACCCTGGCCTCTATACGCTTGGAGAACGACAAGATCAGATATATAGGCGTAATCCACAAGGGAGGAGAGGTACGTCTGACTCTCATGCTCAAACTGAACATTGATGAAGCCGACGACCTCCTCTTCTACTTCTGCTACGAATATCCTAGCTGCCTTCTGATATTGTGCTTCCTGGAGCTCTTGAAAGTTGCGCTCAACGATTCGTTCTCCTTCGATACGATCTGGTTCCAGAGTGCGTTCAAAATTTTGTAGCTCGATGATACAGCGTTTCACGTGGTCTTGATCCTCTGGTTTGTACGTCCTCACCCTCACTGCAGCTTTGCTTCTCATGTCCTTTTCCTTTTTTGCATAGCAGATTCATCTATCCAGGTATCAAAAACGCTCGTTGGACAGCATCAATGTGTATTTGTCCGGGCATAGTCTTTTGCTGGCTGGTGCTTTCAAACGTTGACTTGATAATTCAAATGCAATTCATCGCCTGGCAGGCCACGGATTCCCCAATTATGCTGCGGTGTCTCAAAGATGGTGATCTCGATGTCTTGTGGAGGGATGAGCAATTCCTCTTGCAATCTGGTAAATAGCAAGTGCATCAACTGCTTTTTCGTTTCAACGGAACGACCTTCAAACATGCTGATCTCGATAATGGTATAGCGTGTGCTGCGATCTGCGGGAAAGAAAAAGTCGGATGGGTCGAGGAGAAAGAAGCGATGAAAACGTTTGTCGGGAGGCAGATGGAGAGCCTCTACAGCACAGGCGTGAAGAATAGCAGAAAACTTCTCTTTTAATGGTGTTAGATGTTCTTTCAATCCGTAGATTTTAATTTGTGCCATACGAATCCTTTCATGAATGCTGTGGATATTATGAGCTTTTTCATAAGGATAATCCTAACGGAATAAAAGACTTATTGCAAGAATATATCCCTGTTCTACTATATCTAGTTCGTCGGTGAGGCTGTGTGAAGCAAAAATTAGGATAGGTTACAGAAAGCGACATTTTATGTTTCACGTGAAACATGTTTCGCGCAGTTCACGATTATCTCTGTTTCTAGCACCATCCACAAACCTTTTCGCCTCGCTATTCTGTTAGCTCCTATCACCTTCTGCTATCTATTTGTCTTGCCCTTGTCCACAAAACGTTCCAGACGCTCTAACGCTAGCGGCATATTTTTGCGCCCAAAGCCAACACGAAAATGATTGCCAGGATGATCATAGACTGTGCCTGGCAGGAGTAAAACGCCTTCTTGCTTGACCAGTGCCTCCGTGAACTCTTCGATGGCTTGTCCCGTTATTAATTGCGGAAATGCAATGCTACCGGCCTGCGGACGATTCCATCTAAATAGCTGCGACTGCTCGGCGAAGAATTGATCTAGCAGGATGAGATTGTTGCGGATAATTTCCAGGCTTCTCTTCACAATTGTATCTTTAGCTTGTAGGGCTATCAGTCCCAGAATCTCGCTGGGTGCGCTATTGCAGATCGAGAGATAGTCTTTAAAGGCGGCTGCTCGTCGTAAGATCTCCCTGTCCTGTGTCGCAATCCAGCCAATGCGTAGGCCCGCGAGGGCAAAGGTTTTGGATAGCACACCCAGCGAGATGCCCTTTGGTGAACTCTCAATCGCCGCCGCTAAACATTGTGTGGGATCATACTCTAGCAAACGATAGGATTCATCGGAGAACAAATAAGCGTTGCCCTCTTCAGCAATTTCGACAACTTTTGAGTAGGTGCGATGATCCAACAGTGCACCTGTCGGATTATGTGGAAAATTAATAACAATCAGTTTTGTATTTGGTCTCATTGCCCGACGCAGTTCTTCGATATCTAGTTGCCAGTTGTTATCCGCATGTAGCGGGAGCAGTGTTACATCTGCGCCAATGGATTGTGCCACCGTATAAAGGGATTGATAACCCGGCCAGGTGACAATCGCGTGCTCGCCAGCATTTAATAGCACGTTCATCAAGATAAAGATGGCCTCTTCACCACCTGCGAAGGTCAGGATCTGTTCGAGGGAAACGTCATGATAAAGCCTGGCAATCTGTTCCCTTAACAAGGGATGGCCCGCACTTTCAGTATAGCCAAGCGATAAGTTTTGCCATAGCGCCAGACTCTCCTCATCCGCCAATGCCAGCAACTCATTCATCTGATAGCCATCAACATCCGAACTGCACAGTGAGTAAGGAGCAACAAACTCCCAGCGTGCGAAGTAGCGCTCAAGTTTAAAATCTGGAATGATCATCCTGACCTCCTTCACTTTTTTTATATTGCCTGCATACCGTTTCACGTGAAACATTCATTATAAAGATCAAAGACCTGCCAAGGCGTGGTAAAGGACTTCGCCGTCCGCTCGTGCAGGCAATCCTGCTACCTGACCATCACCCAGCTCAACAATGCTCCAGGTTTCATCTCTCATCTTTGCAACATCCATCGTGAAAAATCGGCTTTGAATTTTTTGGATAATAGAGCTGAAAGCATTAGCGGGAGGAAAATTCTCTTTGTGATAGTCGCCCTCTTCCCAGTATGGCGCTGATAAGATGATCTGGCCGTCAAGAATGAACAGCCGAAATTCTTTTGTCAGAGGCATGCCACTCTTTGAATGCGATGCCAATGGCTCAAAATCGACGAACTCACGAAAGACCAGACCTTCGTTCAGTTCTTCGCCTTGAAGTTGCAAGAAGCGCGTGACGACTCGCTCAACAGCTTGTCTATTGGATGCGGATGGGATATAGCACGCTTCATTCCATTCATGCTTTCTTGACTTGACGAAATCTTTGACGATTACAGGCGCATCTCCAAAAGGCTGGAGGGCAACCATCACCTCGTCGATGGAAACGTTGGACCCGGTCCTGAGCCATGTTGTTCTGGGCGTAGACCCTGCTATGAGATGGTAAGATTCTGGCAGGTAATGACAATGGGCGTAGGCTGTGGGCGTGTTGATAAGTAAAAGACCTCTTTCGGCCAGGGCTGTATAGAGACGTTCATATGTTTGGGGTTTAAGCATCCAGCCGCGGTATATTGCCAGCTCTTCTGTGTCTGCTGGTTCTACTTTGCGTACTGCACGTGTGGCATTCTGTTTTTCAATTAGTGCCTCAAAATTGATTAAGGAATAGGGAAGATGCAATTTCTCTGCTATATTTACTTCTGTTTCATAGGCGCTATCAGCAGCATGTGGGTTCCAATAATCGGCGCAGAAAATAATGCGCATAAACCTCTCCTCTTTTTTCTTTATCTCTTTGCTTGTGTATGCTTACTCATGGCTACTGGTTTACGCTTGAGAGTGGCGAAGCTGCGCTAAGTCAACTAGCAAGAAGTGAGTATCATGGGCATCGGCTCTCTCTAAAAGAATATTCTGTTCCATTGCAATGTTTCACGTGAAACGTAAGTCAGGCTAGCCTTTAAGTTTTGAGCGAGTATTGATTGGAGTTAGTCGTATTGAAGCGTTTGTTGGCTAATCTATTGGTATTATGAATGGATCGGATGGCGCTTGATAGTTGTTTCGTTATGGATGATTGTTTCTTTAAATGTTATAGCATATTACTCTATGTGTGTCTATGTATGGTTAATTTCGCATAACAAAGAGGTGTAAAGAGGACGATAACCACAAGGGATTATCGCTACGCGGGTGGACACAAGGAGGGCGAGGGCGATAACCACGAGACGCGAAAGCTCTGGGGATAGATGTTCCTCTTGCTGTCGAGGGTCGAATTTGTTACACTGTGGTGAGATACTTAAGCGCACAGCATTAGGAAGATGGAATGAGGTGCTTACATGCGAGCTGTTGATGATAATAGTCCCAGATATGCTGCTGTGATACGTGTCTTACAGGCCTGGAAGCAATTACCTGAGAGCGATGTGGCACGTATGCTACACAGTTACTTTCTTACAACCGATGATTTCCGCGAGATGGAGGATCAAGGTTTGCTGACTCTGTCCTTTCTTGGCGATGAGTATGTGATTGTTCCTACCTTGTTAGGTCGTATCTGGCTAGAGCAATATGATAAAGGAGAACTGAAAAAAAATGGCATCTGAATTTGATGATGAGGTGTTACCCTATACTACTATCGGGACCGATGAGGCAAAACGGATGATCGAGGCCGGTGCACATGTGATCGATGTCCGCCGTCCAGAAGAGTGGAATCGCGGTCATATCGCTGAGGCTGAATTGGTTACAATCGATGGCATCTATGCCTTTGGCAAGGCGCTGAAAGAGCAGAATGTACCGCAGGACGAGGATATAATTCTTGTTTGTGCCTCTGGACAGCGCAGCGCCATGGCCTCCGAAATTGCTCTGCTACTTGGCTTCAATAAGGTCCATAATCTTGCGAATGGTATGCATGGGTGGGTGAATCGAGGTTATCCTATAGAGCGCTAGTGGCAATTTTTGCACTAGCTTTATTTTATCGTTTATTTTAAAAGGAGATGCTACTATGCCCTTATTAGAGGGGAAAAAAGCCCTTATTTTTGGTGTTGCTAATCATCGTTCGATTGCCTGGGCTATTGCTCAGGCGCTTGCTCGCGAAGGTGCGCAATTGGTGTTAACATACCAGGAACGTATGGAGAAATACGTTCGCGAGCTGGCAGCGAAAATTCCTGGCACTGAAGTTATTCTTTGTGATGTGCAGGATGATGCGCAGCTCGATGCGGCATTTGCAAAGACGAGCGAGCTCGTCAATGGGAAGCTGGATATCCTCATTCACTGTGTCGCCTTCGCCCCAGCTAGCGAGCTGGAAAATCCTTTCCTGGATACAACGCGTGCAGGCTTCCAGACGGCCCTTGATATCAGCGCTTATTCGCTGATTGCCCTGGCAAAACGCGCCGAACCATTGATGAGAGATTCCGGTGGTAGCGTGTTAGCCCTTACCTATATGGCAAGCGAGCGTGTCATGCCCAAATATAATGTGATGGCGGTAGCTAAGGCGGCCCTTGAATGCAGTGTGCGCTACCTGGCTTATGAGATGGGTGAGCATAATATTCGCGTCAACGCTATCTCTGCTGGTGCGTTGAACACCCTTGCCGCTCGTGGCATCTCCGGCTTCACTGACTTCCGCAATCAGACGGCCCACGCCGCACCTCTGCGCCGTAACATCGAGCAGAGCGAAGTCGGCGATGCAGCCTTGTTCCTCTGTAGCGACCTGGCCCGTGGCATCACTGGCGAAATTACATTCGTTGACGCTGGCTACAATATCATGGGTGCCTAGTATACAAACTTGGTGGGTGTCCATACCTGATGCCCACTTTCTCTTCTCTTTGCCGCGCAATGTTTCACGTGAAACAAACCTCGTAACTAAGTCAATCACGCAGCTTTTTTGGCATTATATATGCCTGGTAAGCAGGTTTTATCTCAAAAACTTTGTGCGATTGTACATTGTATGTCAATTTCCAACTAATTGGGAAAAGAAAGTGGTGGACTAATTATAAGCCATCGGTAATGTGTTATGCACCGGGAGGAAAAATGGCTGGATATGTATCGATTCAAACGATTGTACCCTGTAGTAATGAAGAAATATTTCATGACCATGTTCATTGTTATCTGCAAGCCCTAGTCATGCTTGGACTCGCTGAACCTGCATTATCTTTATGGGGACAAGGCTTGCAATGGCCGATTCCTGGTGAACAAATTGTGACTGAATGGCCGCGAATGTATGGAGAAGTGAACGAAGAGTTGTTTGAGATCAAGCTAATAATTTTATTGTGGGGAGACGATGAACAGTGGAAGCATGCCTCTTTCGAACTTCTTTTTGATATTGAGAAGGCAATTGGTCCCGGCGCACCCTTTAATTCTACGCTTGCCTGCTATCGGCGGACATTTGGCTCGCTGGCCTGGAGTATAATGCAGAGGACATCAACGCAGCTATTGGGCTATGGCTGCTATCTGGCTGATGAATCGACTTGTAATGATATCTTGGAACTCTTGGATGGCAATCAGAGCCATTTCTGGTCGCAGGATCTGGCAATTGTGCCGCGAGAGTTCTACGAACGGTATTTGCCTATTTCGGATCAGACAGTGGTGAAATGCCAGGATGAAATTGGAGTCTTCGCGCTTCGCGGGCATTGGGAGAGGCTTCCATGGGAAGAATAACGAAGAGGGAACTACTTGAACATATTCCTTAACTTTCCTTCCAATATAATGTTTCACGTGAAACAAACTTTGTAATTGGTCTCGAAAAATGTTTCACGTGAAACAAAAGCACATTGCGCCAGCGAGTTTATGATAGGGCAACATGCTTTTGAACTATCAGACATCAATGTATGTTCAAAGGCTAGCTTTGCTCTTGATTATAGGTGAGTTCATAGAGTTTGCCATCAGGGCCGCGAAAGTGTTGCCAGGCGTACCCGTTCAGATTATCCTCTTGTAAGGGCCCAACCAGTTCGATGCCAGCTCGAATAAGTTCCTGCCTTGCCTGCTGGATATCCTCAACGAGGAGGCCGCAGACGATAGACTCAGGTGCAAAATGCTGATTAGGTCCTTGAGGACCAAAGATCTCTACCTTATCTTTGTTTGGAAGTTGAAAGACTGCGAAATCTTGCGCGTGATGGACCTGTTGTAAACCCATCACATCCTGCAAGAAATGTTCCATCACCTGAAAGGTATCCGTTTTGATTCCCATCCACGCAAGTGCTTTAACTTTCATACTTGACTCTCCCTTTTCTGTATTCGCGCTTGCTCCTGATTATAGTCAGGAGTATATCTCTCTTGAGAGTATAGCTATTGGGATAGAGTTGTGCACTGCTCCTTAGGACAGATTCTCTCCAATCTAGCTGGGAATGGGCTATTAGTGAAGGACAATCGTGTTATTTTTTCTTCCCGGCGAACCTTTGCTACTGAAATTCCTTTGGCAACCGTTTTTGGAAGTATCCCTCAGAGAGCTGGCTTTTAATACCCCTTGTTACTTAGAGGGCTTCTTTCTCGCCTTCATTCAATTGTATCAGGAGGAAATGCAGTATCATCTTCAAACACATAGCGACAAATTTTTACTGGTATTTCCCAAACAGACTTCCACCATCACTATGTATACGAACTATTGGAAAGTAGTGAACAAAGCGAACGATGGCACACCTGACTAGAATATCGTAGGAATACATATTCGTTTTACAACCATCGAAATTTGGAGTTTCCAGCTGATGTAACGTGATCCTAAAAGCTTCTGCATAGTATTGAGTGTTGGAATCTCCGTGGAAAGCAACCTCTGTTGATGTGAAGATCGGTTCGCCAATACCGTCAGGACTGCGAATGATTAGCGGAGTAAAAGGTTGTGGTTCAGGTACTGAAACCGTAGCAAGCCATAAACCTCCCGGAATCTGGTCTTCGTTAGCAGAAGATGGTAGTAGATACACAATCTCAAAGTGGCCCGATTCCAATTTTCGCGCAACCGCAGGGACTTCCCAGGGGAGAAGCTTGCCAGGAGTTGCCATATATGTCTGAAGATGGGCTATGTCACTATCCAGGCCGCAAACGATTTGCACTAGCAATACAGGTGTCCCATTCCCAATAATGGGTGTAACTCAAGCATAACCTCCCATTTTCTATGATCTTACTGACAGAAACGATAATAAGAAGTTGTAACAGACACTAGCGAAGCAGGAAAAGTCATATGTGAAGATTTATAGTATGCCTCACTATTTATTCTTCCTCTTCTGGTCGAGCGAGATTTTTATGTTTCACGTGAAACATTACTTTATCTCTATTCTTTAACAACGAGCAGAACCGGAACGCACAGTACAAGCAAATTTACCTTTGTCTTTTTTGTGTTTTGCTTGTTGATTATAGTCATCGTAGTCAGTTTTGCCAGGGGATAACAGATCATCAGTATTGAGCCCAAAGCTAAGATGGATACACATATCTTCAAAAGAGATTATCAGAACACATCTTCATTTTGTATTAACGACAAAATGAGTGACGTAGGAGAATTAGCTTTTGCTCCTGATGCAAAAAATAGTAATTTTGCAGAGAAGAGATATGATAGCATAAAGATGAGATCGCCTATCTGTATTTCAATGTTTCACGTGAAACGAATTTTGTAAGGGATGAGGCAATACATGACAAATATATCTTATTGCAAAGGTGATATCTTCGACTCAAAGGCTCAGGTGATCGTTAATCCTGTAAATTGTAAAGGTCATATGGGCAAAGGTCTTGCGCTGCTTTTTAAACAAAAATACCCACGCATGTTCGTATCCTATCAACAAGAGTGCCGGGATGGAAAACTGCGCATTGGTCAACCAACTCTCTATAAGGCAAGTACACCCTGGATACTCAATTTTCCGACGAAAGACCATTGGCGCGACAACTCAAAGGTCGAGTATCTTGAGGCTGGCCTACAGTATTTTGTTGCCAACTATAAAGCAATGGATATCAAAAGTATTGCTTTTCCTAAGCTTGGTGTAGGGCTTGGCAGGCTATCCTGGAACGAGGTTGGACCACTCATGGCCAAATATCTTGGCCAGGTAGATATTGATGTGTGTATATATATAGCCGAGGGCGAGCAAGAATATTTTCCTCCTCTGCAATAGTTGCTAAGCAGATCATTTCGAGAGTCTCACAAATGCATAGTAATTATGAGTGCTTATTTGTCTTCGCCGAAACATAAAAATATGTTTCACGTGAAACGTAGCGTTGCCCCTATTTTTTTCAATAATGAGCGAGTGGCTCAAAATATAGAGTATAAGCCAACCTATCTCCAAACCCAGCCAGTTATGTTTCACGTGAAACATAACTGGCTTCTGCTCTTTAACAATATGTGGAATTAGAATATGGAGTACAAGTAAACTCATCTCTGACTTTAGCTCTCTCTTTACGTTTCACGTGAAACATTAGGAGCACTTCTGTTCTTTAACAATGAGGGGGATCGGAATGCAGAGCACAAGCAAACTTATCCCCAGGCCTAGCCCTGCTGTTGTTAAACTCAGGTCTCCGAGCGAACCAATCCAGGGATTCAATGCTATCCCTGTGCATGACCCGATGAGCGAAAGGGCCGAAAGCGTCGTCGCTCGCGATTCATCGCTGACATTTTTGTGTAGCTGGTCGTTGATAAGGGGATCTCGCCAGGACGAGAAGGCTATCACAAATGCTATCAGTGCTACTGTAAGATAAGGTTGGTTCGTCCTTGTCAGAAGTATATAGGCTATGCCAGGCAATAAGCATGCGAGAACCAGCATCATACGTGTACCAATGTGTCGTTGCAGTGTTGTCATTCGCAATAGTGCCAGGAATTGTAGCCCCATAGCTATAGCTGTCAGTGGCCCAAACAGTACAACGGGAATGCCTGCTCGTGTGAAGTAGGGCTGATTGAACCAGAAGATGGCATTGGTCAAGGCGAAACCAGCTGAGCTGAACATGCTTAAGCCAACCAGTAGAGGCTTATTGCGGATGGTCTTCAATGCAGTCTGCACGATTGTTGTCATATTGTGAGGTATGCGCTTTGAATGATCGAGCTGTAGTTCCTTGTGTTCTTGTATATGCCACACTGCTACTAATGAGCATAAGAGGGGCACTATACTGAGTGACAACCGCGAGGGTAGGGCTCAGTGCGCCAATGAAACTTCCGCTAATAAGTCCCAGGAAGAGGCCGCAAGTGGAGGCCAGCCGTAGTAAGGCAAAGGCTGCATTTCCTTGCTGCTCACGTTGTTGTTTTGTTATACTACGATAGAGCAATGCACTCTCGCAGCCGGAGTTGCAGGCAATTGAGAAGCCAGCGAGAACGTTTGCGATGGCAAACGGCCAGAAACCATAGGCGAAGATAATGCAGAGTAGACCCGCGATGCTGAATAATCGTCCCAGTACGAGCATGCTTCGGTAGCCGAATCGGTCCGCCCATAGGCTGGTTGGAATATCGGCGACCAGGATAGCTATGGAGAGAATAGATTCCATTGCAAGCATAGCGGTGAAGTTGAGGCCGCGCTGCTGCTGAAAGATCACAATTGTCGTCGAAAAGAAGTAGAGGTCGGCACAGAGCCGCGAGAGAAGTAACCAGCGTATAGGCTGAAGTGCTAGCAAATCGCCTGATGGTAATAAGCGCAAGAAAAACCGCATGCTAAAAATCTCCTTATGCATGAAACAGCAAGAAAAAAGGACCGCGAACGCTGTTTACCAGATCGCTCGTGGCCCTGTAGTTCCTTACTGTACCGGTTTTTCGGTTATCAATAGCGGTTGAAAAAGGGCATAGTACGGCCATAAGCGATCTGCCGATTACAGCAGATGCGTTGTGCCTGTGTTGCCCAGAGGCGAGCAACCTGTCTCAAGACTGTACTAGCCAATGAAGTTCATCCTTTACGAACAATTTATCTTTTCTAAAAATCACAAGAGTTGATCGAGGAGCACTATAGCATAGAATGGGATGCGCGTCAACTTAGAAATACGTTCTATAACTTGTTAGATAGAGAGATTTGTTTCACGTGAAACAAAAGGGCCGTGATTAGAAGCTATTGGTTGTGTGCCCAACTTCTTGCAAAAACGTATTGTAGCCCGCTATAGAAGAGATCACGAGACAATCATGGCGGTCATGGTTGTTAGGTATTATTTTATTTTTATATTCCCATTACTTACATCTATCCTTTCTGAGGCATGATATACCTATTTAGCTCAAATTACACAAGCGAAAAGGAAAGAGATTTTTTTACATGTGGTTAGATATTATAATTTTGATTTTTTTTATCGTAACCACCATTGCTGGGATAGTCAGTGTATCCTTTAGCAATGGTGGTGGGCTTGTCATCGCACAGGTTGTTATGGCCGGACTAGGGGTTGTCATTAACTTTGTGCAAATAGACTCACTCTGGTTAGATCAGTTGAGGAGAATTACATTCATTCCACAAGTAGTAATAGGATGGATATTGCGTATTATTAGCCTTATGCTCCTTCTTGGAATTATTCTTCTTCAGGCTATCATTATCGCCAAACCTCCCATATCATCAGTACCAGTATCGGAATCAACGCCAACAATAATAATATCAACACAAACGCCCATAGTAGCGGAATCGGGATCAAAAACAACAGTAGCACTGTCAGCACAAACGCCCATAGTAGCGGAATCAGAATCGAGATCAAAAACAACAGTAGCGCTGTCAGCACAAACGACAACCGTAGCCGAATCGGGATCAGGATCAAAAACAACAGTAGTAATATCGACACAGACGCCAGCAGTAGCAGTAATGACGCCAACACCAACAGTGGCAGTAACGACATCTATACCCACGCCAACGCCAACACCAACAGTAGCAGTAACGACATTTATACCCACGCCAACACCAATACCACCAACCAGAGTACTCATTACCTCTCCAGGGGACGGAAGCAAAGTGTCTATAAAAACAACAACTCAAGGTACTGCTGTTAATATCCCCAACGACAAGGAGTTATGGGTACTGATTTTGGTAAATGGTGTGCAGGGTTATTACCCTCAGCCTGGCCCTGTCAAAGTTGGGAATGACGGCACATGGAGTGTAGGCGTAACTGTAGGTACGAATCGGGACCCGGGAAGGACATTCGTGCTATATGCAGCATTGGTTGATAAAAATAGCAGGGCCGCTATAGATAAGTATTTTACACAGACACCAAATCCAGGTTATGTGGGAATTTACCCTCTTCCTCAAGGGATAAAACTAATAAGTGCGGTAAATGTTATACGTGCTTGAGTAGTTCTGGAGATTCAGGCGTGGTTTCATCTAAAAGGCGTGACGAAAACCTTTCCTGGCATAGAGCTTCTTCATCTCCTTACCGCTTCAACTCATAAATGGGTATAGCAAAGAAGAAGAGCCAAACATCTTTTTTGCTTTTCCTGTCATATGGCACATTAAGCTAGTACACAGAGGCCGAGATATAGAGGCGCGATTGTTGCTAGAAATGTAAAATGTGCTAAAGAACAGCGAAGCCGCGACAAGTCCATGTGAGAGAAGGTAAGCATCATAGTCGCCTCGGTAAATAATGTTTCACGTGAAACAACCAATTTTTTATAATGTTGCCCTCTTTCCTTGTGAGGTTTTAAGCCAGGGAGATCTCTTTGAGATGCTTATGCAAAAACTGAGAAATAAATGATATGCAAATCGTGTTAGTTATGGTGGCGTACTCTTTGAGCGAATCATGTCACATGAAAGGAAATAGTATGACAACAAATCTTAAAAATAAGCAGGTGCTTCTGGCTCGTCGTCCGCATGGCTGGGTGCAGGAATCCGATTTCAAAATTGTGGAAACCGACCTTCCACAACTTAAGGATGGTGAGGTGCTGGTAAAGAATCTCTATCTATCCCTCGATCCCTATATGCGCGGTCGCATGAATGATAGTAAGTCGTATGCAGCTAAGACCGAACTGGGGGCTGTGATGGTTGGCGCGACGGTTGGCGTGGTTACGCAATCTCATAATCCCAAGTTCCAGGTAGGGAATACTGTGCTTGGTTATTTTGGGTGGCAGCAATATGGAGTTTCTAGTGGTAGTGGCTTGCAAGTGTTACCTGTGGTAGAGCATGTTCCAGTCTCCGCTTATCTTGGTGCGCTGGGCATGCCGGGTATTACTGCCTGGATCGGTCTTATGACCATTGGAGAACCCAAATCTGGGGAGACTGTAGTTGTTTCGGCTGCTGCTGGGGCGGTAGGTAGTGTTGTTGGACAATTGGCGAAGGCGAAAGGGTGTCGTGCCGTTGGGATCGCGGGTGGCAAGGCTAAGTGTGATTATGTTATAAATGAGCTGGGCTTCGATGCTTGCGTGGATTATAAGGCTGGTAATCTTGCCGCAGACCTGGCGGCGGCAGCGCCGAAGGGGATCGACGTCTATTTTGAGAATGTAGGCGGTGAGATCCTGGATACTGTTCTTACGCAACTCAATGCTTTTGCTCGCATTCCTCTGTGCGGATTTATTTCTCAGTACAATGTTACGCAACCTTATGCCATACGCAACTTTGGTGCATTGCTGATTAATCGCGTAAAATTGCAGGGCTTTATTGTAAGTGAGAACATGGACTTGTGGTCGCAGGCGATGCAAGAACTGAGGCAGTTGTTCGCGGCCAATCAGCTTAAGTATCGTGAGACTGTTGCTGATGGCATCGAAAATGCGCCCGCCGCCTTTATTGGTATGTTGAAAGGTGAGAATCTTGGGAAACAGCTGGTCAAGCTAGTGTAAATAGGGAAATACATACCATAATAGACAATAGAAAGAGCCACCCTCATACAAGAGGATGGCTCTTTTCACGGGTCTTTCTTAAGCCCGTGTTGGTGGTGTCGGTGCAGGTTCGCCGCAAATGCTACAGAAGCGTGCATTTGAGCGATTCATATGGCCACAGGGCCAGGCCTTTAATGTAAATGTGTTTTGCGATGTATGGGGGTCAGCCTGTGTGGCAGGGCTATTTGAAGGCCCTGGTTGTGCTACAGGCGATTTGTTATTCTTAAGTGGCACCTGTATATGTGCGGGTAATGGTGCCGGCGGCGTAATTGGATTCAGATTTTTCTTCGGTTTTTTGGGTTGTCTTAACGCGGACGCAAATAGTAGCACGACAAGCACAATGAAGATTAGCACTGCTCCTGCCGTCAGTGCGATGGATTGAAACGAGGTTGTTGGTGTCGAAGCCTTGTTGCCCACAATCTTACTATTATTTGGTACTGGCGTGGCCAGGTTTTGAGGTGTTGAGCCTGTTTGTGCTTCTGTAAGCGCTCGTGGTTGCGCATAGCCACGGTATATTGTTGCTGCCTGAAAAGCTGGATCACTTGCCAATAATTGATCGAAGTCCTGTTGCGCTTTTTTCCAGTGGCCTGTGGTAGTGGACGCATAGTCGTTGAAGGCCTGACTCCAGAGTTTCTGTTGCTTTCCCGGCGTTGTATCCAGGTTCAGACTTTTGATCATGTTGCGTGCGCTATTGCTGGCCTGTAGAAAACTGGTTCCGTTAGGGCCGGTTGAACTAACTGTGCCAAAACTTACAATGCCAACAATGTTCCCCTGGCTATCCAGTGCCGGGCCCCCGCTATCTCCCTGTTCTACGTTCCCACCAACTTGAATAAGTGGTGCGCCACTGGTGCTTGTCTTCATCGAGCTTACATAAATCTGATTTACCGAAGAGGTCAATAAATCGTTGGGGGTCTTACTAACATCGGCATTGCCTGGAAAGCCAACAATAGTCAATTTATCCTGTTGCTGAACATTAGAGGAATCACCTAGCTGTACGCTCAAAGTATCTGTTTTGGGTATATGGATGATAGCGATATCCTGCTGATCGGGTGGACTCTCCTTTTTGATCTGATCAACCTGGGTAAGCGTGTTCGCTGGTAGGTTTTTAAAATCTGTTGTGCCCAGCGTTCCTATATAGTCCGTACTCAGATAGACGACACTGCTAGGTGCATCGTAATTTGGAGAGGATTTTAGCTGTCCACTACTGAGCTGCTGTTGAACCTGATCTTTGGTGACCGGTGTGGTACCTGGCTGGGCATGACTATTTATGTAGTCCGCAACATCTTGCGCAGCTAATGTATAGAGCTCAGTATTTATGGTTTGATCCTGGGGTGGGTTGACTACATGATCCGCTGTGAGAATATCGCCGTTCGCTGAGATGAATGTACCCGTGCCAGAGAGCTGTAGCGGGTAGCTGCTTGCACCCTGTTGTGGAAACGCAATATCTGTGGTTGGAGGAAATTGCACTGTGAGATGACCAATCATCGTAGTGATAATGCGCACAACTGCTGGCTTGGCGATATCTACTGCACGTATTGTTGGATCAGTCACATCTCCGCCTGGCATACTATCTGCGTATGCTGTAGGGACGATCCCAAACAAAAATACACAGAGCGCTCCTACAACCACGACTATATTCAACGTCCTATGTAAATTATTGGATTTTAACGTTTTCTTATACATATTTTGTGTCCCATACCTGTATATAGTGAGGCGGACTCTATAGTTACGCTCTATCCCCTCTACACAAAAACTACGATTCGATGCTAAGTGAGTTGCACAAACAAGACCCTACGGCCTGTTATTCTTCGCCTGATTTTTCGCTCTGTTGTCGCCATTCACTTTCTAAGAGACCATAAAGTTTGAGGTCTACATAGTGGTCATACAGCCATTCTGCCTGACGTATAGTTCCCTCCTGTATAAAGCCCAGGCGTTGCGGAATCGCACAGCTATGCATGTTCCCTATAGCACAACGAATCTCAACTTTGTTTAGCTTCAAGTCATCAAATGCATATCCAACCAGGGCATAACATGATCTCGTCATAATGCCCTTGCCCTGGTATTGAGCAGCGAGCCAATAGCCAATATCGACCTTACGATTCGCCCAATCAATCTGATTGTAACCGATTGTTCCTACTATTTGTTCTTGATACCAGATTGCATAGGAGAAGCTGACATTATTTTGATACTGTATACGTGTATTATGGATAAACGCCCGTTCATCTTTAACACTCCGGGTATAGTCAACCCATGGCAGCCATTCGCGCAGGTAAGCACGATTACTATCGACTAGCAGATACATCGCAGCCGCATCGTGTTCGGCTAGCAATCGCAGCTCTAGTACCGGATTAATCTTGATAAATAAGGGTGATCTTGTCATCCCATGTGTCTCCACTATCTTTAAGCATATAAAGCATGGCGAGGCATGCCTGGTATTATATTATCATGCCGTGGTCAATTGTGAAAAATTTCACTTTTAGTGCCCATACTAAAATTGATATGTGAATTAGAAACCTTTTAAGTATGTCCTTCCGTATCAGAAGCATAGCTATAAAAAAACATAGTCTGACGAATTTAATATAAAAGGAGTTCTTAATTATGAGTGTACAAAGCAGGTCCCCGATCCTATTTGCCCTGGCTGTTGCTATGGTACTGCTTATTAGTGCGTGCAGTCAAACAACCCCTGGTAGTTCTACAACTAGTAGCCTTGCCCCTATAGATGTACTGCAGAAGAGCGCTGATGCGATGAAACAACTTAAATCGTCTCATGTCGAGATCATGTCAAAATCAAATCTACAAACCAGCGGTGGAACCTCTGCTACGACAAACAATGGCAAGACATCTACGTCTAGCGCGTCATCTAGCAATTCCAATTTCGTTTTGACCGCTTCCGGCAACCAGGCTCTGCCAGATGGGGGAGAACAGCTGGCTGTTAACCTCAATACGGTGAAACTCAATGAAATTTTGAAGGGTGACAACATTTACGTTCAAAATAGCCAGGGTCAGTGGTATGTACTGAATAAGAGCGATTTTGCAAACCTGGTCTCTAATCCTTTTTCAGGTATCTCCTTTGACCAAAATACTTTGCTTGGCGCAATAGAAAACATTAAACTGGATGATCATGGCTCCGAGACGTTGAATGGTCAGAGCTTGCGCCATCTCACGGCCACACTTGATAAAGATGCACTTAAGACAATCGTAACCCAGAATCCCCAGTTGAAGAGTGCTTTTGGCCAACAAGATATTAACGCTGTGCTAAATAATACAAAGAAGTTTCTGTCAACTGTAGATGTGTGGATCGACGAGAAGCAGTTTTATGTTCATCGTACTCAACTAAAATGGAATGTAGATGCCGATACCAGTAGCGTTGGAAATGGTGCACCATCTAGTGTTTTGAGCACATTAGATACAACACTCGATTTAAGCAATTTCAATGTGCCTGTCACCATTACTCCTCCGACGAACGCGATCCCTACAACAAATCCTGCCGCCATCTTTGGCATTGGTAAAGCGTAAAATACGTATCTATTAATTAAAGAAGATATGTGAAGCGAGAGTGCTCTCCAGCTCCTCTCGCTTTCTTATTCTCTTTTTTGCCATTTTAACAATGACACCTTATGTGCTTATCTTGACGACAAATGCTTTTTGATTTATATTGACAATGTTATTTTAATACTACAAATATGCAGATTTTTATATTTAGTGCCTGAAAAATAATACCTGCCTTTTTTCATAAAAAGCATTATTTAAAGCAAGATGTTCCCAACATTTCAAGATGATATCTCAAACTGATCGGTTCTGATCCTCACTTTTTCCCCATTCTTCTAGTATGCTTCCTCAAGCACATGTGGTCGGACAGATCAATGGTCCTTTCCTTGTGTAAATATAGCGAGAAACCAAACAGCTCTTTTAACACGAGTGTATTTTTCGCTTAGAAAGGATGATTTTATTTTGAAGAAACGATTTATGCTTCTTCGTTTGTCTGTGGGAATACAGGCACTATTCCTCCTTTTCCTGTCAACAGGATTCGTCGGCACGGCGCACGCAAAGGCAGCATCGGCTCCCCCGGCAGTGGTACAAAAGCCGCTCGCCTTTGGTCAGTTGTTTACTGGTGGGAAATCTCATCATGCTCAAGATTCAGCGTGGGTAAAGCTCAAACTTGCACATCAGATACGAACCGTTGGCAAAAGTGCTCCAACCACAGTAGCTACGCCGTTCGTTGCACCTATTGAGGCGGCTGCAGCTGTCCTGCCTGTAGGATATACGAACATCATTAGTGAGCCTCCGCCAACGGGCAAAGATGCGGCGGGAAGAAGCTATACCGATTACTACTTTTGGTATCTCTGTGGTCCTGGCGCGACCAATGTGGTTATGGATTATTGGCCTACTGTGAATAACAGGAGTATTGGTGGTCATAACTATTCAGATCCATATACAACAACCTATTGGAATGACAACAACTTGCGTGCGTACACGATGTATATTGCCGATCAGGTCTATCCTCCCTGGTATACCTCGCCCGGTGAGATGACGTATGGAGCATATCCCTATGGCGATACTACCTTTGACGACTTACGAGATGCGCTGAACTGGGAAGCCTCCGGTCATAATACATCCACCTGGTCTACCTACTTTTACGCCGTCGTGGGTGCAAGTTCCTTGAACCTCAATTCCTTACGTAGTGATGTTATGAGCGATATCTACTATAGTGGTCGTCCTCTGGTTGTCTCAGTCAACGATGCATACCTGCCCAGTTGGAATCATGGCACAACAAGTCACTTTGTTACAGTTGTTGGCTATGACAATAACAAAGGCACATTTACGTACGTCGAAACATGCACGCCCGCTTCCTGTGGAACAAAGGGCACTGGCTGGTATACCATTTCCCAGCAACAACTTGAAAATGGGATACAAGATGATAACGGCAACGGTGGAATTGTCTGGTAGTGCAACTACCATAGATGTATAGAGAAAGGATAGGGTGAATCAATGCGCAAATTTTTAGCTATTGTCCCTGCGTTTACGCTCATTCTTCTGGTATTTGCCTCCTCCGGCACCGCCTTTGCTGCTGGAGTTGGTCACCATCCAACTGCACGTGTAGCGAGCATAGCTCTTGCTGCATCCTGTACGGGTCATGGATGCAATAATCTCGATCCATACGCACAAAATTGTGACACGGGCGATGCAACGCACCGTGCTGCATATGTGGCTACAAGTTATGCGTACAATAAAAATGGATGGAACTTTGTGATCGACAACTGGTACTCTCCCAAGTGTTTAGCAAACTGGAACGTTACAACGTTTTATACTGCAACTATTCAGTATGTTTCTATTAAAAACACCAAAGGTGATTCCGATTGTTATCCAAATCTCGCTGGGACGCATTATTGTAATCCTGGTGCGGCCTATATCACTGTATCGCCAGCATGGACAAATATGGTTGATGGAACAGTGAAAGTTACAGCATGTGTCACTCCAGCACATCCTTATAGCGAGATATGTGGTCCCGCTGCATAAAATGCAATCGTTTGTCTCCATCCGTTTTTAGGTACGGGCGCTTATCGGTCAGATATTGATATTGTATGCTCTGTGGAAGAAGCTTCATTGCCTTTGTGGTGAGGCTTCTTTCTTCTTCTTTCTCCTTATGTATACCTGCTATATTTGTCATCTGTTTTACAGCCGAACTTTGCACACTTGCAGGTTCAGATCTTTGCTTCCTGATGCCAGATGTTGTCCGTCAGGAGCCCATGAGACCTCCAGCACATCATCTGTATACCGGTTGTATGTTAATAGATGTTGTCCTGTCAATACATTCCAGATCTGCACGGTATCATCTACTCCACCCGAAGCGATGTATTTGCCACTGGGTGCCCATCTGGCTGTACGTGCGGATGCTGTATGGCCTGTATAGGTGAGCACATGGCCACCCGTTAATGCATCCCATATGTATACATGGCTATCGGCGTGCGCGGACGCAATCCAGCGACCATCTGGTGACCAGTCAACCTCATTGATTGTGATTGCACGCGGGCCTTGATACATAAAAGACGGATTTGCTTTAGCTGTCAGTGGGTTCCACTTATGCACAATACCATCATCTCCGCCAGATGCGATACTGCCATCATCTGGCGACCAGCGCAGGCTCCATATACTTCCGGTATGGCCGCTATATGTGCTGATCTTCTTGCCCGTGAAAGAGTCCCATACATGTACTATCTTGTCTGCGCCAGCAGAGGCAATCATTGTTCCATCGTGCGACCAGGCCAGATAATAGATGGAAGACTTATGCCCTTCATATACTAAAAGGCGATTGCCAGTGGTTGGATTCCACACATGGACAGTTTTATCTCCGCTACCGGAAGCAACTCTACTCTCATCGGGAGCCCATTGCGCACTGTTCACGAATCCTGTATGTCCTCGATATACCAGTTCAACTGCGCCAGTTGTTGCCTTGAGCACTTGTACGATATTGCCTCCCATGGCACTTGCGATGAAGCCTCCTAGAGGTGACCATGCTACATCATTAATTATTACAGGGGGATGGGGCTGGTATCGATAGGCAAGGGCTATACTTGGCCCCGCAGAAACGACTGTCTGAGATTGAGATGCAGATGCCTTCATCCACCAGATGCCTCCTCCAGCTGCGGTGGCCAATGCTCCCCCCAGGCTCCAAAGCACAACTCGGCGCGATACCCGCCAGCTTTGTTCTCGTTGTGTAGGGGATTTCGTATGTTGAGCTGTATCTTCTGAAACAACAACGGACACCTCATCTTGATGCTGATCAGACTCAGATAAAGGTGTAAGAAGGTCTTGTGATGAGATGCTACTTTCTTCTTCCTGAAGCGATGTATATGTTTCGATACTATTTAGAGATAACAAGGAGGCTGGCTCTACGTTCTCTTCATTATCCTGTATCTCCTCCTGTGCATATATTTCTTCGACTAGGCCCAATTCTTGCTCACTTTTCCCAAAAGGGTGGTGAGTTTTAAACGAAAATAGGCACTTGGCGTAGTCACGCAGTGTTCCCAACGCCTTACTGAGACGACTGTTGTTCCTAACCGATCTGCCAGCTCCTGTTGGGACCAATGATTGCGTAGCCGCTCTTCTCGCAATTGTCGGTTTACCTTTTTCTTCCCTGATTGTTGCATTTCGCACCTCTTTTCCCTGCATGCAATTCTTTAGGTGTTACACAAAAGTATTCTACTCTAAGTAATGTAACCAGGACAACATAATATCTCCTCTCTCTTGAAAAATAGCCATTTTGATTTGGTGGTAGAGTAGGAAATGCCAATTCTCTTGACAATCTTGCCGGGCTATGCAAAAATGCGCCTTGCCGCCGAGAAAACGGTTCTCACTGCTCTGGATTCGTCGGTACGTACCATCTGGTACTACAGAACCAGAAGCTACAAAAAAATATTTGACAAACGGAAATTTCTGTGGCATACTACCAAAGCTGTCGAAACAAGACAATCATCCTCTTCCAAGAGTCATGCTCCTGTCTGTTCGCATCGGTTGTGCCACGATAAGGTGGCTCCTCTGGGATCGATGGTTTTCCTCCTCCCCACTGCACTGATGACCCTCACGGGTGATCGGGTTTTTGCGTCTGCAAAAAGAGCGGTGGTTGGCCTCCGCAAGGATGCCAGGGAAGATGAACAACGAATCTTGAGGCTCAAGCAAAACTCAACCAGAAAGCGCTTGACAAACACCAACGAGTATGCGATACTACAGCTACGGAACGAGAGCACCGAAAACAAGACAAACGCTCTCCACACGCGAGGCACATGTCTCGCACTGAACGGCACCTTGACAACTGAAGAGTGGAAAGCAGAACAGAGGAACAGGTACAAGGACAAAACACCAGTTCTTGTCAATTCAGGTCGTTGTCACACGACTTCCTTCACCGGAAGCACGAGGGCAGCAACCACACAGTAATCTGCGAACAACAAGCCAATGTTTGAACAACTTTGGCCATGGTCGCAACTCAATGCAGCTTTTTTACAGATGCTCGACGTAGTATCTGTGCTATAAAAACTGGATGGCGAGTTTGATCCTGGCTCAGGATAAACGCTGGCGGCGTGCCTAACACATGCAAGTCGAACGCCCTATACTTCGGTGTAGGGAGTGGCGGACGGGTGAGTAACACGTGGGACATCTACCCAGAGGTGAGGAATACCGGCGAGAAATCGCCGACAATACCGCATACGCTCTTCACAAGAGAGCAAAGCTCGCAAGAGCGCCACTGGATGATCCTGCGGTCGATTAGCTAGTTGGTGAGGTCAAGGCTCACCAAGGCGACGATCGATAGCTGGTCTGAGAGGACGATCAGCCACACTGGGATTGAGAACGGCCCAGACTCCTACGGGGGGCAGCAGTGAGGAATTTTCGTCAATGGGGGCAACCCTGAACGAGCAACGCCGCGTGCAGGAAGAAGGTTTTCGGATCGTAAACTGCTTTTCTCTGGGACGAGCAAGGACGGTACCAGAGGAATCAGCCCCGGCTAACTACGTGCCAGCAGCCGCGGTAATACGTAGGGGGCGAGCGTTGTCCGGATTTATTGGGCGTAAAGGGTCCGCAGGCGGTTTGGTAAGTTTGACGTGACAGTTCCCGGCTCAACTGGGAAAGTGCGTTGGAAACTGCCAGACTTGAGGGCTTCAGAGGGATGCGGAATTCCGGGTGGAGTGGTGAAATGCGTAGATATCCGGAGGAACACCGAAGGCGAAGGCAGCATCCTGGGAAGTCTCTGACGCTCAGGGACGAAAGCTAGGGGAGCGAACGGGATTAGATACCCCGGTAGTCCTAGCCGTAAACGATGACCACTAGACGTAAGAGGTATCGACCCCCCTTGTGTCGAAGTTAACACGATAAGTGGTCCGCCTGGGGAGTACGGTCGCAAGATTAAAACTCAAAGGAATTGACGGGGACCCGCACAAGCAGCGGAGCGTGTGGTTTAATTCGATGCAACGCGAAGAACCTTACCAAGGCTTGACATGCATTTGCACCAGCAGTAACGCGCTGTCCCTTCGGGGCGGATGCACAGGTGCTGCATGGCTGTCGTCAGCTCGTGTCGTGAGATGTTGGGTTAAGTCCCGCAACGAGCGCAACCCCTGTGGTTAGTTGAATGCTCTAGCCAGACTGCCGCGATTAACGCGGAGGAAGGCGGGGATGACGTCAAGTCAGCACGGCCCTTACGCCTTGGGCTACACACACGCTACAATGATCAGGACAAAGAGTTGCCAACCCGCGAGGGGGAGCTAATCTCGTCAAACCTGGTCTCAGTTCAGATTGGAGGCTGCAACCCGCCTCCATGAAGTTGGAGTTGCTAGTAACCGTAAGTCAGCACATTACGGTGAATACGTTCCCGGGTCTTGTACACACCGCCCGTCACACCACGAAAGTCGGCAACACCTGAAGCCGCCAGGCTAACTCAGCATGAGAGGCAGGCGTCGAGGGTGGGGTCGGTGATTGGGGTGAAGTCGTAACAAGGTAGCCGTACCGGAAGGTGCGGCTGGATCACCTCCTTTCTAGGGAGCACTGATGGACTTCTTGATCTCACGAGAGTGAGCAAGACCAGCCATCGACTTCCAGGTCGAAACAAGAAGGACGTGCAGAAGACTTGGACCAGAACCTGCCTGCTTTTCACTCTCCAGCTGTTGGGGCCACCTGACAGATGTACTTTGAACAACTGAAGATTGTATTCCTTCAATTTTGCTGAGCGAAAGAAATGCGCGAGAAGCAAGAGTTGAAGCAGAGGACAACGCAAACACACCGAAAAGATGTAGAGAACCAAAGAAGCATAACAAGCTACACAGAGTACGAGGTGGATGCCTTGGCGCACATGACCGAAGAAGGACGCGGAGACCGGCGAAACGTTTGGGGGGAGCTGCATGCAAGCGATGAACCCCAAGATTCCGAATGAGGCAACTCCTCCAGAGTGATGTCTGGAGACCGCCTGCTGAACACATAGGCAGTGACGGGGGGAAGCGGGTGAACTGAAACATCTCATTAACCCGACAAGAAGAAATCAACCGAGATTCCCGTAGTAGTGGCGAGCGAACCGGGACCAGCCCAAACCATGTATCCCTCGGGATATGCGGGGTTGTAGGACCGATATCAAACCAAACTAGATTACTCGAAGACGTTGGAAGGCGTCGCCAGAGCGGGTGAGAGCCCCGTAGAGTACAATCAGGTGCGGTGGATCGGGATCCTGAGTACCACGAGACACGTGAAATCTTGTGGGAAACTGGGGGGACCACCCTCCAAGGCTAAAGACCATGTGCGACCGATAGCGAACAAGTACCGTGAGGGAAAGGTGAAAAGTACCCCGAGAGGGGGATGAAAGAGACCCTGAAACCACGTACTCACCAGCAGTCAGAGGTCACTGTTCCGTTGCGGAACTAAGGACTGATGGCGTGCCTTTTGTAGAATGATCCGGCGAGTGCATCGTCGTTGCCAGGTTAACCAGCGCTAAAGCTGGGGAGCCACAGGGCAACCGAGTTTGAAGAGAGCGCATGTAGCGACGATGCGACCCGAAACCACGTGAGCTATCCATGAGCAGAGTGAAGCGGATGTAACAGTCCGTCGAGGCTCGCACCCACTATTGTTGCAAAAATAGGGGATGACTTGTGGATAGGGGAGAAATTCCAATCGAACGTGGAGATAGCTGGTTCTCCCCGAAATGTATTGAGGTACAGCTGCGTATCAGGTCTTGTGGAGGTAGAGCGCTGAATGGGCTAGGGGCCAAGTGCTGGTTACCAAACCCAACCAAACTGCGAATGCCACAAGATGAGTGAACGCAAGTGAGACGGCGGGGGCTAAGCTTCGTCGTCGAAAGGGAAACAGCCCAGACCATCGGCTAAGGTCTCTAAGTAATGACTGAGTGTCAAAGGGAGTCAGTTCGCAAAAACAGCCAGGATGTTGGCTCAGAAGCAGCCACCATTGAAAGAGTGCGTAATAGCTCACTGGTCGAGTGAAGTGGCACCGACAACGTAGCGAGGCTAAAGTCATTTACCGAAGCCATGGAATATGTTTTTCGGAACATATTGGTAGGGGAGCGTTCTGTGAGCGGAGAAGCCAGACTGTAAGGACTGGTGGAGCGAACAGAAGTGAGAATGCCGGAATGAGTAGCGTCATGTCTGTGAAAACCAGACACACCGAAAGCCTGAGGGTTCCTGGGCACCGTCAATCGTCCCAGGGTCAGTCGGGTCCTAAGCCGAGGACGTTATAGTCGTAGGCGATGGCAAGCAGGTAGGATATCCCTGCACCAGAGACGTTCGTTATGAACGAGGGGGGGACGCGGTAGGGAAGGTGAACCCACCAAATGGACAGGGTGGGCGTGTTATATGAAGCGTGAAGCCGAGGCAAATCCCGGTTTCCAGTGCGTGACAGTAGCACCGAGCTTGAGCAATCAGGCGGAAGTCATCGGCCCCCATGCCGCCAAGAAAAGCCTCTAGTCAGAACGATCTCTGCCCGTACCGCAAACCGACACTGGTAGGCAGGGGGACATCTCCCCAGGTGAACGAGCGACCCTCTGTTAAGGAACTCGGCAAATTAACCCCGTACCTTCGGAAGAAGGGGTGCCCTAGTAATGTGATCTTCGGAGAGCATGAGGGGGTTGCAAGAAATTGGCTCAACCGACTGTTTACCAAAAACACAGGTCTCTGCGAACACGAAAGTGGAAGTATAGGGGCTGACTCCTGCCCAGTGCCGGAAGGTTACGAGGAGCGGTGCACGTAGCTGCGAATCTAAGCCCCGGTGAACGGCGGCCGTAACTATAACGGTCCTAAGGTAGCGAAATTCCTTGTCGGGTAAGTTCCGACCCGCACGAAAGGAGTAACGAGTTGAGCGCTGTCTCGACAGAGGACTCGGCGAAATTGAAGTACCCGTGAAGATACGGGTTACCCACGACAGGACAAAAAGACCCCGTGGAGCTTTACTACACCTTGGCCCGGATATGAGGCGGAGCATGCGTAGGATAGGTGGGAGTCGGCGAACTCATCCTTGTGGGGGTGGGGGAGATAACAGTGAAATACCACTCTTGCTGTGTGTTGTATCTCATGCGTGACCATAAACTGGCAAGCAGACAGGACCAGGCGGGTAGTTTGACTGGGGCGGTCGCCTCCCAAAGAGTAACGGAGGCGCTCAAAGGTTCTCTCAGGGTGGATGGACATCACCCGCATAGAGTGTAAAGGCACAAGAGAGCTTGACTGCGAGGCGGACAGGCCGAGCAGGGACGAAAGTCGGACTTAGTGATCCCACATTCCCGAGTGGAAGGAGTGTGGCTCAACGGATAAAAGCTACCCCGGGGATAACAGGCTTATCTTGCCCAAGAGTTCACATCGACGGCAAGGTTTGGCACCTCGATGTCGGCTCGTCGCATCCTGGGGCTGGAGTAGGTCCCAAGGGTTGGGCTGTTCGCCCATGAAAGCGGCACGCGAGCTGGGTTCAGAACGTCGCGAGACAGTTCGGTCTCTATCCGTCGTGGGCGTAGGAAGATTGAGGGGCGTCATCTCCAGTACGAGAGGACCGAGATGGCTTGACCGCTGGTGAGCCAGTTGGCCTGCCTGGGCCAGAGCTGGATAGCTACGTCAAGAAGGGATAAGCGCTGAAGGCATCTAAGCGCGAAGCCGCACCCAAGATGAGTCTTCCCATCACTGCGTGTGATCAAGATCCCAGGAAGAAGACCTGGTAGATAGACGACAGGTGGACGTGTGGTAACGCACGAAGCTAAGTCGCCCTAATGATCGTACGGCTTGTATGAAGAAAAGTATCTTCGTCGTGGAGGTGGTTGGTTTGTGAACCACCGTTGCTTCAACGCTTGCTCGAACGCAGCAACGCGCTCGGCAAAATTGAGGGAAGAACAATCAGAAGTTGTGAAAAGAAGTGCATGAGAAGCCACCTGTGTGTGCAGGTGAGCCGGTGATAAGAGCGAAGAGGGTACACCCGTTGCCATCCCGAACACGGAAGTTAAGCTCTTGAGCCCCGATGATACTGTGTGGGCAACTGCATGGGAAAATAGGAAATCGCCGTCTCACCTGCCCACACAAGTGGCTTCTTTTCTCAATATCAAACGGCATTTTGAACGTTACCAGCTTTTGTGCTTCGCGAAGCACAAAAGCTGGTAACGTTCAAAATGCCGTTTGATATTGTTAGCTAAGTTTCTTGCTGAGATAGTAAGAAACATTAGCATGTGGACCTGCCTGCTCGCTGCTGGCACCTCCGTGGTGACTCCTGAACGTCTCGCTATGGATGTACCCCTCGTAGGCCTCTTTCGATTCCCACTGTGACACGGCCATCACAGTATTTTCCTCTTCGCTGATCCATAGCTCAAAGCCGACGAAGCCCGCAAATTGCTTTAGTGTAGGCATTGACCTCGTGAAAGCTTCAGTCATTCGCTGATGCTGTGCAGCTGGGGCGGCAATCTTATTAACAGCAATAAACATCGCATGTTCTCCTTTTTACAGTAACCTTTCGTATCTTTAAGTTCAGATACCTTCTTAATTATAGAGCCAGCTAACCGACGATGCCAGTCTACTGTACTTATAAGAACAATGTATTTTGTGCCATTATACTACACCAGCCGCAATACAGATAATGCTACTATTGTGATCATTGTATTGAGTTTGCCAGAGCGTGTGCCCATCATTGAAGCTAAGTGATTGAAGGGTATTATGGGCGAAGAAGATCAGAGAATCGCCTGCGTTGGTAAAACTTGTATTTGCATCTTTTATCTGCCGAGACCAGAGTATGTTGCCATTATTGGCATTTATGGCCTGCACTACCACAAAGCTCTGAGTATTAGTAATACCTACAAATGAGCTATATGCTCCATAAACGATGTCATTTATACTCTGTATATTATAGTTGCTAATGTTTATGTCAGGCTTATTTTTTGTACACCACATCTGTGTGCCATTGCTGCCGCGATAAGCACAGAAGTTGTTACCATCGAATAATACAACTGATCCATGCGTAAAAATCAGTGGACCTTGTATATCCCCTTGCATAGCAACAGACCAGATAAGTTGTCCATTTCTACTATCTAATGCCATGAGTGTAAAGGGCAATTGTGCGAATTTAGAAGTCATTATCTGCACATAAAGGACGTTATCATTACTTGTAACTGAGCGTGGCTTAGCCATCGGTTGCGAAGTCCAAATCTCGGTGCCATCTGCGCCACGTAATGCTTTGAGACCGTTGTCATTGTCATCGCCTCTTGTGAGAACGTAGGCGACATCGTCGTGGACAGTTAATAAGGGTGCGAGAGAACCTTGCGTGGAATCGTATTGCCAGAGCATGGCTCCATTCCTCGCGTTCAACACATAGAGTTTACCTCCGAGGTAGCCACTCACATATAACCGATCATGTTCAACAATAAGTTGAAATGGGATTGCTCTTTCTACAGCTACAAGCTCTGATCCCTCTTGTGTCTTCCAATTCCAGAGAAGTTTGCCATTACTGGCTTGTAGCGCTTGCACCTGCTTATTGTGAACGACGTAAACAATGTGATCCTGTATAAGTAGTTTTGCATCGCCGCTATTCATGCTGGACGGGCCGAGTGGGTAGCGCCAGATGGTTGCGCCAGTATCGATGCGTTGTGCGATAAGGTTATCTGTGGTGCTACTACTTGTATAGATCACAGTGATATTATTAGACGTGGATGCTACTTTCTTACCATCCTGGCTTATGGTGGAACTAGTAGTACGGAAGTTGAAGAGGATGATGGCACTTCCAATGAGCACTGTGGCGAAAAAGACGGCCGCTATCACCTGAAAAGGTGCGAAGTGGTATGTCTTATGTGTAGATGATGTACGCTTGATCAGCCTGGGACTAGTATTTGCATGTCTGTTTAGCTGTGGTGACTGCGAAGGAATGTTTTGTTCTTGCTGTAGATAAGCTTCATGTGTTTCCATAATCATCTGCTCTAGGAGTGAGTCATTTTCTGCGTCGTTCAGGATGGGGATGATCTCATCAAGATCTCCTTTTTCGAGGGCTGACGTATATTGATAGAGAACTTTTTCGTAGGACAGACGTTGCTGCCTGGTCATTTCTTGTTCATGCATAATATTCTCTCTCCCTTTTCTCTTGCTTGTGCCACGCTGCCCGCAAACGATTCAGTGCACGGTGCAGGCGCATGCGGGCTGTACCAGGTGAGACGTGGAGGGCAAGGGCCAGACTGTGCGTATCCAAATCTTGTACAAATGCCAACTGGAGCACATAACGGTCATCGGGCGAGACCAGAGCAAGCATCTCTGTTACCTGTTCGTGTGCCTCAAATTCCTGTTCGGGCCCCGCATATGTTAATTGGGTTATTTGATCAAAGAAGTCGCTTTCACTTTCTGTCTCGTGCTCAGACTTAAGTATGCCTATTGGGAATTCCTTTCTCCTGTCTCTAGCAATAGTTGTGCACCGACGTTTAATCACGTTAGCTGCTATCCCTAGAAACCAGGCTCTAGGCTGCCGAACAGTGTGAAAATTTTCAAGATGGGCCAGTGCTTCTACGCTTGCCTCGTTTAGAATATCTATCGCTGTACCCTGGACTGCCTCGCCTTGTGCAAGCCCTGTACGCACCACATACGAGCGAATGATACCTTCTAGTGGCTCCATATTTTCCTGTAGGAACTGGCGCAGGGCGAGACGTGACTCGTCCCATGTGTTACTCATAGGACAGTCCCTCTCCTGCTTGTTGTATTGAATCAATCACAAGTACTTTTCTCCCTACTTCAATAAAGTTATTAACCTGTATGGCTGATAGTCATTTGGGCAGGGTTTTTTGTCACAGGTACTATTTGTCATCGGCTTCATCTGGTCGGTAGTGGTTAGATGGTAAGTGATAGGCCCATGTTATACTGAACAATAAACCACCTGGTGAACTTCTGATGAGCGATATCAGATTTGGAAAAGGATAACGTCTGTCGAACGTAGCGACTCATCCACTGACGCATCGAGCAAGATCACCGCTTCATCAAGTGATTGACAAGGTAAGGGATGGGCTTCTTTTCCTTTGAGACTGCCTGGCGAACCCTCCAAGGATTCGAGATCATGAACATGGTCCGGAAAGGACAGGTGCAAGGCGTGGCAAAAGGAGATGTGAAAGGGCTGGTTGCATTGGTCGCTCAACTCTTCGAAGGAGCCGTCTAAACTGAACAAGCAGAGCCACTTCACACTCATTTTGTCTTTCCTCAATTTCTTGCAACACAACCCTAGAGAGTGTAATAATTTTAGTGGCAGAGGCTATATGGAAGTAGATATATCATTCTGCTCATCTTCCAGCGTGTGCAAATCTTCGAGTAAGGAGGTAATTCTTCTAGCGTGTCCTATCTGTTGGGCCAGCTCCAAACCTTTCTCGAAGTATATTCTGGCTTGTTCATAATCTGACTGGCGACGGAAAAGCATTCCAAGGTTAGTCAGCAATGCACTAGCTCGCTCACGATGTCCAATCTGATATGCTAGCTCCAGACCCTCCTGGAAGTATTGCTCTGCTTGTTGGTAGTGGCCTTGATATTGAACCAGGACACCTAAATTAGACAGTATTGTACCAATCGTTTCACGATATCCCATCTGAAGAGCCAGCTCCAGACCCTCTTGCAGGCAGGCCTGGGCCCTGGCATACTCTCGACGCTTAATGGCCACTGCTCCCAGGTTGATTAGCAGATCGATAATGCGCTCACGATGTTCCATCTGGCGAGCGAGGGCCAACCCTTCTTGCAGATATTTTTCGGCCTGCGCATAATTGCCTTGCGTACCTACGATAGTGCCAAGATTGGTGAGCAAGTAGGTGATATTTTCACGATAGCCAGTCTGACGAGCCAGCTCCAGATCTTCTTGTAAATTTTTTTCCACGCTATCATAGTTCTGGGAGCCTCCTTGCATCATGAGAAAAAGTGTTGATAGGTTCTGGGCGGTTATGCGTGTGAGAGGATGATCGTCACCTAGAGCCTGAGCAAAAATGGCGTTGGCTTGCTCAAAATTGGCTTTGGCTTCTACAAAATTACCTAGATCAAACTCGATGCCGCCTAGATTATTCATATCGGTCGCTACCTTCGGATGATTTTGCCCAAAAGTAGTTTGATGAATGCTCAGGGCTTGTTCAAAGCTCGCTTTGGCCTCTAAAAAGCTTCCCTGGCTTTTGTAAACCAAACCTAGATTGCTCATGATTGTGGCTATACGCGGATGATGTGCGCCGTAATGTTCCACATCGATACTCAATGCTTTTTTATAGCAGGTCTGAGCACTCAGCCAATCGCCGAGATCGGCAAGGACGCTCCCCAGGTTGTTCAAATCGCGTGCGACTTTGGGATGAGATGGGCCGTAGCTAAGTGTATCGATTGCTCTCGCTTGCTCAAATTCGCTACGCGCCTTTTTCAGGTCGCCTAAATCTTGTAAAACGCTACCGATACGATTGCGAATGCTGGTAACATCTTGATGCTCGTTGCCAGATTTTTCGAGCACGGTCGTTAAAGCTTTCTGGTAGTAACGCAGCGCACCACGAGGATCATCGAACCAGCGCAGACGATCACCCACTTCTAGCTCTGTAGGTGAGAGATCGGAAGCCTCTTCCCTCAATGTTGCGGCTATGAGTCGATTCAGGGCCACGGGACTGGTAACCCCCTCTTGGAAATCAATGGCTACGACATCTTTAAGCGTGGCTGGGATATCAATAGAACCGGCCCCTGGAAGTAGAATGGGAATGAGGCTAAGGTGGTGTATACTTAGCGCCATATCCAATTCTTGTTCGTTCCACCTATTTATACTATTTGAGCCAATACAAATACCGATGGCTCCCGATTGTTCCATAGCTTGCCTGGGTAGATCACCCCAATCTTGCCCTGGAACGAGCTCCCATTGATCGAACCAGACGCGCACACCATTATCACTGAGGCTGGCAGCAAGAAGCTGAGCAATCTGGGCATCCAGCTGGCTATAGCTGAGGAAGATATCGTAATTGCGCTTATTCATCGGCACTATCCTCTGTGCTGAGAAAAAATTTGTTCAGAATCTGGAGTTGGATACCAACCACAAGGCTCTCGTCGACGATACCTTCCATCTTAAAGCGCCTGAGTAGTCTTAATTTCCGTTCGGCCTGCAAATCTCGCGTAACACTATTCGCCTCTTCTGGAGGCCATCTTCCTGGTGGCTTGCCCTCTATACCCGATACGAGGTAGTGAAAGGCATATTCGTAGTCAAATTTACGAAAATCTATCCAGGTGTTTAGCTCAAGAAAATTCTTCATCTTGGCTTTCATATCCTCATTTTCTGTACCAGGTAGTAATATTTTTGCAGTAGGCAGCAAGATGGGAATAACGCTAAAGCTGGAGTCGGTAGCTTGCCGGTTGATGGCCTTTTGGATTTCCTGTTCAAACCAACTTACTGGCGTTTCCGCGCCAATGCAAACGACACACGCCCGTGCTTGTTCAATGGCTTCAGCCTTCGCTGATAGCCAGGGTTTACCTGCTATGAGAACCCACTTGTCAAGCCAAACTTGAAAACCTCCTTCATCCACAAGGTCTCTGGCCAGATCTTCTACCCATGGAGCATCTTCCTGTGAATAGCTCAGAAAGACATCGAATACTTTCACACGTTGGGTTGCATCTGGTTTGTCGCGCGGCCGAAGCCCGCGTTTCCGATATGAAAAGCGCGTGGTTCCAGTACGAAAGTCTTCTTGCTGCTGGCGTTTATGTTCCTGATCTACCAGTGGGCGTTTCTTGTCGAGTTCCTCCTGGCGACGCTTGCGTTCCTCTTCTTCGAGCACTTTGCTTTCGAGTTCCTCCTGGCGACGCTTCAGTTCGCGATGCATATCGCATTTATGCCTAAGAGTGGATTTGTTGGGATTCAAAATGTTGGCTCGTTCATAGGCAAGCAGGGCCTCGGCATAACGTTTTAGTTTGGAGAGCGCATCGCCTTTCGCCTCCCAATTCGCAGCTTTTTTAGGGGCATAATCCAGGGAACAGGTATAGGCAATCAAAGCTTCATCATAACGCTCTAAACTAAAGAGTGCATTGCCCTTGGCGGTCCAGCAATAAACATCTCTCGGGTTGAGAGCTAAAGCAGCGCTATAGGCAACCACGGCTTCTTGATAGTTCTTGAGTTTATGCAACAAATTTCCCTTGTGCGCCCAGGTAATAGCATCTGTGGATTCTAGTTCCAGAGCCCTATTATAGGCCAACAAAGCTTCATCATAGGCACGTAGTTTTGCCAGCATATCACCCTTGGAACTCCAAAGTGAACCATGCTTTTCATCGATCTTTAAAGCGGTTGTATAGGCATCAAGAGCCTCTTTTGTGCGACCCAATTTCCCTAGCGCGTTGCCCTTTTTGCCGTATACATAGACATCTTGAACATCCATCTGGATAACGCTTTGATAGACGGCGACTGCATCTTTGTAGCGTGCGGCTTTATAGTGCTCGTCAGCCTCCCTCAATAGCCGCTCTTTGATCTCACCTTGAGTGAGATGACTATACTGCGTCAAAGGAATAGGAGGAGCAATAATGGATGGCTCCCATTGATCTACAGGAACCACTGTTGCCCAATTAGGCGCAAAATGGGTACCGATGGTACCTGGATCATTATACGCAGCCTGATATGTAGGGTTTTCTGCTGCTGAGTTTTGAGGAGAGTTAGCATCCCCCGTCAGGCGGTTGCCACAATTGAGACAGAAATTATCTCCGGGCCTACACTCGGCACCACAATAGGGACATGAATCATAAGTGGGTGCAGATTTTCGCGGTGCCCACGGGTCAGAGGCAACTGCACTAGGTGGTTGAGCCTGCGCCGACTGTGGAGCAATCCCCAAATTATATGGACTCGGAGGAGATGACATACCAGGGGAAGTCGGATCTACTTGAGAGATTTCCTGAGAAGCTGTATTAAGCATTAAGAGATTACCACACTTTAAGCACAATGTGTCATCTGGATTGTTGTTGGTTCCGCAGAAAGGGCACGCTTTGAAAAGTGTGTTAGCAGCCGCATTTACGGTTGACGGAAAAACTTGCGGAGGATTAGCAGGTAGTTGTATAGTAACAAATTCTTCGATGGATTGGGTGGGTGAGGGAAGCTGAGCCCGAGTCTTTTCTTCGTCCGGTACGAATTGTGACACGTCTGTAATAGCGAATGGCGAAGCGGGCGCAGACAATGTAATTTTATTAAAGGGGAGTGTTGGACGTTCGTGCTGGTACACATAATCAAGAGCATCGGCAAAGGCCTGGACAGTGGCAAAACGCTCTTGCGGAGCTTTGACCAGAGCTTTGAATACAACCGCTTCGAGGTCAGAAGAGATACTTGAGACTTGTTTGCGCAAGGAGGGAGGTTCCATCTGCATATGCTCGACAGCAATTTCAGCAAAGGAGCCTCGGAAAGGTGGACGCCCACACAGCCATTCATACACAATAACGCCCAGAGCATACTGATCAGTAGCAGGTCGTGCCTTGCCCTGAATCTGTTCAGGAGCCATATAAGGAATAGTTCCGGCGACTCCTCCCTGACCCGTTTCTATAGAAAGAGAATCTTGTACGAGAGTAGCAATACCGAAGTCACTCAATAATACTTCGTCGTTCGCACCAAGTAAAAAATTCGCTGGCTTGACATCCCGATGTATTAGTTTCTGATCATGGGCATATTGTAGGGCGGCTGCGATCTGTTTCACATAGGGGAGAATGGTAGCCAGCGACAAGAACTCGCCTCTGGGATGACGATCGCGCAGCGTACCCTTTGGAGCATAGTCCATTACCAGGTAGGGGTTATCTTGCTCAACACCAAATTCTAGTACGCGAATAATATTATTGTGCCGCAAGCGAGCGATGATTTGCGCTTCACTAAGGAAGCTCTGCATATCGTTACCAGTCAAGCGCATCTGGAGCACTTTGATGGCAGCCTGGGTTTTGAGATAGATATGCTCACCTAGGTAGACATCGGCGAAGCCTCCCTGGCCGAGGGGCCTGATTAGTTTATAGTTTCCCAATTGCTGCCCGACACGATTTGTCATCTTCCCATAATTCCTTAGTGAATTATCAGTGAATCAACTACCTTTTATCTTGGAGGCCAGCGGCCCGGGGGAACACCTTTGATGCCGCACACTAATAAATGAAAGACGTAAGCGGGATTAGCCATGTTGAAGTCTACCCATGTTCTCAGCTCAAGAAAATTGTCGATGTACTCTTTCTTGGAGCCGGGAAGAAGGACGGGAATGACACGAAAGGATAAGTCTTTGGTCTGCCGATTGAGAGCCCTTTCCATCTCTTCCCGGCACCAGCCTATAGGAGTATGTTCACCTATGCACACGGCAACACTAGCGGCCTGATCAAGGCCACGTGCCAATTCCGGTTGCCAGAGCCCACCAGGTATAAGCACCCATTTGTCCAGCCAGACGTGGAGCTTTGCTTCGTCCTCCAAACGATTGGCTAGCTCTTCCACCCAAACAGCGTCAGTATGCGAATGGCTTAAGAAAACGTCGAAATGTTCCGTGGACACAATGCTTTCCTTGCCTTTCTTCAATGCAACTTTTCAGTAGAGCAATTTTGCATGATTGATTTATTTTTGTTTTTAGATAACCACATAGTCATTCTAAAGGTTCTATAACAACTTCTTCTTACTTTATTCATCTTCATCGATGATACTGAAAGAAATCTAAAATGTCAAGCCTCGTTCTCAGGGGAAAAACTACGAATTCTTAACTTGACTTATAGTATTGTGCAATTTACAAATAAGGAAGGTATTGTCAACTTGTTCGTAACCACTACCGAGCTGATTGTGGAAGGAGAAATGACATGATGAAGCGAATCAGGGGTGGGGTATGCCACAAAACATATATCGAACTGGCACACCCCTGATAGTAGATTACGCGCTCTGCTGTGCACTCATGAGGAACTCCTCATAGGCGGCGCGGAGCTTGGGATAGCGTAGCAAAAAGAACCCGGCGTACTCTTGCGACAAGGCACGCGGCTGACGGAGCAGGTGCATGTTTACCTCTTTGAGCAAACGATTTCCCTTTTTCCCGTTACAGTGCTTGCAGCATGCCACAAGGTTCTCCCACGTACTCTGCCCCCCACGTGAGCGCGGAATAATATGGTCTAGAGTTAGATCCCTGCTGCGTTTGCCACAATACTGGCACGTCTCGTCGTCGCGTAACAATATGTTTGAGCGCGTCGGTTGCAGGGCAACGCGAGGTACCCGTACATTGGCTAGCAACTGCACAATGACAGGGCGTTCCAGCTCAAGACGTCGTACGCTAATGCTCTCCTCGATCAACTCACGAACTTTATCATCGACAAATGTTACCTTCTGCTTGGAGAGTAACACGATGAGACGGCGTTCGGGTATAACCGAGAGTGGCTGTAATGAGGAATTCAACACAAGAACAGGCATGAATGGCTTTCCTTCCTCTCTGTCAGAGCCGATAACACACACAGACAGCGAGGGAAAGGAACCGCATCGGATGGGCCATACTGCCCCACCCTTCGGCTCCTATCGCCGCCTGCGACGATTGGGTGGATAATCGTTCGGAATGTTTGCATGTCCAGGCGAGGTAGGCATAACAAAGTCTCCTAGACTTACCACCGCTAATGCACTTATGCTACTTGCGATGACATGCAGAGCTATCAGGCAACAATCATCCCGTGTGATTGTCGTTCTTATCTGATATCCCTGCATTCTCTGATCTCCTTTGTCTATACCTGAAGAAAACAATATGACACATACTCATGTCGTGTAGCATTGCTGATCCTTGTTGGGATTGCTGCTCCTGACTCCCTCCTGGGAAGTATGTGTCATCCTGGTCGGGGTGAGAGGACTTGAACCTCCGACCTCAGCGTCCCGAACGCTGCGCGCTAGCCGACTGCGCTACACCCCGATGACATTCATGCAATAAAATCGCTGAACTTATCCGTCATTCGCTGAGCCTATATCCCTGATCTGGCCTATACTCGTTTGGTGTATACTTTGATCTACGATACCTACTCTGCTTATACCTAGTATAACATACCTCGTGAAACTTTGACAAGAGGTCTAGCACAGTTGGGGTGCAGTTCATTTATATTAGATATATCACAAGATTTTCTTGATTAGCTTCTCGGCTAATTCAAATGAGTAGTTCTGTCCTCGGTCGTGCGGATAGACCTGGAACATGTTTGCTATCCAGAGATTTTCCAGTGGAGTGTCTAGCGGTGGGATATGCTCACGATAATCGGTTGTGACTATTGGTTGTGCATAAGCCGCTTGAAACATCCAACTCTCTTTAACCCATTCTGGATTAAACGCTGGTGCGAGTCGCTGCACATGGGGGAAAAAGTCTCGCATGACTTCTTCTTTGCTTTGTTTAAAGAGTGGATCGTTCATGGGGCGGTAGTTGCCAAGGTAGATAAGGTGGCGATTACCATATTCTGCGGGCGGTCTTAGATTGGTGTGCTCAGCGAGTATGGTGAAGGGATAGCCGCGATCACAAATGTTGATCCAATAACTATCGGTGAGCTGGCGATCCAGGGCGAGGATGAGACAATGTGCCCCATAGGCCTGCCCCCAGTCGTATTTTTCCCGGTACTCTGTGGGTAGCTCCGGTATAAGGCGGCAAGTTAGACGTGTTGGCAATGTTGATACAACCCGGTCGAAAGACCATGACCCCTGGCTGGTCCTGACGTTCCAGCGTCCATTCGTCCCTTTTGCCCTTTCAACTTCTTCGACCTTGTTACCTAATAAGACTTTCCCCCCCAGTTGCTTGATGCGATTTGCCAGGCCCTCGTAGATATCCTGGAAGCCACCTTCTAGATATCCCAGTTGCGTGGTGCGGTCATGGATGCGTGCCCAGAACCATGGGAGTGCGATCTTATCGTAGAGAGCGCCAAACTTCCCCTGGAAGAGGGGTTCAAAAACCATCTGGTATGCATGCTTACCCAGCCATTTGCTTAGCCAGGCATCCGCTGTCTGGCCCTCCAGCCAGTTTGGATTGGCTAATTTGAGAAACGCCATCACCGCCCCCACGCGTATACGCTCATCAAAACGCCAGGGTTGGAAACGTAAAAGCGAGATAGGTGAGTCGAGCTGATAATTCTTGCCTCCCACCAGACTGACCGTGCGTGGACTACTCCATTCCAGGCGATCTCCCAGGCCCAGCTCCTCAATTACTTTGATCACCGTTTTGTCCGAGCGAAATATATGGTGATAGAATTTTTCGAGCCAGCTATCCTCGATCCGAAATCCAGCTGCCAGGCCGCCTGCCATCTCTTCTTGCTCGAAAAGCATCACCGTCTGACCCGCCTGCGCAAGTCGATATGCTGTCATCAGCCCTAATGCACCGCCACCAAGCACCGCGTATTCCATGCTTCTTCTTCCTTGCTACTCTCTACAAAACATCATTAACGATATCGTTCGTTATTATTCCTGACATCAAAGTATTCTATAATCATTCTAGCATAGATGGGTAAACGTGCAATAGAGACATGACTATTCGTATGGCGACAATGCCTCGTTTCCCATCTCGTCTGCTTTCTTAATCTACTGATTTTGCGCGGCTTCGTCGTGCGTCTAATCTTTTACTATATATTTTCGCACAGCAAATAGTTGTGAAATTACAAAAATATATAGTAAGTAAACAATACAAAGGTTTATTATGGCTGACATGAATTCGCTGATCGCCTTCCTTGCTTGTCCCATTTGTGGCTCGCAATTTACGCTCCAACAAACTGCGCTGGTGTGTGAGAAAGCACATGCATTTGATATTGCACGCGAGGGCTACGTTAATCTGCTGCGCAAAAATTTGCCCGGTGATACAAAAGAGATGTTGCTCGCCCGCCGCAGCTTTTTGGCCAGGGCTACTATCAACCTGTATCCGATACTATAAATACGCTCGTAAAAGCGTATGGGCCAGTCGGACCAACGCCCGAAATCCGTATACTCGACGCTGGCTGTGGTGAGGGTTACTATCTTGCTCGCTTGCATACATATCTTACGGCTAATAAATCCAACGAGCTCAACGCGTCTAGCGAGCCCCAGGTGCAACAACCATTGTGCCTGGGCATCGATATTTCGAAGGATGGGATCAAGTTGGCCGCGAAGCGCTACCCGGAGATCCATTTCCTGGTTGCCAATCTCAAAGAGCGGCTTGTCTTGTCAGATGCAACCATTCAAGTCATGCTCAACATTTTCGCGCCGCGCAATACTGAGGAATATGCGCGTGTGCTTGCGCCTGGTGCTCTGTTGCTCGTGGCTATTCCCGGTCCCTCCCACCTGCACGAGCTGCGGACTAGCCTGCACTTATTAAATATGGAAGAGAACAAGCAGCAGCATGTGGTTGAACAGTTTTCTACCCAATTCCTCTTGCTCACGACGCGTACGATTATATATACATTGCGCCTGCACCAGCCTGAAATTGTCTGGTTGGTGATGATGACTCCGAACTATTGGCACCTCTCAACTGAGTCCCGCGTGGCACTAAAACAGTTAGAAGAAGTAGAGGCAACAGTGGAAGTGACTTTCTTGCTCTTCCGTCGTCAAAACGAGTAGAAATATGCAAGTATGGCACTATTTTTATATTGCCGGCGTAATATAATGGTACTTCAGGGGAAACTGGGACTGCCATACTAGCAATCTTTGCGTTCCAGCCTCCTTATGATATACTGACTTCGTTGCCCGGTAATGCTCAATCCTGGTTGCTAAAGATAGGATAATGTAAGTTACTCGGTCTGAGATATGTTTCGTGTATTGCAAGAATATCTAGAGGGATGTACATCTGTACACTCGTACGCGAATACGTCGATCAGGGGATAATGCTGCTTCTAAAAAAATGGTTGACTGAGGAATTGATAAGGGAAAGAGAGAGCAGGCCATGTCTACGCAGCCCATTTCTGCTATAACCGCTGGATCTGCCAGGTCTGATTATCCAGAGCAGCCTGCAGTACAAAGAATTACTGGTAAATTGCTGGCTACTCAGGGATATGTTGTTGGTATCGAAATTAGTGGCAGTGGTGCCTATCAATCTGTAGCCCTGGCTGACCTGCAAGGCACTATTCTTCATCGTGTTTGTCGCCCTCTAGCACATGTCTCTGATACACAAACTGTTCTGGCTTTGTTAGATCAAATGCTTGCTGAGGTGACTGATCCTCAACGATTGAGCGCTGGCCGCATTTTGCGCGTTGGTGTCGCTCTTGGGGGCCTGGTGGATGCCAAACATGGTCTGATCAAGAAGCTACGTCATGCGCACAACTGGGATGATTTTCCGTTGCAAGATTATCTTGCGGAAAAATTAGCAGCTCCATGTATCATTGATAATAGTGCTAATGCTGCCGCTTTGGCTGAGGTAGCTTATGGCGCTGGCATGGGCGAACGTGTAGCACTCTATGTTGGCCTGGGACGTGGTATTGGTGGGGGCCTGATCGTTAATGGACGTATCTATCATGGCACAACCAGTACCGCTGGCGAGATTGGGCATATGTTGGTGAAAGAGGATGGTCCTAAATGTTCTTGTGGCAGTTTTGGTCATCTTGAGGCAATTGCATCGGCACAGGCAATTGTGCGTATGATGATTGGTCTCTCGGCCGAGTATCCTGCGACTGAGGCGGCCATTCAGCAACTGACGGGCGCAAGGGCTGAGAGCATAAGCGCGGCTCAGGTGTTGCAATTGGCTGCCCAGGGCGACGAAATTGCTCTCCATGTGATACATAATGTACATACTTATCTAGGTATTGCACTGGCAAATATCGTTCATCTGGTCAATCCCAGTATCATTATTCTTGGCGGACCTGTAGCTCAGGGGACGCATGCTGAAGACCAGTTGCTTATCCCGTTGCGTGAGCGTGTGCAGGCTTTGTGTCTTCCTGAGGCCTGTCAGTCTCTACGTATTGTGGCAGGTAACCTTGGATTAGATGCTGGTCTTATGGGTGCGGTAACTCTGGCATTACAGGATATATATTAACACTAATTATTTTCAGTATCCTCTTTTCAGTATCCTCAAGCGGATCGATTTTCTGTCTCAGCCAGGCCGCTCACATGGTGAGGATTATATATGAGAATACCGAAAAGTTCAAGCGTTTTGCATTAGGAAATGCAAATCAGGTTTTTAACGCTCCTTGTCATCTGAATGTAAGGAAGTAAAATTGCGTAATCTTGAGAGGCTTACAGTGGAAACAGGCCGGGTCATTCATAGACGTTATATGCTTCAGCGTCTGATACAGCAGGGGCAAGCTTGTACGGTCTATCAGGCTGTTGATCAGGTACTGCAACGGCCAGTTGCGGTAAAGATCGCCCCTGCCGAACATATTTCGGCATATCGCTTGGCGATTCGTGCCACTTCGCAGTTTGCTCACCCCAATATCATTGGGATCTATGATCTTATCATTGAACCTGAATTGCTTTATATTGTGCAGGAATATGTGGAGGGCGACGATTTTGCTACTCTCCTGCAGTCTCAACTTTCTCCTTATGATGTGGTTGATATGGGTGTGCAAATGTGCCAGGCATTGATGTATGCTGGCACGCCTGCCCGCAAAATATGTCACGGCGATCTTACCCCCACCTCGATTATTCGTGATCGACGTAGGCAAGTGCGTGTGAATAATTTCGCTCTACCGCCTGATATTTCCTATTTTACTTCCTGGAATGTCATCGGCGGTAGCGAGATTGCCCTCTCTGATCCTCAGTTGCCGGCCGGGCAGGCGAGCAACGGACGGCGCTCCGACGATACTCGTGCTGTGGGCCTGCTGCTCTATCAGTTATTAGCTGGTCGCACGCCTGAGGCCAGAAGTGTCGAACCGCCAGCCGATGGTCGCTTGCGTTTTATGCGCAATGTTCCTCCCGAAGTTTGTGATGCTATTGCTCGTACTGTGATTCGTCAGCATCCCCACTATATCTCAGCGCCGGAGGTGTTGTATGCCGAGTTGAAGGTGTTGGCAGAGGCGCTTGAACCTGTTGGTGCGGTCAATGCTACTCTGGAAGAGCCTGTACAGCAGTTTTCTCCCAGGCGTACTGGCGTATTGGCCGGTCAGCTACCAGGATCAGGCATGCGCGTGGGCAGTGACGCTGCGTTGCGTACCGATAGTGCTAATACACCCTTCGCGGCGACAGAACAAATAAATACTGCTATTGCTGGGACTGATATGCAAGGCGTGCAAACAGGACGCCACGCTGTTTATGCAAATGCAAATCCTAGTTCTTATATGTCTGATGTGCAGCCGAGACGTATCAATATACCTCTTTTATTACTCTTTGGCCTGGCGCTCTTTGCCCTTTTCTTTGGGGTTGGCTATTATCTATCAACTATATTTGTAAAGTAGGTATAAAAGTTTGTTTCTGTGATTTTCCTATACGTCCTTATGCCTTCGGCACTCGCACCTTGTTTACTTATTTTATATAGTATTTCAATGGATAAATACATGGTTTATAGTATATCTATGCTCTGCAAATTTCTGCAGAGCATAGATATACTATAAACCATAACTATTAGACACTAGCCTGTGCTTCTGCCATGCTTTCTGTAAAGTAAGCATGGGGCATATTTTTGCTATTCTTTGCAATGCCAATCTTACCTTGATGATCAATGCAAATCAGGCCCCCTTCGCCACGGGCTCGCTTGTGCAAAAAGGCGATGGCGGCATCCGCAGCCTGTTGAGCGGTCGCTCCATGTGCGACAAATTCGGCGGTACGCCTGGCAATAAGTAATCGCGTGAAGTCTTCGCCATGGCCTGTACATGAGATCGCTGCATATTCATCAGCATAGAAGCCGCTACCAACCAGTGGCGAGTCACCGACACGACCGGGATATTTGTTCATGAAGCCGCCTGTTGAGGTTGCAGCTGCCAGGATGCCGAAGCCATCGATGGCGACTGCACCAACGGTCCCATGTTTCTTTGTTGTTTCGTGCTGATCTGGGGTAGCGGAAAATGTAAGATCGACGCTGCGCCCTTCTTTCCACGCCTGGTATTGGCGTTCGGTGAGCAGGTCTTCATCAGCGCACAACGTCATGCCCTGCTCCTGTGCAAACTGCTGTGCCCCCGGCCCTATCAGCAGAACATGCGGACTCTCCAGGATGTGTCGTGCAAGCGTGATGGGATGTTTGATCCGTTTAATGCCAGCGACAGATCCTACATTGAGGGTGTGCCCTTCCATGATGCCTGCATCCATCTCTATATTGCCCTCTCTATCCAGGCAAGAACCGGTGCCTGCGTTAAACATAGGATTGTCCTCTAGCGCACGAACTGTTGCCTCAACTGCTTCCAGCGCCGTCCCATCCTGCTGCAAGATGCGCCAGCCAATCATTGCTGCATCTTTGCATCCCTGCACTGCCAATGGCGCACGCGCCTCCGTAATTGTGCCCGCTCCTCCATGAACTAAAATCGCTATTGACAAGTATAACCTCCATAATGGATTTTCCCTGATATTTAGTGTTATTGTATATATTCATCCTGGGAGATAGCTGAAGCTACTATCTTTACAACTTATCTGAGGATACTGAATTGAGTAAATTGTACCATCAATAATGATATTATTATTGCCAACTGGCCCTACTTTCCCGTATCAGCCCCCTTTCCAACAACATGTTTCCCATACAATACAAAGAGAACTATTTAGTATCATCCAAATAGCTCTCTTTATGGTTTGCTTGTCCGAGAGTTGTTTCCCGGTGTATATGAAATGATGACCATTTAGGCGAGCGAAAACTGGTGGCAGGCGGCTTGACAGGGGCTGTTTTGTGGATTATACTTCGATCAGAAATCGGCTTTACATGCGATTTGTTCACCGAAAGGACAAACGTCATATCGCATTTAAGCTATCATTGCAAGGGTGCAAGATACAGAAGTGTAAAAAAAACTGACCATGCGGCATGTTGTCCGTTTGGCGAGAGTTTCCGATGCTGCCGTATCACCTGTTCTGAGCGATAAATCGTTTTTTACTCCAAATTTGCTGAACAGGTAATGCGCATTGTGCACGAGTACCGCATTGTTCCCAATATTACTGCTACTGAATTGGCCAGTGATCGTATAGGTCTGATTGGCGTGTCTTGGCGTGCCTGGTCCTTCACTAACCTGGTTGGCAGGCCTTGAATAATATATTGGCATTTCTGAATACATCGAGTCCACCGCGTACGAAATCGTGCTCTACAGCCTGTTGGCTTTGAATGAAATCATTGACCTCTCTCGATTAGATTGGCTCCTGGCGATCACTGCTCATTCGTGGAGCTTTAGGGCCTGCGGCAACCGGGTTCTATGGCTTGTGTAAATCTGTTGTCATGCTGTCTCGTTGTCATATTTTCATGGAAACTGTTTAGTAGCTTCTGCGGTTGTGTAAATCAGGCTTCTTAGTTATTTGAATTGAAAGGAACAGTTAATGCAAATGTTTCTACACAAGGGCCCGCTAAGTGATCCCCGACGGCAGCCTGCACGTAACTCTCTTATGATTGTAACTCTGTTGCTTCTTATTGGGTTACTGCTGGTCACGGCCGTAAGTTGGGTATTTTCTAGTGGGACACCTAAAGCCCACGCAGCTCCAACCTGGAACGAGGTATGGGGCGATGAGTTTAATGGGGCTGCCAACACAGCTCCTAATGGCTCCAACTGGCAGTATGATCTTGGGACGAACTATCCCGGTGGGGCATGGAACTGGGGCACAGGCGAGGTGGAGTCGGAAACAAATAGTACGGCGAATGTCTATCTGGATGGTGCGGGCCACCTTGCGATTAAGCCGATTCGCGATGCGAGCGGGCATTGGACCTCGGGGCGTATCGAGACGCGCAATAGCAGCTTCGCCGCTCCAGCTGGCGGTAAGATGGCGGTTGAGGCCTCCATTCAGATGCCTAATGTGACGGGCAATGCTGCATTGGGATACTGGCCGGCTTTCTGGATGCTTGGCTCTGGGTTCCGTGGTGTCTATACCAACTGGCCTATCGTTGGTGAGGCCGATATAATGGAGAATATCAATGGCCTGAATAGAGAATATGGTACGTTCCATTGTGGCGTTGATCCCGGTGGTCCGTGCAACGAGACAACCGGGATAAGCGGAAATACAGCTTGCTTGTCTAAAACCTGCCAATCTGCTTTCCATACCTATCGCGTCGAGGTTGATCGCAGTCATTCGCCTGAGCAGATCCGCTGGTATCTGGATGGCGTACAATTCTGGCAAGTCTCCTCTAATAATCCAGGTATGGATGCTACTACGTGGGCCAATGCGGTGGATCATGCGTTTTTCGTCATTCTGAATGTTGCAATCGGTGGTTCTTTCCCCAACAAGGTCTGTGGTTGCTCATCGCCGTCCGCTTCTACTGCCTCGGGGATTCCTATGCTCGTCGATTATGTGCGCGTGTACACGATGGCTGGTGGTGGTACAACGCCAACACCGGTACCAACACCAACCCCCGCACCAGGTGGATGTACTGGCCTCTACACGGCGGGCGTTGTAAATACTGGTTCAACTTCAGCCTTGCCCTGGTTCAAACCGTGTGGCTGGACGGCGGGCTATGTGATCCTGCACTATATCCGCCCCGGCCTGGTGCAGCAAAATGTGTATACGACGTATAATGGCAGTACTTCGCGCTGGGAATATGCGGTGAGCGGCATCAATTCCGGCCAGGTTCTGCAGTACAACTATACCTATCAAAAGGGTGGCGCTCAGTACGACACTGCCTGGACTTCGTGGACCCATCCATAGAATCTAACAGTGGGCTTCAGATTCTTATATATATAGTGCGCATTTTGCATTCTTATAATTTATAGATTGTGAAATGCGCACTATATGTATAAAATACGGTTTTGGGATATTTGTTGTCGCCAACCTTTCTTTTTGTGCGAGGTAGCGTATTGTCATATTGTTCTTGGCTTGACAGAAGCAAATTTCTGGATTATACTTCGACTAGAAACCGGTTTCACGCGCGATCTGTTCACTGTTAAGAACAAAAGTCGTATTGCATTTATGCTGTTATTGCAAGGAAGCAGGATACGGAAGTGCAAGAAAAACTGACCATTCAGGATATTGCTCGTCTGGCAAAAGTCTCCAAAGCTACGGTATCACGTGTTCTGAATGACAACCCATCCGTTACTCCTGCCCTCGCTGAACGTGTTATGCGTATTGTGCAAGAGCACCACTTTGTTCCCAATGTTACCGCTACGGGATTGGCTGGTGGGCGTACTGGCCTGATCGGCGTGCTCGCTCCTCCTCTAACCTGGCCTGCCGTTCCTGAAATAATGCATGGCATTGCTCAATCCATCGAATCCACTTCATATGAAATCGTACTGTACAGTATTGGTTTTGAACGAAATCATTTCGATGTGCTTGACCATATCCTGTCGATGAGGATGGTCGCGGGTCTACTGGCAATTTTTCCCGGCGAGCTTTCGCATCATCTTACTCACCGTTTTCAACAGGGACTCCCGTTGGTGATGATCGATGATCAGGAGAACCCCATTACGACTCCCTGGGTTGGCGTGAATAACTTTGTCAGCGCCTACGAAGGCATCCGCTATCTGTTGGATCTAGGGCATAAGCGTATTGCCCATATCTCAGGGCCTCAGAACTATCATTGCGCCGTTGAACGCTATCAGGGATACTGTCAGGCCCTACAAGATGCCAATATTCCAATTGATCCATTGCTTCTTCAGCAAGGCACTTTTGAGCCGATAAGTGGGCGTCAATGTGCCATGGCGCTCTTCTCACAGGATAGAAGTGTATGGCCGACTGCTATCTTTGCCGCTAACGACCAGATGGCATATGGCGTCCTGGAGGTTGCGGCACAACAGGACATCCGCGTACCAGAAGAGGTGAGTGTGATAGGCTTTGACGATAACATTCTCTCTGCACACGTGAGACCACCTTTGACTACGGTTCGCCAACCATTTTCTGAGATGGGGCGCAAAGCGGTCGAGGTTCTCTTAACGATGATTGATCCACTTCATAGTGCTGATAAAAGACAACACAGGCATTTTTTGCCAGGCAAATCTGGGCATGCGCCTGCGTATGCTATGCCAGATAACCCGCTACGCGTCCAGTTACCAACACATCTGGTCATACGAGCATCAAGCGGTGCTCCCCGGCTTTTCCCTGGTGATCGTTGCTGATCGTTTGTGGGGTTTGCGATGTTTGTGGCAATCAGGCTCGATGGTCTATCTAGACCTGTTGTCATGCTGTCTTGTTGTTCTGTTTTATTGTAGGAACTGTTTATCAGTTTCCGTATGTGATGTATATAATTCAGGTTTTTAGTTACTTGAAAGGAACAATCAATGCAGATGTTTCTACACGAAGAACCGGTAAAACATCCTCAACCACGAGTCTCTCTTAGAATTGTAACGCTACTTCTTATTGGATTATTGCTGGTCACGGCTATAAGTTTTGTATTTTCTGGTGCAACACCCAAAGCCCACGCAGCTCCAACCTGGAATCGGGTATGGGGCGATGAGTTTAACGGGGCCGCCAACACAGCTCCTAATGGCTCCAACTGGCAGTATGATCTTGGGACGAGCTATCCCGGTGGGGCGGCTAACTGGGGCACGGGCGAGGTGGAGTCGGAAACAAATAGTACGGCGAATGTCTATCTGGATGGTGCGGGCCACCTTGCGATTAAGCCGATTCGCGATGCGAGCGGGCATTGGACCTCCGGGCGTATCGAGACGCGGAATAGCAGCTTCGCCGCTCCAGCTGGCGGTAAGATGGCGGTCGAGGCCTCCATCCAGGTGCCCAATGTGACAGGGAGTGCGGCACTGGGATATTGGCCGGCGTTCTGGATGCTTGGCTCTGCGTTCCGTGGTGTTTACACCAACTGGCCGCTCGCTGGCGAGATCGATACAATGGAAAACATCAATGGTCTGAATAAAGAATATGGCACGCTCCATTGTGGTGTTGATCCCGGTGGTCCGTGCAACGAGACAACAGGGCTAGGGGGGAACACATCTTGCTCGCCGACAACCTGCCAATCTGCTTTCCATACCTATCGCGTCGAAGTTGACCGCAGCACTTCGCCTGAGCAGATCCGCTGGTATCTGGATGGCGTGCAATTCTGGCAGGTATCCTCCAACAATCCCGGCATGGATGCTACGACGTGGGCTAATGCCGTGGATCATGCGTTCTTTATTATCTTGAATGTTGCAATTGGTGGTGCCTTCCCCAATGCGATCTGTGGTTGCTCATCGCCGTCCGCCTCTACTGCCTCGGGGATTCCTATGCTCGTCGATTATGTGCGCGTGTACACGATGGCTGGCGGTACGACACCAACTCCAACGCCGACCCCGAGTGGATGTACTGGCCTCTACACGGCGGGCGTTGTAAATATCGGTTCAACTTCAGCCTTGCCCTGGTTCAAACCGTGTGGCTGGACCGCTGGCTATGTAATTCTGCACTATATCCGCCCTGGCGTGGTGCAGCAAAATGTGTATATGACGTATAACAGCAGTACTGCGCGCTGGGAGTATGCGGTGAGTGGGATTAGTTCGGGCCAGGTCCTGCAATATGACTATACCTATCAAAAGGGTGGTGCTCAGTACGATACTGCCTGGACTTCGTGGACCCATCCGTAGTAGCGGATTTTAGCTTGTTGCATCTTTTGAATGCCTGGCATGGTTCCCTGTTTTATGTATGCGTGAAACAGGGAACCATGCTAGTTGTTAAATCAGATATTTAATCACAATTTTGTTTGTCAATAAGCTCATGTATTCTTCTTTGATTATGATCACTACTTTGGAAAAGTGTAGTAGATGGTAGCACCATTCTTGAATAGTGGAACTATTGCGTATCCCATTATTGCAGAGAATTTTAGCGGTAATATTTTATATATTATACAATAATATATAATTGGATTATTTATAATAATTAAAATAAAAATAATGAAAAATATGTAATATGACACTTTGTTTTTCAAGTCGATACCAGACGATACCAAAAAACGATACCAGACGATACTTTATTACAACATGCTTTTCTGTTATACTCTCCCTGTCAGGTATTACTGCGTTGGAATTACAACAGAAACATTTAAATAATGTGTAGCAGGAAAGGAGAATGATTTGCTTCATAGGTATATATGATTTTTGTGGAATAAAGAGTATATGAGGTGATAAGAGTAGTAGTCAAACGGGTTACGCTAGTTTATTACTCCTGATGCCTCGAATCCAAAAGGACATTTTACGATGGCCTATCTGTTGCTCAGTTGCCAACTGATTCTGATGAGCCTACTCACTCTTGCAGCTCTTAGTAAAGTTCTGTATCCTGGAAGCTTCATAGCCACACTGCAAGCGAGTCTTGTGTTAGGGAACTTTGCTCGTCCGCTGGCTGCGATAACTGTTCTCTGCGAGTTAGAACTTGCTCTTAGCTTACTCTTTAGCACCACATGGTCGCTTCCATGGGCTTTCCTTGGAGTTGTGATCTTGCTAGGAGCCTTTACACTCTGGCTCATTGTAGTGTATCGGAGGAGACTATCTCTTCAATGTGGATGTTTTGGTGCTCATAGCTCTATCGTGAGTATGAAGAGCATTATTCGAAACAGCGTATTAATGGGAATTGCGATTTTGGGTTTCATTTCTGCATTGTTTAGTACCAGTTTATTACCCTTGCCCTCTTCCTGGACATTAGTCATGGGAGTAACCCTTGCTGGGTGCGTTATGGTGCTCTTTGCAGGATATCGGCCAACTATTGCTAAAATAGAAGAAATCTCTTCATGATGAGCAATCGCAGTAGGATAGTTCAGGCATGACAACTTTTCTTGTGTTTGTTTTTTTATAAAAGAAAGGATTCTTTTACATGTCAGACAATACTCTCAAAGGTATTCAACACATAGGTGGAAAATTAGCACTAAACCGACGTCGTCTCTTAAAACATGGTGGTGTGGCCGCGTTGGCTTCGGCTATCAGCCTTACTCCATTTACACCTATTCATGCTGCAGGCACGCCAGAACAGAGTAACATCGAGATAAAGCCGCTGCCTGGGACAAAGGCACAGCAATATATCCAAGAGGTTCTTGCTTCTCAGGATTATCTACGCTTCGAGCAAGAGATAAGCCAGAACTATGCAAAAACGTTCACAGTTACTAAGACAGGAGCGTCAGCAGTCGAAGTTGTTTTTCAAGGAAAATCACTCATTGTTACAAAGATTCCCCTCGGTGGGGGAGCAAACAATAGTTTCTATGGAGCAACGCTGTCACCGGATACCGGAACAATTCTTTTGGCGATCAGCAGCTTGTTCACGTTCACTGCCGAAGGACACATTTATGCAGTTGGATCTCGCGATGGACATGTCGCGTTTGAAGGAACCCTTAGTCATGATGGTGGGACAATCATACAAGGGACACTTCATACGCTCAATACAACAAAGACTGTCCAAGGCTCTTTCATGGAGGTAGTTCCGCAAGGTACAACCCAGTTCTGGTCGTGTATGAATAGTTGCCTCAAAGGTATCGGTGTGAACAGTGGAGTAATAGGCGTAGCTATTGGTATTTGCAGTTCTCTATGTGAGACATCCAAGATTGTTTGTTCAACGTGTTTTATTACTGCCGTTGGGGTCTTAGCTGCTGGTGTTGGTTCGTGTGTTGTTGGTTGTGCCTCTTCATACGGGTTATAGTCAGCTCTAATTTATAGATCTGGCAAAAAGGTGCATTGTAACCAGGACTACCTGACGACCATAGGTCCATAGGTCCAATTAGTATTGTATAGTTCTATACTTCAATTAACCTATGGAACTTTGGTCTAGAAAAGAGGCGGAAATACTCACGTTTGTTGCCTCTTTTCTATCCCTGAATGTATCAAGCTAGATCAGCAACTTGGAATAGAGGATCTGGTTCACATATATGGAGAATGCAAATGCGAGGATATCCTATCCTTCGACGTACCTCTTTTTCTCTGGCAACTATATTGTGCTTAGTGGTAACATTGAGTACTTCTCTTGGCATTAACCATTTGCCTACAGCTTATGCTAGTAAGGCGTATATTTCGTTGCAGGGAAGTACTATCAACCTACCGGCAGGGGCCCATCTTAATGGTCATCGCAACAGCAACATCCGATTGACCATCACACTGGTTCTACAACCGAACAGGCCGCTTGAGAGTTTACTACAAGGGCTCTACGATTCAACTAGTAGCGAATTCCATCATTGGTTAGCAAAAGGAGAATTCAACAGGAGATTTGCACCTTCTGCTTCGCAAATTGTACAGATAAATGCGTTTCTGAATGCTGCCAACCTGAATGTTGTTGCATCCCCAACGCCTTTTCTTAAGCGCGTCACGGGAACTACTGCTCACATTGAGGCAGCATTCCATACAGTTATCAATGATTATACAGCTACTAGTGGTCAGCCTTTTTTTCAGAATGATTCTCCGGTGCAAATTCCCATTAGCCTGAGTAATATAATTGTTGCAGTATCAGGGCTATCTAATACAGATACGTTACACCCGCATTATACAACCACGCGTGAAGCGGCACAGAGGCAAGGGAAAGCAATACCTCACTATGGGGCGGCTCCTGGTGGCAATGGTCTTACTCCTTCCCAGATTGCTGGCATTTATGATGCCAGTTCAGTGTATAATCTAGGAAATGGTGGTAAGGGACAAGGCTCAACATTAGCTGTTTTTGAGCTTTCCGGCTATACAGTTGCTGATATTACAACCTATGAACACACATTCTTTGGAGTTTCTGAAAATGTTTCTCTCGTTGATATAAATGTTGATGGAGGCCCAGTGACGCCTTTATGTCCTTTAGGAGATCTGTGTGGTCCTTTTATCTCTGGTGGCTCCTGTGCCAATGGATGCAATGCCGCCGATTATACCGGCGATATTGAGGTAGCTGCCGATATTGAAGCCCAGATTGCCATTGCTCCGAAGGCAAACCGGATTCTGATTTATAATGCTCCCAGTGACAAACTGGGAATTACCGGGATCGACGAGTATTATAATATCGCCAATGATGATCTAGCTGATTCAATCAGTATAAGCTGGGGAGTTTGTGAGCAGGATGCTGGCCTTGCAAACGTGCAGGCTGAGTCGATAGCATTTATGCAGATGGCAGCTCAGGGTCAGAGTGTATTTAGTGCGGCAGGTGATACGGGAGCCTTCGATTGCCTACGCAACTCTCCTTCTGAAATAGGCCTTGCTGTTGACGACCCGACTTCACAACCGTTTGTGACAAGCGTAGGTGGGACTTCACTTGGGTCATTCGATCCGGATTCCAACCTGCATCCATCTTATCCTACAAATTTTGAGACCGTCTGGAATGTGGTGAATGCATGCACATTCCCACTGCTGAATTATTGCCTTGATTTAGGTGCTGGTGGTGGAGGCATAAGTGCCTTCTGGCAGCTGCCATCGTTCCAACATGGCCCAGGAGTCACTAGCTCGTTTAGTCAGAAAGGCCCGTATTGCAATATGGCAGCTGCAGGACAGTATTGCCGTGAAGTGCCAGATGTATCAGCCAACGCGGATGAGTTTACACCTTACGCTGAATACTGTACTGGCGATCCTGGAACGAATAGTACCTGTACTCTATACCACCAGGGCTGGATAAGTATCGGAGGCACCAGTCTTTCTAGTCCAGTGTGGTCTGGGATCATTACCTTATGGGATAGTGTCCATAAGGCACGTTTTGGAAGTGCCAGCTATGGGTTGTACCAATTGTTCAGGTCGCACAATTCCTACAGCCGGTTTTTTCATGATATTACTGGGAAGAATCAGACCGAAAATAATAATGGTCACTATCCAACAACCCTGGATTATGACATGGCAACTGGTATTGGAACCCCACATATCTCAGCAATTGCTGAGGCAAACTTCTAGTGCGATGTTTTCTCTGAGGCTCGTAAGGCTCAGCACTGAGATTCTTCAATTATCTCGATGTGATGACAGAAAGGTGACCAGGAAACTGATTTATGGAACATCGAAACATCTTTTACGTATATAATGTAGCACTTTGTATAGTTTCTAGAGCGGAATGAATGTCACGAAAGCATTTCAACGTTTTAGGACGTTTTAAGTTCACCTATTGTATACGCTTTTGTCATTGTCACACTTGATCGAGGTAATTGACATCATTCATATTGAGACGTTTTTCCATCTCCAGGATGGAATTTCGTGAGCGTAACTCTCGACCAAATAGAAGGAGATAAAAACAAGATGAGACAATCTACATCAATCCAATGGTGGATTTTTATCTTTGTCGCAATGCTCATAATGACATGCATCGCCGCTCTTCGGCTTGCACAAGGACAAGGATCGCTTCCAGCTCTCATGGGATATTTATCTAGTGATACCCTTTTAGTTGCACACATTTTTAAAAGGGCCGTTCTAGTACTATGGATAGTAGCCCTCGTTTTTCTCATGATTGCTACTTTTACGGCTTTGTATAACATAAATTAATGAATTTCGGTTGGATGATAGTGTAGAGTGCGAACACTTTTTGCAGTAACCGGGCTAGATTGGTTGGCGCAGCTGGACATAGATTTCTATGTCTCGTCACTCAGCAGACGAAACTATGACCTCGTTTTTTGAAATCCCTGCCATGCCTGAAAAAGAAGAAAAGAAGATATCGACTTGCTTTTTTCGCCGAAAATGTTTATAATAGAGACGATAAGTGATAAAAAAAGAAAGAAGGATTTTCAGACTATTCAGAGAAGTGCGTGAAATAGTGTAAATGTTTTAATACCTCTCTATGAGGGTGAAAGCATATATAAATCCTATTTATGGATACAGAGTGGCGAAATGTGGGATCTTCAAAACGTCTTATATATACTCTTCCCATACCTCATAGCTCTGTGAGCCCATTGATGTCCTGACATCTGAATGTTCCTAATTACTATAATCTTCTGCGAAATTTTGCATTATTTCCACACATTTTCCGCATCACTGAAATTCCTTATTGATAGGCAAATTAGCTAATAGACCAAAGGAATGGTGCTATGAATACCGACAATCCCTTTACTTCAAACCTGCGCGAAGCACGTCTTCGTCGTGGATGGTCTCAGCAGTACGTCGCGGATCAAGTGGGTACGACGGTTGTGACGGTCAAACGCTGGGAAAAAGGCTCTCAATGCCCAGGTTCCTATTTTCGTTCCAAACTCTGTGAACTCTTTGGCGCAAGTGCGGAGGAATTGGGGCTGTTTCCAGAAAAGCTCTCTTGTTCCATCCCTCAGGACGTACTGATACCTGCATCAGTTGAGAGCTTTTATGCTCCTGAAGAATATATACTTGATGTCCACAGCTCTGAAAAAGACTCTTTCATGGATTGTGACGAGCCCCAGGTTTATGGAGAGCCCCAGGTTTATGGAGAGCCCCAGGTTTATGGTGACCCCTCTGAAAATTTGCTTGATTCGCAAGCTACCACTATGCAACTCGACAACAGTGTCATCGATCTAGCTGATGCTCATCCCGTAGTACGCTTGACCGCTCAACAGAAGCAGAACCGTATACAGATGCTACGTCGGCTTCACCATTCCTACCGTACCCTCCTGGCACAATCCTTACAAGGGGGATGCTGGATCGATATGGCTCTTTCCCATAAACCTAATATGGTGCGCAATACGACCACTTTCTTGCTCCGACCGGGGAAGCAGGAAGAGCACCTCGTTTCTCTGGGAACATCGATTGTGCAGGTCTACGAGGATGCGGAGCGGGAACTGCTCATTCTTGGGGAGCCAGGTGCGGGCAAATCTACGCTTTTACTGCATCTTGCCTTGCGCCTGGTCGAGAATGCAATGCTTGATGATGCTCATCCTCTTCCGGTTGTTTTGCCCCTTTCGTCCTGGGCGGTGGAACGTCCCGCACTGCAGGAATGGATCAGTGAACAATTGACCCTGATCTATAACGTACCGGCGTACCTGGCTCAGCAGTGGGTCCAGGAAGAGCATATCCTGCCCCTGCTCGATGGCCTTGATGAGATGGAGGAGGCCGCCCATCCAGCTTGTATTAGAGCCATTAACATCTATCATGGTGAACATCTCGTTCCTCTGGTGATCTGTAGCAGGATCAACGAGTACGCAACGGCTACACGCTCAGGACAACTGACGCTCCATATGGCTATTGTTATCCAGCCACTCTCGGCAGAGCAGGCTGATGCATATCTCACGAATATGGGTAGTTCTTTTGCTGCTCTGAACACAACCTTGCAGAAAAATTCCGCGTTGCAAGCGCTGGCAACAACGCCTCTGATGCTTAAAATTCTTATGCTCACGTACCAGGATATCTCTGTACAGAACATTTCTTTCGCAAAAGCCCGATTGTTACCGCAAATATGGACCAATTATGTAGAGCATATGGTCAATCGCAAAGGAGACACAAAGCGCTATTCACTCGATGCTACCTGTAAGCAACTCGGCTGGCTGGCGCGACAGATGCGTAAGCATAATTTGACCATCTTTTACCCGGAACATCTGCAATCGGATTGGCTTGAACATGATCGTTGTCAGCGTATCTACCAATACGGGGCTGCTCTTCTTCCAAATGCGTTTGTTGCGGGACTCGTTGGGATTTTTGCGAGCACATTGCTCTTCTCATCATATTTCTCTCTGGCTATCATTGTGCTTCTTTTCATGGTCGCTGGTATCTTGCTTACTACGAAGAACTGCGATGAAACACTGCTACGGCCCCCGAAGACGTTTGGGAGCTCCGGGCTGCTCTGGCTTCCTTGTAGCGTAGTTGTTGGACTTGTAGCTATGCTGATCAGTATTCTCACGAATAATGGGGGCAGATCTATCACTTGCAAAATGGACTCAGTTATGGAGTTGCGGCTGTTTTGCTGTACTTCCTGTTGAGGAATGTCAATCGGGATATCCAATCAAATCGATGTTCCTTGTGGTCATGGGGCGGCTTGAAACCAAGGTTCCTGACGAATACGTATATACGAGACGGATTCAATATTGGGTGCAGTGCTGCCGTGGGATTTGGATTGCACGAGCTTTTTAGAAATGGTCCAATTTATGCTCTAGGGGAGGGGCTACACTACGGGCTTGCTTTAGGATTAATGGGTTTTTTGCTGAGTGTGCTGCTGGAGATTTTGCAGGTGAGGAAAGATCCAAAAGAAGTGCTTGAGCCAGTCGAACATCCAAAATGGTCCTGGAGAAGATCCTGCCGCCATCTCTTTGCGTGGGAGCATCTCAAAATTGCAGTTGCTCTTGGTACATGCGTCGCTTTGATTGTGGGATTGGGCTTTCTGATACGGGCAATCGAGTTGCAGCAGGAGTTCGCTTGGCCGCTAGAGGGTGCAAGAGTTATAGGCTATGGAATCGGTACCAGTTTGATTGCCCTCTGCAACCATTGGTTGCAGCAGGGATATAGAGGAGGACTGCCACAAGAATTTCTTCCAGAATCAAAGTGGCTGGAACCGAATCAGAGAATCCGGTCGTCCGTACACAACGCTCTTCTGATCGCAGGTATAAGTGCTCTTCTGAACTGGCTAATGTATGCACTCTCTTATAAGATACGTGCAGATACAGGAGGAGTTTGGCCTCAGTTTGCATTCCCCTTCGGCATCCTTTTTGGGCTTTCAGCAGGAGTATTGACTGTCCTCCTCTATGGTGGAATGGCTTGCCTGCGCCATCTGGTGCTACGCATGTTACTCTGGCGCACGCATGTTTTCCCCTGGAATGCGACATCGTTCCTCAATGATGCTACTGCTCGCATACTGTTACGACGCGTGGGTGCCGGGTACAGCTTTACTCATCGACTGTTGATGGAACATTTCGCGGATCTGGATAGAGAACCATCGTTTACTTTGGGTAAGATAGGTTGTCAGCAAGAGACTGTTCCCAAACGGTGAGGAGGAAGCAACATATTTTACCCGTATAACCATACGAATATTTATACCTTCTCCTTTTTGCTTTATTGCGTGTAGCCTCTCTTTAGCATCCTTTTCGTATAAAATGGATGTTTCAGGATTTAGAGTAAATGTAAGCTAAACACTCATAACAGATAATGGAATACGCCCATGTTCTACACCATCTAGTTTGGCTATTATAAAGTAAAAGCTTTTATGCTCAACAAGCATGTTAATAGGCTCTTTCACCATTGCCATTTGTAATGAACTTACTGTACTGGATGGAGCAAGCATTGCTAACCCATGCCAGTGTAATGACCTGGAAGAAGAAGAAGCTAAAAGCTCACTAGCAGATCCACTCTGCTCGGACATTTCCTCTATGACCCAGGAAAATTCTACGTTTCCGGTTCCACAGACGATAGCAGAGAGTACAAAAGAGATGCGCACAGGAAATTTAGGAACAATACAGCCATTTCCTAACATTTCAATACGGCTCTGTCTCACATATTGCGTTAGCGGCCAAAAGATGCCATGTTCATTAACAACCTCCCCAAGGGGACGGCCAACACTCGTCTGAGTTGTAGATGATGCAGTTTGAATATTGAATCCTGCTGGTAAAGATGAGGCAGAAGGCGAAATAAGTTTGCCAACAGCTTTATTGTCGGGGGAAAGATCTGCTCTCACTTCCAACGATGAAGGAGAGATTATTGGATTATGCCCAGAAGTAAGTAAAAGAGATTGTATCCACGGCTTCACTGTCATAACAAATCCTCAAGTTTTTCTAACCATAGGGAAACTTGTATCTTAAAAGGGCCCGATATGTCTCATATATTACCATATCCATTTAGGCAAATTGCAGATATGTCAAGCTGTAACGGTGAAAAACTTCCTATTGCCTACTCTCAATTCCTTGCCAACAGAACTCCTATGCAAGAAGGAGTTCTGTTAAGACCTGGAGATATTCCCCCACCATTCGAGCAATAATCCGATAAAAATGCCTGTAAAGAGACAGAAGCCATATTGCTTTGTACCTATGGCAAAACAGGTTCCTACTACAAGACCTATAGATATTCCAGCTCCTGGCGGTATCTTTACTCTGAGTCGATTTTTGCGAGGTAATTGTTGCATATAAAAAAACTCTTTCTTTTAGACATAGTTCAAAGTGAACTTGAACCATGCATTCAGATATACCTGAAATCAAACTATACGCCTGACAGGAACTCTCACTTCAAAACAGTTTTTATCTCTTTCAAGGAGCAAGGTATACTCCTGTCCAGGAGTGCCCCGAAGCATATTTACTACTTGAGAGAAGGTATGTTGTGTGACTCCTTCTCGATTGACTGCTAACAGTTTATCACCAAGTTGAATAATGTTATTTCCATTATGATCATCAACTTTAGTACTAATACTATAAGTGTTGTCCTTCTTTGATTGATTAAAAGCCAAAAGAGAAATTCCAATAAGATCCATATCATGAGGATCAGGATCAGCATATTGCTCTGCATCAAAAGCTTCTGACGAATAATCAATGCTTAGACGAAATGCCTTCAAAATATTTCCGCCTAAAACACCTACAACTCTTGATACATCTACTGGTGGCTGGCGAGAACCTTGATATTCAAATCCTTTATTTCCTCTTGATACAACGCTCACATTTTTGAGTTGATGTGATCCCCATGTCATCTCAGGTATACGTAACATGAGTGCGTTAGAATCTTGTGCCTGTATACCTGTATTTGCAGTTCCGAACGCTCCATAAGAGCAAGACTAATGAGGATATCGCAGTGCCCAGTCATCTAAAACCTCTCGCGAGAAATAGGTATGTGATGCCCCTATATCAAGTATCACCTTATAAGTTTGATCTTCAACCACAACATCCGTTTGGGCAACTTTCATTTGGGGATCAAATGTAATTGGTATTCTGCCACTATTAGAGAATAAATAAGGTTCAGATGTATATTTCGGATTAACTAGTGTTAATTTTTTATTTTGGTAATCAATACGTATTTGGTAGGGTAGCAATGCCTCCTTATTAATCACCCCAAAAGCTGGGATTGAGGGGGCAATAAGCGTTTTTCCCACTGCTATTTGTGTGTGTGTGTGTTGGAGGGAAAGCGGCATGTGACCCACGCAAAACTGAGGAGATGTGAAAGTAGCAAAAAGCCCTTCTTCCCTTTGAAATGGTTCATCATAGGAAATATGTAACTGGTGAGCAATAGCTTCGGTAAGAATAAAAGTATTACTATTTGGGTTCAGCCAGCAACGTATCATATGAGTTTGCCGGTCTGGCAACTTCACCCGCATTTCGGTATAAACCTGGTTATGCTCAATCTCTATAGGTAGCGTCTGACTACGTATTTTCTCCACTTCCATAAATCGCTCCTTGTTTCGCAGTGCAAATTTCTGTCCTCTGAACTGTCTCATTACTAATATTATCTCTGGAATAGGCTTATTTGCCAGAATTATAATTGTGCTAACATGTTTTTGACGAAAAGGAGAACCAAACTCTGTCGTAGGCTCTATAATCGATTTCGATGAGCATCTCTAAAGTAGTCAACATAAAATTGGTATTGAGATGTAACCAATCTCTTAATAAAAAGAAATGAGGGAATAGATACACATACGAGATAAAAAATATTATCTGATACATAAATCATTAAAGATATATAGGTTAGGAGGGATGTTATATCAATAATGATATATGATATAATTATTTTCCTCTTTTGAGTAGTATTGGTGTCAAGAATAAACATGCCTGGACGATTTGTTTTTCTTAGGTGCATTGTGGAAATAAGAGAGATGCTTGCTAAAATAAGGATTAATGTTAATATCCATAATAAACCTGGAAATGGAAAAATCATTATTTTGCCCTTTCTCAGAACGAATCAAACAGAGGCTCATTCATGACTTATCATTTTATTATGAGCTAAAACCTGTTTTAATAACTACTCAAATTGCTAGACTTTGACTACGTGAATATCACATAACAATCGTATCTTAATTTTCGGGCTATGGCTAGTCTGATGTAAAAAGCACCAGCAAAAATTAGATCTGATACGTTTGCAAGTCTTCTTGTAGGCCAGGATCGTTAATGTCCAGAATTTAGGCACAATTGCTTTGACGAATATCGCATCTAGCTTGACTGATGTTCCGAATTTTCTAGAATATTACTACAGTTTTTTCTGTCTAAAAGCACTAACCGTTGTCTTTAGGCTAGACTTGCGGCTTCAGTATCTTCCGAGATGCCAAAGCCGCTAGAGAGCTTCTGTCAGCAGATAGAAAACAATCTATTGCAATTTATAGTGGCCAGGCCGGGAGACCACCGCAATATGCCACTGGATCAGGTGCAAGAAAGTTTATTGTGAATCCTCCACCCTGCGCTCCACAAACGTTCTTAACATAGTTTGGTATGCTGTTAAGAGCATTGCCGATAGCTGTCCCAATTATGACTGCAAAAGGAGTCAGATTCTTGTTCGCGCCAATAATTGCGGCTGCAATTGCCGCACCTGCTGCTGTTCCTAGATTCGCTAAATTCTGTGCAGTAGTTAGTGAGAAGAATACACCCACACCGGCTGGAGTTATCCCTACAAGGTAAACTCTAACAGTAATAGGTCCAATTCCAGGAATGCTAATGTTTGGCATAAGTCCTGAACCTGCATTAGCCTTTGAAAGATCAATGGAATAATCTTTGAAGCTTGTTTGCTCGGGATGTAGCTTCCCTTGTTTATATGCGCGTTGAGACGTTGCCAGGGCTTCCTGGTTGGTCGATTTAAGCGCATTTTGGACATTGGTAGGAAGCTGGGAGCTATCCGTAATTGGGATATAAATACTTTTAGTCGTCGCCGCAGTCTGCTGAATTGAATAAGTTGTATTTGAAGTTGTGTGAGCAGAAGCTGTTCCAGCAGTGGTTAAGAGAATTAGCATACTTAGCAACGATCCAATGGTAGGTACAATGAATTTACGAAATTTTGTCATAATGGTTGAAGGCTGAGCGTTTGTTTTCAAGAGTGAACTCCTTGAACATCTATACTGTGTAGTCAGTACAGCATTCGTACAACGAAAAAAATTGTAAATCGTTTGGTTCAACGGCAGCAAAATTTATATGAACTAACTTTCTCTCCTTTCTTGTTCTGTCCTAATGCTGACCGCTCCAGCGGTCGTAATACCCAAACATTTCCACTGCAACCGCAGCGCAGGAATACCTGATGCACTAACTCTACCCGCAAAAAGAGCGAGAGTATAGTATCGTTTGGTATCGACTTATGGTATCGTTTTGCCGAATTTATGGTATCGTCTGGTATCGTCCTGACGAGTATGGTATCGACCTGTGGTATCGCCCTGCAGAAAATGCTATCATCTCGCCCTTTTTATTTAAAAATGCTTCTATAATATATATTTCATAATGGCTCAGTCGATTTGACAAATTATCTATCTCATTTAGCAAGGACATGAATGAGATGGAAATCTGATACCCTCTTCTCTGCGCATTGACAAAACTTCCATCCGGCTGTTACTCTACATTCATCGTGCTACGTCTTAGCTCTTGTTGTCTCATTTGTATTGCTCTGCTCTATTAAGTCGCAGTATCAATTGAATTGTGGAGGGATTATTGCATGCAGAAGAATCGCTTTGTGGAACATGCAGAACGGATCATCGAGCCTTTGCTTGCAGATCTGGCTGCAATCGTGAATATCGATTCGGGGACGTTTACTAAGGCTGGTGTGGATGAGGTGGGTGCCTATCTAGAGAAACGCTTCCACGATTTCGGTTTTGTGACTTATTTTGATGCGCAGGAGCGATATGGCAATAATCTTGTTGCAACTCGTCGGGGTGCAAATTCAATGGGGCCGCGCCTCATGCTCATCGGGCATATCGATACGGTCTTTCCTGCGGGCGAGGTGGCTCGTCGTCCCTACTCGGTGAGTGAGCGCGAGGGGGTGCGCACTGCCAAAGGACCGGGTGTTCTCGATATGAAATCTGGTGTGCTGATGGGGATGTATGCCCTCCGCATTTTGCAGGATGAGCAGCTCGCAAACTATCAGAGCGTGACGTTTATCTGCAATACCGATGAGGAGATAGGCTCGCCCGCCAGCAAGGCGTTGCTTCGCAATCTGGCACCTGAGATGGATGCGGTACTGGTGCTGGAGCCTGGACGTATGCTTAATGCCGTGGTCTCCTCGCGTAAGGGCATCGGTCTGTATCGCGTCGAGGTGCGGGGCTTAGCATCGCACGCTGGTGTTGAGCCATACAAGGGGCGCAATGCTATCTTAGAGCTGGCGCACCAGATTGTGAATTTGCAGGCCATCAATGGTACAATCCCTGGTGCCACTCTCAATGTGGGCGTGATTCACGGCGGTGAGCGCACAAATGTTGTGCCGGACTTCGCCTATTGCGAGCTTGATGTGCGTGTGACTAACGAGGCTGGGTTACATGCTATCGAGGAGGCAATGCATAAGGTAACAACGCACACCGTCGTGGAGGGTACGACGGTAACTCTAAGTGGTGGTATGCTGAGTATGCCTTTTGAGCGTACTGAACGGAGTGCATGCCTTGTCCATCTTGTCCAGGAAGTTGGTCGCGAACTGGGGCTAGCAATAGTGGATATCAGCAGTGGCGGCGCTTCGGACGCTAATACCGCCTCCGCCCTGGGCCTGCCCACGCTCGATGGCCTGGGTGCTGCTGGCGGCCTGGCGCATAATCCCGACGAATATATTGAACTAGATTCTCTGCCCACACGTATCGCCCTGTTGAGTGGCTTGTTACAGCGCATTTGTACTTACTATCAAGACGGAAACAAGCTATGAGATTTGGTAAACAGCATCTACGCTCATTCGTCCTGGACCTGATACGTGAACGTAACGTAAGCGTTGCTCCAGGTAGTAGCTTTGGTGCTATCTCTGCCGAATACGTGCGTGTGTCGCTTACCGCTCCCATAGAAGAGCTTGAGCGCGGCGTCGGCGAAATTTGCCTTTTCGCCGACCGCTAGCCATGAGCCAATCCATCTGTTTTTCTTTATTGCATATATCTATCACTTTTACAACCTATTGCACATTATGCAATAGGTTGTAAAGCAGAGAAAAACTACTAAAAGGCCTGATCATAGACCAGTGCCGGATCTGTTTTAGTCCCGGCAAAACGGCTCCGATGTTTTGGGTAGGTTGTTCTGGTATGGGGATCGTATGTCGTCGCTGTGATCTTCCCGCTGGCGTTCACCGTCAGTATAATGATATTCGGGTCATTGTGGCAGGCTCTGGTATGGCACGACGGATGAGCGACTATCTCCTTAATCGTATAGGTCTTGGTGCCATGGGTCGGGATGGGAATGTCAAAGGACAGACAGCTTGTCGAGATCTGCACACAACTACCATGTTGGAGCAGGCAGTTCCCATTCCTTGTTGCAACGTTTGATCCGCCTTTCACCATGATCTTTGTTTTGCTGAGACCATTGCCGCCCAGGTGGAAGATGATTCCTCCAATCGCCTGCCGGCAGGAGTATGACTCCTGGATATAGAAATTCACGGCTGGCCGTGGTGATACCGGAGAAGAGCAGGTCTGAATGATATTAGAGTCTAAGGTCACAGCGCCATTAAGAGCGTAGAGGCCGCAGCTCGACGTTGCAGCGGTTGTGGCGGTAATAGAGGCCAGCGCGACGATGCTTCCAGCAAAGCTCGTCGTGGTTCCCAGCGTAGCAGAACTACCGACCTGCCAGAAAACATTGCTTGGTTGAGCGCCATTGATCAGCGTCACATTGGCCGCACTTGCCGTAATAAGGGTACTACCGATCTTGAAGATGAAGACCGCATTAGGGTTCCCCTGAGCGTCGAGGGTGAGCGTTCCGGTTACTCCTGCCGAGGACGGGAAACAATACACCCCTGGAGTAAGGGTCGTACCTCCGATATCGGTAATCGGTGGGAACGTTGTCGTGCAGGCTTGCGCAGCTGCAAACATATACGCGCTAGTTGCGTCAGCTTTAGCCTGTGTTGCCACTGAATCGGCAACGTGTATTGTCCCGGTTACAATTCCAGGGCCACCAGTGCAGGGGAACACAAACCCGGTACAGGAAGGGCCTGGACTCACCCCAAGATCGCCCATCAACATGGTCGGGCCGGTATTTGTGACGGTTGCGGCACCGAGCACCGCAAAACTTGCAGCCGCTCCAAGTGCGCCAGTTGGTTGTGGTACTGGAGAAGAGCATGTCTGAATGATATTAGAGTCTAAGGTCACAGCGCCATTAAGAGCATAGAGGCCGCAACTCGACGTTGCAGCGGTCGTGGCGGTAATAGATGCCAACGCCACGATGCTTCCAGCAAAGCTCGTCGTGGTTCCCAGCGTCGCAGAACTGCCGACCTGCCAGAAGACATTGCTGGGTTGAGCACCATTGATTAGCATCACATTGGCCGCACTTGCCGTAATGAGGGTACTGCCAATTTTGAAGATGAAGACCGCATTAGGGTTCCCCTGAGCGTCGAGGGTGAGCGTTCCAGTCACGCCAGCTGAGGATGGGAAACAATACACTCCTGGCGTAAGGGTTGTGCCGCCGATATCTGTAATCGGTGGGAACGTAATTGTGCAGGCTTGTGCCACTGCAAACATATACGCATTGGCTGCATCGGCTTTAGCTTGTGTTGCCACTGAATCGGCAACGTGTATTGTCCCGGTTACAGTTCCAGGGCCACCAGTGCAGGGAGAAAGAAATCCAGTGCAGGAAGGGCCTGGACTCACCCCAAGATCGCCTTTCAATATGGTCGGACCGGTGTTTGTGACGGTTGCGGCACCGAGCACCGCGAAACTTGCAGCCGTTCCAAGGGAAGGATAGCTTGCCGCAGCATATAAATGAGGCGGAGGGATAGCCGCCAACGCTACCGCAATAACACTACAGAGCAGCGTCATAGTCATGAGCGAGAGAAAGATTCTTGATCGAAGACTTCTTTGCATATATTTTTCTCCAAATTAGATAAATTTTACCTTTATCTATAAATAATATAGAAATAGTAAGAAAAATAGATTTGTATCTTGCTATTCAGATATTGGCTGCGACTTCAACTCAGAATATGATGTGATCTGGGAATTGAATCGTGTTGAATGATTTAAGGCATGTTACAAAGGATACAATAAAATGGGTCTGTATGATTTAAGATATGTTGCAAAAGAGTACAATAAAATAGACCTTGACCCATTTTATTGTACTCTTTGGTAATACTGTACTGACGCTGCACCACACTCCTACTGACAACACAGGACGAGAGGAAAAAAGATGCTCAATCGCAACCTCAAGACAACACCTGATCTGCTGGCAGGGAGACACAGCCACAGTCTGTTGGCGAACCTTCTTGGAAGCGCCGATCATAGCCGATTGTGGCGGGATGTGCTACACACCATTGGAGAGGTCATCCGTGGTCGTGGAATCTTCGCCAATAGCAGGGAAGACCTGACACCAATGCGTATGGACCCACTCAGCCTCATTCCGCTTGCTGTAGTAACCGGGCAACTGCTGCTCCGCCCGAGTGCGGCACACCACATAGCAACAAGCGCTATTAGCACATATAGCCTGACCGCCAGCGCAATAGAGACTATTATAGCCATCGATATCACAAAATCACCATACAACTAGCAAAAGAAAGGCGACGATGAAGACAGCAGATATATGGACGAGCGCTCTTGTAGCAGAGGCAGAAGAGATAATCATTCTCAACCAGTATAAAAAAGAGTGCCCTGTCCTTTATATAGATAAAGGAACATTGTTCCTTCTCTTACTAACGCTGCCAGAGATAATATTTAGCTGGAAGGACGAACTGTGCTATTATGCTACACGGCAACTAAGAGAAACCTGTATCCTGTATTGCTCGGCAACCTCCAGTGAACTATTAGCCGAGTTGGCCGGGAGACCTGAGTGGAGTGGGTCTAAGGCGATCTCAGTTCATCCACTAACGCCTGTAGAGGTGCTGGAAAAACTGGCTACCGATACCAGTGAAGCTGTGGCAATTAATCCCAGTTCACCTGGATGGCTCTTACATCGCCTGGTAGGTAGCGACGATAGACACACACGCCTCGCAGTGGCACGCCATAAACAGACCACATCTGAAGATCTGGCGATCCTGGCTCAAGACCAACGTCAAATAATCCGAGAAGCAATCGCCGCCCGTTCCCGACTCGATGAAAGCATGTCTCGGCTCTTTCTGGAGGATCAGGTAACAGCTGTACGTGCGGCGTTGGGACGTAACGAAGAGACTCCCCAGTGGATACTCGCTCTCCTCGCCAGGGATCAGGAGATAAAGGTACGCGCCGCAGTCGCAGAGAACCCTGCTCTGCCAGAAGAACTGTTCCGCGAATTCCCTCGCAAGTCCGATAGACAAGATACGCAGTGGCCTGGCAGCTAATCCACAACTGCCATCTCCGTACTTCTGGCAACTGGCCGCTGATGCTTCACCCACGGTCCACATGAGCCTGGCAGGCAATCCACGTACCCCACGCGAAATCCTCATGGCACAACTGATGACTCACGATCAACTCCTCTGGCGAGCAATCGCAGGCAATCCACAGGCAACCGCAGAGATGCTTACATGGATAGCACAGGCAAGCGATAGCTCTATACATACCGCGATCTCAGCGCACCTGAACACCCCAATCAAATTGTTGCGCAAACTCCCAAACCTGGTAACGAAACCCAAATATAGCTTCTGGTCGGCATTGGTCTCTAATCCCCACACACCTCTTGATATGCTGGAAATGATCCTGGCAACCCAGGACCCTAAGCTTTATATGTCTATTGTCGATCATCCAGCCTGGACACATGATCGCAACCGTATCATCTTTCGTCACTTCATACAGAGACTAAAAGGTGAGATTAACGGTCAGGCATCGCGCTTCAGACTGTTGCTAGCTACTTATCCCGCAGCTCCCGAAGAAGTGTTAGAGCTATTTGCAAGCTCGGATCGCTGGGAGGAACGCTACCTTGTCGCGCGCCATCCCAGCACACCAGCGGCTATAGTGAAGTCATTGCGGGATGATAGTAGCTTCTGTGTACGAGATGCCGCACGCAAGAGGAACACTTAACGTCGCACTGGAATTGCAAGTTTTGTATCCTTTGTAGTTACTTTTTGTGTTTTGAGTACTTCGCTGCTCATGCATTGTTATGAGGGTGTTTGGTCCCGATTACTCTTTTTACGTTCCTCTGGCGTGCTTGCACCTCCCGTGCTCGCACCCATTTTATTCTTCTATCATTTATTTTACACTTTTCCATCTTTTGCGCATTGCGCAAAAGATGGAAAAGTGTAAAATAAATGATAGAGAGTAGTGGAGGTAAGAGGGTAAAACCAGGGCTTTTAGCGAGGGACAATGGGTAAACGTAAAAGCCCTGGTTGCCTTTTAATTGCTACAAGTTGTACCGTTGACTGTGAAGCTAGTTGGAGTGGGATTACTGCTACCGAATGTGCCGTTGAAGCCGAGCGAAGTAGTGCCGCTGGGAGCGATAGCACTATTATAACCGACATCTTTGGCCGTAACCTGGCTACCTTGTTGCGTCCAGGTTGCGTTCCAGCCTTGCCCGACTTTCTGCTGGCTATCAGGGAAAGCGAAACTCAGAGTCCAACCGTTAATAGCTGCCGTACCTGTGTTGGTGATGATAAAATTTATACAATAAAATGGGTCAAGGTCCATTTTATTGTATCCTCAAATGCTAAATAATAATGAGAAGACCACTCCAGTCCCTCTTGTATATTGCCCGACATATTGATATACTAGATGAGCTGTATTGGCGATTGTTTATGTTGTGCAGCAAGACAGAGTTTATACATAAGAAAAGAAGTATTCGAATGGCGTTCTTTGATCTGCAAAAGACGCGTGAGCAGTATCTCGTAAAGCTACTTGCTCGCTATGGAACAGTGACTCTCCCCATCAATTCAGTCCGGCAAACACTTCCCTTGCATACCGTTTTTCAGCCCATGATCTTGCGCCGCGATCCCTTTGCCCCTCAGGAGAGACGTTCTGGGGAGGCGCTCGACGTTGTCAAAGCGCGGGATGGTGCCGAAGCGCTCGTCAAGAGCGAACATGGGCGCATGGTTGTGCTTGGGGGACCAGGGATGGGCAAGACAACCGCGCTCAAAGCGTTGCTCCACACGGCAATCATGGCCGCCCAGGCTGATTCGTTGGCTCCATTGCCGCTCTTCATCTCCTTGCCCGACCTGGCGAACACTGGACTTGCACTTGAGGACTATCTCCAACACATCATCGCAGAGCTGGATATCGATCCGCGCTTTGCTAGCGTCGTGATTGCAGCAGTGCATACTGGTCACGCGTTTCTCTGCCTTGATAGCCTCGATGAGGTCTTGCCCGCGCTACGACCGGAGATGATCGCCTTCCTCAACGAAGAGGCGCAACGTTCTCAGGGAAGCTGGATTATTGGTTCGCGCTTTACCGAGTATAAAGGTGGACAATTCGCGCACAGCCAGTTTGCGGAATGGGAGCTACAAATGCTGGACAAAGAGGAGCGCCTGACACTGGCCCAACAACTCTTGCCCGCACTCTATGATGCGTTGTATGGAGACGGCGAGCCGGACCACAGACCTCCATCACCCTCGGCAGAAGCCTATGTACAGGAGCTGCAACAACAGACGCAGACCGTGATGTGGGGAGAGAATCCGCTCTTATTCAGTCTGGCCGCCGTCATCTACACCCAGATGGGCAGATTGCCAGCCAGCCGGGCCGTATTGTACGCGCAGGTAACGGAAGCCATGTTCGCCATGCGCATCCATGCTAGTGAGCAACGTGCGCAACTGCGTCATCTGCTGGCCGAGATTGCCCTTGAGTTCTATCAAACGCATGGCCGCAATTTTAGCAGCACGCATCTTCTGGAATTTTTGCGTGCGCATCTCCCAGAACAGAGTACATCATCGCTCTATGCCATGCTAACGCTTGTGTTAGAGTCGGGTGTGCTGGAGCCAGTGGCGTATCAGACGTATGGTTTTAAGCATCAGATGTTCCAGGAGTATCTGGCCGCCGTGGCCCTGGCTCGTCGCAGTCTGGATGAGGTCCAACGGCAAAGTACCTGGACCCTGCTCTGGCGCAAACGAAGATTGAGTCGCTGGAGTGAAATCTTGCGCATGTTCGTTGGCATACTTGTGCAGGAGCATGGCGCTGAGGGATTAGAGTTAGCACAAACGTGGCTATCAGCTCTAGCAATGGAAAATAGCACAGTAGAGGGCGATCCAGGCAACCTGTGTTTGCTATTGGCAATGAAGTCCCTTGGCGAATTTGGGGAGCGTGTAGGAGAAGCGGAGGTCGCGGATCTGGCGCAACATATCGTAGAAATGTGGGAGAAGAGGCTGGCGGAAGCGTTTCGTTTGGGGGGATGGAGGTATGCTCAACCTCTACAAGACCAGGTTGAAGTGTTGTGTGGATTCAGCTTACAAATTGTAGCCCCAATCATTATGCGCCTGCAGCAATATAATGTGTACATTCAACGTTGTTGTCGCCTACCTGTAGTGTCAGGTCTGATCGATCAATTTGTACCTATAAAAATTCTCTGGCATCTGTTTCAGGAGAGGTCGATAAGCTTTTATGATTGTCATACTCTCCCTGTCCTGCAAACGCCAGAGGTCATAGAGCGTTTGGAGGCAATACTGCAGGATAAGGAGGGCTGGGATCTTGAGGAGCGAGTAACTGTTGTAAAGATGTTGGGCGAAATGGGCGCGAAAACTCCTGTGCCTTTCCTGATAGCAATCTGGCAGGACAAAACACTCGATGACGAGCTACGGAAAGGTGCAGCGAAAGCTTTGAGCAAGTCTGAGGCTCTTGTGCCGCTTGCTATATTTGTTGCCATGTTCAGTGATCACCTTGAAGATATTCGTTGTGTTGCAGTGGAAGTACTGGGCAAGCGCGGTGGGCAAGCATATGCCGATCTGCTCTTATCTGCTTTACAAGATCCTTCTCGGCACGTACGTGCAGAGACGTTAGAATGTTTACGTGAATGGGGCATCTCTCTTCCCATAGAGCTTTTACAAACGCTGTTTTATGATGAATCCGAGAGCGTAAGTAAAGAAGCCTGGAGCATTTTGCACGAGATGGATGAGTTTGTGCCGCATGAATTGTGGCTGGACGCTTTGCAGCATGAAAATAAATCGGCGCGTGATGGTGCGTTAAAAGCCATAGAGCGATATAGAGATCAGTTTCCTATTGAGCCAGTCCTGGCGATGCTTTCCGTTCGCAAAATGGATAGCTCTGGCCGCACTGACGTGCGCACGTCCTGTATCCAGGCGTTGGGATTGTTGGGAGAGCGTGTGCCGCTGGAACCGCTGTTGGAATTGATCCATCACAGTGATGAACGTATACGTGCTCATGCCCTGTTAGTACTTAACAAGCGTCATGTTCATCTGCCTGTGGATGTCTTGCTGCCAATGCTGCACTATTCATCTACTGGAAGCGCAGCTGTACAGGCTCTAGCATTGCTGGGCGTGGATGCGCCCATTTCATCTTTGTTACAGATAGCGCGGTCTGGTTCCTCAAGTACACGTTTTGCTATCAAGGCATTGCGCTTGTTATATGAATATGTTCCCCCAGAGCCAATCCTGGAATTCCTTCGGGATGAGGAAATTATCAATTCCTATTGGGGTAATTACTGGGAAATTATCCAACTGCTTCGGTTGCAAGGCGTTGAGATCTCTCTGGAACTGTTCGTACCTGCTTTAAAATGGGGTTCTTCTAAAAATATGGCTCCAATCGTTGCTTCCCTTTGTCGTGCTGGCGCTCAGGCTCCCATTGAACCATTATTACGTTTGACCTATGAAGAAATACGCGGGAAAGTATACCATCCAGAGTGGATACAGCAGCTATTTTACATCTTGTACGAGTGGGTATCACCTGGTAACTTGACAAACGTACTGGGCAATACTGTCAATGATCAATCGTTGGCTATCGGCCTGCTAGGCTTAGTGCATGATGATGAGTGTATTCAGTTTATTACCGCCGTAGCGCAAGATCCTGCCAGAGATCATATGACACGTTCCAAGGCAATGGATGTCTTAAGTGATCTTGGGGTGAACATACCGTTAGAATATCTACTCCAGGCAACGCGTTGGGGTATCTACGAGGGCATGGACTGGAATTTAGCAGATGCCGTCAAGCGGCTCGGTGAGCAGGCACCCATTGAGCAATTGTTGTCTTTATTAGGGGAGGATCACAGCGAACTACAATCAGGTGCTTTCAGGGCGTTGGTCGGCATCGCTGAGCATATTCCTCTTGCAACTATGCTTCCTTTGCTGGGAGACAATAATGAGTCAGTACGCTGCGCCGCTATACGTATACTTGGTGCGATGAGAGAGCGTGTGCCTCTTGATATATTCATGGCGCTATTAAACGATCATGAGCAAATACAGGAAACCCGTTGTCTTGTGTTACATGCACTTGGTGAATCAGGTACATCGGCGGCGGTAGATCTTTTGTTGGAGGCGCTGGACGATGATGAGGCGGAGATTAGATATGCTGCACTCTGGGCATTGAGTGATGATGATATGAAGATGAGAAGGGGAGGGCTCAGAGCATTCAAGGAGCAAGGCAAGGTGATTCCGCTTGAGCCTTTGTTCAGGCTCCTTAATGATCCAGATGATAAGGTAGTTTGCCAATCCATTGATCTCTTAGGAGAGTTAGGGAGCTTAGGTGCGGCTATTCCTATAGAACCGCTGGTCTCGCTACTTGATCATGAGGATGAGGATATTGCCGAAGAGGCCGCCAAGGCGCTTGGCAAATTTGGTGAACGTGCTCCTGTCGATGTGTTACTTGCGAATATGTACGACAAGGATAATAAGCAAGTCAATGGCGATATCTTTTACGCATTAAGCTCCTTGAAGACGGGCGTTCCTCTGAAGGCATTGTTAACTATATTGAGCGATAATTATAACGATATAGATGAGTGGAGTATCGAGTATGCATTACAAAACCTTGCTCGTTCGATGCCAGAACAAATTCTAGCGTTGCTACATAACGATCCTCGTCCATTGATGCGTCGCATCGTATTAGAAGCTATTCAGATGACGAAAGGATGTGAGTGGTTACCCCTCGTTATGGAAACGCTGCATGATGTTGATGGTCGATACGCTGTTTACGATCAAGAACTGCATGGTAACGACGGTATGATCCGATTTGTCGTACTGCGAACACTTGGAGCTCTTCATGCATGTGCACCGATTGAACCACTGCTTCAGCGTTTGAAGACGAACAAAGAGGCGCACCATTATAATGATGAACGTATCGTCGTACTGGAGGCGCTGAAACAGTTTGGCTCACGTGTCCCACTCACAGAGCTATTGCCGCTGCTTGGTTCCGATAATACTGAAATTTGTCGCCTGGCTTTCGAGCATATTCAGCAAGCATATCCAGCTGCACTAAACGAGCTTGTGCCCGCGTTAAAGGCAATCGTGCGCGGGGAGCCAGTGCAGGGTGCATTTGCGGCGCGGCGCGACTATCGCATTGCGGAGACGGTGGCTGCGATGGGACGTGCAACGCCCGCTGTGCTGGCGATGGTGATAGATCTGCTCGCTCATCCTTTCTGGGAGGTGCGAGCCAGGGCTGCGAAGACGTTGGGGACGTTGCGCCGCAATATTCCTGATAGCGCTATCAGGCGACTGCTGGAATTGCGTAAAGATCCTGAGTCGCCCGATGTGCGGGCCGCTGCAGATCAAGCTCTCGCGGAGATATTGTCTTTGGAGCAGGGGATGGAAGATGAGTAGCTCATGTGTATGCTGATCTAGAAGTAGAGCGAGCTAATCATAGGTCTGTAAACGATTGGTCGATTAACGACTTGAGAAGTACCTGACTCAGGTCGTTAGTGTGCCTCGGAATGCGCGTCGATATGCTCGTGGGCTGATGCCGACAAGCTGCTTGAATTGGTCGCGGAAGGTGGTTGATGAGCCGCATCCGACGTGATTGGCGATCCACTCTATTGAGTGGTCGGTGGTCTCCAGCAAGCATTGTGCCTTGCGCAAGCGAGAGCGATTGAGCCATTGTAACGGCGTGGTGCCGGTCTGTGCGCGGAAGCGTCGGCTGAGGGTGCGCGTACTCATCATGGCATGGGCAGCGATATCTTCAAGCCTGAGCTCCTGGTGTATATTCTCATCCAGCCAGCGCAACAACGGTTCAAGCGTCATCCCATCGGGTATGGGTGGCTCGTGCATGATGAACTGCGCCTGCCCGCCATCGCGTTCCAGGGGCATCACTGAAATCCGGGCCGCATCAGCTGCGACAGCGGAACCGTAATCCCGGCGGATCATATACAGGCATAGATCAAGCCCCGCCGCTGCGCCTGCCGATGTGAGAAACTGCCCATTGTCAACGAAGAGTACATTTGCATCAACATCCACTTTAGGGTACCGTCGTGCTAACTCGCTTGTGGCGATCCAGTGGGTGGTTGCACGCAGGCCGTCCAACAGTCCTGTGGCGGCCAGAATAAACGCTCCACCACAGATTGACGCGATCCGCGTGCCACGTGCTGCCGCGTTGCGTAACGCGACCAGCACTTCATCGGGCAGCGACAATGTGGGATCAGCCAGGCCGGGCAGGATGATCGTATCTGCCTCCGCCAGCCGATCCAGACGCCAGGGAGCACGCAGCGTAAATGTGCCTGCATCAATCTCATCGGTGGGAGAGCAGATGCGTACCCGATAAGCCGCCTGTCCGTCTGGCAAATAGGTGCGCCCGAACACCTCAAGCGGAGTGGATAGATCGAATGCTACCACTCCATCCAGGGCAAGAATAGCTACAGTATGCATGATCCTACTATAGCATCTTGCCTTTTCATTAATCCATAGAATTTGGCTGGAATCCGTTGCTTTGTGGCAATCGAGCCACTTTTCGGTGAGGTGAAGATGGCCTACACTGGTGAAGACGGCAAACAGTCGTCATTGTTCACAATGTTTTGATGAAGGGATCTCCAGTAATGTATGCTCAGATTGTGTTATTTGATGGGTTCGATCCACTTGATGTCATCGCTCCCTATGAAGTGTTGCTGGCAGGAGGGGCCGCAGCTGGCGGCGCACTGACCGTAGAGCTGGTCTCGGCTGAAGGACCACGCGAGGTTGCAAGCGGATTAGCTAATCTCGCTCTACATGCAACGGCTACCCTTGATCCAGACAGAGCCGATCTTATCATCGTGCCAGGGGCGGCGGGACCGGTGAGTGATGATGAGGGCAGGGGCGAAGTCGATACCATCCCTGTCCTGTTGGCACGGACAACGCAGACAAACCTGCCGGCTTTGATGAGAAGAGCTTTAGACAATCCCAGGGTCACCGTCGCGACTGTCTGCGGTGGTTCTCTGGCGCTGTCAATGGCCGGTTTGCTTGAGGGCCGTCATGCTGTGACGCATCATATGGGTATGGATGCCCTTGGGGCCACGGGTGCGATCCCAATTCGGGCACGCGTAGTTGATGATGGTGACCTGGTCACTGCCGGTGGCGTTACCTCTGGCCTGGATCTTGGGCTGTACCTCCTCGAACGCGAGCTTGGTTCTCGCATCGCTCTTTCGGTGGCAGAACTTATCGAGCATGAACGACGCGGAACCGTCTGGCATAGCGGGGGACTCGCATGAGTCAGCAAATGGAGCGTGTCCGGCGTAAGTTGCGCATCGTCCAATGGGCTGCGTGGATCGATCTAATCCTGCTTGTCGCGCTGATCGCCTCGTCGCTGAGCAAGCAACGCGACTTTGTTCATGTGCTTGGCCCACTGCACGGCATCAATTTTTTGCTGCTGGTCGTCATTGTCGCCACGGCTGCGCTTGATGGCCTGTGGGGCTGGTGGTTTCCTGTAGCCATTCTGCTAACGGGTGGAGCACCGGGCGCACTGGTGGGTGAATGGATCATCAAGCGGGGCATCGCATCTCAGATCGGCAGCCGAGATAGCGGCGATGTCTCTCCAGGTGAACAGATTGAAACAGAAAATATGCTTCTTGTGCCTGATATAGCGAATGCGAAGAGGAGTACTTTAGACGAACGAAAGGTGCAGGCATGACATCGATCCTCTCCTGGATTATCCGCTATGGGCATGTGCTGGGTGCAGCGACATGGGTTGGAGGCTACGCCCTGCTTGCCTTTCTTATCGTGCCAATGCTCGGCAAAGGAGCGAGCGAGTCCCTGGTGCGGCTCGCTATCGCTGTAGTACGCTTTCTGACCTATGCCGGCACCCTGACCATCGCCTTTGGTATCGTCCTGATCACCCGCACCAATGGCTTCGGTCAGCTACTGGGTAGCGCCTGGGGGACGCTTATTCTTATTGGTATCGTCCTGGCGGTTGCCCTGCTCGGCATCGGCGATGGTGCGTTGCGGCCCGCTATTCGCCGATCTACTACGCTTGGCAATGCCCGTGCACGCCGCTGGGCTATCATCGGCTTTATTCTTACCGTCCTTGCCATCGGTGTTATGACTGGTGCAACCTATGTTGGCTGATATAAATTACTTATATGCGACCACGCCAAAGGCCTCGGGTCTGCGTACCACACGTTTAAAGCCAGCTTCCTGCAAGCGTTTAAGTGCCCCACGTGTAACTGTTCCGCTGGATTTGCTATTGAGGTCGCCGATGTAATGAAATAACTGTCCCCCGCGCTTCAACACGCGATACAGCTCGCGATAAAATACGCCCGCATACAGATCGCCAGCCAGGCTAAACACAGGGGGATCATGGATGATGCGTGCAAAACTCTCATCCTCAAATGTGGGAACGATCTCATAAGCATCGCCCATCACTTGCTGGATCTTAGTATTGCTAAAAAGGTCGCGTGACCATGGATTCTGTCGTGCAATCTCCTGCGCTCCTGGATCTAATTCAATGGTAATCACCTGCTCGGCGCTTTTAGCCGCCTCGATTGCCGTGTAGCCCAGTCCCGTGGCCGTATCCAACACGCGCCCGCTAATAGGTGTGATAGTTGCGATCTTCTTCAATGTGTCTTGCATAGGATCGATATCCACGATGCGATGCATGGTGAAGCCTGCGATGAGCATGGTTGGTGTGCGTTTTGTGGGCAGGAGGCTGCACATGCGATTGGTGGCCTCCGAAAAGATCTGGATTGCTCGCATGCTTTCACCCTCGACCGCAAAGCAGTTGTTCTCCGACTGCCGAATCTTTGTAATCTGTTGCCAGCTTAGATGTTCTCCCCGTAGAAATACAACTCCGCTATCTGACACTTCAACTATTACGCTGGATATGCCAAGGTCAGGCGAGATTTCTACAGAGATCCTTCCCTGTTTCTTTGCTTGCAATAAAATGTCTGCTTGCACATATGAAAGCACAATAGGGTTATTTATTTGTCTTATAGTCATATTTCAGGCTGTTTATCCTTATAAATTCGCTGGTGGTTGCAATAACATATGCATTCCATCTTTAGGTCGTAGCGTAATCCGTGGGGACAGCTCAACGCGCTTGCTGCCAGGAATAATCAGTGGTGTATAGCGTTGGAAGATGGTTGCTAAGAGCAGCTTTGCTTCCAATTGGGCGAAGGGCATGCCTATACACATACGTGGTCCTCCGCCAAAGGGGAAGTATGACCATGCTGGTACTTTCTGTTCCTCAACCGGGTCCCAGCGCTCAGGCCGGAATACCTCTGCATCTCCCCATATATCGGGTAGGCGATGGATGATCCATTGGCTAAACATGAATGTGGTGCCTGCTGGAAAGTGATAGCCATCCAGGTCAAATGCTTCGATTGCCCGTCGTCCCTGCGTCCAGGCCGGCGGATAGATGCGCATCGACTCGTTTAAAACCCACTCGGTATAGGTTAAGCGGGGGATATCCGCGAGTGTCGGTGCACGACCGCCAAGTACAGTGTTCAATTCGGCATATAGCTTCTCGCGTACCTGCGGGTATTGTGAGAGGAGATAGAACGTCCAGGTGAGCGCATTGGCCGTTGTCTCGTGACCTGCCGCAACAAATGTCAGGATATGCTCATGTACCTGTATATCGTTGAGCGTGCCTGTATCCCCTTGATCTGCCAGTAGCATAGAGAGGATATCGCCTACGTCGCGTCCCTCTGCCCGTCTGCGTCGTATAAGCTTATAGATGAATGCATCAACCTGTCTTTTGGCCGCCATACGTCGTCCATACGCTGTAAATGGCTGATCGATGTGTAGCTTGAGCAAGCTTTCGATGATGGTGGCCGGGTTTTCGATCATGCCACTAAACGCGTATCCCAACTCATCGACTTCGTGTGCCATGTCAATGTTGAAAAGACACCTGGCAACGATACGCAGTGTCAGCTCATGCATCTCGCTCGCCATGTTGAGCGTCCCGCCAGGCTGCCATTTTGCCAGCATATTTTCGGTATCTTGCACCATAACGTCTGCATAGCTCTCAACACGTTTTTTATGGAATGCAGGTTGGACTAAACGTCGTTGCTGCCGGTGCGTCTCCCCATCAATCGTGAGCAGGCCGTCTCCAATCAGCTGACGTAGATTCTCAGTAACCTCGCGATTAGTAAAATTACGTGGATTTTCCGTCAATACATAGCGTACGTGTTCTGGCCGGAATAGCATTATAATTGGTTTCTGCCCTATATAAATAGTTGCCATCTTGCCATAGGTACGCTGCAAATATTCCAGAAAACCGAGCTGGTCTTTCCTGAACTGCAACATATTGCCAACAATGGGTAAGGGTTTGGGACCGGGTGGTAGGCTCGCTTTTTTTGTGGTGCTCATATATGTTTTTTTGTCCTATTCGTCCCTCATCGTCACAAAAGGGCGCGATGCATACAACTATACCGCTAAACATAAGCATAGAGGGAACCTGGCTTGAGTTTAGCAGGCTCCCTCTATATACGCTTTATTGCTAAAAATGTTTTGTGACCATATTATAAAGGTCACTGTGTAGCGATAGCCGCTTGTCACCTTGTGCCCCGTAGGATATGGCCTCTCCTCTGGTATCGTTATGCAGGCCTCGAAAACTTGTTATGCAAGCAACTCGGCTTCGTTCAATGGTCCCAGGGCGGTAAGTACTTGCTTGTCGCGCATTGGGAAACGGTTGAGCGCACGCATAATATCCTGTGCGGTGACTTTTTCGATGCGCTCGGTCTCTTCTTCGACGCTGATGAGGCGGCCTTCGGTGACCCAGTCGCTAGCGAGAGCACGCATGCGTGAGAAGGTCGATTCGCTGCTGAGTACAAGGCCGCTGATCCATTTATCTTTGGCGCGTCGTAGCTCATCCTCATGAACGCCATCGGTGAGCAGGCTATCCAGTTCGCTGCGCAACATTTTGAGGACGCGTGGCGCATTATCAGGGGTGGAGTTGGCCTCTAGCAGCATGATGCCAGTGCCTTCCATGGCCCATAAGCCGGCGCTGGCCGACTCTGCCAGTCCGCGCTGGTAGATGTTCCAGTAGAGCCGTGAACCGTCGTTATCGCCCAGGATACTTCCGCCCAGGACTGCGGCATAGTAATCTGGATCTTTGACATCTACGGCTGGCATGGCGATAATCATGATCTGCTGTTTGAGGTTTTTGTCAACGACGATGTTGTTGATGGGGCTGGCTGGCTCGTAGTGGGTAACATCGCGTCCGGTGTCGCCTGTGCGCCAGTTGCTGCAATGCTGCTCGGCCAGCTCGATGATATGATCCCAGTCGAACTTGCCTGCAACTGAGAGGATCAGATTGTTTGCGGCATAGCGTCGGCTCCAGTAGTCGCGCATCTGCTGAGCTTGTAGGCTGCGAATGCTTTCGCGCGTGCCCAGGACATCGTGACCCAGGGGATGCTGCCCGAAATATGTCTGCATCATGCGGCGGTAGGTCAGGTTGTAGGGCTGATCCTCTGAACGGGCGATCTCGTTGATGATGACCTCTTTCTCCATCGTGAAGTCGCTTTCGTCGAGGCGGGGATACATCATATCGCTGAGCAGTTCGACGGCTCGATCCAGATATTCGCCCAGTACGCGAGCATAGTAAACGGTTGATTCGTGTGAGGTGAATGCGTTTAGTTCGGCCCCGATCTTGTTGAAGGCCAGGGTGATCTCTTGCCAGTCGAGTGACTTTGTGCCCTTGAAGACCATGTGCTCCAGGAAGTGTGAGACGCCCGCTATACCAGGATCATACTCGTCGCGCGAACCTGTACGCACATAGTATGAGACCGCTACCGACTCAAAATCGGGCATTGGCTGGCCGACAATCTGTAAACCATTGCTAAGTGTATGGGTATGAAACACAGTTCCGTTGGCTGTGATCTCTGACATAGCTTGCTCCTCCAGCATGCAAGGCGTGCTTGCCTGTCGGTAACGCTGTGTTCCTGGCAAGTACACTACTTGTTTTTATGGCACATTACTTGGGATTACTTGTATTTAGCATGATAGCCCCACGGGGGAGAGCTTGTCAAATCGCTTTTTATATTCGCGCCTCTACCCCATTATTTTAAATAATAAAAAAGATCAAGTGTGAAGAGATCAAATACTCCCTTTGGCAGGTAAGTACAATAATATTAAGTGGCGAGGGAGGCTCGAAAATATTACATATAATGATCCAAAAATCATCTAAATTTTAATGCAATTCTACTTCGAACGTGAAGAGAGAGTATGGGTTAAAAGCTTCAATTGCTTGTATAATATATTGTATTATTTTTGTATAAATATTTATCATTCATTATTCCTATATGATATGCATCTCTCTTCTTATACGGTATAATTAAGAAAAGTGAGCATCTTCCGTATGTGCGGTAAGTCTTTTCTGTCTGTCTGTCTGGCAGCGGACCAGAAGCTCATGTAGTCTTTGTACAAAAATATAGATCCCCTCTGTATGTGGAACAGACGATTTTTTCTCCATCTATGCCCTTTCGGACAGGAGATTGGTTTGATCTTGTTGTAATAAATATCATAGCCATTGTCTGATGCATATCAGTATGGAGGTGGTGAGAGAGAGGAGAGCACGGGATTATGGCATCAGGCTCCGGTGCGCACGATGAGCGTCGCGCTCTGGCCTTACCGCAAGGCGAAGTGCGGCAAAGCGAACAGCAGTTTCGAGCAACTTTTGAACGGGCAGCGATTGGTATTGCACATATTGCTCCCGATGGACATTTTTTGCAGGTCAATCAAAAATTGTGTGATATTATGGGTTTTACCCGCGCCGAATTGCTGACACACACTCTTCATGATATTACTTTTCCTGCTGATTTAAAGGCAGATCAAATCAATGCTCAACAATTACTCGCGGGTGAGCGTCTGACCTATGCTATGGAGAAGCGCTGTCTGCGTGCCAATGGATCGCTGGTCTGGATCAATTCGACCGTCTCGCTGGTTCGTGATCAGCAGGGAAATCCGCTGTATTTTATTTCCGTGATCGAAGATATCGGTAAGCGCAAACTGACCGAGGAGCGGCTGAGGCGTGAACGTCGAGAAGTGGATGAGTTTCTCAGTATGGCCAGTCACGAACTCAAGACGCCGCTTACGACTCTTCAGATGTATATCCAACTCGCTAAACGACAGCTGACCTATCTGCATACTGGTGAGAGCAATGGAACTGAGGCATTGGCGCAACTAGCAAGCCAGCTTGACCATGCAGAACGTCAGATCAAGATACAGAACCGCCTGATCAACGACTTACTGGATATATCCCGCATTCAGGCGAATCAGTTGGTACTCTCGCCCACACTTATAAATCTGGCGCAGCTTGTGCGAGAAGCCGTTGAAGATCTGCGCCATCTGGTGCCGACGCGCCCCCTGCACTTTGAGTTCCCACCCCAGGAGATTCTGGTATTTACCGATGCGGTGCGGATTGGACAGGTCGTCAACAATTATTTGTCCAATGCACTCAAATATTCAGAGGCCAGCCTTCCTGTTGAGGTCCGCGTGACCCGGAACGAGAATATAGCTCGTGTGGAAGTGACAGATAAAGGACCAGGGCTCTCTACGGAGCAGCAAGCACAGATCTGGCAACGCTTTTATCGAGCCCCAGGCATCGAGGTGAAAAGTGGCCTGGATGTAAGCCTGGGCCTCGGCCTGCATATCTGCCGCACCATTATCGAAGAACAAGGTGGACAGGTCGGCGTAGAGAGTGTGTTGGGTAGCGGATCGACCTTCTGGTTTACCCTCCCCGCTGTGGATTCCTCTTTAAAAGATCATAACGTAATGTCCATTTAACAAATCCGTGGTAGCGGATCTCCGACGAGCATGTCGAGTACGCGTGTGCCACCGATGTCTGTGTGTAAGAATACCATCCCGGCTGGCTCGGCCTGCACTGTGCCTATGATCGCGGCCTCTTTCCCCAATGGATGGGCATGCATTGCGGCCAGGGCTTTATCTGCAACCTCCGGCGCAACTATTGCCAGCATTTTTCCTTCGTTGGCGATGGTGAGTGCGTCAAGTCCCAGTATTTCGCATGCACCACGGACCTCGTTGCGCACGGGTATGGCGTGCTCTTCAAGCGCAATTGATACTTCGGCGTCAATGGCGATTTCGTTGAGTGAGGTTGCGACGCCGCCGCGCGTGGGATCTTTCAGACAATGCAATCCACTGCCAGTTGCCGCGAGTACCTGGGCGACAAGGCTGTGTAATGGGGCGCTGTCGCTCTCGACATCGGCCTCGATCTCCAGCGATTCGCGTGCCAGCATAATTGCGATGCCGTGGTCACCGATGGGGCCGCTCAAGAGTACTTTGTCCCCTGGCCGTACCTGCGCTTGCCCGATTGGTGTAGTGGCGCGTACGATGCCTACTCCAGCTGTATTGATGAAGATGCCATCGGCTTTGCCACGCTGCACAACCTTTGTATCGCCCGTGACGATTGCGACGCCCGCTTCGCTTGCCGCCAGCGCCATCGATGCCACGATCCTGCGCAGCATCTCGATGCTAAATCCTTCCTCCAGGATGATCCCGACCGAGAGGTATAGTGGTTCAGCCCCGACCATCGCGAGGTCGTTGATTGTGCCATGAACTGCGAGCTTGCCGATATCGCCGCCAGGAAAGAAGAGCGGACTGACGACGTAGGTATCGGTCGTGAATGCCAGACGTTGCTCCGTTCCCTCTAAAGTAAAGGTTGCCGAATCATCCATACGATCAAGCAGAGGATTGGAGAATGCGGGTGCGAAGACGCCTTCGATCAAGTTATGCGTTGCCTTCCCACCGCTACCGTGGCTGAGCGTTATATACTCATCGCGCAAATAAAACTTGTGCCGCCTTGCTTGCCGTGTGCGCTCAATCTTACCAAGCACGCCCTCTGGTCCTATGCCCATGATTTTTCTCCTGATCAATAATCCTTTTTTAAATGATTTTCTCGGCTTTGATGTATACTTTTTCTCCGGGGATAACGGGAGCCAGTGCTTTTCACTGCTCACCGGGTCTGCTGAAAGAAATATCTGGTGTTGTAAAGCGCGGCTTGCGTTTCTCAAGAAACGAGTGCATACCTTCTTGCGCATCGGGGAGCTGCGATGTCGAGGCCATGACTTCGATTGCGTAGTTGTATGCCTGTACTTGGGGCAGGTCGATCTGTGCATAGTAGGCCTGCTTGCCAATGCCTTTTGAGATGAAGCTGCCTCGGGTGGCGGCTACAAGCAGGCGTTGTGCCTCTGCGACGAGCTGGTCAGGTGGTACGACGCGGTTTATCAGTCCCCAGTCTGCGGCTGTCTGTGCATCTATGGTGTCGCCTGTGAGTAGCATTTCGAGTGCTCGTTTGCGTCCAATGTTGCGGCTGATGGCGACCATGGGTGTTGTACAGAACCAACCGCCCTTTCCGCCGGGTGCGGCAAAGGCAGCTTCCGTAGATGCTACTGCGAGGTCGCAGGTGGCAACCAGTTGGCAACCGGCTGCGGTGGCCAGAGCATGCACACGCGCTAGCACTGGCTGCGGAATCTCCTGGATCGTATCCATTAATGTTGTGCAGACACGTAATAGCTTACGCATGGCAACAAGATCCTGGCCGACCGCGTCGGCGAAATCGTGGCCGGCCGAAAAGGCGGGTCCGTTGGCCGCTAAGATAATGCCCAATGCATTGCTTGCGCCAATCTGACGCAGGGCGTCTGTGAGTTCGTTCATATGTTTGAGCGAGAGAGCGTTGCGCCGTTGCGGATTATTCATTGTGATGGTGGCGAAATCGCCCTCGTATTGTAGCTGAATCAACTCGTATGTCATAATCCACCTTTATCAAATTTCTTATTTCGGGTCGAAAGAGATAGGACTTTCGCAACCGTGCGGGCCAAACGGGAGCGATCCCCCAGAAAGGGTATGCCCCCTTTGGGGTCGCGACACGGCGGACCAAACGGGAGCGGGCTAGCCTGTTGCAGGCAAGACGCGTAGACGGTTGCGTTCGCTGGCCATCGAAAATCTTCCGTAGTTAAAATATGCAGCACATGCGCCTTCTGGTGAGACCATACATGTGCCAATAGGTGTCTCTGGTGTGCACGCTGTGCCGAAGACCTTGCATTCCCAGGGCTTGATGACGCCTTTGAGCACTTCTCCACACTGGCAAGCTTTGGGGTCGGCGATGCGCAATCCGGGTACCTGAAAGCGTAGTTCGGCATCCCACGCGGCAAACTCTGGACGCAGCTTCAAGGCGCTATGGGTGATAAAACCAAGGCCGCGCCACTCGAAGAATGGGCGTAGTTCCATGGTACGTGCCATGGCGGCAAGCGCTTTTGTATTGCCTTCGGGGCGCACGACGCGTGAATATTGGTTCTCGATCTCGGCCCGCCCCTCGCTGATCTGGGTGACAATCATGTGTATGGCTTGAATGATGTCGAGCGGCTCAAAGCCAGCCATGACGACGGGTTTATGGTGGTCACGCGCGACAAATGTGTAGGGCCGTAGCCCTATAACCATGCTGACATGGCCCGGTCCGATAAACCCATCCAGGCGCAGGTCAGGTGAGTCAAGGATGGCTTTGATGGCAGGGATAATGGTGACGTGGTTGCAGAAGATGGAGAAGTTTTTGCTGCCCTCGGCCTGCGCTCGTAACAGGGTGACTGCGGTGGATGGTGCGGTGGTTTCAAAGCCGATGGCGAAGAAGACAACCTGCTTGTCTGGATTCTGTTTCGCTAGCTTTAAGGCGTCGAGCGGCGAGTAGACGAAGCGTACGTCGGCTCCCTGCGCTTTGGCGTCCAGCAGGCTTTTCTTAGAACCGGGCACGCGCATCATGTCTCCAAAGGTGGTGAAGATGACGTTCTCTGTTTCGGCAATGGCGATGGCGTCGTCGATACGGCCCATTGGTAAGACGCAGACGGGACAGCCTGGCCCATGTACAAGGTCGATGTTGGGTGGTAGCACATCTTCTACGCCATGCTTATAGATGGTGTGCGTATGGCCGCCGCAGACTTCCATGAGCTTGAAGCCGCTCCCTTCGCTTAGCCTGGCTATATCTGCCGCGATACGCGTTGCCATAGTTGGGTCTCGATACTCATCAACGAATTTCATTTTTAGTATCCCTTCTATGTTTTTCTCTTTTTATGGCTTTGTTCCGCTCCAGGTCGCTTTTACTCTGTCGCTTTCTCTTACTCCCTTCATTAGTTATATTGCATTTGTTTTATTACATTAGCGCTGCAATGATTTCCAGTAGTGCATGATAGGTTGTTGCTTGCGCTTCTTGTATGCGTGGTATGTGATCGCTAGGCGTGACAATACAATGATCGACGCTGGCTGATCGCGCGAGCTTGCCGCCGTCATAGCCGGCCAGGGCGACGGTTAACATACCCTGGCGTTTGGCCTGCTCGAAGGTTGCGAGGATGTTGGCTGAGTTGCCGCTGGTTGAGATGCCAAAGGCTATGTCGCCGGGACGCCCGAAGGCGATGATCTGGCGCGTGAAAATATTATTGAAGCCAACGTCGTTGCCTACTGCGGTAACTACTGCGATGTCGTTTGTGAGGGCGATGGCTGGTAGGGCCGGCCATGCTGGATTGTGCGGGATGAGTAGCTCGGTGACGATATCCTGTGCATCTGTTGTGCTGCCCCCGTTCCCAAAGGCGAGGAGCGTTGCGCCTTGCTTAAATGCTTGTGCCATGGCTCTGCCGGTGGTGATGATCTGCTGACCGGCTTCTTTGAGCATGGTGCGTCGTAGTGCGATAATTTCATGGCACTTGTTTAACGTTGAGTGTTGCACCTGCGCCAACACTTCGTTCGGACTGACCTTTTCTCCCTCAAACAAGAAGGGATAGAAGAGGCGGTCATAGTCGGAGCCTTCACTGCTATTCATCGTATCCCTCATGTCCCTCTGACAGCTCATATTCCTCGCTGGAGCGCCCTATGGCGACGCCACCGTGTACCAGCACGATATCTCCTACCGCTATGTCTTCAACCAGGGTTACATCGACCTCTTCAATTGTATGCTGTACTTCGACCTGTGCAAGCCCGGTTGCGTGGTCGATACTTACAATCTTGACGGGCAGTGCCTCGTCGGAGCAGGTGATACAGTGTCCTTCTTTATCAAGTTCGCAGGCTGTTGTGTTGTGCTCTACTGCTGTATGATGCAGATCTTGATTCATTTGAGCATCCCTTCGTGTTCAAAGAAAACATGGACGAGTTCCCACAGCACATGATAGAGCGTTTCATGTGTTTCCTGTATGACCATGGGGTCGTTGCTGGGTATGATGAAGCAGAAGTCAAGTGCGGCTTGCTGCATCTGCCCTCCATCTCCTCCGCCCAGCCCAAGTGTGAGTAGCCCCATATGTCTGGCTGTCTCTAGTGCGGCAAGTACATTGGCGCAATCTCCATCGGGTGAGAAGCCTAGCGCGATATCCTGGGGACGCGCCAGGACGCGGATCTGACGCACAAATATGGCTTCTGCCATGTTGATGGTGCTGAGTGTGGCGCTGTCGTTTGTGAGGGCCAGCGCGGGTAGTGCACGTTTGCCGACGATGACGGGATGCACAAATTCGACGGAGATGTGTTGCGCATCGGTTGCCCATGCACCATTGCCGAAGGCGAGTAGCCGGCCTTCCTGGTGAAAACGTCGTGCCATGGCCCAGCAAGCCTGTGCGATCTGTTCCGCTTCTCGCGTGAAGAAGATCTCTGGGACGGTTATACTTTGCTTAAAGCGTGCCTCTAAGATGGCTGCCAGGGATTGTTCTTGCATGACCGTTTCTATGCTGCTTTCTTGTTCTATTCGATCTGGGTGGTTTGGAACATTTCCATTTCGTCGCTGAAGGGGTCGCCGAGCTGTTTGAGGGCTTTGAGTGTCTCGTGCGCCTCTACTTCGTCGATCTTGCTCATGGCGAAGCCGACATGGACGAGTACCCAGTCGCCGGATGTGATGCCTTCTTCACGCAGCAGGGCGATGCTTATGTTGCGCTTGACGCCGGATACTTCTACTTTTGCGATGTCAAACTGCTCATCGACGATCTCTACGATTCGTCCAGGTATACCAAGACACATATTTGCCTCCTTGTTAAACTATTGACTCTCTTTTTACCTGTAATACGGTTCGCGTAGGGACAATCCCTTGTGGTTGTTGTGGCTCGCTCGCCTGGTATGAGCCGCGTAGGGACAATCCCTTGTGGTTATTGTGGTACATATGTTCGCTATCTATGACCGGTATAAACAACAGCGATGGCGACAACCACGAGGGATTGCCGCTACGCGGGCGAAGCGATAAAACGGGTACGGGCGACAACCACGAGGGATTGCCGCTACGCGGGCGAAGCGATAAAACGGGCGCGGGCGACAACCACGAGGGATTGTCGCTACGCGGGTGAAGCAGCCGCAATGGCAAGCTGACCAAGGCTGAGCCCTCCATCATTCGCTGGTACACGCCGATTAATATGGACTTGAAACATCTGCATTTCTAATTGCTCGACCAGACGCTCTAATAACATCCGATTCTGAAATACGCCACCACTTAATGCCACCACTTGCAATCCTGTTTGTGTGCGTACCTGTACACAGATGGCCGCCAGCATTGCGGCTATGGTCCAGTGAAAGCTGCCAGCGATCTGTGCATGTGATATACCTTGTTGTATCTCTTCTACTATTGCTTTTATTATAGGTCGCACGTCGAGTATGTCAGGTTTGCCATCTAGACTCTTTTCTATGCGATAGGGATAGATATGGGCATGTCGTATATCAGCCAGCGCTTCCAATTCAATTGCGGCCTGCCCTTCGTAGAGGATCTGTTTGCGTACGCCCAGTAGCGCGGCGACGGCATCAAAGAGTCGTCCGAGACTGGATGTCGGCGGCGCATTCAATTGTTTAGCGATCATCTGAGCAAGTACATGCCAGCTTTTGGTGTCTAGCTCACGAACAAATGGAATGTCCAGTGCGAGAAAATCGTTGTTATATGCCTGGGCTAGATATGTTGCGGCCATACGCCATGGCTGCCGTACAGCTTGCTCACCACCGGGCAATGGTATATATGCTAACTGGGCCAGCCGTTCAAAGCCGTGCAGGTCCGCGCTCATAATCTCACATCCCCATATTGCTCCGTCTGTGCCATAGCCCGTACCATCGGCTGCGACGCCGATGACGCGCCCTGTGAGTTGATGCTCGGCGATCACGCTGGCAATGTGCGCGTGATGATGCTGGATGCCGATTTTGTGTTGTATCTCGCTGGCGAGGGCATACTTTGTTGCTAGATATTCGGGATGCAGGTCATAGGCGATTGCTTCAGGCTTGATACCAAACAGGCCTTCAAAATGAGTTATGCCTTCCTGGAATGATTGTAACGTCTCTACGTTCTCAAGGTCGCCAATATGGTGACTGATAAACGCTTGCCGCCCCTTACCCAGGCAATATGTATTTTTGAGATGACCACCACATGCTACGATAGGCATAGGACAGGCGAAGCCTAATCTTATTGGCTCAGGCACATATCCCCGCGCACGCCTTGAGAATTGTGTTCCGCTGGCACTTATGCGTGCTACAGAGTCGTCGCAGCGCATGTGAATGACGCGGTTGTGTGTGAGCATGCCGTCGGCAATCTTTAACAAGCGTTGCCGAGCATCCTCGTCTCGATAGGCTATTGGTTCATCGCTGAGATTGCCGCTGGTCATGACCAGGGCCGTGGGACGCTCAGAACCGACGATAGCGCGAAATGCGGCGAGCAAGAGATAGTGTTGCGGGGCGTAAGGTAACATGATGCCCAGTGTGTCATAAGCAGGCGCAACGGCTGGTGCTGTAAGGTCATGAGCCTGTTTGGGTAAGAGCACTATGGGACGCCGGTAAGATTGCAATAGTTGCGCCTCTGCTGCGTTGACGATACACAATTGCTGCGTCGTCTCAAGGTCAGGAACCATTAGTGCAAATGGTTTGGCTTCGCGTCGTTTGCGTGTGCGCAGTCGTGCCACTGCATCCGCGTTGAGCGCGTCGCATGCGAGGTGGTAGCCACCAATTCCCTTGATTGCCAGGATCTCGCCATGTGCCAGTTGTTGTGCGGCCATGATAATGGGTTCCTGACCCTCGACTTCTCGCCCTGTCTTATCTAGCAATTGGAGTTGTGGACCACATACCGGGCAGGCGTTTGGCTGAGCATGGAAGCGCCGGTTCAAGGGATCATCATACTCTGCCTGGCAGGCTGGACACATGAGAAAGATGTTCATAGTGGTTTGCGCCCGGTCATAGGGCACATTCTGGATGATGGTGAAGCGCGGCCCGCAGTTGGTGCAGTTGATAAAGGGATAGTGGAAGCGCCGATCTCGGGGGTCGAAAAGTTCGCGCAAGCAGTCATTGCACGTAGCTGTATCCGGGGCTATTAACGCTTGCCGTTCATCTCCTGCATGACTATGTACTATACTAAAGCGCGTTTCGTTGCGAACAGGTATTATCTCCTGTGTGAGTGTCTCAATATGTGCCATAGGTGGCGTCTTCTCATGTAGCGCTTGTTGAAACCCTGCTAACCGCTCATACGAACCTTCCACTTCAATTGTAACACCCATGCTATCGTTTAACACAAAACCACTTAACTCCCATTGCAATGCCTGTCCATATACAAATGGTCGAAAGCCTACACCCTGGACAATGCCTTGTACCAGGATGCGCCAACGCTGTGTTGTCGAATTTGCTATGAATGCCATACCAATCCTTCTGTCTTGTCCCTCTATCTTATCCCTTAACAGGGTTATGTGCCGCGAAGCTAACCAGCCAGTCGCACCAGGTATCAAGCCCTTCCCCGGTGCGGCAACTCAGTTCGAAGATGCGTAGATTAGGATTGACTGCCAGTGCAAAGCGCTTGACGGCATCCATATCATAATCGACGTAGGCCAACAGGTCGATCTTGTTGATAATCATCACTTCTGAGACTGCAAACATATGTGGATATTTGGCCGGTTTGTCGTCGCCTTCGGTTGTGCTGACTACAACCACCCTGCTATCCTCGCCCAGGCTCCAGTTGGCTGGGCAGACCAGGTTGCCGACATTCTCGATACAGAGCAGGTCGATCTGTTCCAGATCTATATCGGTGAGTGCGGCATGGATCATATGCGCTTCGAGGTGGCAGTTGCCCTGGGTGATGATTTGTACTGTAGGAGCACCGACCGCCTCGATCCTTTCGGCGTCGTTCGTGGTTTCAACGTCGCCCTCGATGACGCCAATGCTCAGTCGCCCGCGTAGTCGCTTGATCGTCTGCTCCAGTAAGGTCGTTTTGCCTGCACCTGCTGAACTCATCAGGTTGAGCGAGCGAACGTTGTGTGCAGCTAGTATTTGCTGCACCCCTTGTGCTATACCATCATTGGCGGCAAGTATGTTTTGTACTATTGCGACCTTTACCATACTATATGCTCCTCATAATCAAACAATGTGTGGTGGCGAGGGCTGCGATTCGCTTGATCGCGACGTAACACACGAGGGATAGTCGCGACGCATGTGAAGCGGCAACACAGGCGAGGGCGTCTATCATAAGGGATAACCGCGACGCGATTTTTACGGACACAATAAAAAAGAGCGTTAGCTTGTCTCCATGTCGAGCACTCTGAACTCTGTCCCTGAAATTACGTCGGCGTCCCACTGTTCACAGATAGGACATTGTACGATGAACTGCATAACAGTGAATTCCTGTTTGCAGCGTCGGCATCTTGCCTGGTGTGGCACTCTGTCTATTACCAGGTGTGCTCCCGTAAGCTCAGGGGTAAAGCTCGCGATCATTTCAAATGAGAAGGTTAGTGAATCTGCGACTATCCCCATCGCGTCTCCAACCTGGATGCGAACGCAGGTGACGTGCTCAACTTTGTGCGCCTCAGCCTGCGTCATGACGACATCTACAATTTGTTCTGCTATTGCCAGTTCATGCATAGTTGTTGGCTACATTCATAACTATTGGCTACATGAGCTACATTGAACGCATGCGTAAATAGCGCCGAATGTCTGGCACCTGTTGCGCGGCGAGAAGCAGGCCAACCACTAACAAGACTAATGCAACCTTACGTAGATCAATTGTAATCATGACTCCCTCTCTTTCTCTACTTGTTCATAAGTAGGAAACCAATCAATCATCAATTTATCAACGAGCTTTATGGCTTCTCCTACGGCTGTCTGGACGGGTTCGCTGAGTCCCATCTGCATCTCTTCGTATTCTTCTGTATTGCCAATATTGGCAACTTCGCAGCCGATGATGAGTGTATGTACGGGCTGTGCACCTAGCGTTCTGGCGAAGGCCAGCACTTTCAGCGGGTCCATGCTATGAGTATCCAATCCTATGCGGCGGGCTTCGGCTCCCGTTTGTGCGTTGAGGGCGCTCAGGTCTGGCTCGATTAAATAAACGGTGCCTGGTTGCTTACCCCGCTGTACGGCATCGACAAGTACCAGTTCATCGTAGGGATTGAGCAGGCTATAGGCGAGCTCGACGCCGCTGATACCAAAGTCAACGACCTGGACGCCTGCTGGATAAGCACGCTTGCGTAGATGTTGTGCAACCTCGACCCCAAATCCATCATCACCCAGAAAAATATTGCCAATACATGCAACTAGTACACGCTTACCTGCTATCTCGTTTTGAATGCTCCAGCTCTCCTGGTTCATTGTGTCTCCTCTACATAATATTCTACCTCCTGGGGATAGAAAAAGAAGCGGTGACCTGGCAGAACGCGTTCGTCTTCTTGCTCCCGACCCGGATCATCATCGAGCGTGACAATGAGGTAGCAACGGTCCTCGAAGTCTTGCTGGATGTTTTCCACGCGAGCAATCTTTTGATCCAGTAATATATCGAAAGCATCGGCCCGCACTTTGGGGTGCAGGCGTACACTATCGCCAACCTTCACTGCGCCACCCAACACGTGAATAGATGTGGGAACAGGCTTCTCGATCATCTTTTTACCTCCTTTTCATCAATACTATGCATACTTCGAATAACGCCATGCAGACTCATGAGGTCATCTGCCGTGAGTGCTTCTGTGCGTTCTAAAAGCGCATTGACGCGCTCATCCGCTTTACGCATCTCCTGTTTCTCCTCGTGGGTCAGCGTCATGATGCGTAATGTAAGTATCTCGTCAATCTCTGTGCCATCAAATAGTGTGCCGATGCTCTCCGGCGCAATCTGTGGGTAGTCGTAAAGGATGATGGGCGATGAAAGCATGGCGTCTCGTTCGCCGTTTGCTCCGATGAGGACGGGCCATGTGGAGCTGTTCTGGCATGCTTTAACCTTCTCAGCTAGCTCGTCGGGCGGTTCCAACAAAGAGATAAATGTGCCGCCGCTCACCTGCAAAATTGTATGTGTCGAGACAAATGAGTGCAAAAGTACTTCGTCGCGCCGATACTTACCATCCCGCTCGTGAGAGAGCAATCGCGATTGACGTGCACCCTCTGGGGGTCGTATTCTTCCTCCCCTGCAATCAACCCTGTATTCTCAATGACCACGCTAACCTTAAAAATCTCTTCCTCAACCTCTTCCGCCGCAATTATCATCGTACCGGCAAGCGCCCCTTGCACTCTTATGGTTGTATTGACCCCCTCCCCTGCTTGGGTCTCAGCCAGTCGTTGTGCTGGAATGCTGATAGCCACGTTCTGTGTTTGCTTTGTGAGCTGGTGTAGCGAGAGGTTGCATGCTTCAATCTCACGGGCGATGCCTTCCTCCCATGTTGCATAGCCTTGTCGTCGAGGCGATATAGTATCTTCTTCCTGCTCCGTTGTATGCTTGAGCAGATGGAGGAAGCGCATTGTGATAGCTAGCTTTGCCTCTGCCGGGCCTGTGACGAGGCATTCAGTGCGCATCTGCCACGGCTCGTTGATCCCTTGCTTCTCGCTGTATATGCGTGGATAGACAACCCCAAAAGTCCAGCGTTGTCGGTTCTTTATTGATGAGTGGCGATATGGATAGAGCAAGTAGCCTTCATAAAGGATGGCATCTGCGATCTCTCTAATCTGTTCGCTCCTCATTTTTGTACCTCTTCTGCGCGGCTTGCCTGTAGCAGGCTGGTGAGGGCATCTTCCAATGTGGGTAGCCCTTGCCGCGTCTTATATAGATAGACCTGGTCGAATACGTCTTTGTGCAGGCGTATCCAGGCGCTGTTGGGATAATAGTGCTGAATCATTTGTCGCCAGAGCGTGACTGGTAGCCGGTATGCAGCTTCTTTCGACCAGGGCACCTGTCCTATCTGCACCTGTCCTGTCTGCGTGGTGTAGAAGATGGTGCCGCTGAAGAGGAAGTTAAGTGGTATCTCGCCGTCTTCGAGTGCGGCAAAATATTTAGTGCTCACAACCTCGAAGTCATAGCTACACATGATGGGCAGATCGATTGTCGTTTCGGCTGTGAAGGCTGGTATAGAAATATTTGCGTGTGTCCACAAGAAGCTGCGCAGCGTCTCGCTCCAACGCTGTGGTTCGCCAAAGACGTCTAATAGCTGTTCTTTGGCAGCTGGACTGTAGCGGCGCTGTGTGGCTGCAATCTGTATCTGAGCCCTGAGCATGATGCTCTGGATCTGTTCTTGTGGTTGTATATTGATGGTGCGCAGCTTGAAGAGTAAGGTTGGGACTGCCGCGAAGATAGCTACTTCTGCCCCGACGATTTCAAAGTTCAATTCTGGCATTGGCCCCTCTTTCCTCTCGCTGTTCGTTCCCTTTTTCTGCTGACTGCCCGGCCTGTCTGGCTATTTTTGCGAAGAAGTCCGTGATATTCTTCCAGACGGCATCGCCTCCGCTCAGCCCTCGCCAGGAGCGACGAATGAGACCTACAAGCTCATAGCATATATCTATCGGCACTATGTAGTATTCGCGTACTCCACGTACACGATAGATGAGCAGTGCCTCAACGTCGTGCTCTAGCGTCTCCAAAATTGGATTGTGTTGTACTAATGTGCTCCAGTTTTCCAGGCTAAGCAGCGATTCGGTTGCTCCGGCAGGCCCTGGATAGAGGGCCGTAACTGGCTTGTTGCCCTCGCTGCGATACATAAAGACCATATTGACGGGTATCATAAGATCGTCCCACTCGCTATCGCTCATCTGGAAATGTTGCAGTGCCAGAAATCGGCGTGGCACAACCCGATACTTGCGCCCGCCCGCCCTGTTCTGGCTAAAGAGCAAGAAGCAGGCAGTACATACGCATGTCAATGTGCGATTGGCAAGGTCGAGCAGGTGTCGATGGTTGTGTGCCAGTACTTCCTGACAGAGGTCGCAGTGCTCAGCCTCGGCCATATGCCGCGCCGTTGTACGTGTTGGTGTCTGCATTAGCCGCCTCAATGAGGTCAGTGGGACGTTTGAGCTATGATTAGATGACATCGTTATTTACCTCACCTTGCTACATGTGCAGGGGTTGCAGGACCTACAGTGGCACGATTCGCTGCGGATGTGGGCAGCGAGACCTTTATCTGACCGTCTTTGACTAGCAAGGGGATCGGTTCCAGGAAAAATTTTGGCGTGTCCAGGCAGCGTCCGGCCCGGCAGAGATCATACTGTTTGCCGCATGCTCCACATGTTAACGTCGTATGCGCGAGCTTGCCTTGATCTAGTGGAGTACTACAGTTACGGCAGCGGTTGCGATACGCGTAATAGGTGCCTGCGATGCGGCAGAATAGCAGTGCTTCTTGCTGGACCGTTTTTGTTAGCAAGACCCCTTCGCCGAGTGTGTCCAGTCCGCTTATGATGTTCCAGATAATGACTTTGTCGTTTGCTTCTTTGCTTCTTTGCCGTCGCTTTTCCCTTTCTTGCCGCCAGCTGGTTGCTTCAATGGGGTTATATTAATGGGATGTGGCGGCTCGGTGACGCCATCGACTTGCAGCCTTTCCAGGTCTGGTGCGGCTTTATTGATGGCCTCTTCGATTGCTAGCTTGAGGGTGACGCTTGAGGATGGGCAACCATTGCAGCTTCCCTGTAGACGCAAATAGGCGACGTTGGCGTGTACTCTCAGTAGCTCAACGTTCCCTCCATGCGACTTGAGGTATGGACGCACGCTCTCTAATGCCTGCGTGATGCGCGTCTCAACGTCTATGGGGTGTAGTCCGTGCAGCAGAAGCAATGAGCTGACAAGTTCATCATTTGCGTAGTCGGAGATGATAGCTTCGCCTGCTGTCTGATGCTCGGCTGTGAGTTCCAGCATGCGTGTTAGCCCCTCTCCGTACATGGCGAGCACTGTCTGTAACAGTTCCTCTGTGACTGCTTGTGCCTGCGGATCAGAGAATGTCGCGACCTCTTGTAGCAGTGCTTCGATGCGCACCGACCAGTTCGGTTGTTCCTGTATCTCCTGGAGCATATTTGTACCATCCTCTATTATTTAAAGCTATGAATTATGTTTTTCACATTTTTTGCATTGAGCACAAAAAATGTGAAAAACGTAATTCATAATTTTAATGTTGTACGCCGAACGTTGGTGAGTGCATAATATTCAGCTCTTTCCCATCGCCCAGGTACATATGTACGCCACAGGGTAGGCAGGGGTCAAAGCTGCGAATAGCACGCATGATGTCGATACCCTTGAAGTTCGCTTGCCCGTTCTCTTCGAAGATAGGGGTATTTTGTACCGCATCTTCGTATGGTCCGGGTGTGCCGTAGATGTCGCGTGGATTGGCGTTCCAGGGTGTCGGCGGATAGGGATGATAATTTGCGATCTTGCCATCGCGAATGACCATGTGATGCGAGAGTACACCACGTACCGCTTCGTGGAAGCCACAGCCAATGGCATCGTCCGGCACTTTAAAGTCGGACCAGGTCTTTGTATGACCGGCGCGTACTTCTGTCATGGCTTTCTCCAGGAAGTAGAGCGCCGCCGCCGCCGCGTAAGCCTGGAAGTAGGTTCGAGCGCGGTTCCTCTCGATAGCATTGCTCCATTGTGGGATCTTCCACTCCAGTTCCATTTCTGGTTTGAGCGCGGTTTTGGGCAGATTGATCTTGACGCTGTGTCCGGTTGCTTGAACATAGCCACCGATATTGACGAGGCCGGCCAGGGCGGTTGTCCAGAGGCGTGCAATTGGGCCACCGCCCGTGTCCAATGCAAGATGTTTGCCGCTGGCCTTGTCGTACCAGCGCGGCGACATGACCCAGCTATAGTTGCCATTGAAATCGCGCTTCTGCGGTTTGGGCAGTGTGGTCTGATTCCAGGGGTGATGACGATCTACCGGATTGCCCAGGGGATCGTGTGTAACGAAGAGATCCTGATTGCTCCAATCGTCATAGTATGAACTACCGAGCAGGATGCGTATGCCCAGGTTGATATCGACAAGGCTGGTGGTCAACAACTTGCCATCGACCACGATGCCGGGGGTGACGTACATGGCACGTCCCCATTTGTCCATTGTGCGATAGTCATAGTCGCACACGTCGGGGTCCTGGAACGAGCCCCAGCAACCGAGCAGAATCTGGCGTTGCCCGACCTGTTCGTAGCCCGGCAATGCCTCATAGAAGAAGTCAAACAGGTCGTCATGCATGGGGACAACTTTTTTCATGAATTCAACGTACTTCATGAGGCGTACTAGATAGTCGGTAAAGACCTGGATGGTTGCGACGGTGCCGACGCCACCTGGATAAAGTGTGGATGGGTGAACGTGACGTCCTTCCATCAAACAAAATTTTTCGCGCGTCATACGGCTCATTTGCAGCGATTCACGATAGAATTCGCCGCTGAATGGGTTAAGGGAGCGCATAATGTCGGCTATCGTCTTGTAGCCGTGCAGATGCGCATGTGGGGCCTCGGTCGTCTCCGCTTTTGCCAGCACACCAGGGTTTGTCTCGCGCACCATCTGTTCGCAATAGTCAACACCTACCAGATTGTCCTGGTACAGGCAGTGATCGAACATATACTCGGCCGCTTCGCCAAGGTTGAGTATCCATTCGCCTATTGGTGGTGGCTTGACGCCATAGGCCATGTTTTGTGCGTAGACGGAGCAGGTAGCATGGTTATCACCACAGATGCCACAGATACGGCTGGTAATAAAGTGTGAATCGCGCGGGTCTTTTCCTTGCATAAAGATGCTGTAGCCACGAAAGATTGAAGAGGTGCTGTGGCATTCTACGACTTGCCGGTTTTTGAAGTCGATTTTGGTGTAGATGCCCAGGCTACCGACGATGCGTGTTATTGGGTCCCAGGACATCTCGACGAGCTGTGGTGGTACGCCAGGTGTGTCTTCTCGTTTGGTTTTCGTACTCACGTTATTCTTCTCTCCTCGCTCTGGTCTTTACAAATTCACTGTTACAATCGTCAATATCAAGCATCATCATGACCTGGGTGTATAGCCAGTTGTTAGTTGTTTGCCTTTGTGACGCCACGATGGCTCTTTATTGAGGGTAGCCCTGGTGAATTTGCGCAGGTTACGCATGATTGTGCCATATGTGCCTGCCGTTTTCGTTGAAAATTTTGCTCCTGGCGGTTCGTCCATAAAAGGCATGAATTTGTCTGGAAAACCGGGCATGGTGCAGCCAATACAGATGCCACCAACATTAGGACAACCACCTATGCCGGCCATCCAACCACGTTTGGGGACGTTGCATTGGACAACCGGTCCCCAGCAGCCAAGCTTGACGATACATTTGGTGGAGCCATATTCGGTGGCGAAGTCGCCTTGCTCGTAGTAGCCGGCGCGGTCACAGCCTTCGTGTACGGTCTGCCCAAAGAGCCATTGTGGTCGCAATGCGTCGTCAAGCGGGATCATGGGGGCCATACCAGCCGCTTGATAGAGAAGATAAAGCACGGTTTCCATGAAGTTATCGGGCTGGACGGGGCAGCCAGGAACACAGACAATCGGGAGTCCGGCTTTGGTTGTCCAGTTCCATCCTAAATAGTCGGGTAGGCCCATCGCTCCTGTTGGGTTGCCGGCCATGGCGTGTATGCCACCATAGGTTGCACAGGTCCCGATTGCCACTACTCCCCAGGCTTTTGGTGCCAGGCGGTCAATCCACTCATTGGTGGGTATTGGTTGATTGGTTTCCGGGTTATTGCCGAGAGCGGCCCAGTAACCTTCGCTCTTAATACTTTCGTTGGGTATCGATCCTTCTACCACGAGTACAAAGGGGTCCAACTCTCCTCTCTCGGCCTTATACCACCAATCCATGAAGTTATCGCCGGTCTCGTAGGCAAGGACAGGGTTGTGAAGATGGACTGTGGGTAGCCCCGGTATTGCCCCCAGCAGTATATCCTCGATGCCAGGTTGGCTCGCCGCCGTAATAGAGATTGTGTCCCCATCACAACTCAGTCCGGCTGTCATCCAGATGATATGAACTTCATCTACACGCATTTTAGTCGCCATGCAGCTCCTCCTACATAAAGCTTTTTTCTTGCTAAACAACACTATGAAACTCTTATGAGCATCTCCCAGTGTTATCTACATACTAAAAATGTTCTTTTCTTTTTAACACCTTTTCTGCAGAATAGTGGCCGACTTCGATGCTATTCTGTATCTGTAAAATGTAGCATAGAAACGTTTCAATAAAGTTGTAGAAAATATGCCTCTCTGTCGAGAAAGATTATGAAAATGTTTCAAAATCATTCTTTAATAAACATGAAAATTCAAGGTTGAAGGCGGGCGGCGATATGTAATTCTGTGGTTCTGCTTGCCTGAGTTATGCCCGGTATATCTACCTGCAGGCACATTCCATGAGCTTTCTTTTGTCAAGGAATATACAAAAATATGTAAGCTCTACTGCATATAATGTTGTAGAAAACTCTTGCTAATATCTATTTTATATGTTACATAAACCTGGAAAAGAGTTTATAGCAATGTTATAGTGCTATCATTTTATGGCTGACTTTTCTCTATGGAAGAGATTTACTGGTAGTGTATACAGGCAAAGGTGCTGTGATGGAGAATTTGCGCATTTATCTCCTGGGTACATTTCGTTTGTATCGGGATGGAGTGTTGCTGACGTCGAAGGATTGGCAGATACGTCATGCTCGCCAGTTATTTAAGCTCTTGTTTACTGAGCGCGGCCATACTGTTCCTGCCAGTAAGGTGATCGAACTGCTCTGGCCCTATACTGCCGAGCATACGCATAAAACCCTGCGCGGCGTGGTGAGCATCTTACGTTCTATCCTCGAGCCTGGACGCTCAGCGGGCGATCCTTCCCGCTTTGTGCCCCGTGGGAGCCTTGGCTATACGCTGGTGCTACCCACGGATGGGACCATCTGGGTTGATAGCATCGAGTTCGAGCGGCTGCTGGATGAGATAAATGCTGGCTACGAAAGCCCGAAGAGGCGCAGGTTGCTGGAGTCCGCATTGCAACTCTATGCCGGCGACTATCTGACAGAAGATGAAAATGAAAGCTGGACGCTGGCCGAACGTACGCGCTTACGCGAACGCTATTTTTCTACGGTTTCCACGTTGATGGAGACACAGCGCAAGCTGAGTTTGTACAATGAAGCTATCAATGTGGGGCGGAGAGCCTTGAGCTTTGATATATGCCGTGAGCCTATTTATCCCATTATTATGCGTTGTCAGGTGGCTCTGGGAGATACGGTTGGCGCATTGCAGACTTTTGAGCAGTGCCGTCAGGAATTGCATACGCGGCTTGGCGTCGATCCCTCCCCACAAACGCTGAAGCTGCATACCGAACTTTTACGTGGTGAGCTGCATATAAAATCAGCAAAGCAGGCACTTATTGTGCCCAGGAAACCATCCTCATCCATTGCAATCAACACTAGTAGCGATCCTACGTTGTACGTGCAACATGCGAATGGCACAAAAAAAAATATCTATAATCCACAGTTGGTGGGGCACAAGAAGACGGCGGAGTATTTATTTCACTGTGTTGATGAACTGCAGGATGGGGAGACTAAACGTGGAATATGCACACTTGCCCTGGAGGGCGAGATGGGCGTTGGGAAGAGCTTTTTGTTGCGCTGCGTTCTCGATTATGCATGCAGCTTGCATGTCTCAACCATGACCATAAACTGTCAGGCGATTGAGCAGGAGTTGCCATTCGCGCCCTTGCTTACGATGCTGAAAATCTGGTTGGCAGAACTTAGCGATGATGAGTTAAGTATGCTGTATTGCCGATCTGCCTTTGTCGCCCTTGCCCATCTGTTACCCGAACTATTGATACGTGTGCCCGATCTTATTCCTGTGGGCTTTCTTAATGCTGAACAGGCTTACAATGCTTGCATTAATGGATTTGTTGACCTATTTCAGGTTTTGAGCCAGTTGCACTCATTGATAGTAGTGGTTGATGATCTACAGTGGGCGGATGAAGCGTCTATTCTGGTACTCCATCGTCTTGCTCACTCCAGTACCCTCATGCTGTAACTGGTCAATATGGATCGTTGCTTTTGTTGCTTGCTTATCGCCCCGAAGATGTGCCAGAAAATGTTGCGCTACATACGATGTTGCTCTCGTTGAGTAGCTGCGGTCATTGTCAGACGCTGCCGCTATCGCGTTTTAGTCTTGCTGAGGTGAGTACATATCTACAGGCACACAACCTGGTGCGTATCCTCTCACCATCCCAGTGCTATAAGGCGACGCAGGGGAATGCCCTTTTCCTTGCTGATACTATACGCTTGCTTGCAGATCAGAGGGAGCACGATGCTATTATGCATACCACATGTCAGCATGACTATCTTCTCACCCTGCTACAGCACTCACATAAGATACATGATATTGTGCTGGCCCGCCTTGCTCGCTTGCCGCAAAGAGCGGTTGAGTTGCTGGAATATGCCGCTGCTATTGGTCGCCCCTTCCCGCCTGCTTTGCTCGGTTCTTCCCTGTCAGCGGAAGATTATAAGTTGCTGGACATGTTGCTCATGCGCCACTTCCTGGTTGAGGGCAATGGGGATGAGTATGACGTTTATCTCTCTTTTACGCACGAGTTGGTGGCGAAGGTTGTCTATTCCAATTGCACGGCTTTGAAGCGCTCACAGCTACATTTGCAGATCGCAGAGCAGCTTGCTCGTTACTATGCCGATGCTAGCGAGCAACATGCTACAGAGATTGCGTTCCACTCTCGCCACGCAGGTGCCCAGTGTCGCCATGCGGGTGCGCAATAGTGGATGTATGCTGGGGGAGAACGATAACGTATTGTACACTGTGAGCATATCAATTTAAAAATGGGTGAGCTTTTCATACAATATTTATTTTGCGGAAATAATGCAGAGCTGATTGCTTCCATCGATGGCAACAAAAGCCAGATAGAGGGTATTATTCAAAACGGTTAGAGCAGGGGCGAGCAGACTTGCTTGCCCAACCTTTTGTTTGCTGGTCCAATTCTTTCCATCCTGGGAAGAAATAATGCAGAGCTGATTGCTCCCGTCGTTCGCGACAAAAGCCAGGTAGAGCGTGTTATTTAGGATGGCCAGTGCAGGAGCAAGCAAACTCCCTTGCCCAGTATAGGACGTATCACTCCAGGTAGCACCATTATCCTGTGAGGACATATAGAGGAGGCCATTACCAATGTTATTGGCCACAAAGACCAGGTGCAATGTTCCATTCTGTGCGGCTACAAGAGCAGGAGCAGTCTTGCTTGCTTGCCCAGGGATAGGACGATAATTGCCCCAGGTGGCACCCTTATCTTGTGAGGACATATAAAAGAGGCCGTTGTCGTTATTATTGGCCACAAAGATGAGGTGTAATGTCCCGTTCTTCGCTACCACAAGAGCGGGAGCACTTTTGCTCGCTTGACCAATATAAGCAGCATTGCTCCAGGTAGAAGCATTATCGGGTGAGGAAGTGTAGAGGAGGCCATTACCAACATTATTGGCTACAAAGATGAGGTGTAATACCCCGTTCTTTGTCAGGGTAAGAGCTGGAGTGGTCTTGCTCGATTGATTAGGAATAGAACGATAATTGCCCCAGGTGGTACCCTTATCCTGCGAGGAAGTATAGAGGAGGCTATTACCAATGTTACTGGCCACAAAGACCAGGTGTAGTATCCCGTTCGACGATGTTGTAAGGGCTGGAGTTGCCTGGCTTGCTTGTCCCGCAACCTGCTGAATATCAGTCCAACTCATACTATTTCCAACGGTCGAAGGCGTGGGGGTAGGAGCCGGGGCAGCAGTGGGCGCGGGAACTATTTTATCTGCTTGCTTTGGCGTCTGACCCATACTATTTTTGGTTGGCTTAGTTTGTATCAGGGAATGGCTTAACATAAACGCGCCGCCGCTAGCAGCCACGAGTGTCCCGAACAGCCCGATCAGGATAGAGCGACGTACTATGGGTCGTGCCTTTAGCCTATCCTCGTGCATTGCTTGCGGGGGTTGGGTATATGCTGTGGAGTTATGTACGGTTGGGGCGGCGTGTCTGGAGGAGGGTGACACCTGTTCTTGCCGCGATAGGTAGCTGGCCTCCTCCCAGGTATTGGTTGCAGGCTCAGCTTGTGTGTTTCTGACTGGCTCATGCTGCCACGCGATGAGCATCTGCTCCAGCTGTCGTTTTATCATAGCCACATCAGGCGGGCGTTTCCATTCGTCCATCTCGACCATCTGCATAACTAATCTTGCAAGAGGGAACGGAATTGTCGGATCTAGCAGTTGCAGGGATGAGAACTTGAACGGTTGGTTAGCAGGATTGTGCCCGGAGAGCATCTGATGCAAGGTTGCTCCCAGGCTATAGATGTCGGAGCGTGGATTGGTTTGTGACTGGCCATACTGTTCAGGTGGTGCATAGCCCAAAGAGTAGAAGTGTGCCGTATCATTAACTTTTTCCTGCCTGAAATGACGTGCGATACCAAAGTCAATCAGGCAGATATGTCCTTTGGGCGTGATCATGATATTCTGCGGTTTGAGGTCGCGGAAGATGATTGGCGGCTCGTGCGTATGTAAATATTCGAGCACTTCGCACAATTCTATTCCGATACGCAACACTTCGTTGACTGGGAGCCTTTTGTTGGCTGTAGCATTTAAGATGGCCTGCAGGTTCTGGCCCTCGACAAAACTCATCACGAGATACCAGCGGCCATTCTCGGCAAAATATTCATGGATGACTGGAAGGTGAGGATGATGCAGACTTGCGAGCAGGAGCGCCTCGCGCCTGAACTGCCCAGTGACCAGGGGTACGTCTTGTTGATTCAATCCCGAAATACTCATCTCTTTGACGGCCACCAGGCGATTGCCGAGCTGGGTGTCTTGGGCTGAATAGACAGCCCCCATCCCTCCGCGACCAACTGTTTCGATCAAGCGATAGCGCTGGTTGAGTATATGGGTTGTGGGTAACGTGCCAGTATTGAACATAGGGGTAGCTGGTCGCTGGACATATGTGGAACTGTGAGCACTCCTGGCCTGCGCTATGCCACAGGTTGGACAAAATTGCGTATCTATGGTTACATGGGTGCCACATTGGCGGCAATAGAGAGACGTTGCCAAGATATTTTTCCCTTTTCTTCTTCTATGGAAACATATAGGCCACCGATGAATTCCACAATCAAGCATGATCCAGACCTTGAGTAACACACTTACAAGTATTTTAGTAGAAGTGCTGAATTTTAATCAATCTATGTGAATATTTGGCTATAATCCACTTTATTTCGCAATGGTATAATGTATCCTGGAAGTCATATAGGGAGGTTAAAAACCATGAGCAGTCGTCACTACACAATTATTCTGCATCCTGACCCGGAAGGTGGCTATAGTGTAAGCGTGCCCGCGTTGCCTGGATGTATAACACAGGGCGAAACGTTAGAGGAAGCTATCACTATGGCTAAGGATGCCATACAACTGCACATCGAGTCTCTTACGGCTGAGGGCGAAGCTATCCCTGAAGAACTTGAGCATCCACAGGCGATTGTTATAGAGGTTGCGGCTTAACAGACAAGAGGAGCCAACTTATGGCGATGCAATCGGCAAAGCAACATATGTCTTTTGAACAATACTTGCTGCTGGTCAGCAACTCCGATCAGCGCTATGAATACTGGGATGGTGAGGTACGCTTGATGGCGGGTGGGTCATCGAATCATGCGACGATTACGCTCAATTTCGCAGTGGCACTGGATCAGGCATTGAGCGACGATGCGCTCTGTCATCCATATGTTGCTGATAAGTTGGTACGGGTGACTCCTACAAAGACGGTGATACCCGATGTTGTTGTTTCTTGCGATAACGCTGATCAAGGTGAGTCTCAGATCATCGATGCGCCAATCCTCGTCGTTGAGGTGCTCTCCCGCTCGACCGAGATGACGGATCGTTTTGTGAAGTTGGCGCTCTATCAGGCGAAAGAGAGCATTCAGGAAATCATCTTTATTAGCCAGGTGATCCAACGCGTCGAGATATTCTCCCGTTCTGCTGAGGGCTGGCTTTATCAGCAATATGGGACGGGGCAACAGTTTCTATTATCAAGCCTGAATACTACGCTAGAAGTACGGCAATTGTACCGTCGTCTCTCTATACCGGCTTCGATTGAGCAAGTCGGAGAAGAAGGATAGGGCACGTCTCTATCTGGTAACCTAAAATGGCTTTGTACTATCCCCCTGCTATCACGATTCAAAGGCAACGTTATCTGTGATTTTCTGCACAATGTTTTTGCCCAGTGTACCGCTCGTTGGCAACTGCTTCCACAACTGGTGTGCCTCATCATTTACCGCTAACAGAACGTTGAAACGCCACAAGAAATAAGCAATCGTTGTTGGTTGTTCCAGGGTTGTTGTGTTTGTTACGTTTGCCGTTTTATCGATTGTGGCCGTTGCGACGCATCCCATTGCCCGGTTGGTGCCCGAAGCAAAAGTTCGGATAAGCTGTTGCCGCTCGTCGCCCGCTACAGGCTGTTTGGTGGCGTTCGTTATCCCCTGATCCGTGGGCAACATCGTGGGAATCTGACCGACTGCCGCGTTACAATTGGGGTCATCGAACGGACTATCTCCCTGCGGATGCGATGTTACATGCCACTGATTTTTTGTCCATGTAATGTGCAGAGTTGTAAATTGCTGATCGCCCTGGTTTTCCTTACGTCCTGCCTCTGTATCTGTTTGCTGACCAGCTGGAATGTATTCCCAATCGGTGCGTGTCACCGCTCCTACGTCCCAGCTAAAGAGCCTATCGGGCGTATCTCTTTCCGACCATGCCAGTGTACAGAAAAGTCGGCAATCCTCGTTACCATTCGCTGCATTGGTGCATGCTGGCCCGAGTTGTGGCCCTGTGCATAGTGCGGGAGCGCTGATATCTGTATCAAGTTGAAAATGGAGCCGAGCCTGCATCGTTTGTTTTGCGATCTGTGGTGCCATCTCCAAATTGTAACGATACATCTCGCCAGGCTGAACGGTGTCGCTCGACTGGAATGTAGCCAGGTAGTTACGCGTTGCTTGTATGAGTGCCAGGCGTTGTTCTGGGGGCAGTTGTGCGATTGATGGGGGCACTGGCAGGTTAATCACATTTGATGCGCTTGCAAACGCGTTCCCACCTAGCCGCCGTGTGCGACATGTCTGCCAATCTGGATCGGGTGGTACAATAAGCGTGCAGGAGAGGTCGTGAAATGGTTCGGCACGCCAGCTAATCACATGTTTCCCGCTAGCAATGCGTAAAGGCTGTTCATCAGAAAACACTGGTGCATACTTAAGCTGCTTACCATCAAGATACCACTTTCCCCATGCGGGTATAGTTTGTAGATAAAAGAGGTTGTCCCCTCCTCCAGCTTTCGTTGTATTGATGGGCGGGAAGAGTCTGGTAAGTATGAAATCGCGCGACGGCAATACACCAATCAGAATGATCAGTAAAGCAAGCACTATACTACCACTGATAGCTACCTGTTGTCGCCTCTGTTTTGCAGAATAGCGTGAACCAAGTGATATGTTTCTGCTTGCTTTGTCTGGTGAGCCTTTACTAGAAGTTGGCAGGTCGAAAATCTCGATCTCGTCATCTCCGCTAAATGGTTGCTTATGGCTGTGATCTGGCATTTCTTGACATCTCTGGTCGTAAGTGAGAATAATTTATGTTCTGGACCTTGTACATATATATTGTTCAATGATAGAACTTTCCTTATTGGACAAAGTTAGCCATTGCGTACAACGTTTCTGGCCGCATTATACATTATAGTAATCTGTTGAATATAGCCCATGTGTGTGATATGCTACCGTGTAGAAAAGATGTGTAGTAGATACCCATTTTCAGCCAAAAAGCTTTCTATGCTTTCTGGCGCTATTGGCTAGAAGAGGAGTTGTGGATGCCTCCCTCTACATGGGGTGGACCGGAACCAAATAGGGATGAGACTTATCCTGTGAGCTTGCTTGCCCACCTCTTGAGACAAATGATGCTTCATTTTGGTGCACAGGGTGCTTGTGTTGCGCTTCATGACGAGCGTATTGGTCAGATGAGGATACAAGTTCACATTCGTTTCAAAAATGCAAAGCTTATTGTCCAGCCTTCTCAGTCCTCTCAAGCTCCCGGCCATACCCCTAATATGGCAGCAAACTCTCGTCGTCCAACGAGTAAATTGGGAGGGTCAGGCGAGCAAGAAGTTTTGCAAATGTCTCCAGCATTAAATAATCTTGCCCCATCCCCCACTTCGAAAGCTATGCGCACTCGCTCGAAGAGCGAGCTTTCTGCAGATGATATCGAGGATGTGGACCCGCAGTTGAGTGATCTTTTTGCTATCGGTTCTGCCTATCCAATTGGCCATGATTTGATTGGTTATGCCTGGCACAAGAATGAAGCCTATGCTATGCGCCACGAGGATTATGTCGCGCTTTTCCGTAATCATCTCCCGCCTCTGAAGGTTGATATAGCCCCATCAAGCTACCTGGTCGTTCCCATACGTGAATCTACTCTGGCAGATGAAATGCGTGGTCATCCTCATTCTTCCAATGTATTAGGCATCATTCTGCTTTACCATGTTGCCCCTAATTTTCCTGGCTTTAAACACCATCGTGCCGAGGCATTGAATTATGTGGAGCGTATCGCGCTCTATTTGCAAAATGATAAGCTCCATCGTATCCGCCTGCGTACAAGCGAGTATCTCCAGCTTTTGCAGGGTATCAGTACGGCTTTTCCTTCGTCCGTACAGCTATCTGAGCTGGTGGAACATATCCATCAGTTTGTTATTCATGTTGTCGATGTTTCAAGCATGCTGCTGACTTTCTATGATCGGGATCTGGATCGGCTCTACGATGTGCTGGCGATCCGTAATGGTCAGCAAGTAGAAGGGTTGGCCGAGCGACCGATGGTGCGCTTGAAGGCCGAGCGACCGGTCTGGTGTCGTATTACACAGCAAGAGCAGCGCTCCTTGCTCTTCTCCCCCGCACAGGAACACGAGAAGAGGCTCGAATATCAGGAATTACTTACGGGCGTGTGGGGCAATCAGTTGGAGGCTGAGTCTTTTCTGCTTCTGCCTATGAAGATGTTCAACCGCGTAATCGGCTCTCTTTGCCTGACAAGTATGCGACCCAATGCGTTCCAGCCAGAAGAGATTCAGGTGCTGGAGACGATGATTCAGATCGTGACAGTGAGTATAGAAAATGCGAACCTCTATGAGCGAGATCGTAGTATCCTCATGGAAGCACGCCAGCGCGAGGCGCAGTTGGCGGCTATTAACAGTGCTCTACAGTCGATTAGTTCGGTGCTTAATGTGACCGAGCTACTTAATAATCTGGTTGAGTCCGTTGCCGCTGTGGTGAAGGTTGAATTGTGTGCTTTCTTTGAGCCATCTCCCTCTAAGGATACTCTTTTTGCACATGCCCTCTATGCCCCCTCAAGCGTCAAAATGATGGATGATGGTAGTGGGATGCCTGTTCTGATACCCCATAAGAAAGATGAGCCAGACGAGATTATCAATCTGATCCAGATTCCGTTTAAGGGAACTTTACTGGAGCAGGAGATGGATGAGGGCTTTTTCTATCTGGATGCGGCTCAGCTCGAAGAACTTGCTTTGCATAGCAACGACGAGGGTACCATTTTCTTGCGTGAAACTGGAATTGAGCGTATGCTAATGATCCCTATGTCTTATCAAACGCAGTTTATGGGCTTCCTGGCTGTTCCTACTATCAGAGGTAGCCACTCTTTCCGTCCAAAGGATATCGGGACCTTATTGGCCATCTGTGCTCAGGCGGCTAGCGCGATCCGCAATGCTCAGTTGTTTGAGCAGCGCGAAGAAACAAATGCTGAGTTGGAGCGTATGAATACGTTAAAAGATGAGTTTCTGGTGACCGCCTCGCATGAGTTGCGTACACCTCTTACCGCTATCAGGGGCTATTCTAGTCAGCTGCAGCGCCATAGTTCACGCGCTAATCCTCAGCAAATTATGCGTTTCGCGACGAAGATTGCGGTTGCGGCACAGCAGTTGAGCGATCTGGTTGGGAGTATGACGGAGGCTGCTCAGATTGGTCCCATCGACCAGAAGATCGATCTGCGCATCGAGCCTGTGCAGGTCTATGCGGCTGCTGAGATTGCTGTGAGCATGTTGACGCTTAATTCTGAGCGTACAATTATCCTGACCATTCCTTCTGATATGTGGATTAGTGGCGATGCGGCTAAACTTCGTCAGGTGCTTACTAATCTGCTGGAGAATGCATCCAAATATTCTTTCCCTGATACCCCCATTCAGGTCTCTGCAACAAGCTTATGCCTGTCACAGGTGGAGCCGCTATTGACGCCTGATCAGATTGATCATACTCTGATATTGGATAAGGGCGATATCTCGGTCGTGGTTGTGCGTGTACAAGATCAAGGCGAAGGTATTTTGCCGGCGGATCAGTCGAAGATTTTTGAGAAGTTTGTGCGTGCTACTCGCTCTCTGACGACGCCTGTGCGCGGTTCTGGCCTCGGTTTATACATCTGCCGCCGCTATGTCGAGGCTATGGGCGGCAAGCTCTGGCTTGAACATAGTGTTGCTAATGAGGGCTCTCTGTTTAGTTTCTATCTACCACAGGTGGCACCACCTGTCGATGTCGTTGAGTAAGTGGAGGTGAAGAATGGACACGTTTACTCGCTATAACCCGAATGCTAAACCCGGCAAGATTCTGGTGGTCGATGATGAGCCTGTTATTCGTGATATGATGGTCGATATCCTTGATCTTGAGGGCTATATCGTTGAGGTGGCACGCAATGGCCATGAGGCGCTTGAAAAGTTGCTGCATGCCAATCCTGCGGATGGTTACCTGATCTTTCTCGATTTGATGATGCCTGTTATGGATGGACGCACGTTCTGTGAATACTTGAATGCACACCCAGAATTGCGCAGACGCCACGTGATTGTCTTGATGTCTGCTCTTGATCAACTCTCCTTAACTGCCTCTCTGCACGCGGATGCCGCGATGCCCAAGCCCTTTGTGGTAGATGATATTTTAAAATTGCTACAATCGCAATTGGCCATCTGATCAAATGCTCCAGAATTTGACTTTAGCCCCCCCGCTATGCTAGGATACCCAATGAGGAAGTGTACTTTGGACACCAGGGTAGCCCGTGTCCTCACCTGTTATTTGTAAAGAAACGAAGGTTCCACGCTATGGAAACACTCCCCGTTCTCATTTATGTAGTATTGGCTGTCCTCTTCGGCATTCTCGTAATGGCCGTTACTGCTATCCTTGGCCCTAAAAAGCCAACGCCGGAGAAACTTGCCCCTTATGAGTGCGGTATTCAAGAGATTGAGGCACCGAAGCGGCGCTTCCCGGTCAAGTATCTGTTGACTGGCATGCTCTTTATCGCGTTTGATATCGAAGTTGTCTCGTTTTATCCCCTTGCAATCTTACTCCGCAAGCTTCAAGTATTTGGGCTTATCGAGTTGCTTGTCTTTTTGCTGGTCCTGGGGATCGGCTATGTTTATGTATGGCGGAAGGGGGCGTTCACATGGGACTAACAAATCCCTGGGAGCCTGTACAGACGTATTCGAATACGCAGACTCCAAGGCGTGAACTACCTATGCAGCATGAGAAGGATGGCGGCTTCGGCATCCTGACGACACAGGTAAATAGGCTTATTGACTGGAGTCGTAGCTCATCGCTGTGGCCGGTCTCTTTTGGCCTGGCCTGCTGCGCCATTGAAATGATGTCTACCACCGCTGATCGTTTTGATCTTGCACGCTTTGGGGCCGAAGTGTTTCGTGCCTCACCACGTCAGGCTGATCTGATGATTGTGGCTGGACGCTGCTCCATCAAGATGGCCCCGGTGCTACGTCAGATTTATGATCAGATGCCTGAGCCTAAATGGGTAATTTCAATGGGGGCTTGCGCTTCTTGTGGTGGTGTGTTTAACAACTATGCCATTGTGCAGGGTGTAGATAAGATCGTGCCGGTCGATGTTTTTGTCCCCGGCTGCCCCCCGACGCCTGATATGTTGCTCTTTGGCTTCAATGAACTGCAACGGAAGATACGCGAAGGAGTTCCTAATCCTCCTGATCCATTGAAGGCCAGTGGTCTCAAACTGGTGGGTCCAGTGGAAGACGAGGCGTAAGGGTTGTTTGTCTAAACCCGGACTTGTGGGGGCACCTCTTCAGGTGCCCCTTGATGCCTATGTATGAAGGAATGTAATTATTATGGTCATAACAGCAGCATCGACGGTCGAGACGGTGCGGAGCAAGTTCCCACAGGCTATTGTGGATACGGTCGAGTTTCGAGATGAGCAAACGATCATACTCAAGCCAGAAAATCTGGTTGAGATATGCACTTACCTCAAGAACGAGCTGCAATATACTTTTCTAGAGACGCTTACCGCAGTCGATTGGCCTGAACGTATTCCGCGCTTCGATGTCGTGTATCAACTTCATTCTATGCCCAATCGTTGTTTCCTGCGCCTCAAAGTACGCGTCGGCCAGCGGCGCGAAGCACAGCCCGCGCTCCCCAGCGTAACGGGTGTCTGGAAGGGCGCGAACTGGTACGAGCGCGAGGTCTACGACCTGTTTGGCATTCTGTTTTCGGGCCACCCCGACCTGCGTCGCATTCTTATGCCAGTCGATTGGACAACTCACCCACTGCGAAAAGATTATCCACTGTCCGGTTTTGATTTGCCGGAGCCGCATTGGGGCGGGCAGGTGCCGTATACTACCGATCCCGGTGTCGGCGATTACTATAAGCAGACGTTGCGTACATCCGAAGGCCGCGAACTCAACGAGCATCGCAGTGATGCCAATAGGGGTCAGGAGCCTGGCACGCTGGCTCGTCCATCTACCCAGGAGCTTACTGACAAGCCTGCCTCTCAGGAAGATAAGGGCAAAATGGCAAGAGTAAAGGATAAGGGTGTATGAAGCAGCAAGAATTTAAAAATGCTTATACGTTTGAAGAGGGGCAGCGCTTAGAGGATGGCGCACGCTCTGATACTATGACTATCAATATGGGGCCACAGCATCCCAGCACGCATGGTGTCTTGCGCCTGTTGCTCACGATTGATGGCGAGACAGTCATTAAAGCGATACCTGATATTGGCTTCCTGCATACTGGTATCGAAAAGACTGCCGAGGCCAAGACCTATCACCAGGCCCTTGTGCTGACTGATCGCATGGATTATCTGGCCCCTTTAAGTAACAACCTGGGCTACTCGTTGGCGGTCGAGCGACTTCTGGGCATCGAGGACGAGATCAATAACAAGATCAAGTATACGCGCGTCATCCTGGCCGAGCTGCAACGTATCTCCAGCCACCTCGTCTGGCTGGGTACCCACGCAATCGACCTGGGAGCAATGAGTATGTTCCTCTATTGCTTTCGTGAGCGTGAAGTGATCCTGGATGTATTTGAATACATCTCTGGCGTGCGTATGATGACGAGCTATATCTGTCCTGGTGGGCTACAGGCTGACCTGCCTCCCGGCTTCGATAAAAAAGTCCAGGCCTTTACAACGAGCTTCCCTGATCGCTTGCGTGAATACCACGATCTGTTGACCAATAATCAGTTGTGGCTTGAGCGTACAAAAGGCATCGGGTATCTTAGCCAGGAGGATGCAATTGCCTTTGGTGCGACTGGCCCTGTGTTGCGCGGGAGCGGAGCTCTCTGGGACCTGCGAAAAGTCTATCCTTACTCAGGCTATGAGCAGTTTGACTTTGATATCCCGGTTGGTACAAATGGCGATGTCTATGATCGCTATCTGGTGCGTATGTTGGAAATGGAAGAGAGTCTGAAGATCGTCGGGCAGGCGCTGGCAGGTTTGCCGACTGGTCCCTATCGTGTCAACAATCCTAAGATTACTCCGCCGCCCAAGTGGCAGATCACAGGCAGCATGGAAGCCTTGATTCATCACTTCAAACTCTTCACCGAAGGGTATCGTCCACCGCAAGGCGAAGTTTTTGTGCGCACAGAATCGCCCAAGGGAGAGCTAGGTTTTTATATTGTCAGCGATGGTAGTGCCAGGCCCTATCGTATGCATGTACGCGGTGCTTCATTTGCCAATCTGCAAGCCCTGCCACATATGATCGAAGGCGGCTTCCTCGCAGATGTGGTGGCGTCCATTGGCAGTATCGACATCGTGCTAGGAGAAGTTGATCGATGATATCCGAACAGGCTAAACAGCGTATGCGCGATCTGGCGGCACGCTATCCCGTTGCACGCTCAGCCGTGATGCCGTCTTTGCATATTGCACAGCAAGAAGAGGGCTATATTACGGCGGAGGGCCTGCAAGCCGTCGCCGAAGCTATTAATATGACCGTTGACGATGTTGAAAGCATCGCCACTTTTTATACTATGTATTACCAGCGTCCGCAAGGCAAGAAGGTGATTAAGATATGCAGCAGCATCTCTTGCTATCTGCGCGACTGCGATCACCTGATTGAGCATTTTGAAGAGCGGCTAGGCATTAAACGTGGCGAGACGACGCCCGATGGCAATTACACGTTGATGACGGTTGAGTGCATTGCTTCCTGTAGTACGGCCCCTGCGCTACAGGTGAATGATGAATTTGTGGAGAATGTGACGCTTGAGGTGGCTGATACCCTGATTGCGGATATGGACCGCGAACTTGGTATTCAGGATGCGAAATATGATGCGAAATCTAAGGTACGTTAGCGTGCTTTTATTTTTCACCTTGTTTGGACTTATAAATTTCCTTATGATTGTCAAAAAGGAATTATACATATGCCAGAACTAATTGTTACAAAGGATATTGATGTCCCTGGTATAGATAAACTTGACGTTTATCGTCAGTATGGCGGTTACGACGCTCTGGCAAAGGCGTTGCGCGACTATCAACCTGATGCTCTCATTGATATGATGAAGGCGTCGGGCTTGCGTGGACGTGGCGGAGCTGGCTTCCCGACTGGTCTGAAGTGGAGCTTTCTCGCGAAGAATGATAAGCCGCGCTTTCTGTGTTGCAATGCCGACGAGAGCGAGCCAGGTACATGCAAAGACCGTATTATCATGGAGCGCATTCCACACCGGCTGCTTGAAGGTGTGATTCTGACCAGCTTTGCCTGTCGCGTAACCATCGCTTTTATCTATGTGCGCGGCGAATTAGCAAAGGCTGGCCGCCAGGTTGAGAAGGCCGTTGAAGAGGCATATGCCGCTGGCCTGATTGGTAAAAACATACTGGGCAGCGGCTATAGCCTGGATGTCATCGTCCATCGTGGTGCGGGGGCTTATATCTGCGGCGAGGAGAGCGCCCTGATGGAATCGCTTGAAGGTCGTCGTGGCTACCCGCGCCTCAAGCCGCCTTTCCCGGCTGCCGTTGGTCTCTATGGCGGGCCGACCGTCATCAATAACTGCGAAACTCTTGCGACTGTGCCGGGTATTGTCGCGAACGGTGCCGACTGGTATGCTTCGTTTGGAACTGAGAAGAGCAAGGGCACGCGTATGTTTTCTTTGAGCGGGCAGGTGAAGAAGCCGGGTGTCTATGAGTTGCCGCTGGGTATCCCTTTGAGCACATTGATCTACGATGAGCAGTATGGCGGCGGCATTCTCGATGATCGAAAACTCAAGGCTATAATCCCTGGTGGCTCCTCCACTTTTATTCTCTCGCCCGATGCGGTTGATGTGCCGTTGGATTACGAGTCGGTGGGCGCTGCTGGTTCGATGCTTGGTTCTGGGGGAGTGATCGTCATTTCTGATGCCACCTGTATCGTCGGAGCTATCCTGCGTATGAGCGAGTTTTATCGCGACGAGTCGTGTGGCAAATGTACTCCCTGCCGCGAAGGAACCTTCTGGATGACTGAGATTCTGGAACGGCTTGAACATGGGCATGGGCAGCTAAAAGATATCGATCTACTATTGGATATCTGCGACAATATCAGCGGAAAATCGTTCTGTCCCCTGGGCGATGCTGCTACCAGCCCAATTACCAGTGGCATCAAGAAGTATCGCGCAGAGTTTGAATACCATGTTAAGCATGGACGTTGCATGGATGGTCCAGGCAGCATTGGCCATGCGTCGGAAGCTCCACAAGTTGCTGGTGCCCGCTAGAATAGAGGAATTTTCAATGCCAGAAGAGAAAAAAGCCGAACTTGTACATCTCACCATTGATGGCATCCCGGTTGAAGTTCCTGCGGGAACGCTTGTGTGGGCGGCTGCTAAACAGGCGGGCATAGAAGTGCCTATCTACTGTTATCATCCCAAGATGCCGCCGCTGGGTGCCTGTCGTATGTGCTTTGTCGAGATCGAAAAAGTGCCCAAGCCGCCGCAGACTGCCTGTACCACACCGGTTGCCGAAGGCATGGTTGTACATACGAAAACCGAAAAAGTACTCAAGGCCCGCCGTGGCACACTAGAATTCCTGCTCATCAATCATCCGCTGGACTGTCCGATCTGCGATAAGGCTGGCGAGTGCGATCTGCAGGATTTTACGTTGCGTCACGGCCCTGGTGGTACGCGCTTCGATCTAAATAAGCGCCACTATCAGAAGCCTATCCCGGTCAGCAATGACGTTATGCTGGATCGTGAGCGGTGTATTCTATGCCAGCGCTGCACGCGTTTTAGCTCGGAGATCTCGATGGACAATGGCCTGGTCATGATCTCACGTGGCTTCAAAATGGAGGTCGGCACTGCGCCTGACCATGCCTTTGATTCTGTCTTCTCCGGCAACACCGTCGAGATCTGCCCGGTGGGAGCGCTGACCGCTTCGACCTATCGCTTTAAAGCGCGGCCATGGGAGCTAAAGCGCACGTCGAGTATCTGCACTAACTGTAGCGTTGGTTGTAATGCACGTATCGATACCCGCGTTGATAAGATCATGCGTCTGATGTCGCGCAACAACGACGAGATTGATGATGGCTGGCTGTGCAATCGTGGTCGCTGGGAATTTGAGGATGTTAATAGCTCTAAGCGTTTGCGCACACCGCTCGTCAGGCGCAATGGTACCCTTGTCCCGGCAAGTTGGGAAGAAGCCATCTTTTATATTGCGAAACGTCTGCAGGAGATTATTGCTAAAGACGGAGCGCAGGCGGTTGCCGGTATTGGCTCGACACGCACGAGCAACGAAGAGGCCTATCTCTTCCAGAAGTTTCTACGCCAGGTTGTGGGCACGCCGAACATTGATCACTATCATGGCTACTTCCCCTCTGCTCGTGATCCACTGACCGGCAAACCCTGGATGATGACCAATAGCATCGCCGATATCGAAAAGGCTTCCCACATCATCCTGGTGGCATCCGATCCATATCGTCGCCAACCCATCCTCAATCTGCGCATCAAGAAAGCGTTGAATGCCGGCGCAAAAATCTATATTATCAACTCTGCCGCCACCGAGCTGGATCGCCTGGCCGCAGTAAAGGTAACTATTCCCGATTATGGTGCGGGTGCCGCTGCTAAAGTGTTGCTCAAGTATATCCTGGGTAATCCTGCGGTGAAGACGGATGGCTATGAGGATGTGCGTGTCAGCATTGAGCGCGAGGATTATCAAGCCATCCTGGCCGCCGAAGATAGCTTTGGGGCAAAGGCCACGCTGCAACTTCAGAGTCTGGCGGATGAGATCGTTGGAGCGAAGGGCGCGATTATTCTATACGATGAGATGGCGACCCTGGATACTGGCTGCGAAGATCTGGCCGCAGACCTGCAGGCGTTGGCCGTGTTAACCGGGAATATTGGCCGTCCAGGCACTGGCGTGGGACCACTTTTTGAAGATGCCAATTCGCTGGGTGCACGCGACATGGGCCTTTTGCCTGATGTCCTGCCTGGTTATCAGCCGGCATCCGAGGCTGGTCTGAGCTATACTGAAATACTGAATAGTGCAGAGCTTAAAGCACTGTTTGTGATGGGAGCCAATCCCGCTCGTCACCTGGTCGATGCTAAGATGCTTGAGTCTCTCGAATTACTGGTGGTGCAGGAAATTGTGCCGACTGAGACTGTGGAACTTGCGGATGTCGTGTTGCCTGCTGTATCCTTCGCGGAAAAAGAGGGCACGATGACCAATGTGGACCATCATGTGCAGGCGCTGCGACGTGCGCTACGACCATTGCCTGGTGCACGCGCCGACTGGGAGATTCTGGTCGCGTTGGCACGCTCGATGGGCCAGAACTGGAGCTACGCGAGCCCTCGTGATATTCTGCTAGAGATTGCGGACAATAATCCTTTTTATGCAGGCCTTACCTGGGAAGATCTCGCCGCGCAAAGTGTACGCACGCAAGAGCAGGAGGTAGCTCATGCCTGATTTACTAAATAATATCGTCTTTGCAACCATCGTCAAAGGTGCAGTTATCATTCTTGTCCTTATGGGTGCCTTTGCTTATATGACGCTCATAGAACGGCGTGTTGTAGCAAAGATGCAGGGTCGCCTGGGCCCAAACCGTACTGGCCCATTTGGTCTCTTTCAGCCAATCGCTGACGGCGTTAAAATGGCTTTCAAAGAGCAGATTGTCCCGACACAGGCCAGTAAAGCGGTCTATCTGGTTGCACCAATTATCTCTGTCGTCGTGTCCCTGATCGCCTTCGCCGTGATCCCGATTGGCAACAATTGGAGCGGAGATCGACATATAACCAGCGTCTGGGACCCCCTTATCGGGGACCTTAATGTAGGTATTCTGTGGATTCTCTCGATCTCTTCGCTCGCTGTCTATGGCATTGTGCTTGGGGGCTGGGCATCTGGGAACCGCTATTCGTTACTTGGTTCCCTGCGTAGCGCGGCACAGATGGTTTCATATGAAACAAGTCTGGGCCTGGCTCTCAGTGGTACCCTGATGTGGGCTGGCTCTTTAAGCATGGTGACGATTGTGCATCAGCAGGTTGATATGGGTATCTGGTTTGTCTTTGCGCAGCCGCTGGGCTTTGTCATCTATCTCATCGCAGCCATCGCTGAGGTAAACCGTGCCCCATTTGATCTGCCGGAGGCTGAGCAGGAATTGACCGCCGGCTACCTGACCGAGTATAGTGGTCTGCGCTGGAGCCTGTATCAGATGGCGGAATACATCAACATGATTACCGTTAGCTCGGTGGCTGCCACGCTCTTCTTCGGAGGCTGGAGCTTCTTTGGGTTGACTGATGCTATTCCCGTCTTACCCATCATCATTTTCGTGATCAAAGTTGCGGTCTTCCTATTCTTCTTTATCTGGCTGCGTGCCACGTTACCGCGCATTCGCTATGATCGCCTGATGCAATTTGGTTGGACCACATTGTTGCCTTTGGCCGTTCTAAATATTGTCGTGACTGCAACCTGTGTCGCTCTAAACTTGCCCTGGTGGGTGAATGGCGTGATCGGGCTACTAATCATCGTCGCGATGCTCTACTTTGTCCAGCGCCAGGGAATTCTTGCGGGCACACGCTACGAAGAAGAAACTTCGAAGGGGATTGCTGTATTGCCATCCTCGGTACGGCTCGCAAAATTCGAGCAACCTGTTCCCGCCGCTATTGCCGAAGAAGATCATCAGGAGCAGGATACTACAACGGTTGTGCCGGTTTAGTGTGTATAGCCCGCGTAGCGACAATCCCTTGTGGTTGTTGACCCTCGCCAGTGTCCGGCCCCGGCCGCGTAGCGACAATCCCTTGTGGTTGTCGTAGGTAGCGCGAAATGAACAAATTGATGGACGAATATTGTCTTGGGGACCGGCGACAACCACAAGGGATTGTCGCTACGCGGGAGAAACGAATTGCAAGGGACCGGCGACAACCACAAGGGATTGTCGCTACGCGGGTTCATGAGCGAGTGACTCGGTACAAATTAAGGAGCATATAACATGTCTTTTGACATTATCAAGGGTATGGCAACAACCTTTAAAAATATGGGTAAAAAGCCAACGACCATTTCTTATCCTGAAGAGGAGCGCGATTTGCCGGCGCGTTTCCGGGGGCGGCATGTCTTGCATCGTTATGATAATGAGCTGGAGCGCTGCGTTGGCTGTTATCTGTGCGCTGGAGCCTGTCCTGCCGATGCGATCTATATCGAGGCGGAGGAGAACACAGAGGAGAAGCGCGTTTCCCCTGGTGAGCGTTATGCCAGGGTTTTCGATGTGAATATGTTGCGCTGCATCTTCTGCGGATATTGCCAGGCGGCCTGTCCTACGGGGGCGATTACGCTGGAGAAAGACTATAAACTGGCCGCTTACTATCCCGAAGACCTGGTCTATCATAAAGAGATGCTGCTGGAGCCGAAGGGGCAAGCGACGACCGGTTCGAATGCTGTGTGGGCTGAACCCGCTCCAGAAGGGGCTGCGCAGCCTGTGCCGCAAGCTTCGCGTGTCTTTGATGGTTCGAGTGCTAGCGCGGCAGCCGTGGGACTGGGCACTATGCAGACGGAGAGGGTCAATCTTCTGGTTGATGAAGATCAGGATGAAGATAGAAGAAAGCTTGAAAAGGAAAAGCTATGACGACTGAAGTTTTATCGTTTATCGTCCTGGCAATTGCTAGTACGGCAAGCGCTATCGGGGTGATTGCCTTTAAGAATGCGGTGCACAGTGCTCTGAGCTTGATCGTGACTCTGCTGTTTCTGGCTATGTTCTATCTATTGCTCAATGCGATGTTTATTGCGATTGTGCAGGTGCTTATTTACGCGGGCGCGATTATGGTGCTCTTCCTCTTCGTGGTGACGATGCTTGCGCCTGACCAGAACGAGGGGATGTTGCGCGATGCTATACCGTGGCAGCGAGCTGTCGGGGGCGTGCTGGGACTTGTCCTGGTTGGCGCTTTGAGCTATCTGCTATTCACGGGTGCAGCTGTTACCGGGGCGAAGGCAACACAGGCTGATAGCCTTTCACATATGGTTGCTACGCAGGGGAATACAGAGGCATTTGGGCTAGCGCTTTTCCACGGTTTCCTGTTTCCATTTGAGGTGACCAGTCTGTTGATTGTGGTTGCGATTCTGGGGGCATTGGTCTTTGGACGCCGGGCATAATGGATGTTTAATAGGCGAGGACGACCCCCAGAAGGGGCACGTCAACCACAAGGGATTGCCGCCGTGTGCCCCGTTAGGGATATGCCCCTGTGGGGTCGCTACGAAATATGGAGGGAAAGATGTCGTTAGCTGCGTACTTGATTATGAGTGCGGTCCTGTTCACTATTGGGGTGATAGGGGTGCTCATCAGGCGCAATCCGCTGATAATCTTTATGTCGATTGAATTAATGCTCAATGCCGTCAACTTATCGTTTGTGGCCTTATCCCATTTTCTCGATTCTGCGGATGGTCAGATGTTTGTCTTCCTGGTTTTGACGGTGGCTGCGGCCGAAGTCGTAGTTGGGCTGGCCTTGATCGTCACGATTTTCCGCACGCGCCGCAACATCGATGTTGACGAGATGAATATATTGCGAGGCTAGTATATATGACAAATTTAAGTCAATGGGTACTCCTGTTCCCCCTGCTAGGATTTATTATCCTGGGTCTGGTGGGCAGGTTGATGACGCGCCCGGTCATTCTGGCGGTCGGCTGGGGTGCCTGCGGCCTTGCGTTTCTCTTTGCGGCTGCTAATTTTATAAATATGCTTGGCACGCCGGCTACTGCACGCGTGAACGATGCGGTCCTTTTTACATGGGTGAACTCAGGCACTCTTTCTGTGAGCTTCGGGCAGTTGCTCGATCCACTTTCAATGACTATGTTGCTGGTGGTGACCGGGGTTGGCTTGCTGATCCACATCTATTCTGCTGGTTATATGGCGGATGATCCGGGCTTCTGGCGCTTCTTCGCGTTCCTGAATTTCTTTATTTTCGCGATGGTGCTGCTGGTGAGCGCGGATAACTTTTTGTTCTTGCTGGTGGGTTGGGGCCTGGTTGGGCTGGCATCATACTTATTGATCGGTTTCTGGTACCAGCGCCGCTCGGCTGTTGCGGCTGCACGTAAGGCTTTGGTGATCAATGTGATTGGCGATTTCGGGCTGATGCTGGCTATCTTCCTGATCTTTGTCAATTTTGGTAATCTGGCATATCAGGGTGTGTTTGGGCATGGGCCGATAGGCGAGGGGGCGGCAACTGCAATTTGTCTGCTGCTCTTCGTGGCCTGTGCTGCAAAATCTGCGCAACTGCCACTATATATGTGGTTGCCTGATGCTATGGAAGGCCCGACTCCGGTTAGTGCGCTTATCCATGCTGCAACGATGGTTACGGCTGGCGTTTATCTGGTGGCGCGTGCATATCCAATTTTTGAGCAGGCTCCGGCCGCGCTATTGGTGGTGGCGAGCATTGGTGGCGTAACTGCTCTCTTCGCGGCAACCATTGCTGTGTTCCAGCTTGATATCAAGCGCGTGCTGGCCTATTCGACGATTAGCCAGCTGGGCTATATGTTTATGGCCGAGGGTGTACATAACTATTCTGCGGGCATTTTCCATCTTGTGACACATGCATTTTTCAAGGCGCTACTCTTCCTGGGCGCGGGTGCGGTCATTCATGCACTGGGTGGGGAGCAGGATATACGTAAGATGGGTGGGCTATGGGGACGGCTACGCATTACTGCCTGGACGTTTTTAATCGCCGCGCTGGCGATTAGCGGGATCTTCCCTTTGGCCGGTTTCTGGAGTAAGGACGAGATTCTTGGTTCGGTCCTGGCTCAAGCAACTGCGACTGGTAATGCCTGGTTCTATATCTTATGGGTAATTGGACTGCTTACGGCTGGTCTGACCGCTTTCTATATGTTCAGGCTCTTCTTTGGCATCTTTTATGGAGGGTACAAGGGCGATGCTCATGCTGTCCAGCACGAGGGGCAAGAAGAGAATGGTGCGTCGGAGGAGGTTGAAGCGGCCGGACATCAACACGCTGGCGGTGTAAGTTACTATCATGTTCATGAAGTGCCAGCGGTGATGTATATACCGTTGATAATCCTGGCTGCATTGTCCATTGTTGGTGGCTTTATTGGCTCGCTTGAACTCTTTGGAGCGCCGAACTGGATGCCGTTCGCGAACTTCTTGCCTGCTGCTATGCATACCCATGCGGCGGAGACTTCGCTGGCGCTTGGTTGGACTTCGACGGGTTTAAGTCTGCTTGCTGGCCTGTTTGGTATCTTTATGGCCTGGCGACTGTATGGGAATGGTTTTGCATATCGAGAGAATTCGAGCCCATTTTATCAGTTGCTCCTCCACAAGTATTATGTGGATGAGGGGCTTACCGCTGGCCTGATCAACCCGGTATTAGCGTTAGGCCGTGGTCTATCGCACTATCTCGAAGGTAACGCGCTGGATGGCGGTAGTCGTGGTGTTGCCAGGATCTTCAAAGGGACGAGCAATGCACTGCGTCGTGTGCAGACCGGCTATATGCGCAACTATGCGCTTAGCATCCTGCTGGGTGTTGTTTTGATTGTTGTTTACTATGCGGTGAGGGGGTAGAGATTATGTTTTTTCTCTCATCTGTGATCTTCCTCCCGCTATTGGGGGGCATTGCGCTACTCTTCTTCCCACGGGAGAACGTAAAGGCCATACGCTGGACTGCGCTGGGCATTGCACTGGCAGAATTGTTACTGGTGATAATCCTTGCACTTGTCTATTTGCAGGCCTCGGTTGGATTATTCAGTGCGTCAAGCCTGGTAGAGAGTATACCCTGGTTGCCATGCGCTGGGCATCAATTATAGCCTGGGTGTAGATGGTATCAGTCTGCTACTGGTTGGGTTGACCACGTTGTTAACGGTCATTTGTATCGGGGCGTCATTTCGCATCGAACGAAGAGTCAAGAATTACATGGCCTTTATGCTCCTGTTCGAGTGTGGCATGCTTGGCGTCTTTCTTGCCGCCAACCTCTTCCTGTTCTATATCTTCTGGGAAGTCATGTTGATACCTGCTTATCTCCTGCTTGGGTCCTGGGGGGGTGAGCGCCGTATCTATGCAGCCTTCAAATTTGTGATTTTCACCTCGGTTGGCAGTTTCTTGATGTTGATTGGCATTATTGCCCTGGGGTATTATCATCAGCAGGCGGCAGGCGGCTCCTGTGGCTATACGCTGGAGCTATCCGCGCTGCTCAATACCGCATCGGCCTGCAAGGGACTACTGGATGGTACGACGCAGACGTGGTTATTGCTGGCCTTCGCAGCAGCTTTCGCCGTGAAAGTACCGCTGGTACCCTTCCACAGCTGGTTGCCCGACGCCTATAGCGAAGCGCCTGCACCTGTCACGGCCTTACTGGCCGGAGCGATGTCAAAGACTGGGGCATATGGATTCTTGCGCCTGTGTATTCCGCTCTTCCCGCAGGCCGTACAAAATCTGGCACCCCTTTTTAGCATCCTGGCAGTCATCGGGATTATCTATTGCGCACTCATGGCCCTGGTACAGACAGATTTAAAGCGCCTGCTTGGTTACTCTAGTATCAGCCACCTGGGCGTCATCATGTTGGGCATGTTCGCCTTCAACGTACAGGGCGTCGAAGGTTCGGTGTTGCAGATGGTTAATCATGGTATTGTCATAGCTGCGCTCTTCCTCATCGTAGGATTCATGGAAACGCGGACTGGTACACGCCGCTTGAGCGACTATGGTGGATTGGCATCGCGCATGCCCTGGCTGGCAACTGTGCTGTTCATAGCTTCGCTCTCCTCGCTCGGCCTGCCTGGCTTGAATAGTTTCACCGGTGAGTTTTTAGCTTTGTTAGGCGCGTTTCGGACCAATGCGACCCTGGGTGTTCTGGGCACGCTAGTCGTCGTGCCGGCAGCCTGGTACATGTTACGCTTCTTCCAGGGGCTGATGTGGAATCCACGGCAAAAAGAGGGTATCATCGCTGTCGCTTTGCGCAAAGGCACTTTGAGCGATCTAACTTTTAGCGAATTCTGGCTACTTGCACCATTAATGGCGTTGATCTTTTACATCGGCATACAACCTGCGGCGTTGACCTGGCTGCTTGAACCATCGGTTATTAACACGATGCAGGTGCTTGGCAACGCATTTGTGAAGTAATTCCGATGTTGTGAGGGATTTTCTATGACATTTACTTATACTGTCTCAGCCGAAGACTGGTTGGGGATTGCGCCAATCGTGGTGCTGGTCGTGATGACCCTCGTCGTCATGCTGGTGGACCTGATATTGCCGCACGAGGGCGAGAAATCAAAACATAGCGGGCCCGCGAACTTCGCGGCCCTGCCTATTGTTGCTTCTATCGGCACGTTGGGCGCAATTATTGCAACGATCATCCTGTTCTTCGTGGATCATCCGGCGCGTGTTTTTAATAGCATGCTAGCCGCCGACGCCGGAACGCTCTATGCCTACCTGATTATCCTGGTCGCTGGCATGCTGGGCATTCTACTATCGCCTGCGTATCTCAAGCGCCTTAGACAGGTTCATCAGGGCGAGTACTATGCTCTCCTGTTGCTGGCGATGACCGGCATGTTATTGATGGCGGGCGCAACAAGCTTTCTGATCGTCTTTGTCGGGCTAGAGATGTTCTCGCTGTCCCTGTATATCCTGTGTGGCTTTATCGCCCAACGTAAGACATCGCAAGAGGCGGGCATGAAGTATTTCTTGCTCAGTTCTTTTGCTTCAGCATTCTTACTGTACGGCATTGCTCTGATTTATGCTGCGACTGGCAGTACGTTTTTTGTGACCATCAAAAATTTTATGGGGCAGCAGCACCACGCGCCGCTCTTGTTGCTCGTGGGCATGGGACTGCTCACAGTCGGTTTTGCCTTTAAGGTCTCGGCTGTGCCTTTTCAGTCCTGGACGCCCGATGTTTATCAGGGTGCGCCGGCTCCTGTGACCGCTTTTATGTCGGTTGGTACCAAGGTAGCTGCGCTGCTGGCCTTTGTGCGTGTATTCGGTTTTGTACTGTTGCCTGTGCAGAGTGATTGGATGCCAGTGATCTGGGCCATTGCGGTCTTGACGATCATTGGTGGCAACGTCATGGCGCTGGGACAGACCAATATCAAACGTATGCTGGCATATTCAAGTATTGCCCATGGTGGCTATCTGTTGATTGGCGTTGTTGTTGGTGGCACGCTGGGCGCGACTGCTATTCTGTTCTACCTGTCATGTTACCTGTTTATGAACCTGGGTGCTTTCGGTATCATTTCAACGCTTGAGCACCTCGATAATTCTGGTTATGGTGTTGAGGATTTAAGAGGACTGTGGAGTCGTCGTCCTGTGATAGCTGGGCTGCTGGCCTTCTTCCTGCTCTCGTTAGCTGGCTTCCCACCGATGGCGGGCTTTGCTGGGAAATATTATATTTTCTACGCGGCTCTACAGGGTGGGCATCCTGAACTGCTTATTATTGGTGTCGTTGCTAGCATCTTAGGCATCTATTACTACTTGCGCTTTATTGCAACGATGTTTATGGAGCAACGCGAAATAATACCTGCTGCTATTGTAACGACGCCGGTTACTCCAAAGGTGGCGGCACGACCGCGCTCGGGTCCGCCTCGTGCGGCAACTGGTGGGCTGTCGGGTGGAGCTGCAACTGCGGTGGCCGTACGACCTGCTAGCACGAGTACAACGATTGCGAAAACTCCGCTCGCGGTTGAGACGGCGGTGGAGCAAGAGGTTGGCCGTGGTTTGTTGGGTATGACGTGGCTGGCGCTTGGTATCGCGGCTCTGGGTACGCTGGTTGTTGGCGTGCTGTTGCCGATCTGGTTGCCCAATCTCCAGCAGGCGGCGGGGATGTTACTACGCTAATCTGGCATTGAAGAAGAGAGGGCCTGATATTGTCATAAATGTCAGGCCCTTTTATTTCATTACATTATATTTGCACTTTTACAACATATTTCGCATCGCGAAATATGTTGTAAAAGTGCAAATATAATGTAATGAAAGTTCCTGGTGTGCTGCGAAGCTGCACTAAGTCAGAGCGGCAAAAAGGGAGGCAGAGTCAGATAGAAGCGACAGCCTTCCCCTGGCTTGCCGGAACTCTCAACCCAGATGCGCCCTTTCATCGTTTCAACTAACTGCTTGCACATATAGAGTCCCAGGCCCATCCCACGCGTTGTGCCTGCAAGGTCACGCTTGAGGCGCACGAATTTCTCAAAAAGCAAAGGAAGCTCTTCGGCAGGGATACCAGGACCAGCATCTTGTACTGAGAGACACACCGGGGAAGAAGGCGTCTCCTGCGTAGCCTCAATGTGGATCTCCGTTTGCCTGGGAACATACTTGAATGCATTAGAGAGCAAATTTTGCAGCACCTGACGTAGCAATTGTGGATCAGCCCAGACCTGCGTCTGTTCAGGCACATGGAGGCTGATCGTATAGGCCTCTACATCTCCAGGTGCTAGCTGTGTCAATATCTCTTGTAGAAATTGATAGATACAGACGCGCTCCGGCTTAGGTAGAGGAATTTCGCTTACGACCATCGTGGTATTCAATACCCCATTGACGAGATCGACGAGCGTTTCCTGGCTTGTTAATGCTTGAGTCAGCCAGTACGTCTTCTGTGTTGAGTCCAGGTCTTCGTCATAATCCTTGAGCAGTTCCAGGGAACTTCCCAACACCGTCAGTGGTGTGCGCAACTCGTGGCTCACATTCAGTAGAAATTGATCTTTCAGGTCGTTGATCTTGCGCTGTTGATCATAGGCAATAGTGATCTGGTGTTCTCGTTCTAAAGACAGCATGCGTTTCTGCTCTGCACTAAGTACTTGCTGACGAGCTGATTGCACAAGATCGACACTAACGCGTAACCAGGTAGTTGCCAGACTAAGTACAATTGAGGCTACAAACCCAACAATTGCCCTGCCCACAAAAGTCTGATCGACCAGTGTACTTCCCCCTAGATAATAATAAGCCAGCCAGATGACGACAACAGTTGACAAAAGGCTGACGAGCAAGCCGCGATAACGAAAAAGCCAGCAAACACAGATGATGGGCAGACCCATGCTGGCTGGAACATGCAAGCGGGGAAAGATAAACCATAGCCCAATGACCCCCACCCCATAAGAGAGTATTACAATGAGTAGACGTATTCTCAAAGAGAGACTCAATAAAATGAGCGGAGATGTGTGTATCAGGCGCAGTAAGATACGAACACGATTATATTGTTTCATCAGATATTTACCATGACAATCTTTTGGCTTTATCATTTAACAGGGACAAATATGTTATGGCTTATAGTTTTTCGTCAATGGTCTTGACCTTATGGTATAGTGCCAGAAAGGCAAACCAATATCGCTCATGCGCAACATAATAGCGCTCTATACTGTATATGACATAATGTATAACGTCTTTTGTGTTATAGCAGCATTTAAATGTAAACGTCCAGAGCGTAGCAAAATCTCTGCTTATATTGCTATCAAGAAGATAGCATCGAGATAAAATAAGGTATCGTAGCAGCAGTATATCACATCCATAGATAGAAATACACAGGTTGACGCTTTTTGACGCATTCGGGTCATAGTATGGGGATTTTGAAGCATTACAGTACAGGTTATCTGGTTAAGTATAAAGTGCGGCTAGCCCTGACGGGGCACACGGCGGCAATCCCTGGTGGTTATCGCCGTGTGCCCCTCTGGGGTCGTCCCTGGCTGGCTATGTAGAAGTGCAGACAGGAAGTGATATAATTGATGCAAACGAGGTGCCACAAACCGCTTTTCACCATCAAAAGGGGTGGTTTTTGCCTTTTTACTGTCGCTTGCTGCCCTGAATACATAAAGAAGCGTCTTTGTCTTTCTTGTTTATTTTTCTGTTGTTAATGGTAAAATGATGAGAGCCGCCTGATGTTTATGTATATCGCTTCAGCCTTCCGATAAAATTTGATGAAAGGGAATGATATGGCAGATGTTAAAATAGCCACATACGGCTCCTGGAAATCTCCAATTACGACCAATTTGATTGTTGCAGAGACAAGACGTTTTGGCTTGATTGCCCTTGATGACCAGGATATCTATTGGATTGAGGGGCGTCCGTCTGAGGGGGGACGGAACGTGATTGTGCGCTGCTCTGCTGATGGCACTACAACGGATATGACCCCATCACCCTTCAATGCACGTACAAGAGTTCATGAGTATGGTGGCGGAGATTTTGTTGTAGATGCGGGCACCATCTATTTTACGAACTACTCTGACCAGCAGCTATACAGGCAATCTCTGGCTGCCGAGCCAGTTGCGCTGACAGCTGCGAACGAGAGGCGCTATGCAGATCTTATCATAGATAAAAAACGTAATCGTTTGTTGTGTGTCTGTGAAGATCACACCAATAAAGAGCGCGAGGCAGTGAATCTGCTTGTAAGCGTGAAACTCGATGGCACAGACGCAATCCAGAACCTTGTGGCAGGTAACGATTTTTACTCGACGCCACGCTTGAGTCCAGATGGTTCGCGGCTGGCCTACCTAACCTGGAATCATCCTAATATGCCCTGGGATGGTTGCGAATTATGGATGGCTGAACTGGATGCTGATGGGTCTATTAGCAGCTCGAAGCGTATCGCAGGTGGGCCAGCAGAATCCATCTTTCAGCCTGAATGGTCACCGGCGGGCGAATTATACTTTGTCTCGGATCGTACAAACTGGTGGAATATCTATCGCTGGCGCAACAACGAAGTGCAGGCTGTATGTCCAAAAGAGGCCGAGTTTGGCACGCCGCAGTGGGTCTTCGGCATGTCTACCTACACATTTGTTGCGCCTGAGCGCATTGTGTGCTGGTATGGCGGGCCCAAGGGATCTGGCCTGGCCTTTTTGGATACGAATAGCGGAGCATTGACGCCAATTAACATCCCTTATACTTCGGTGGGAAGCGTGCATGGCAATGCGGAACACGTGGTATTGTTGGCTGCATCGTCCACCTCATCGGGCGAGGTTGTAAGTCTGGACGTGAAGACGCTGGAGCTTGAAGTGCTGCGTCGTGCTCAGAGCGTGCGTGTCGATCCCGCTTACACCTCTGACGCGCACCCGATTGAGTTCCCGACCGAGCACGGCTTGACTGCCTACGCCTATTACTATGCGCCAAAGAATGCAGACTTTAAAGCGCCTGAAGGTGAACTGCCGCCTTTGCTGGTGAGCAGTCACGGTGGTCCAACCAGTGCCGCATCGAGCGCACTCAAATTGAGCATACAGTTCTGGACGAGCCGTGGTTTTGCCGTGCTGGATGTCAACTATGGTGGTAGTTCGGGTTATGGCCGCGAGTATCGCGAACGACTTCGAGAGCAGTGGGGGGTCGTCGATGTCGATGATTGCGTCAACGGCGCGAAATACCTGGTTGAGCATGGCCTCGCCGATGGCAAGAGACTGACCATTCAGGGTGGGAGCGCGGGTGGCTATACAACGTTATGTGCCCTGACCTTCCGCGATGTATTCGGAGCTGGCGCAAGTCATTTTGGCGTAAGCGACCTGGAGATCTTTGTACACGATACGCATAAGTTTGAGTCGCGCTACCTCATTGGATTGATTGGCCCTTACCCTGAGCGCAAAGACCTGTATTACGACCGTTCAGCAATAAATTTCACCGACCAGCTCTCGTGCCCCGTGATCTTCTTCCAGGGCCTGGAAGACAAGATCGTACCGCCTAACCAGGCTGAAGTAATGGTTGCAGCCCTGCGAGCCAAGAAGCTACCCGTGGCCTACGTTGCCTTCGAGGGCGAGCAGCACGGCTTCCGACGCGCAGAGAATATCAAGAGGTCACTCGAAGCCGAGCTCTACTTCTATTCTAAGGTGTTTAAGTTTGACTTGCCCGAAGCAATTGAGCCGGTGTTAGATCGAAAATTTGTAGTGTTTAGAGCCGCGCGGCATCACTGCGCTCAGAAATAATTACATGTTTTGCAAAACATGTAATTATTTCTGAGCGAACGAATAGCTTAATAATAATGGCTCATTTATTCTGAGGCCGCCTATAAATGTCTGCTGTTGCCTGATGCTCAGTAGCGTTGGTTTCTTCATTGGGAAGCCCTTTATGGGGAGCAAGCTCCAGACTATTGATCTTTATGGAAGCAAGCACTATCTTTAAGCAAAACTCATCATTTGTATAGTTTAGTGATATTCTGGATTATGGTATGATAAGTAATAGATGGAATGTTGTTCCTACGTGTTCAAGGCAGGGATTACATGGCAATGACATTTGATAATATTACGGCTGTGAGCCCCGCAAATCATGTGCCAGGACCCGATCCTGGGAACTGGACATATAAGCAATATGCAGCTCTAGATGATGGACAGAGGTATGAGGTTGTGGATGGAGTGCTGTATATGACACCAGCTCCGAATATTGCGCATCAAGATGCAGTTTTGAACTTTGCGCACTATCTTTTAATGTATGCTCAGTCTTCCGGCCTGGGAAAAGTTTGCGTTGCACCATGTGATGTTGAGCTAGCTCCTAATGTTGTGGTGCAGCCTGATGTCCTGGTCGTTTTGAAGGCTCACCTGGAACGCGTTACAAAAACGCATATAGTTGGTGCACCTGATATCGTAGTCGAAGTCTCCTCGCCGGGAACTGCTACGTATGATCGTCGTAACAAGTACGATCTGTATGCGCGTGCCGGGGTGCAAGAATACTGGCTTGTAGACCCAGTTGCCCACGCCGTCGAAGTTTTGAGCCTTGAGGATAGCGTGTATCGTTCTCTGGGTGTCTTCGAAGGGCAAGATACAATCGTCTCGCAGATTGTGCCGGAAATCTCTGCTGTGCCTGTTGCGAAGTTTTTTTGCTTGATCTGAATAGAGCTCAGTTTCCTAATTTGGCAAAGTACCACCTACAGCATTCACATCCGTTTTTGTGAGAACATATTAATTGCACTTTTACACATTTTTCGCATAGCGAAAAATGTGTAAAAGTGCAATTAATATGTTCTAATCTAGAGAAAAGAACTCTCTTACATCATGCCGCCCATACCACCCATGCCACCCATGCCAGGCATACCGCCCATACCAGGAGCGCCGCCACCGGCGGGAGCCTCTTCTGGGATGTCGCTGATCAGGGTATCGGTTGAAAGGACCATGATGGCGATACTCACAGCGTTTTGCAGGGCCGAACGGGTGACCTTCACTGGATCGATGATGCCTGCTTTTGCCATATCGACATACTCGTTGGTAAGAGCGTTGAAGCCATAGCCACGTGGGCTATTGAGCACGCCCGCAACGATGACCGCACCATCTTTACCAGCGTTCTGCGCGATCTGGCGCAGGGGCTCTTCGAGAGCGCGGCGCAGAATGAACACGCCAGTTGCTTCATCACCATCTGCAGCTTTGACATTATCAAGTGCGTGAATTGCTGCCACCAGAGCCGAACCGCCACCGGGGACAAAACCTTCCTCGATAGCTGCGCGGGTTGCTGAGAGGGCATCCTCAACGCGATGCTTCTTCTCTTTCATCTCAACTTCAGTTGCAGCACCGACGCGGATGACACCGACGCCACCAGCCAGTTTCGCCAGACGCTCCTGGAGCTTCTCGCGATCATAGTCGCTGGTCGTCTCATTGATCTGCATACGGATCTGTGCTACACGAGCCTGGATATCCTGCGATGAACCGGCACCCTCAACAATCGTCGTGACATCTTTATTGGAAGTTACGGTGCGAGCACTACCAAGATCTTGCAGGACCGCATTTTCCAGCTTCAAGCCTTTTTTCTCTGTGATAACCGTCGCGGCTGTCAGTGTCGCAATATCCTCAAGCATAGCATCGCGGCGATCACCGAAGCCGGGGGCCTTCACAGCCAGAACATTGAAAGCGCCGCGCATCTTATTGACGACCAGCGTAGCCAGAGCCTCGCCATCGACATCTTCAGCAACAATAACCAGCTCTTTGCGACCAGTCTGCAAGACAGCTTCAAGAATGGGCAGAATGTCCGCAATTGCGCTGATCTTCTTATCGGTAACCAGGATGAAAGGATCATTCAGTTCAGCGACCGTACGCTCCTGATTGGTTGCCATATAAGGAGAGATAAAGCCACGGTCGAACTGCATACCCTCGGTATACTCTTTCTCCGTTGCGATACCGCGACCCTCTTCAACCGTGATCACGCCATCTTTGCCGACCTTCTCCATAACCTCGGCGATCAGATTACCGATTTCAGCGTCGCCGGCTGAGATAGAGGCAACCTGAGCGATCTCCTCGCGTGTCTCCACCGGGTGAGCCATTGACTTAATCTCATTGATCACAGCCTCGACGCCTTTTTCCAGGCCACGACGCAGAATCATAGGATTGGCACCGGCAGCCAGATTTTTCAGGCCCTCGTTTACAACGGCATGAGCCAGAACGGTTGCGGTCGTCGTGCCATCACCGGCAACATCATTTGTCTTCGTTGCCGCCTCTTTAAGTAGCTGCGCACCCATATTCTCAAATGCATCAGGTAGCTCAATTTCGCGAGCGATGCTTACACCATCGTTCGTAATTGTCGGAGCGCCAAACTTTTTGTCTAACACTACGTTGCGCCCCTTGGGTCCAATTGTCACACGAACTGCATTTGCTACTATATCCATCCCTCTTTTAAGGGAGTGGCGGGCCTTTTCATCAAACTGTACTCGTTTTGCCACGAAACTTACTCCTCTGATACAATCAAATTAGTCATCAGACTAACTACTCTACTATGCCAACAATGTCGCTCTCGCGTAGAATCAAATACTCCTGGCCGTCAATTTTGACTTCGGTACCGGCATAGCGTGCAAAAAGTATACGCTGCCCAATCTGTACCTCCAGGTCTGTGCGTTTGCCATTATCAAGCACCTTGCCTGGGCCAACCGCCAGAATCTCGCCCTCCTGGGGCTTCTCTTTCGCTGTGTCTGGCAGCACGATGCCGCTCTTTGTCATGGTCTCGCGGGCCAGTGCCTTAACAACCACACGGTCGCCCAGTGGTCGAAGTTCTGTTGCCATACTTCATTCCTCCCTGCTTAGTGAGTGTTTATGTAAGAAGGCGGATCGCCTTCATAGATTTTTTAGCACTCTTCTCACGAGAGTGCGAACAGGCTATATAATACAACATGAGCTACTAATTCGCAAGAGGTAAAGGATAGGTAGGCGCGGTAATGAAAGAAATTGACAGGAATCAATAAAGGTGATAGTATCTCTTTACAGCATGAAATGTGCGTTATGTCATGTATATATCATATGATCTCTTACTGTGTACATAATCCCTGCTTCCCAACCGTTTTTACGCATTTCCTCTTGCCCACTTCTCATCTTTGGGCATATTACAAAGGCTGGTCGAGGTAAAGCAGAGTGGATAAGACAAGCAATGGTTCAGTTGTTATATTGTGAAAGGAAAAAGCTATTGTCCGTCTCCTCTTCCTATGACATCACCGTTGTAGACCTCTGTAAAACATATATGGTGCCTGAACGTGATGCGGGCCTCTGGTCTTCTCTAAAAAGTCTGGTGCGGCGGAAGTCGCGTGCGGTGCGTGCTGTGGACACTATCTCGTTTGACATCGCGCCGGGCGAGGTGGTGGGCTTTCTTGGACCCAATGGAGCGGGAAAGACGACGACGCTTAAGATGCTGTCGGGACTTCTCTATCCTACCGGTGGGATGCTAAGCGTCCTTGGTTCTACCCCATCACAGCGCGAGAAGGACTTTTTGCGCCAGATCACACTTATTATGGGTAACCGCAATCAACTCCAGTGGGATCTTCCGGCATTAGACTCATTTGAGCTGAACCGTGCGATCTACCATATTCCCAGGGCGGATTTCACGCGCACACGCGACGAATTCATCGATCTACTCGACTTGCATACACTTGTCAACAAGCCAGTGCGCAACCTCTCACTTGGTGAGCGCATGAAGATGGAGATCGTTGGCTCTCTGTTACACCGGCCCCGTGTGCTCTTTCTCGACGAGCCCACCATCGGGCTTGATGTGACGATGCAGCGTCGTATCCGTAATTTTATTGCGGCCTATAACCAGCGCAACGGCGCAACAGTATTGTTGACCAGTCACTACATGGCTGATGTCGAGGCGCTCTGTCGTCGCGTCATTGTGATCCACCATGGTCGTATTCTCTTCGACGGCCAGTTGACCGACCTGGCAGAGCAATTTGCAGCGTACAAGACGATCAACGTCACTCTTGAGGATTCATCCGTTGATCTATCGTCCTACGGAACAGTGATCGAACGCGAAGCGGACACGATCAAACTGCGCGTGCCCAGGACGGAGGCTGCACGGATTACCTCGCGCCTGCTCAGTGAATGCTCCATCACCGATCTAACCATAGAAGCCCCACCAATTGAGGATGTGATCGAGCAGGTCTTCGCGCAGGAGCAGGTGACCATATGAAATACCTGCTCGACTTTTACCTGCAAACGATGAAGACCGCGATCTTGAGCTGGCTGCAGTATCGTGTTGGGCAGTATTTTTATATGATTGGGATGATCGCCGAGCCGGTCATCTACCTGATAGTATGGTCAACAATTGCGCAGAGTCAGGGTGGCATGGTTGGTGGTTATACAGCGGGAGGCTTCGCTGCCTATTACATCGTCTGGACGCTGGTACGCAATATCAACATCGTCTTCACCCCTTATGGCTGGGAGGAGCGTATCCAGCGTGGGCAACTGGCGGCGATGCTCTTGCGCCCACTACACCCCATCCACTATGATCTAGCCTTTTTTGCAGGGACAAAGGTTGTGGTGATCGCCATGTGGCTGCCGATTGCAGCTCTTTTGGTCTTGCTGTTCCACCCAACATTTAATATCACTCCTCCTGGAGTTATCATCTTTTTCTTTGCCATTTGGGGAGCCTATCTTATCCGCTCGATGCTCCTGTGGCTGCTAGGGATGATAACATTCTGGACAACGCGTGTGAGTGCCATCTATGACTTGTATTTTGCTCTTGAGCTGTTGCTCTCCGGTCGCCTGGTGCCACTATCACTCATGCCGCTCTGGGTGCAGAAAACTGCGAACTTCTTCCCTTTCCAGTCAACGTTTAGCTTCCCTATCGAGGCGCTTATCGGTCAGCTTTCCACGCCACAGCTCTTCCTGGGATTGGGTATGCAAGTGTTCTGGATCGTCATGAGTGCCCTACTCGTGCGCCTGGTCTGGCATTTTGGTATTCGCCATTTCTCGTCGGTTGGCAACTGAATCTTTGCGGAGGAAAATATACGATGCTTAAACTGATCTGGCTTTTCTTTCGTATTGGGGCAATGAACGAACTGCAATATAGGGTCAATTTCTTCATCCAGATATTGCAATCCCTGGTCGCACTGGGAACGGGTCTCATCGGGTTGACTCTTGTTTTTAGCCACACAGCAACCCTCGCCGGGTGGACACGTCCAGAACTGCTTGCTGTGATGGGTGTCTACACCTTGATGGGTGGCCTGATCAACGTGACTATCCAGCCCAACATGCAGCAACTCTTGAACGATGTGCAGCAGGGGACGCTGGACTATATCCTCACTAAACCAGCTGATGCGCAGGTGCAGGTGAGCGTACGTCAGGTACGGATCTGGTCGCTGACCGACGTGTTGCTTGGCCTGGGTGTGTTGCTCTTCGCCATTTCCCAGTTCCAGAGCAGTATAGGTATTCTGCAAGTTCTGGCCTTTGTTGTGCTACTTTTCATGGGCTGGCTCGTAATCTACAGTTTCTGGCTGATCTTGACTACCGGGGTTTTCTGGGTTATCCGTATGGAGAATATCCTGGAACTATTCCAGGGGGTCTACCAGGCCGGTCGCTGGCCAACGACCATCTATCCGGGCTGGCTACAAATAGGCCTGACTTTTCTAGTGCCTGTGGCCTTTGCCATCACTGTGCCTGTTGAGGCTATTACCGGGCGTCTGACCGTGGCGAGGCTGCTTGAAGCTCTGGCGCTTACCATATTCCTGTTGCTGTTCTCGCGCTGGTTCTGGAAGCTAGGGCTACGTCACTATTCGGGGGCATCTGCATAAAACGATCACTTCATTGCAACTCGCTACGCGAAGCTTTGGCCCTTCACTTCTGATTAGTGAGGTGCTATACTGCATATAGAACATAAGTTATGTCAAACCACCTTCATTGTATAGGATAGAAGTCTAAGTATAAGTTCATTGGAACCATTCACTGTATGCTACGTCTTTCTACTGTAGAATAGTTTATATCTGCATTGTAACTGAGTATAATCCAATAGGCCGGGGAAGACCGGATATGTGTCTCGGGCATGACAAAGCAAATACATGAAAAAAGAAGAGTACGGTTTTAATAACGGGCAGCGGGATTTCATCATTGATAGGCAGAGCATGGAGCAATTTGGCAATTATGAGTTGGTGCGTCGTATCGCTGTTGGTGGCATGGGCGAGGTCTATCTGGCACGCCAGCGAACAGCTTTTGGACGTGAAGTTGCAGTAAAAATTATTCGGTCAGATCTGATGCATGATGTGGTCGCACGCAAGCGCTTTTTGCGCGAGGCCGAGGTTGGTGCGTACCTGAAGCATGATCATATTCTGTCGATGGTTGAGTTTGGAGAGGAACAGGGACGCCTCTTTATTGTGACTCCTTATATTAAGGGTGGCACACTGGCACAACGGTTGGAGCGTGGGGCGCTCTCATTGGCGGAGGTGCATGAGCTTTTTTCGTCCTTGCTGCACGCGGTTTCTTATCTACATAAGCGTGATGTTATTCACCGCGATCTCAAGCCGAGCAATATTCTACTGGACAAAGAAGAGGATAGCGGTCGCGTTTATGTACGCCTGATCGATTTTGGTATTGCGGCAATGAAGGGTTCGCAGATGAGCGCGCCGCTGACCACGGCTGGCCTGGAAATGGGAACAGAGGTCTTCATGGCCCCTGAGCGCTTGAATGGTTCAGTCTCATCCAGCAACGATATCTATTCGCTCGGCATTATCCTGTATCTCATGTTGACGGGCCATCTTCCAGAAGATGACGAAGGTGTACATCAATTGCCTCAACCTCTGGAAAATATCGTAATACGAGCGACGGCCCAGAATCCCGATGATCGTTTTGCGAGTGTTGAGGAACTGTTAGAGGCGTTTGAGGTTGCCTATAGATCATTGACCTCGTCGCGAGTACGCCCGGTTATCGCTCCCGTCCCTGCTAGCCCGGTAGAGCCGGATAAGACCGCACCCACATTACCACAAGTGCCAATTGAGGCGTCACGCATCCTGAGGAGAGCCGATGAGGAGCGACCTGTCTTGCCGCCGACAGAAAAATACGCCCAGCGACATATAATGGCGGACGGAATCTCTGCGCATCATCCTGCGGCAAGAGTGAGTGATCCTTCGTTGCTGGTCCCTGGCAGGTCACCTGCGCGTATACAGCGTAGCAGGAGCGTCGATAGTGCTGGCCGTATACCGGCAGTCTCGGCCACGGCAGCAGTTCCACAGACGGATGATACCAGTATACTACCACCACAAAGTGAACTAAAACTTCCACCATTACCGAGCAAGGGGCGCTCGTTTAGCCAGGCTGACTATAATGCTCCTACTGTTCATCTGTTGGAAGAAGAGAAAGATGGGCGCAAAAGACATCTGGCCGATCTTGCTGTTGTAGGAGAAGCACCTGTACAGAAATCTGCTGCACCTAAGAAAGGTGTGCGTAGATCGCTGCTCGCGCTGATCACGGTTCTGGTCATTGCGTTGTTGCTGGGCATGAGTGGCGTTGGTTATATGATCTTCGTTGCCAACATCTCTGCGAACATAAATGTTACGCCGCGTGTACAATCGGTCAACGGCGTTTTCACGATGATCGCGAAGCCGGGCGCGAAGGAGATGGATGTCAACGCATCCGCCATTCCCGCCAATGTGCTTAGTAGTACAAAGAATGGTACGCAGCAAGGCGAAGCTACAGGTGTATCCGGCTGTGTACTGCAAATCTTCGAGTGTAAGCAAACAGTTTCGTATGCAGACGTTAATGCAATATCGGGCAGGATTATATTCAGCCTCAAAAAGCAGATCGTGCAAGACTTGCATACACAAGCGTCTGCTGCTGGTGGAACAATAGTCGGAAATGTCTTTTATCCAGATCCCACGATCACTTCTGATCCTCCTCCACACACAGTCAACCCGACCGTGAATGTGACGGTGAGCCAGCTGGGGAGCGTTGAGTATGTCAAGACAAGTGATATGCATAGCCTGGTTGCACTTTTACTCAAGCGCAACCTGAAACAAAATTACGAACTTATGGATACGACGATGCAGGTTGGGCAACCTGTCATTCGTGGAGTGGACCAGAAGGGGAATGTCACAATAGCGATTGCGGCGGCAGGGATGTCAGAGTATCAATTGGGCGATAGTGGGCAGACGACGCTTAAGAATCAGATCAAGGGTAAAACGCTGCAAGATGCACGGGTGCAGATTGCCAAAAATCCAGATCTGGACCCCGATTCGATATCGGTGCACATCTCCTATGGCGATAGGGTACCTACTACTCCGGGGCAGATCAAAATAGTTTCGCAGCCACCGACGACATTTCCTGCGGTGCAGCTTCCCGCTGTACCAGCCAGTTAGTGAGTGAGATAGTGGGAGCGAAGGGCAGGCGAGCTAGATGTCTTCATCCTCGCCTGCATCCTCTGCTTTTAGCTCTTCCCACAGCGCCTTGAGCGTATGCTTAGAAACCTCATAGCTAAAGCCACGGCGTTGCAGAAAAGGTCCCAGACGAGTGCGGAACGTATTGAAATCGATATCCGGTTGACGTAGAAGCGACTGAGCCTTCTTACGAGCGGCACGCAAGGCCAGTTCCTCATCTTGCTCATCATTCACCATCTCATCGACCAGGTCGCGCTGCACACCCTTCATGCGTAACTCATTCTTGATGGCCTGTGCACCCTTAGGGCTAAAGCGCTCACGTGACTCGATCCAGAACGTAGTAAAAGATTGATCGTTGATCAGGTCCATGCGGTCAAGCCGCTCCAGAACGCCATCAATCAACTCGGGGGGAGTCTCTTTCTTACGCAGGTAGCGCCGCACCTCTTCGCGGCTATGGGGGCGGGACGAGAGATAATTCAAGGCGCGATCCAACGCTTTTTGTGACGCCTCCTGCTGACGCAACTCCTCAAGCTGTGCAGGCGTAAGCTCTTGCCCGACATTCAGCTTCATTTCAAGCACAATCAGCGTGCTTGCACCCATCAAAAATTGCCGATCAACAAAAATGTTGGTGCGATTAGGATCATTCGCCTGTGTTTGTAGTGCTGTGATGCGCATGTGCCAGCTCTCTTGCTTCGAATTTAGCTATTCTGACGTTCAGTTAAAATTACATAGTATACGTCTTTGAGAAAATGGGTTTTAGTATAATATATCACTTTGAGCAGGCCGGCTTTTCCATACTTCCACATAGAATATTGCCTTTTCCATATCTTTGCCGTGGACCGCAAAGATATGGAAAAGGCAATATTCTATCGTGAAAAAGAAGCAAGTGCCGAAGGCGCAAGTGGGAAGTAAGTGTGATGTTTGATAGCGGAGGGAGGTAGACTTACTAACGTTTGTTAGGGAGGAGGGAAGTAGCGATCCATTCAGCCCTGTGGGTGAATGAATGAAACTACTTGAGGTTGCTAGAAGTAGGCAACTTCAACTTCTGATGTGATCTGCTCTTGTTGCACGAAGTCAGGCAACATCTCGATCAAGGGAACTTCTTTCTTTTCGGTGATGTGGTTCTCTGCATCTACAAAAACGACTTGCGGCACAAGTGAGCGAATCTCTTCCTCGTTATATTGAGCATAACTAATGATAATAACAATGTCGCCTTCTGCGGTCAGGCGTGCAGCTGCGCCATTCAGGCAGATAACGCCGGAGCCGCGTGCACCCGCGATAGTGTAGGTTTCGAGGCGAGCGCCATTATTGATGTTGACAACCTGCACCTTTTCGTAGGGATAAATGTTAGCGGCATCCAGCAGATTCTGATCAACGGTGATGCTGCCAACATAATTCAGATTAGCCTGGGTGACAGTGGCGCGATGGATTTTTCCTTTACACATGGTACGTAGCATAAGTAAGTTTCCTCTTCCCTGATTTGATTGAATAGAATAATATTGAATAACGAGCGTTAACGAAAGAGAGGCGTCCTCAAGCGTCGGAGCCCCTTTACTTCTACCTTCTCTCTATATTAAACGATGCGAAATTGAATTTGGAAACATGATAGGAACAAGGTAGCGGTAAATGTGAAAAAGTACCGACGCCTCTCGCTTACTGTTGTGTTGCGGGTTGCTCTCCGCTGGCCTGTGTTGTAGGTGGATGCTGGAATGCGGCCAGCAGTGCAAGAGCATAGGCTTCGGAAGCATTTTGTGCATCATACATGACGTCGCGCAACATCAAGCGATAGCGACATTTCCACCGTCGTGCAGGCCAGTCTGCAAGCTTGATTAACGTGTAGGTCGGCACATGGGCTTCAAGGGCCTGGCGTAAAGCAACTTCATCAAACTCGGTAATACCAAAGTCGGCTAGCTGGGTCAGTAGTGTTTCTGGAATCATAGCTCTTTCTTTATAATATGTTTAAAAGATGGTGTTCAGACTTGTTGCAGGCTTGTACTTGCCTCTTGTGGAGTAAGTTGTTCGAAATCTGTTCTTGGGAGCTGGCGCGGGATAAGCGTGAAGGGGCCTGCCCAGTTCTTTGCATGTTCCTCTAACCAATGCAGCACCTCAAATGATTTTTTGCGCGAATGTTCCACAATAGGATAGTGTAAGGCGGCGCGATTAAAGACTTCCTGATCTTTTGTATAAACGCTATAGTCCTCGCGCACCACAACATCTATATACAGATCGGTATAGATCATTTCGCGTGCCGTATTTGTATAGTCAGATGTTGGCAGGACAACATCACAATATCCACTTACAAAACCGCCTTGCTCGTCATATCCGATATGGATAGTGTACCAGGTATCCTTCCAAAAGTATGTCAACTGATGCTTCGCTGAGGTCCATGTAGCTGGTTTCCAGCGCATCTCCGTCCCCATAGGCGTCCAGATAACAAAGTACTCCTCGCTGATTGGTATATGATAGCCATGCCAGTAAGCCCATTGGTCGCCACTGACCAACATTTTTCTAATCTCCGCTTCCAGTAACATGTGCTGAACCTCCCTCGATAAACAGCCGTCTGGGATCATTAAATACGATTATAACCGAAGAACATATACAGGAGCAAGCGTATTTTACAGAGAGGTTACATTTTTGGAAATTAGTTGTACTGCAATCATTTTGCAAAAGTGTAATCTCTCTGTAAAATGAGGGAGTCAACCACTCACTAAAAAGCAGGCATGATATAATAAAAATGAGAATTATGCTCAAAGAGGAGGGACGTATGTCGCAGACTACTAAAGATACACGTGTTGAACGGGACTCTATGGGTGAGATGCAAGTGCCCGTTGATGCCTATTACGGAGCCAGCACCCAGCGTGCAGTGCTTAATTTTCCAATTAGCAACCTGCGTTTCCCGCGCGAGTTCATCCGGGCGTTAGGCCAGATCAAGCAGGCGGCCGCTCAGGTGAATGTAGCGCTTGGCAATATAGATACGCATATTGCAGAAGCAATAGTGCAGGCAGCGCAAGAAGTCATTGACGGAAAACTAGACCAGCACTTTGTACTCGATATTTTTCAGACTGGTTCGGGTACTTCGACAAACATGAATGCGAACGAGGTCATCGCGAATCGTGCCAATGAGCTTCTAGGTGGTACGCGTGGTTCGCGCAAAGTCCATCCGAACGATCATGTCAACTTCGGGCAGTCCTCGAATGATGTTATTCCAACGGCCATCCATCTCTCCGCGCAGGTGAGCATTGAGCAGCACTTGATGCCAGCCCTGCTAGAGCTGCAGCAAGCATTAACGGACAAGGCCGAAGAGTTTATGCCAATCATCAAGACTGGACGTACCCACTTGCAGGACGCCACGCCTATCCGGTTGGGCCAGGAATTCCAGGGTTATGCGGGTCAGATCGAGCGTGCAATCGTTCGGCTTGGGCATGCGCAGCAGGAACTTTCTGAAGTCGCTCTGGGGGGGACTGCTGTTGGTACCGGCGTCAATACGCATCCAGAATTTGCCTCGCGCGTCTGTGAGCGCCTGACACTAATTAATGGCATCACTGTGCATGAGACTAGCAACCACTTCCAGGCCCAGAGCACGCTGGATAATATTGTCGAAGCCAGTGGTGTTCTCAATACCATTGCCGTCAGCCTTATCAAGATTGCCAATGATATACGCTGGCTTGGTTCTGGCCCGCGTGCTGGTATCGGCGAAATCGAGTTGCCAGCTGTACAGCCAGGCAGTTCGATCATGCCCGGCAAGGTCAATCCTGTGATCGCCGAATCGGTGGCTATGGTCTGTGCACAGGTCATGGGCAACCATACAACCATCACTGTAGCGGGGCAAACGGGCAACTTTGAGATTAATGTCATGATGCCTGTTGCCGCCTATAATTTGTTGCAGTCGATTAGCTTACTTGCAGCCGTAGCCCATAACTTTACTCTACAATGTATTAGTGGCTTGAAGGCCACAACAAAAGGTCCTGAGATGGTTGAGCGTGGACTGGCAATCTGTACCGCGCTGGCTCCCGTCATCGGTTATGATGCAGCCGCTAGCATCTCGAAGGAGGCGCACAAAACCGGTAAAACTGTACGCGAGGTTGCACGCGAAAAGACCAGCCTATCAGAAGAAGAACTTGATCGCATCCTTGATCCTGCCAGCATGACCAGGCCGGGTCTGGAAAGCGGTCCTGCTGGGGGTTAAGTCCTTCTAAATATAGACAAATGAGGGCAACAACTATTGTAGTTGTTGTCCATATTTTTTGCACTTTTACAAATTGTTGCAGTGTAACAATTTGTAAAAGTGCAAAAAATATGGATGAAGATGCAATCCTTTAAACGAATTTCTTAAAAAGTTACACAAGTATCTTGATGATATTCGTTATTTACTGTATAATCCTAACATTACTGGGAATATTATAGATTGAACATATTATATGAATATCCTATGTAAGGAGGCTTCTGGATGCTTAGCCCTAATCAAAGACGAGCACAGAATTGTCGATTTCTCCTCTTCACTATTTTAGGTATCCTGGTACTCCTGGGTGCAGGAATTATAGCCTTTTTCTCATTCAGGCCGCCCTCAGGTAGTACAGGGTTGCCTGGTAACAAAGTAACCCCATCTTCATCTTCATCATCTGCAATAGGTGTGGATACAGTGAATAATGAATCGATTGGTCTCAGTGATGGAACATATGCATTTGATATTGGTACTGATCGAGCCGATAGAGAACTCAAACTGCAGGCTTCAGCATTTTTGAAAAAAAAGGATGCCACAGATGCTGTGTTGACCTGGAATCGCGCTGTTGGGAAAGCGGGAAATGATACTAGCGACGCTGAAACTCTAATCTATGCAGAAGATCAGCGGGTGGTAGCTTCTGGTCAGCGATACATCACGCTGGTTATTGGCACAACGCTTACAGGTAACACGAGTGCTATTGGCACAGGGCGTGATAGCTTGCAGGGTGCTTACTTATCTCAAAAAGAATATAACGATGGATTGAAATTGAATGGAGGTATACAGATTCGCCTCTTGATTGCTAATGCTGGTGGTCGTGCGGATAATGTTGCTAAAGTTGCACAACGGATCGTGCAGGCGGCAAAGCAGGATCAAACCATCGTTGGCGTGATGGGTTGGCCTTATAGCGCCTACACACATAATGCTATTCCTGTACTGGGTAGCGCAAAGATACCGCTGGTCTCGCCGACCGCTTCCGCTGATGATCTTACGAATGCATCTCCCTTCTTCTTTCGTGTGGCTCCTGCAAATGAGACCCAGGCGGTCGCCAGTGCAAATTATGCCAGGGAGAAGCTCCATGCCAGCCGTGTAGCGATCTTTGTTGATCACAACAATGCATATAGCAATAGTCTGGCCGCTGATTTCCAAAAGCACTTTGCTGTGAACGGAAGTGTGGTCGTAGATACCGAGTCATATACCGTTGGGGATAGCAAGGAGCTGCCCTTGCTTCTGCAAAAGGCGCTGAGCTTCAAGCCGGATCTCATCTACTTCTCTGGCTATTCAGATGATATGGCGGTATTGCTCATCAACTTACCGGACTCGCAACCAAATCTGCAAGTACTGGGTGGAGATGCCCTCTACCAACTGAACGGCTATCCTTCCAGTGCACGAGCAGGCTTTAGTCGGTTACATTTCACTGCCTTTGCTTATCCAGATGAGTGGGATATATTGCAGATGGGCGAGCAGCCCTTGTTCTTCTCCGAATACAAGGCCGCTTTTAATCCCGCCGCTCAATATCCCAATGGCAAGTATGGCTATACACGTGCTGACAATGATGTCATACTCTCCTACGATGCGACATTCGCGCTCTTACAGGGCTGCAAAAATGCGCTGGATGCAGGGGAAACGTTGGTCACACCAACTGCACTCAAGGATGGTTTGGGAAAAATTACGGTTGATCATCCTATTCAAGGGGTAAGTGGACAGATCGCCTTTGGAAGCGACGGCAATCCAGTCAACAAGGCGATTGTTGTGCTTGCTGTCGATCCTGATGGTCATATCAGGTTGCAGGAAGTGCAAGGGTGTTTCCGCGTCGGGTGTAGCTAGTACTGTTATCTATTATTTACATTTTTCATAAAATTTTGCCCGGCAAAATTTTATAAAAAATGTAAATAATAGATAAACGAAGAAGCAGGTGTAAGTGCCGAAGACGTGAGCACACCCGATCTCCAGTACTTTCTTACGTTTTTGCTTGTGAATTGCTTGCCACGGGACCCGGAAGGATAGTAACGTTTACGCGATTGGGCCAGGGACTAATGATCCAGGGAAAGAAGCCAGGTTGTACCTGGATATCGGCGTTCAGAACTTCCTGAAATCGGTCCATAATGAGCTGCTGTGCCGTAGCAGGTGATTTACCTGCTACCAGGTTTTGTACAGCAACTTTATCGATAAATAATACCACTGGAGCAGACGCTGAAAATTTCAGCTTCATAGATTTTGCATCGCTACTCTGTATTGTAATATTTGTGATTGTTAACAGTGATTTTGCATTTTCGGCAATGCCGTAATTTGAATAAGCTTTGTCCTGGCTCAATGCTGTACTGAGACGGGATAAGGCCGCTTTCTGTAGATCGGCTCTGCTTACAAGCAGGATAGTTACTTTAGCATCCACCTCTGCAGGGAATGTGTTGCCATTATCGAGCGTCGTATCTTTTGGCTGTGTATTTACGAGCGTAACTTCCTGCATGGGTTGTCCGGGTATTTTATCTTTGGGGAAGTTATGGGCCCAGGCCATAAAATCTGATTTGAGTTGATTGCTCAAATCAGATTTTACATTATCAAGATCTTGACCGGTGATGGCGGGCTCTGGCTGTGCCCCGCCGCCGTTTGTTGCTTCAGCGTTGCTCACTGTCAGCTTCAGGGTATTTGCCGTGACATTGTTTTGTCCGGCAATTATATTCAAACCATTAGGCGTGATGGTCGCAATAGTATTTGCCGCAACATTGCCCGCTGCTCCACCCTCGACAGCTTCAATGGGCACTGTCACTGGATTGTGTGTGCAAGTAGAGTGGGGTGGGGAGATCGTCATTCCAGCAGTAGTAAATTGAATGTTCGAGTTTGTTGATACAGTGGTGTTTATTGGAATTTCTACAGTGTTATCCCCTGCATTGGTAAAACAGACCAAGCCTTTGGCTTTGACGTTATTGACTATTTTAGTGCCCGTAGCATGTCCTGTTCCCTTTTTATTGAAATCGAGTGTGATTTGTTGCGCTGGTAGGGAATCAGGCTGGCCGTCCGTACTGGCTTGCAATGTCATAGGCTGTGAATAGCTTTTTGCTGTAACTGTGAGGGTAATATGCGTCGATGCCTGGACTGCATAGATGAGGGACATTGTAACGAGCAGGACCGTGATAAGAACGACCGCGAGAAGAATCATGCCGACGCGTCGATCTGCTATCTGCATTGGCACACGCGCTTTATTTGGTGTCCGACTGGTAGCTGGAATCTGTGTAGTGTCCTGACCAGTTGTTGGTGTCAACATAATGGTTGGAGTCTGTGCAATGTCCTTAGATGGGGCAAAAGGGTTGCTCAGTTTTATTTGCGCAACCAGGGTTTTGCCATGATTCGTGATACGTCTGACGAGTGAAGGTGAAGCACCAGGTAGAGGAGCATGTTGAGATGCATATACATAGTGTTGCCAGCCCTCGCGCCATAGTTTGTCAGGCCACTGTCTTGCACGCTTGCTAATGCTGCTCAATGTCTTTGCGTCGGCATTTTGCAGCAGGGTGTCCAGGAAACGCTTCACAAATGCCTCTTGCTCAGCTTTCTCTTGATAGAAGGTTTGTGAGCGAAGCGCCAGGAGAATGTATGGCTCAAAAGAAGTCTTCACGAAACGTTTTTTCTGCAGATTATCCCTCGCGCCCTCCGCGATGCTATAAAGCAATTGTGCCGCGTTCTCTAGTGAAAAAACGCTACTTATATCAGTAAACCTGTTCGTCAGGTGTTGTACATCCGCCAGGAGAACGCGTGCCAGTTCCCTGAGGAGACCTGTGCTCATTGGCTCTTGTGCGGTATCTGATATCAATAACCAGTCGATTGACACTGCAATAGGTTGCCATTCATACTGTAGGGTTGTGGGGTCTCTTATAAATCGTGCCGCATTACACCAGCTGCGTAAAAGATATGTTGAACCGACTGGTATCTGCTGATGATAGAGAAACCATAGCAGGTTCTCTGCGGCAGAAGGCTCTTTGGGAGGAAAACTATTTTTGAAGAGGGTGATATCGGCATAACGTAGATAATCGAGAAATTCTTCGATATATTCTAACAAAACAGGCGATTGAGAGTAGAGCGGCAGATAGCGTTTCCAATGGTTTAGCAGAACCATTCTTTTTTCATCATGATTTAAACGAGCAATATTTAGCACTTTTTCTAGTGTTTGCTGTTGCAAGTTATAGCTCAACCAGATATTTAAGAGAAGTAAGCGTGGCTCATCCCCACTTTGAACATTGCTGCTCACCAACTCTCTAAACATGCTCAGAATAGTATTCTCCATCTTTTTATTGAGTAAGTAGCGTGGACCGTATTGTTCAAGGAATGAAACTTGCTCATCGCTGCTGAGCTGAGCAAGCGATAATAACCCCTTGACGACGTTTTCGTCCATGCCCATTGGTGAGCTGAGCAAAGTGGAAAATAGCTGCAATTTTGCCTGATAGTTTCCTTTTACCAAAGTACCGAAGAGAGCTGTTGCCATTAGCGTGCTTTTTTGTTCTTGCTCTTGTGCTAATTGCAGGAGCAGATTTTCGATATCGAGATGATAATTTTTAAGGCCTGCTACTATTTCCCTGGTTGGTTGAGGAGAAGACTTATCAAGGACCAGAGGTTTTGTTGCTATCTCGATCCAGTCAAGAGGGAGATGTAGAGCGAGAAAACTTCCGTATCTGTCCCACGGTACTACTAATAAAGGGGATATAAGTGCTGTGTTTTCCTGGGAAGTAGGCAGCGCGATAGACCATAGCTTCATCACATTGGCATAGTTATCCCAGTAATGATGAAAGAATATAAGCACATCTTTGATTGAACGAAGCTCCTGGAGCAAAGAACGCCATATATTCGCTTCTGCATCAGGAGGGGTTGCACAGTACATTAAATCTATCATACGCTTGAATGTTACTTCTGCAGGAGGGACACCTTCATCTGGTTTCGTATTTTTTTTCAGTCGTACAATCTCTCTTTTCGTGACCTCCACTGCAGTTGGAAGTGCTCGTTTCGCGGAGAAGGAGGAAAGTTCTTGGACTAGTGAAGGCCTTTGCTTGCGTATGTTAAGGATTGCAACCCTATATGTTGTCCACCAGTCTGGCTCGTTCAAGATTAAAGCAAATAGTTTGTTCTGGTACCCTGGCCCAGAAAATAACTTCGCCAGGAGTTTATCGTTAGGCGCTGTAAGGGGAGAGCGAAAAAAAGGCAGTTCAACAGATAACGAACCTGGTAAAAAAGGCTTGAGAAGGTCCTCAATGGCTGCTTGAGAAGGCTTTTGTGCCTCTATAACAAGAATTTCGTAGAGGCGTAAGAGGTCTCTAACAGTTAAATTGGAGTGACTGTTCGCTGTATCTAGAAGATCCTGAAACTCTTGGAACTCCTGTGATGAGCCTGACAAAAAGTAATCAGTGGCATCCTGAGCATATAAATTGGCAAGTGGATGATTAAGGACATGCGGATGATTCTCCAATGGCGAAGACTTTCCTGTATAACAGTTAATTGCCAATTTCTCTTCATAAAATTCAGCAGGGAGGAGCTGTTTAACAAGTGGATTCTGCTCCTGGACCGAGCTGGAGAGCCAGCAGGTGCCAACAATCTCCGTTGCTGCCTCATGCACGTCACATTCATAGGTGCTAAATGTCAGCTGTTTTAGCAATTGTCGTGGCAGGCTATAGATCAAGCCATCAATCAGGCCAGCCGCAACATCGTCGGAAGCCGCGATGTAGAGCTTGTGCCGTTGTTTCTTTTCTTCCTCAAAACGTAATGTTTTAGTAAGATATGCTTCAATAAAATATGGAAGATATGCTTGTAATTTTGCATCACGCTGTGTATCTAGTGGCCTATCTTTTGGCTCTTGCAGCAACTCGTTGAGCGAAACGTGCTTGAGCATAGTGCTATGTCGATTTGCCTGTCCAACATCGTCGGAAATGTGCCAGAAGCGTGATCGCCAGAGAGAAATGGCCTCGCAGGGAGAAAATGTTGCTGGTAGATTAGTAAGCAGGTGCACAAAGAAAGCGCCATACCGGCCTACACCGTCACGACCAGTATATGTTTTGTGAACAAGAATGTATTCCTTACCAGTATAGATCAGAGCAAGGCTACGTGGGGCGATATTGAGAGGAATAGTATCGTCTGCACCTTTAGGTAACGAATAGCGTTGGTAGCGATCCAGGCGCTGCACCAGTTCGCTTCTAGGATCAGAGAGACCTGGCGAGGCTGCACGTATGCGGAATCCTGCCCTGAGTGTATCAATACCCCTATCAGACCAGGTATACCATAATTGCTCAATGGGCGTATTCTCGCTAACCTGCGTGCCCTGTCCCTCCTTGTTCATTGATGCCACAGTCCCGGACCTCCTCGTCAAAAGATGTTATCTGCCCGCTCTTATAATACCTAATTGATGTAAAATCCACAATACTGGATCTAGACAACGGATAGGCTCGATGTGAGCAAAGTCACCATTTGCATCCGGCGATTCTCCTGTTGCCGAGGTTGCAAAGAATTTGATTCGTCGAAACATATGGGTAGCGGCAAAGAGGTCGCTCTGGTGATATGTCTTGAGCAATTCTCTTACCTCGAAATCCACAATATTCAGATCGTTTAAATCAATGCCATTGCCATAGTTTGGCGGATTGCTCATAAAAGAGTAATTTTTTGGCTGAATGGGCGGTTTAAACATATCGGATTTAGAGACCATGACCGCGATAGGCACATCTGGTAAACTTCCTCCCTCGCCGCGCCCACGGTAACGCTCGTACATAGAGATAATATAACTCAATCTTTCAGCGGCTCTCCTGCCTCGAATCACCGTTTGCATCGTAGGGGAAAGGGTGCTAAAGAAGGGTTGCATTGTAAATGGGTCGGCAATAAAAATAAAAGCATTAGTGTTAAGTGCGAAACGAGCAACATTTACGAGGCGGCTCTCGTCCTCAAAGTCCTCACCAGAGGTATCATATATCATAAGATTTGCTACCGTTGTTAAGCGTTTTGGAGATGAATTCGTTGCTAGCTTATAGATTAAAGGGTGTGCATATTGACTTGTTCCAACTTGTGTTTGATGCAAAACTTTCTGATGTGTGAATAGCGGCTCGAAGTAATCTCGTATGTAGATCTTCTCTATATCCTGTGTCAGGCAGATAAAACGTGCGAAGCCGCTTGAATTGCTGGTCCATTCAGTTTTGAGCTGATGAATAAAAGACGCTATATAGTGGCTCTTGCCCGAAAAAACATCACCAACTACTACCAGTATAATGCTTGGAACATTTTCGATGTTCTCCGGTAAGAGATAGCCACATTCAGGGCATTCACGGTGAGCAAGTTCGAGCGTGTAATACTGACCGTGGAGTGGCTCGATTTTTCTCACATGGGCAAGCATTCCTTTCGGTCGATCTTTTAGCACCTTACCGCTCGTCCTACCTGATAAGATTCTGCAATCTGCAAGATCGATCTCATTAAAGCATGAGGGGCACGTACATTTGGTCGAGAGACCCAGAAAATCCATACTACTTGACCTCCGATTATTATGTATTAATGGATGTTTGTATCTTTCTATGAAGATAGAGCTTATATATATTTCTTTGCTGCATACCTGATATGCATGGTCAGGCTAGCAATAAAAAGGACAGAGCTTAAAAATAGGGGCGGCAGAAATGGATTTAGGTGCAGCCACGATGCCAGGAAGCTTCCAGTGATCCACCCCACCATCAGCCAGTAAAGGGCGACCAGAACCCCAAAAAATGTTGCAAAAATTATTTCTACTGCGCATATACAGAGAATAAACATGAGCAGTGAAAAGACGAGAGCCGCCGCCAGGTCGTAGTAGCTACGCAATAAAAAGCCAACAAGGATCGCTGAAAGCACGTTAAGAGCTATACCGACGTTGATGAAAGGAGCATTGTCTGGATGCCAGAAAAACTGAGATGAAAAGTCAAAAAACTCTCGAATTCCTCGTTTCCTTTCGGATGGTATCGCTGGTACTCTACCTCTCTGAGAAAATGACTCGGCATAATCTGTGTAATGCAACGGCCTGGATAAAACCGAAGGTTGCGGTCGGACTTGCGCAGTTGGTGAAACTGGCGGCAACGGCGGCTGTGGAGCGGGGGAGAGTGATAGTGTGCCCTGGGAGGCTGGTAAAATAAGAGGCTGTGACGGTTGGATCTCTGACGGTGAGGCAGGCGATGACTGGGATTGGGCCTGTCGATCTGGCATGATATGCGTCGTTGATGTTTGAGTTGATGGCTGCGGAAGCGGTGGAGCAGGTAACAGGGGAGGATGAGCCTGTTGATCTGGGGACGTGGCCGGTTGTGTTTGGAACTGTGAGATGCGTATAGTCGCTGAAAGCGCTGGAGGCTGTGATTGTGGCACTGTTACAGACGACGACGGAACCAGGACCGGGGTTATCGACTTTTGCCCCCTGTTATGCTGAGATTGCGTGTTCCCCCGCTGTGTAGTCTGTTTTTGTCGAGGTGCCTTCTCGATGGCTTGCTCCAGTGCACTGGCAAACTCTTGTACGTTGGGGTAACGATCTTCAGGTGCTTTCTCAAGTGCACGTAGCACGATATCCTCGATCTCCTTCGTAATATGCGGATATTCTGAAGAGAGGGGTGGTGGAGGTGCCACTAATTGCTTATAAATAATTTCTTTCTCCGTGCCGTCAAAAGGGGGAGATCCGCTGAGCCACTCGTACACAACAATGCCTAACGAGTATTGATCGCTGGCGCGACGTGTGTGTTTGGAGAGCCGTTCGGGGGCCATATAAGTAACCGTCCCAACTATCTCCGTCTCTTTCACCGATAGCACATTGGAGCTTGTCTGACCTGTTATCGCAATACCAAAATCACTGAGCAAGAGATGATCGTGAGTGCGCAACAACATATTTTCAGGCTTAATATCGCGATGGATAATTGGCGGTTTCTGGTCATGCGCACATTGAAGTGCCTGAGCAACCTGATTAATATAGAAGACGACACGCTCTAAGGGTACCTGCGTATCTTGTGGATAGAGCGTGCGCATAGTGCCTGCGGCTGCATATTCCATTACAAGATAGGGGATACCGTCTTCTGCTGCATTCCCGCTAGTCTGTATACCGAAATCTTGAATCTGCACGATATGAGGGCTGAGATGTTGTAAATTGGCGACCGTGCGTGCCTCTGCCAGGAAGCTAGCGCGTTGTTCGTCCTTCAGATTCGTGCCGGTCAGAATCTTGATTGCATGCTGCCGGTTATCGAGATGAATATGTGTTGCGAGATAAACTTCGGCATAACCACCATGACCAATTAATTTTGTCAGACGGTAGTTGCCAAATTGCTGGCCCACACGATGTTGCGTTTGCACTATACTCACCTTCCTGGTTGTAGTCGTTTCCCCTTGCCTGCTTACATGCATTCCGTGTGCATAAGTGATTGATATACGCTGATTCCAGTGTATCATTTTTTCTGCTGAAATATGCAAAATGATGTGTGAGCTCGTTCAAGCGAACAGCATGGGTTCGTATTTACGAACTATTCTATTCACTAGCTTTAATACTATTACTGGCTTTGATACTACCTAAGCGGTACAAAATCCATAACAATGGGTCTAGACAACGGCAAGGTTCTACGTGGGTAAAGCGATTATATTCGTCAGGCTGCTCACTTGTTGCCGACGTGGCGAAGAAGCAACTCTGCTCGAATCTGTTTGTGGTTACTAACAAATCTCCTTGTTGATGCTCCTTCAACAGCTTTTTCACCTCATCTTTGACAATTGCAATATCCTGTAGATCAATCCCATTGCCATACGATGGCCTGCGCATAAAGTTATAGTGTTGAGATGTAATAGATTGTAATAGATCAGATTTAGAGACCATGATAGCCGTGGGAGGATAAGGCCCGGCCCCTTCTTCATAGCCATGAAAACGCTCATAAAGGGCGAGTGTGCTGTTGATCATGTCTGCTACCCTGCGCTGTTTTACGAGGTCAAACTGTGGTTGCAGGCTGATTTGCAGTTCAGGAGAAAATTGTTTAAAGATAGATGGCATCTTTACAGGGTCGGCAATGAAGATAAATGCATGGGCACGGAAAATAAAGTGAGCGAAGCGTACAGCTCGATAGTCTATTTCAAAATTTTCGCCGGAAGTATCATAAAGTATCAGGTTTGTCGTTGAAGTTCCTATAATAAGTTCATAAATGAGTGGCTTAGGATTTTCTTCAGCAGCCGGATCAGTCGGCTTTATACCTTGTTTTTGCATAAAGAGAGGTTCAAGTAGATCTTTTTTATAGATTTTTTCTATCTCGGGGGTCAGGCAAGTAAAGCTTGCAGGGTTAATCTGAGCGACCTGAGGCAGCCATTCCTGCTGGATCTGGTAAAGAAGGGCGGCGATATAGTGGCTCTTGCCAGAATAGAGATCGCCGATGATAGCAAGGGTAAGTATATTTTCTACTCGTTCTATATTGTAGGGCAAGAGGTAGCCGCATACAGGGCATTCGCGTTGGGCTTGCTCCAGCTTATAATGAGGAGTATAGAGAGGTTCAGGAACGGTAAGGTGTCGCTCCCGCCAATCGGTTGGTGCTTGCTTTAATATCTTACCTGGTGAGCGGCCAGAGATAATTCTGCACTCGTTGAAGGATATCTCGCTGGAGCAAGAAGGGCAGATGCCTTTGCGCCTGGGTTTAGATCTTTTATAAAGTTCGGTTGCATAGTTAGAGTACCAGGAGTCCGCCTGGGAATCTGGAGGTGGGAGTGTCTCCATGGCAGGTAGCGGACTAGAAGGCAGTGGGAGAACTTCTTGTGGTGGAAGAGATGGCTCAATAGGAGGAGCTATTACTTGATCCTCTTTTATTTCTTTGAGTGTAGGAAGCCATATCTGCAACTTGCCACCCAGTTGAAGTACAGCCTCTTCTGTATCGCGTAGAGCCCCTGTATTTTCCTCACCAAAGCGTGCAAAGCGGCCGGTATAGTGCCCATAAGTGAGGAGAGGAACAAGTTCTGCATCCTTGAATGGCTCTGAGAATGTTTCGATCACTGCCGATAAATATATCTGTTCTGTCGTATCGTGCAGTTGTATACTCGTGAGAAGGGCTTCAGCCAACTCGAAAGCAGCTTGTTTTGGTTCTGTATAGGCGAGTGCTGTCCACTTGCGCATACGGTCGAAATCCATGCTTAAAAGATTAAGATTATGGAGTTGTTGGTGTTTCATATAGGCAAGGAGGAAATCAGACAACATATGGATGCGTTGCACGCCGAAGTGAGGATCGCCCTTTAACCTCTTTAACAATGCGTGGCGCACCGACACATTTATCTCGTAGAGCTCCTGACCAACCTCTTTACATAAACTAGAAAGAAGCAAGTCAGCGACTGCTATCCAGGGGATATTGAGCGACTCGCCATTATTGTCGTGTGAGAAGTTTCTGTGCAAACTATAGAGAAGATCAGGAGTAAGCATCAAAGGGAAGGCCGCATGATAGGCCAGGTAGAGGTGAGCCTTGCCTGAGCGGCTTTCAAAGCGATCTTCGAAGGATTTTATCAACCCTTGAGTCGCCTCTTCACTCAAAGATTGTGGCAACAAAGAAGCAAAGGGTCTTTCATTCATGATGGGTAGGTCTCCAATTTATATCCGTTGCGTGGAGAACGACCGCAAAGTACATCAATAGCAGCATCTAAGCCATGATTGTCCAGGTCAAACATCGGGACGCTTCGTTTCACTATACTTGCAGTTGAACCGGACCAATGCTCACGGGGCACTGGATTCAACCACGCCATATGACGAAAACTCTGTGTAAATAGTTTGATGAAACTCCCTGTCTCATCGATACGGTCGCTGCTGAAGCTTCCACGGGCTGCGCCTGCGTCACTAAACACCAGAACGCCTGTCCACAAGGCATTGCTATCGGCGAGGACCTCTTCGACGCTTTTGTATTCTTGATCCGCAGTATCGCAGTAGAGATATTCTATTGGATAATTACGAAAATAGTAGATGTCTACCTCATCTGAAGCCCCTTCAGATAGAAGAGTCTTTACTAGACGTTGTGAGAGCATATGAAAGGGGACCATGGAGCCGCCGTGGTCAATTAGTAAGAGTAGTCTTGCCATATGTCTGGGCCTTGCCGTCAGGACTGGCTCTAGAAATACGCCGGTTCGTCCTACCTCTTGCACTGTTGCTTCTATATCTAATTCAATAGGGTGTCCCGTTCGCACCAAGCGACGTAAGTAACGCCAACTCTGCTTCATCTGCTGGCGTGTGAGTGGGAAGTACTCATCTGAAAAATCATACTTTGTAGATGAAGTTTCGTGTTCTAATTCAGGAGTTTGAATTGCCTGAACAACTTTTTTTTCAATTTCTTCAAGTGTTGTGGTACTGGCGTCTTGTCCTTCATCTGTTGATAACTCCCGAATCCTGGATGCCACTCCTTTAGTCTGTGGCGAGGGCTTGTCAGGTAACTGAGAACGGATCACAGGAGTCATGATCTGATCAAAGTGGTAGTCAAACAAACGTCTTTCGTCGTCAGATCGAATCCAGAGCGCATAACAGAGGCGTTTCAGGGTGGTCTTATCTTTGAGGCCAAAGCCCTGTTGGAATGCATCTAGAATCTGAAGATAATCATCTATGTTCACTGGAAGACCAGCTTTTCGCAGTCGAAGGAAGAGATCCAGCAATGGTGGTATATCGTTGTTCTGTGCATTCATGATTCTATTCCCCGTTTAAGCTCTTGGTTCTAATAAGTGTATGTACTTCTGATGATCGGGCCAACTCTTTAGCAGGAGGCTAGCAGGCATCTTCCCATTGACTTCTTGCAGTGCTATGTCATCTGGGAAATGTCTTAACACATCAAACCAATCAATTAGCTCGCTAGTACTTACCTTTTTGCCCTGTTCCCCTTTTTCTGCTAACATCGCATCACGAAGCTCCATGAAACGTGTTAATGCATTACTTACAAGCTCGTTCGACACATCACCGCGAAAACGCGTCTTTACAATCTGTTCCAGGTTTTTTCTGTCAGGAAATTCAATATGATAGAATAGGCAACGGCGTAAAAAAGCATCGGGTAATTCTCGTTCATTGTTGCTAGTAATAATGACGATTGGCATTGCCTTTGGTTGAACGGTTTCCGTATCTCCAGTCTCCTTGATGTAGAAACTTTTTGTATCAAGCTCCGAAAGCAGGTCATTGGAAAAATCAGCCTCCGCTTTGTCAATCTCATCAATTAGCACAACCGAGGGCTCGTTGAGCCGCATTGCTTTACCTAGTGCCCCTAGCATAATGTAGTTTGAGGCATTGGCGCTACGTTCACGAGTATTTTTTAGCTCTTCAGTAAGAAGATGTGGTGAGCTTGCAATTTGTGAGTCGCGGAGACGACCCACATAATCATATGTATAGCAAACATCCAGGCCATGGCTGGTAGACTTAACATAATAAGGGAAATAGTTTTGTTGCTTTTCTTTAGGGAAGTAACGGTGTCTCAGTTCGTAAGCGATAGCAGGAGCAAGGCATGTCTTCCCACTGCCCGGCTCACCTGTGACCAGAAGGGGGCGTTTGAGTAGAATGGCCAGGTTGACAGCATCGATCAGGCCCTCATCGGGAAGGTAAGGATATAATAGGCGATTTGCAGCATCGGTTTCACCCTCAGTAGGATTGATGGTTCCTGTATAGCGAATAGTAGCTAGGACGTCGTCAGGCATAGTCTGACTCCTTCTTCAAATGAGTATTCGAGCAATGTACAAATATACTGCATGACAAGATAGGGGTCTCCATTTTTACTATTGTTTAGTATGTCCTGGATTGTAGGCTCAAGCCCATGGTCAAGCAGATTTTCTGGCAGCAATGTATCTATCGATTCTAACGCTTGATTTATCCAATCCCTTAGGTGATCAGAGGAGAAACGGGTAATACTGGGAAGTCTGAGTGGAACACCAATATTCTCGTGTATATCATCAGGTAGTATTGCATCCTCGATGTCGGCATCCTTGTAAGGAGTCTTTTCCATCTCACCAGTATAGTCAATAAGAAAAAGAAAAAATTTCTTGTGCTGATACTTTCCTGCTTCTTTTGCCATTGCATTTTTGATGCCCAGTGCTAAAGGTAGCCAGAATTGTTCGAGAATAACAGCAAGTTTTTCTGGTTGCCTGAGCTGTATATGCCGAATGATGATAACTATATTTTTAGTTCTCGCGCGTTTGTTGATTTTATTGATAATATCTTCATGCTTTGCATTTATCGTTCCTTCGGCAAGTGTATTCCATAAGGACTCGACATCCCCGTTTCTACGAGGTTCCCTGCAATCATATCTGTAATAATAAGGTTGTTCTTTCTTAAAAGAGGTGGTGGTATGAGACGTTCTAGCTGGATATTTACAATGCATTCTCCACGAGACGGTAATGCGTGCAAAAAAAAGGCACCCGTGGACCGCTGGCGATGAAATTTCCGAAGTAACGAACATGTTCGTTATAGTCCATCTTTATCAATGTCGTAAAAAATAGCTTTTTTTCTGTCTCTTTGACCTTATCTTCTATACTCGAAATCTCTTCGTTGTACTGTTCCAACGTAAAATCGTCAGGAATACTCATACCTCTGTGAATAAGTTCCTTCATCCTGAGGTTTTTTTTATTTCGCAAGTCGTCTAGCTCCTGCTTTAGCCTATCTAAATCTCTGTGTAGATATTAGAACTTTCCATCCGTTTATGCCCTACTATCTCAACAGTTGTTCAATTTCATGTAGACGTGCTTCAAAGTTAATCAACGTCTTCTGGTCGTCCTGGATATTTATTGTCAATGCATATCTTCGTGCTGAATCTCCTGTGAGTATCCATTCTTTGCGTTGAGCATTAATTCGTCCCATCAATATCCTGCGAAGTTCTTGCAGATCATTGCTCTCTTCCTCTAGCCACTGCCGTTGCCTGGGTGCCAAGTTATGAAATGTTGGGTCAGGAGAGCTTAGTACTTCACCTGGCACAGCTTTACTGCCGCCAGCGTAAAAGCACAGGGGGAAGTTATCGTCCATGTTCTCCTGATTCCAGAATGGATGCTGTTGGTGGGGTGGTGTTACGCGCTGAGGAACCTGTTCTTTCAAGTATTTCGAAACGTCGCGGATACGCACGAGCCCGTCTTTATCCACTGTGGCCTTACCATTTAGTGCTTCTAAAAGGCAAGTTGTAAAGACACTGTAGGGGGTACCTGTATAAGAATATTCATCTTCCTGTGAGGAGGCTATGACAACACGACCACTTCCCTTGTCCAGTATATCGAGGAGATTGGGAGGCAAGGCCACCGATTTCACGGTAACTCCCTCTGGCGCTTTGCGGGATGTGATGCCTCCGGCATGGCAGCAATCCAGCAATACAATGAGCTTAGAAGCCTTAATCGCGTCAATCCTGGCGATGAACTCTGAGCTGGAGATGGCTGTCTTTGCTATTCGACTGAGGTCATAGCCATGTGGTAGCAGAAAGTAATCAATTGCTTTATTCTTTTTCTCGATCCGTGCACCATGCCCAGAGAAGTATATAATTACAGTTGCGTTAGCATTACTGTTTACCTGCCTGATCAAATTATCGAAGGCGGTCAATATACTCTGGCGTGTGGCCCCAGTTTCTGTCAATAGTGCAATCTGGTTGGGTGGGTAGGCTGCACGTGCTGGGTTCGCCAAAACTTCTTGTAGGGCTGTTGCATCTTTCACTGTGACTGGGATATCAGCGCCACCGACGCCAATTAGTAAGGCATAGCCGTTAGAAAAAGTTTCACTCATCAAAATATTTCCCTCCAATCCGAACAAGTCTTCATCTCCACCATTATTGAGTTGAATTCACATGATGTGCATATTGTGCTGGTTGCAAAAGGAAAAGTTCATAGTATGTTTTCGACAGAGTCGAAAAGCGCGAAAAAATGGCTATATTCTGTTAAGTAACTTTGGCTTCCAGAGAGATTTGATGTTGTTACAAGATTATTAGCATCTCATTCTCCTCTGTGCGTAAGGCTGTTTATCGCATATTGATGTTTTTAAGTATACTACAGATGCGATGAATAGACAATTAGAAAGGACGTATTAGGAGGCGATTTATAAAATTGAGATTATTGATGTATATTTGGGAATCACAGTAGAACATCTTTTTAACTCTCTAATTGCATTCTTGATCCGAAGCTTGCAGGAGTGTATCCCCTATCCCTTGCTAGGTTGCAAGAAGACAAAGGTCGGACTCGAAAATGCCTCCTATTTTTAGAAATTGGGAAATTGGCCGGTACTACCGTTTGACAATGTCAGCCTGATAGTGTATAATTGATTTTGTCAGTTGATTGTATGGGCTTGTAGCGCAGCTGGTAGAGCGCCTCCATGGCATGGAGGAGGTCAGGGGTTCGAGTCCCCTCTGGTCCACTACGAAATCCCTTTCGCCTCATAATAAAGGCGAAAGGGATTTTTGTTATGCATTATTTGGATACTCAGGCTCGAAATGGGCAAGATTTGTGGAGAAATGCTATAAATGTTTCACGTGAAACCTCTAGCATCTTAGATCGAGTTAATTTGGAGCAGCCTATTTTTATTGCTTTGGAGGGATTCCATGAACTTTTCCATCCTTTCATCTTTTTCTGGTTCATTACTCTGGGCCTCTATAGCGATGGGTATTATTTTCCTGTTTTGTGGTCTCGTTCCTCTATATAGACAAGCCACCCTGAGACGCCCTTTGCAGGGTACAGCCTTTACAATCTTGCGCTCAGAGGCTGAGCACTGGCAAGTTCCTGAAGTTGCTCTCGATGATTTTACTTATAGCCAGAGGCGCTTTGCATGTATGTTCGGTATGGGTATGGGCCTGGGTTCCCTGCTTTTCGCTGTGATCTATGCTCTCTTGTTGATAAGCCCTATATGGAGCTTGATCTGCCCTTTTAATTTCGGGGATTTTGTAATTAGCGTCTGGTTTTTGTGTTTTATAATTGGCGGAAGTGTGGGAGGCTTTTATGCCCTCCATTATTTGCGGCGTGAGGCGCGTGGCATGCGAACGGGTGGGCCCAGGCGTCACCTGCGTGATTATCGCTCCCCACTCTTTTTTCTGATTCCTTGTGTCTGGTTTGTTTTGTTTTGTACATTAGTATTTGCTTTTCACCCGTCTTATGCGCCTGTGGCCCAATGCTTAAATAATGATTTCCCTGCTAGACTTTTGCCCTGGCGGTGGTGGCTAGTCTATCCATGGTTTGGACTGGCGTTTGTGGCCCTCTTGAGTCTGGAAGTGCTGCTTTCACGGTTCGCTTCGGCCCGTTCACCTCTGGTCCCCACTAGCATTCCTGGTGTGGTTGGTATTGATGATATGTTCCGTGGAAAGATTATTAGTATAGTGCAATATATGATTATTGGGCAGATAGTTCTCTTCAGCGAAGGGTTTTCTGTGGTCGTCTCCTATCCTTATTCTATGGTTGCTATTATTATTCCTCTTCTTAGCTTATTCCCTCTTTTGCTACTTAGCTCGAAGTCAAGTGGCCTTGGCGGCAAACTCACTGGCTGGTTCTGGAAACGAAAACGTGTAGCCTGAATCTTCTTATGAAATTAAAACGATCCCAGGTGCTACACAATCAGCAGTGCTTGGGACCGTTTTATGTGGTTTGCCAGCCAGTTTGTCCCAGCCAGACAAGATATCGGTCAATGACGATTCAGACAGTTTATCGGTCAAAACCGTGTTGTAGTTCATCTGCCAGAAAAGCCTGTGTATGGGGCTGAGCAAAGAGGTACTTTTCCAGCAGAAGTACTTCGCTATGAATACAACGGATGATATGAGTCGTCATCAAGAGATGATACGTACAGTTCCTGAGATAATTTGCCAGCGCTCATCCTGAAACAGCCATACACGTAGATAGCGGCAGAAAGCCTCAAGAGGTTTTCCTTGTAATCGCACCTTTACATGAGCTTTTACCGCAACAATTGCGCTTTCTCCATAGAATTGCATAACTGGTTCTTCGACAAACTCCACTGCTGTCTGAACAACAGCACCAGAAGCATGACTTTCGATATCATCGCGTTTTCCCTGTACATTTCCCTCGACATCAATAAACACCAGATCATCATGTATTAATCGTTCCAGGGCTTGCACATCATTATTCACCATTGCCTGTTGAAGTTGCTTCTCAGCATGCACAATTTCCTCAAGGGAGTGGTTCATTGCTCTCTCCTTTCATTCGGCCTAACAACAATTGTCTGTCTGTCCACTTCCTCAGGATATACTACTCAAAGCAAAGAAGTAAAGAGGAAACCCATGCTCATAGCATATTTTCTCACCATAAGATGTCCCTTTTGACACATATCTGAGAACGTGAGTCCGAAAAACAAGAGCATTTCGTCCTCTCACAAAGGGAGACTATCTGCAATGAACCAAAGGACACTTTATGGTTCCTAAATTGGACCAATGTTGCGTATATGCGTCAAAAGATCAGGATTTCCTGCTCAAGCGGTTTCTCTCAAGCCGCTTCTCAGGCAGGTCGTAGGACAGGATATGATTCGATATCGAGGACGAAACCAGTGTCAAATCATATTTTAGTTAACGTGTAGGTTTTGTCGGTTGATAGGCTATATCTTTTTATGGCACAAGCCTGTGCAGATCTCTAGGAAACATGGCGGCGAGCTTGACGTTTGGGATGCCCAACAATTGCATGAGCAAGCGTTCGGAGCCGATGGCAAAACCTCCATGTGGGGGCATGCCATATTTGAACGCTTCCAGGTAGTAGGCAAAGGGTTCCTGAGGCAGGCGAGCTTGCTCCAGGGCAGCGATGTAGTCTGCGTAGCGATGCAGGCGTTGACCACCTGTGACCAGTTCGGTGCCCCGGAAGAGCAGGTCAAATGAGTTGGAGTACGCTGGCCGCTGAGGATCAGGGTGCGTATAAAATGGGCGTTTCCGCATAGGATACCCTGTTACAAACAGAAAATCGCTGCCAAACTTTTGGTGCGCCCATGCACCAAGCCAGCGCTCATCTTGCGGAGATAGATCCGGCTCGCCGCGTACATCGATGTTGTGCAGTTTGAGGATCAGCTCTTGCGCATCGGCAAAATGAATATGTGGTATCTCTGCTGGCACTGTTGGCATATTGGCGTGCAATAGTGCTAGCTCGGTCCTATAGTTTTCTGTAAGTGTGAGCAGGATATGGGCGATAACGTCGCGTAGTAGTGCCATCACGGTGAAGTGATCTTCAATAAAGCCGAACTCGGCGTCCAGGCTCACATACTCGTTGAGGTGACGTGTGGTATCGTGCGGTTCGGCACGAAAGACCGGTCCGACCTCGAAGACACGCTCGAAAACGCCAACAAGAATCTGCTTATAAAACTGTGGACTTTGCGCGAGGTAAGCGGGACGGCCAAAGTAGTCGAGTTGGAATACATTCGCGCCTCCCTCGGTTGCTGCTGCGACTATCTTAGGTGTCTGAATCTCAGTAAATGCCCTGGACGTCAAGATGTCCCGAAAACCTGCCATGATGCCTGCTGAGAGGCGGAAAATGGCGCGTCGTGCCGGATGACGGTCTGTCACGGGCGCATGATCGAGCAAGGTAGCAGGCGTTGCGGTGATCTTGTGCTTGTTAAGCGCGATTGGTGGCACATCCGTTACTGGATTAAGAACTTCGATAGAGAGAGTGTGTAGCTCAATCCCGGTGGGCGCTTGTGCCTCGCTGATCACCGTGCCGGTGACAGCGATGATACTTTCACTGCCAGCTCTGGCAGCCTGGAGTGGGGCAATTTCACCTTCTGTTTCAGCGACAGCCTGCAACTGTCCCCAGCCGTCGCGCACGACCAGGAAGGTAACGCCACCCAAGCGACGCAGCGAGTGTAGCCAGCCAGCGATGCGAATGCGCTTGCCAACATGAGCTGTGACTTCTGTTGTGCGTATGCGTTGTTCCATGAGAAAATGGCTCCTTTTGTATCTATAATGGTTGCTAGCTTGTCAGTTATGGTTAGTAGAAAGAGGAAGGCGCTCGACAAGCTAGCATACTATTTATAGATGCAGAGTGCCCTCCTCAAGATCGTCTCCGTCGCTGTCCATCGCAAAATCCTTTCTGTATATGGGTAGTGGGTGATATGTTGGTATGGCAGGGCGGAAAGAGCAACAAAAAACCCTCATCCAGCCTTTATTGGAGGACGAGGGCACGTATGCCTTATCGTGGTACCACCACCATTTATCCCGCGTGGGGATCTTAGTCGGCTCAAAGCCAATCACTGCGTAGCAACGATCCTTTGTTGTTGTCGCGCTAACTTATTGCGACGTGCGAGGATTGGATTGGAACCGCAGCGCGATAACGGGCGCACCCGAAGACCCGCTACTATTTTCTACTTCACGGGTTGGCTCATAGGTGTCATTGAAGGGTGCTAACAACGACGCTCACAGCATGTGCATCGCTCTCTGTATGCTAGCGAGAAAGCCTCAATATGTCCTATTCGTAGCCTGTATCATATTATGCTTCTTTCAAAATTATAACATATATTGCTGATATGTGTCCATGCCGAAGACAAAGTGTTCAGGCAGACAAAATCTGGCAGAAACCAATTATTACTAGCATATTGACTTTATAAATTACATAACATATGATTAAAAAATGTGTCGAATAGTTTCCTGTGTATTGTGTACAAATAATTATACAAGAATAAGGCGACAGCTTTCAATGCACTGATATTTCGTAGTATAAACTACAATGCAGAATTTCTGGAATGATGTGTAAGTGATTTCTAGATGTAGAAGGGGAAGATTGTATTATAGATACTACCCTTATTCCTAATCTGATCGATATGTCGCTCTGTTTGGCGGCCTTAATATAGTGGTGGCACGGAATTAGTCCGAAAGGAGCATAACTCGGCCTTGCGATATCACCTTGATAGGCGAAATATCAAAACTTTTTCCAAAAACTTGCAAAAGAAGGAAAGGAAATAAGGTCAGAAGAGATGTACATGTTAAGACTCGTCCAGTTTCTCTGCACTTTGCGTACTTTATTGCTATCTGTGGCCCAACTTCTTCATGAATTACAAAAAGAAAGGTTGGTTGGGCTATGAAAACTGGGATCAATCTTCCTCGTATTTTTATTATTGATGATGATGTTACGGATTGCCATTTTATGAGCCAATGTCTGGCACGAGCAGGCTATCGGACCGATTTTTCTACTGATGGTCGAGAAGGCTTAGCAAATATACTGCAGAATGTTCCTCAATGCTTGATCATCAACGTTATATTGCCGGGACGTAGCGGCTATGCTATTTGTCGTCATCTGAGAACTATCTATTCACACAATACACTTCCCATTATTGCAGTGAGCACAACAAATACTTCGCTCGATCAGAACTATGCCTTCAAAATAGGTGTAAATCATTATCTTTTAAAACCATTTACCGAGGAAGTGTTAGTGCAAACGGTTCGCAGGGTGTTGCCGAAGCTCTCTCCTATCGTTATGGCGACTCAAATATTACCCCCACCCATGGTACCAAATGCACCTGCTTCTCTAATGATGTCTACACTTATCCCCTATCGTCAAGACGAAGTTGATATGATGTTGCGAGATAACCCTTTTGCACGTGCGTCGGTCATAACGGATCGGCAACTGCGCCGCCTGTATGCGCTTATTGATGGCGGTAAAACTGTCCAGGATCTTGCTGAATTGATCCAGCAAGATCTACAATCTACCTTAAGACTTCTCAAAGCGCTCTGGAGGCAGCAACACATAGCATTTTATGATATGAATGGACATACCCTTAAAGATATGTCCATCTTTGATAGCATAAATTAAGCCCTCTCTGATGGCCCTGGCACTGGTTTGCTCAGGTGCAAACCATAAAGGAGGAAGAGGATAGCAGGTGCAAGTATGGCGCTGGTAGTGAGCAGAGCTGCACGTATGGAGACGACGCTTCCAATATAGCCAACGCCCGGACCACCAGCGATCTGCCCGATAGCATCCACTTGCCCAAACATTGAGATGATGGTGGCGCGTATCCTGGGATCGCTGTTATGTGTGATCCAGGTTGTAGAAAGTGGTACCAGGGTTGCACGGAAGACTGTCGAACACCAGTAAGCCAGCAACGCCAGGTAGAAGTTACTGGCGAGTGCGAATACGATAATACTACTAACGAGCAGGATATTGAAGGCCAATATAAGCCAGGTCAGCATATGCTGATTGTTGGAAGCAAGCTTCCTTCGTACCAACTCCGTCACAGGTAGAACTAGCAGCGAAGAGCCAACGCTGATAATTCCAAACCAGAGCAATGGTAAGAGGTGACCCAAAACAGGGAACCTGTAGTCCTGGATGAAGTGATCTATGCCCAGGCGGTCAAAACCCTCGCTGGCCATTGCACTGAAGATGGTGACCCCAAGCATGGCCAATAATATGCGACTACGACTCACCGCTTTACCACCCTCGAGCAGTACATGCCCCATCATAAGCCAGGAACTACTTGTTGCTGAAGATTCGGGATGGAAGTGTCTCTCAGGCATAAAGGCAAGCAAGAAGAGACCTAGTAGCAGCAGAATACAGCCTCCAACGATGACCGGGACATTGAGCTGGAAGGCTGCCGCTAGCCCGATGCCCAGAGGAATGCCGAACAGCGAGGCTATCTGGCTGATCTGTGTGCCACGAATGAATGTCTTGCTGATATGTTCTTCACCGATCTCGTCCGCGCACCAGGCCTCCTGTGCCCCACTTACGAAAGTGGCTCCGCAGCCCCAGAGTACCTGAGCCAGTAAGATTATATAAAAGTTGGCGAAAAGTCCCTCACAGACAAAGCCTGCGCCTATCAGCAGGTAGCCGATAACGACAGATAAACGGCGGCTATATGTATCTGCAAGCACACCTGTAGGAACCTGACACAGAAAACAGGTAGCTTCTAGAGTTGTACCCACGAGTACGAGCTGAAGTGGACCAAGCTTTACCATTTCGATCTGATAGACCATGTTGATTGAAGAAATGGTGCTCATAGCAAACGAGTTCACTGTTGAGATAAGCAGGTAGATGCTCATTGCGCTGAACGGACTGCTCTGCGTATGACGTGAAAACAAAGTTGCACTCCTTTGAATATGAAACTGCACATATAGCGTGGGAATAGAAGAGGGGGGTGGAGTGCGTACCTATAAGTTAAGTAAGGTCTCAAAGAGAGGAAGCAAAGCAAACGCAGATTCCAGACCTGCAATTGCTATATAGCATCGAAGGTCTGTCTTTGCTGTCTATCGTAGAGCGTGAGAAAAAGTTGTTATAGGGAGCACTCAACCCTGATGTGTCTGCTGGAGATGGCAGCAGGCACTTTAGAGAAGATGATTAGTGCTCTTTGCATTGATGTATTCCTTCAGTTTTTTGTTCGCGCGGCGGAGCCGCGCAAACTCATCATATTCAACGCATAGGTAAAGGATCGAGTTGGCTGGATGGTGGTTTTGGTTGCTTCGTTCCTATGGCATGTTGTTCTGTCTCTGTCTCTTTTCTGGCCGATGGAGATGGGGGTAACGTTTTTGAAAGACGTTTGCGGCCACTCAGCTTGCCAGTGATAAACAGAAAGAAGATCAACATCAGAAGAGTCTCAACAATATAGATCAGCAAGCCCGCCGACATCGGATAGCTTCCGAGCATAATCTTGCCCTTATCGAGATAGGGACCGATTGGTGCAGGCAGGAGCTGAAAGACAAAAGAGCCATTCCAGATTGCATGCTGGAGTATAGCATAGATGATACAGCCTAAACCAATCAGAATACGATGGCGGGCCAGCGATTTTTTATGGGTCAGGAAATACCAGCCTAGCGCAACCATACCTGCGCCAAATCCGTGTAGCAGACCGGCGCTGCTACGTTCAATTGCCACGTCCACCCAGTTGCGGTAGCCCATACTGATATAGCCCGATGTCTCAATAAGATCGAAGCCAATACCACATGCAAGGCCAAGTATAAAAGCCTCGGCTGCACTATTGAGGCGTCCAATAAGCGCAATCACTGCCAGTGGCTTCACACCTTCTTCTACCAGTGGTGCGATAACTGAGACCAGCAGGAACAGATAGAGCAGCACATTCGCGTTGTTCGGAACTTGGGCATTTGGATCACTCAGGTTAAAGCTTGTTACATGGAGCCCAACCTGAACAACAACGTCAAGGATGAGTTCGAAGATCATCGCAAACAGGACAGCCGAGGTAGCACCGCTTACAAGGGCGACTGTCAGACGACGACAGGTTGTAGGCCATTTCGCAGTACGCGGATAATGCACCCTCCGTACACCCAATGCGAGTATTGTAAGGGCTGGTAAGAGACCTGCCAGGCCTATCAAGGAGATGCCCAGACTTGTGTTCGCTATAATTTGACTGCTGCCACGTGTCAGCAGCCCTATAATAAGCAGAAGTATATAGAGGCCCAGGAAGATCCAGAACCATGGTAGCTTGAACTCACCTGAACGTTTCTTCATCAGTGAGCGGATACTGTGATAGAGGCTAAAGCCACCACCTCCCAGGCCTGCAAGCGTCAGAGCCGTGAATAGAACGGTACTGCTAAAGAGCTGCCCCGCCACTTTTGTATTCGCCACCCCACTGCTGGGTGATGCAATTGCTACGAACAGAAGCACAATTGCACAAAGAAAGCCAGTTGCAAGGACCAGACCAGAACATACCGTTGCAACGATAGACATCACGAACAGATATGTATCACGTTTAGGTTTAGGCGCTTGCCAATTGTAGTGGTAGTATGGATAGGGGTATACGTATGGATAGTAGTAATAAGGCGCGTACCCATTATAAACGGTATTAGCATATGGAATCTGATTATTCTGAGGGCTGCCATATGGGGCCTGAAAAGTGCCTGGTACATACTGTGGATAATACTGATTTTGCTGGTAACCCTGCCCATAGTATAGTTGTCCAGGTTGCGGATATGCCTGGGGTTGCGCTTTATATGTTGCTGACGGATTTACCTGTAGTGGTGGTTGAACTGGTTCTGTTGGCCGCGCCGCTTGACTGGCTCGTATTGTTTGTTCACGTGCATGCTGTTGTGCCTGTCGTTCTGGCAGGTCTGGTGGATAGAAGGATGGAGCGGCAGGAAAGGGAAAATCGAGCTGTCCAGAGACATGCTCGCGGTATACTGGCTCCTCGAACTGCTCGCTAGCTTTGACAGGCGGTCGCACTACTTTACGTGGTTGTGTGTCTTCATCTTGTATGCTGGATGATTGTTGTGGTGAGTAGCGTTTTGCTTGTGTATTGGGGTCTGGCGTAGAATCTTTATATTCGGAACCCACAATCTTAAAACCTTCTCTTATTTTAATCGATCAATTTACCTGCTATAGCGTATACAAGTATATAGATGCCAGGGTTTCCTATTTAGTATAACGGAAAACATAGTCGTGTGTCAAAATTGTTAGTACGTAAAATAAGCATTAGGTACATAAAAAGTGGCGAAGCGTGAATGTCACATTTCGCCACCTTTGCATGCTTCTCTAAGGTCTCCTTATAGTATCACTCAAAAGAAGATACTATCTAGAGAAAGAAGGTAAGATGTCTTTGCTATTGGGAATGCCAGACATCCCCTGTTGGACTTCCTCCTGTAGCTGGCAGGCCAGGGGAAGATGAGCTTCCACTACTACCGCTGCTAGCATTGCTACTATTACTGCTATCACTGCCATTACTAGCATCACTACTATTATTGCCATTTTTGCTATTATTGTTGTGATGATTGCTGTTCTTCTCATGGCTGTTTTTGTTGCTGTTCTGAGAGTTGTTGTTATTGCCATCTTTCACGAAAATGGTATCGTTTGCGGTATTATTACTCTCAATAGAATTATTCAGCGTATAAACTGTAGATGTATCGGTAAGTGCAGGAACAGCATCTTTGTTCAACGTACCGCTGATAGTGATCGAGGACAAGACCTGGCCTGATGCAATGGGCAAGCTTCCATTATAGTTTGCGGTGATAATCGCCGGGCTGGAAGTGTCACTTGCTGAAACATTCCAATCCTGGGCATGCACTTCAATGTTGCTGAGACCCAGCGGAATGACATCCAAGACAGTGATGGGAGAACTGACCGGCGCATTTTCTGAGCTATTCGAGACAACGATCACATAGGTTACCTTGTCACCAACATTGAAATGATCACCCCTCAGGTTGACTTTCACGATTGAGAGATTGGGAGTGGCACTGAACGTAGCCGTAGCTGTAGTTGTAATTGTGGTTTTTGGTGCAGTACCTGCCAGAACGGTGATGGTATTAATCGACGTATTAAGCGATGAATTGGGATTATTTGCAGAACCAACCGTAGCATCACTTGTAAGGGATGGGACAGCGGCGGCTGTCAGGTTACCACTAATTGAGATCATCGGGAGTATAGTACCGGTTGGGATAGGATAATGGCCATTGTATGTGCCGGTAATCAGTGTTGGGCTCGTTGTACTACTCAATGTGAAGGTCCAATTGTTCCCAGTGGCAACTATGTTAGTGAGACCAGCTGGAAATATATCATGAACAGTAATCGGCTGATTTTCTGCAGGGCTGGCAGGCAGATTTATGACGGTCAGACCATAGTGAAGGCTCTGCCCAACATAGTGGGGACCGTTACCTGCCGTTGAATTGGTGATATACAGTCGAGGCTTGAGCGATGTCTCTGTTGCCGTGGGAAAGACCGTGGTTGTTACTGCGGGAACAGTAGTAGCCGTAATAGAAGGAGTAGGAGTTATGGTAGCTATCGCCGTCACTGTAGGGATAGCGGTAACAGTTGGTGTAGCCGATGAGACATTCACGACGACGGTTGCGGTATTGATATCTGGATTAAGCAGGGCTGATACTCCAGAGGTAAGCATCAAACTGGGAATGGCATCACTAGTCAGCGTGCCAGCAATGTCAAATGGTGGAAATGAGCTTCCAGGAGCGACTGGCGGACCAGTGTAAATAGTAGTAAGCAGACCAGAACCTGTTGTCACGTTTTGGCTGATAGTCCAGCCGCTCCCACTTGTAACAATATTGCTTAACCCAAAGGGAATAGCAGATCCTATGATAACATTTGAAGTAGAATCAAAGGTTGTCGTTGAACTTGTGTTTATAATGTTCAGATCAAGAGTGATAGTTTGACCAACCAGAAAGTGTAATCCTCCAACAACATGAGCACTAATGTTTATACCAGGAACAGAGACGGTTGTAGGTATGTCATTAGAAAGCAGTATGTTAGTAGGGAGAGTTTTTGCCTTAGGAGCTAACTTTAGATGGCGGTCTGTATGTCCCTGAACTGCATGAGGTGACAGACGATTTTTAGATGCTTGCAATTCGTTTTTGCTAATAAGAGTATTTAGAGATTTTACGCTTGTGATGTGGTGCTTAAGGTCTTTCTGTGCCCCATGTGCAAATGTCTGGCTGGAAGCCAGGGTGGAGACAAAGGTGAATGTGCAGCCCATAAAGAGTAAGCTTAGAAAAAAAACGCGGATCGATAGCCCGAGACGTGTTAGAGGTGCTCGAGCATTATTTGTGTAACTCATATGTGATTTCCTTCTCTATCGTATAACCTTCTATAAAGAGCGCAGTTGATGCGTAAAAACATAATAAATACCGCTTTTATATATATTGAATCCTTCAGTTCCTTATGTCAGATTATATTAAGTATAAAAAGGGAATCGTTACAAAGAAAATAAATGTATCGATATTCCCATTATAAAAAAAGGTCTAGATAGCAGTGACATCGCTATCTAGACCGTAAGACGTATTTTGAACTTTTATAGCTTATTGCTCTAATTGCAATAAGCTATAAAAGTTCAAAATACGTCTTATAATGAAAAAAGGAATAATGTTGTTAGGAAAGGACAACTGCTTCAACTGCGCCTGAACCGAGTAATGTTTCCAGTTTGCTATGTAATTCCGGGGTATATTGCATTGTATTATTGTCGGGGGCCAGGCGTATTTGCCACTCACCATTTGAGACAACAATTTCATAGTGATCGTGTCCTGGACGTTCACTGAGATAGCGGTAGACATCCTGCACTTTCATAATGTCGTTAGAGACGGAAATTTCGTCATTGCCGCTAACTTGCAGCTTAATCCAGAGTTGGTAGCGTTTACGGTTCATCTCTTCCTCAACCGCTTTGAGCTTTGTAACGCTATTGCAGAGGATACAAGGCTCGTCACGTCGTATCTGAACCTCACCACGTACAATCACCACTGTATCCTCAACCCATAGCTCGGCGGTCTCTTCATAGGTTTTAGGGAAGATCGTCACGCTAATCGAGCCGAACATATCCTCAAGTTGAACCACACACATCGTATCGCCCTTCTTCGTCGTGATGCGTCTGGCCTCTTTAATGGTACCGCCCAGTACAACTTTTAGTTTATCGCTCTCTTCAGTAAGTTCAGCGCTTGTGTGTGTAACCTGACCTTTGAAAAGCTCGTCGAGGTAGGAGAGTGGATGGTTAGAGACATAGACCCCGATCAGTTCTTTTTCCCAGTTGAGCAACTGTTTGCGCGAGATCTCCTGGGCATCCTGGCTCAGAGCGAAGTCCAGCGAATTATTCACCTCCTCTAAATCGCCGAAGAGGCTAAGCATGCCACTGAGTTTTGCCGTGCGCTCGCTCTTGCCAAACTGCATTGCACGCTCGACGGAGGCCAGCAACTGGTGACGCTTGTTTGGACCTACTATAGAATCCAGTGCGCCCACTTTAATCAACGTCTCAATTGCCCCCTTACCCACCGAGCGGGGATCGGTTCGTGTGCAGAAGTCCGCTAGCGACTTGAAGGGGCCACCCTCATCGCGAGCCCGCACGATCTCATTAATTGGACCTTCACCAATACCCTTGATTGCCAGCAATCCGAAGCGTACACCTTTGTTCTCGACCGTGAAGCCGCGATCACTCTTGTTCACGTCGGGTCCCTGGATTTCAACGCCCATGCGCCTGCATTCGGCGATTGCATTCGCGATCTTCTTCGCATCGGCCGCTTCAGTCGTCATCGTTGCCGCCATAAACTCGGCGGTATAGTTGGCTTTAAGATAGGCTGTATAGAACGCGACGACGGCGTAGCTGGCGGCGTGGGCCTTGTTGAAGCCATAGCCGCCGAAAGGCAGAACCAATGTAAAGAGTTCTTGCGCCGTCTCCTGCTTCATCCCGCTATTCACACAGCCCTTGATGAAATCGCCCTTGTAGCCCTCCACCTCTGCCATCAACTTTTTACTAAGCGCTTTACGAAACTTATTGACCTTGCCCCAGGAGAAGCCCGCCATATTTACTGCTATAAAGAGCACCTGATCCTGATACACGATGATGCCATAGGACTCTTCAAGCCACTCGGCCAGGCGCGGGTCTAAATATTTGATTGAGCCTGACCCTTTTTCCGCCATAAGTGATTTCGCTTTAATAAAGTCTGGGATACTCTCCATTGGGCCTGGACGATAGAGTGCGATCATGGCCATCACATCTTCGACGCGCGTAGGCTTAAGTTGCTTGATGTACTCACGCATCTTGGGACCTTCCAACTGGAAGATACCAGTTGTCTCGCCGCTGGCTAGCAGTTCGAAGGACAATTTACGTTTTCGGTCCTGCTCTACATCACCGATTGGATCGAGTGGTACCTTCTCCAGTACAATTACCTCGCCTCGCGTTTGCTCAATGTATTTGAGTGTATTATCCAGGATGGTCAGGTTGGAGAGGCCCAGGAAGTCGAACTTGATCAGTCCCAGTTCTTCAAGGTGTTTCTGCTCATATTGCGTAATGCGTCCTTTGCCAGGATCTTTTGGATCGCGCAATTGCAGAGGCACAAAATGCTCAAGGGACTCATTAGCAACGATCACGCCTGCCGCGTGCACTCCTGTTGTGCGCACCGAACCTTCTAATTTCAGGGCCTGGTCAAGCAACTCCTGCGCCTGCTTGTTCTCAGCATAAATGGCATTCAGTTCTTTAACCCCATCGAGCGAGCCCTGCAACGTCACTCTGGGGCCAGTTGGAATGAGGCGTGTGATGCGATCTCCGAGATCCTGCTGCCCCATGACGCGAGCCACATCTTTCACAGCTGCTTTGGCCGCCATCGTATTAAAGGTCACCATCTGTGCCACGCAATCATGACCATACTTTTGTGCCACATATTCGATCACTTCTTCACGACGGTTATCAGGGAAGTCCATATCGATATCAGGCATATCGGCGCGTTCAACATTAAAAAACCGTTCAAAAGGCAACTGGTAGCGGATTGGATCAACATTAGTAATGCCCAGCGAGTAGGCAAGCAAACTACCGGCCGCAGAACCTCTTGCCGAGCAACGGATACCATGAGAACGGGCATAGTTTACGAAGTCCCATTCAATGAGGAAATAGGGCACAAAACCCTTGGCTGCAATCATGTCAAATTCATAGTCGAGCTGCTGGAGTGCACGCTCAGATATCTCGCCGAAGCGTTCTTGCAGACCTTGTAGACAGATAGAGTGTAAATATTCGTCCTGCGTCTTAAATTCGGGGGGAACTGTATAATTGGGTAATTTGGCTTTATAAGCGAGAGGATCGACACTGCATTGTTCAGCGATACGGACGCTATTGGTCAGGGCATTGGGTAGATCCGGGAAGAGATTAGTCATCTCCTGGGGGCCTTTGAGATAATATTCCTGGCTATCGAAGCGCATACGCTTGGGTGAGTCGAGTTGTTTGCCCGTCTGAACACAGAGCAGGACATCGTGTGAGCCAGAATCGTGAGCCTCGACATAGTGCAGATCGTTGGTCACCACCAGCTCAATGTGCAGATCGTTATGCATCTGGTAGAGCATCTGGTTCAGTCTACCCTGCGGGGAAGGTTTGCCATCATCGAAGATACCATGATGTTCTTGAATCTCAAGATAGAAATTCTCAGGCCCAAACACATCCTGATACCAGCGTGCCGTTTTATACGCCTCTTCTTTCTTATCCGCCAGCAGCAATTTCGGGATTTCGCCGGAGAGGCATGAAGAGGTCACAAATAAACCTTCTGCATGTTCTTGCAACACCTTTTTATCGATGCGCGGTCGTAGGTGCCAGCCCCTGGTGTGTGCGATAGTCGTCAACTTCATCAGGTTGTAGTAGCCCGTATTATTTTTTGCTAGCAGTAACAGGTGATGATAGTCGTCGCTAAAACGCTTCGAGTGGTCCTGCATATTTTCAGTCAGGTAGGCCTCAATACCGATGATTGGATTAATGCCCCCGGCTTTACATGCTTTGTAAAATTCAATAGCACCATACATTGCGCCATGATCGGTAATAGCCAGATGATTCATGCCTAACATTTTTGCCTGTTGCACCAGCTTTTTGGTTCGGCTAAAGCCATCCAGCAACGAGTACTCTGTGTGAACATGAAGATGTGCAAAATCTGTACCCATAATCTTCCTCCCATTTTAAAATACTGCTACTTAAAATATTACATAGCCTATAGTAAAGAACATGTGTTCCATCGTCAAGTGTAGTATAACCATAACGCAAAAACTTTCTTTGTTCATTTCTTCTACGACAATTATGTGCTGTCAGAGGTTATGCAGACCAGCGAAAAGGACCTTTGTATTTGAAATGGAAATAATTATTGTCTATGAAGATATTTAACGTATACTAAGAAGCCAGTGGGTGTGTTTTTTACAATTTAGTAGGTATGCTAGGAAATGGGTAATGCTTTAGTAGCATATCAGCACTTTTCGGTGTTGTCTCTGGTAAGATGGATAGAGAGTATTGTGACAGCGTGCGTCAGGATATGTAACTCTGCTTGGGGAGGATAGGTTATGGTTGATCGTTTAACTTCAAACGGTCTTATGGGGGCAGCAGTGGGGGATTATCATGTAGAGCGCTTTGCAGGGCAAGGAGCTGGTGGTCCGATATTCCAGGTATATGGTAAAACTGGAACACGTTATCTGATGTGCTTTAGTGGGATTGTGGCGGCGGATGCTGCACGCAATCTTTCTCCAGCGGCGCGACTCGTGTTTCTAGGACACTTTCAGCAAGAGGCAAAGCTTATTGCCACGCTACAGCATCCTAATATCCTGCCCTTGCTCGATTATGGCAATTTTCACGGTTTACCGTATCTTGTCTATCCGCAATTAGGCTTGAAGTCGCTGCACGAGATATTGCAGGAGCAGAGTTTGCTACCTCTCTCGATTGTAGGCGAATATCTTGATCAGATTACATCTGCGCTTGAAAGTGCGCATGAACGTGCGGTGCTGCACCGTAATCTTTCAGCAGAGTGTATATATATACAACCATCAACGAAGCAAGCCGATGCATCAGTAGATATACAACCATCAGCGGGACTGGTGATCGTTGCCGAATTTGGATTGCGGCGTATAGTCGAATTGAGTCGCATTGATCTCCGTACAGAAGCAGACAGTGGTCGGCGTCGGCCAGCTTATGATGGCAACATTGAAACTTGCGCACCCGAACAGCTTTTGGGTCAACCGATAGATACATACACAGACACATATGCGTGTGGGGCTGTGCTCTATCGCTTGCTTACCGGCCATGCGCCTTTTGAAGGTGACGCACGCGATGAGATCGCACGGCAGCATCTTTACGCTCTGGTGCCTCCATTGCATGTATGGCGTAAAGATGTCCCAGGGGTATTCAATGAAGTGCTCAGGAAGGCTATGGACAAGGACCCACTTCAGCGCTATCGTCAACCTGCGGAACTTGCCCAGGCCTATCGGCAAGCGATGATGGCGTTGCCTGCGCCTGAGCCAACTCCAATAGATGTTGTATCGTCGCGCCATTCCAGGAAACAGGTGGACCAGACTACGCGGCAACCGTTATTATTATCGCGGCGGCGGGTCTTTGCACTGGCGGGTGCGGTAAGTGGCGTTAGTATTGCAGGTACCTTTATCGCTATGCGCTTTCTGCCTGGCTTGCATACTTCAACAGGTGGGTCGCATGCGGATACGGTTGTTCAACAAAAGCGGCAACCGACAGCGGGTCTGGTGAGGGCGCTTGCGCCGTCCTCGAGTCAGGAAATATTGGCTCATGTCAGCGATTTACCGGTAAACAGTGCTAAGACTTTTCCAGTAGCGAATCAACGGCAGCCAGGGATACTTATCCATCTACCTGATACAAGTTTTGTTGCCTTTGATTCTACTTGTACGCATGCGTCGTGTAGTGTTCAATATGATGCGCAGACACGGCTTTTAGCATGTCCATGTCATGGGGCGACCTTTGACCCTGCAAAAAAGGCAGCGGTCGTTACTGGGCCTGCACAGAGCCCATTAGTTGCTATCAACATTCAAGTGCATCCAGATGGAATTATAATGATGATAAAGTAGATGTGGAGGGCCGAACGAGGAATTTTTACACGAGACGCCGCCATTCTAAGGAACACTATGGCTGAGCAAATTTCATACTTGATTATTGGTAATGGTATTGCGGGAATCACGGCAGCCGAGACATTGCGTGCGGAAGCGCCGGATGCAACGATTGGGATAATTACCGATGATCCTTTGCCTGTCTATTATCGTCCAGCGCTTAAAGATTATTTAGCCGGGCGTGTAGGCGAGGAGAGATTGTGGGCGCGGCCCGAACGATTTTATCCAGATCAAAAAATTCTTTTCCTGCCAGAGCGTGTGATTGCTATACAAGCAGAACAGCATACTGTGCAATTGCAAAGTCGTCAATATATTGGTTATGGAAAACTGCTTTTAGCCAATGGAGCAAGCGCGTCTCGTCTCAAATGTCCTGGCAGCGAGCTACGAGGAGTCGCTACTTTACGTACCGTGGCCGATTACCAGGCAATCCTGGCACGCTTACCAAATGTGCAGCATGTGGTTATAGTTGGTAGTGGGACGCTGGCCCTGGAGACTGCCGAGTCGCTGCGTGCGCGTGGTTTAGAGGTTTCTCATCTCCTACGGCGACATACAATCTGGTCGGAGGTGTTGGATGCCACGGCATCGGACCTGGTATTGCAGCAAGAATTACGGGCTGGCATAGATGTCCAGCTAGAAACAGAGATTACAGAGATTACGGGTGTGAATGGCGAGGTGAGCGGTGTTGTCACCAGCCAGGGGAAGCAGATTCCCTGTGAGCTTGTTCTGGTCGCGATTGGCGTCGATCCGAACGTTGATTTTATTCGTGCCAGCAATATCTTCTGTGGGCGTGGTGTGCAGGTTGACAAAAATATGTGCACAAGTGCGCCTGATATCTATGCTGCTGGCGACCTGCTTGAAACTCGCACTGGTAGTGGGCGTTTTCGTGTGCTTGGGCAGTGGTATCCGGCCATTCAGCAAGCACGAATGGCCGCTTATAGCATGTTGGGTGTCGCTGACACTGAACACCCTTTCCGCACTGATACATTTTATAATGCGACTTTCTTATATGGGCTGGATTTTGCTTCCGTGGGCGTGACCAACCAATTAGGGTATCAAGAAATTGTGGCTCAACCAAAGCCGCGCTACTATCGCAAAGTATTATTACAAGATGGGGTACCAGTGGGGATGCTCTCACTGGGGGAGCGCAAGCAAGCGTTGGCTTTTAAGCGTGCGATTGATAATAGTACCAATCTCTCTAGTGTTTCCGCACGTCTGTTTGACGATGACTTTAAATTGAGCGATTGGTTAGATGCCCAGGGGGTTCCCCCTTTACGCACTGGAGTAAGAAAAGCTGGTGATACAGCTGTGAAGAAAGCGATTTTAATACGTAAAGAAGTGGAGAAAGCAGGTGACGATAGTATGCCTTATGTTCCAAATGCATCCACAAATAAACAAAATAGATACAGCAAAAACGTACCGTCGTCCCTTGCTGATGCCGCTGAAGCATTATTGGTGCATATTACAGAGCCAGGGTTGCCTTTACGCATCGCTGAGATGCCTCTGCGCAAGGACAGTGTGGTAGTAATTGGGCGTCAGGCAGGTGTTGATCTGCTGGTCAATGAAGGTTCAGTCTCGCGGCAACACGCCGAAATTCGTTATGTCCAGGGAGAATATGAGCTGCGTGACTTTGGTGGTTTAAATGGCACATTTATAAATGATGTAAGGATCGAACCTCAGAGTACACATATCCTTAAGCCGGACGATGTCATTCGTGTTGGCAATAGGGTTAAATTTAAATTTCTTTTGCGTATAGTTAATGTTGCTGCTCGTAAATCACCCATCGAGGTTGATACCGGCCCTCTGCCTGGCCGTCCTACAACTATCCTTAGCAGCACTTCCGCACAGGTGCCAGTCGCTCGGAAGAAGACAACTGCACTTAGCCCGGCAGGCCTTTTGTCATCACTTAAAACTGGAGCTGATACCGACAAGTCCATATCTATAAATATGATCGAAGCACTTAAAGAGAAGCCAGGCCTTATCGTGATGCCGGAAAAAGACGCGAAAAGTGCTAATGCTAATAAGGAGCTCCAATCACGAGTTTTCTTGCTGCAACGAGGCAGGCGCGTGATGATTGGTCGCGAGGAAGGGAACGATATAGTGTTAAACGATATGGATGTTTCTCGTCGTCACGCGGAAGTGTTCCCAGCTCCCGATGGAGTTTATATTCGCGATAATAATAGCAGTAACGGCGTGCTGATTAATCAAAGTAAAATCGAGCGACCGTGCCGTCTCTCGCATGGTGATCGCATCAAGCTAGGGAACACTGTCGTCGTTTTTGTGGATTTGCAGGCGGGACGTGAGCAGACTGGCAAAGTTACAACGTTGCCTACACAACCACAACAGCCACAAAAATCACAACAGCCACAAAAACCACAACAATCGCTGCAGAAAGTACAGCAGCAACCAGCACAAAAAGCGCAGCCAGTCCCTGTGGAAGTGACTGCGCATGTGAGTCAAACGGTCAAGTTGCAGGCTGATAAAGGACAGGTGCAGATGAAAATTTGTGCCCAATGTAGTATGCCGAATATGCCCAGTGCACGCTTCTGTGCGCGTTGTAGTGCGCCACTCTTGTCGCTATCATAAAAAAATATCATGGATTACATAGAATATACGCCGGGGAGGCAATATGCAAACACAAGCAACAAAGCAATCATTTCAAGTGGGTATGACACATCGTACAGATGTACAGCCTTTTTCAGAAGAGGAAGTACGTTTTGAGATCGACATGTGTATTGGTTGCGACCGTTGTATGCGGGCTTGCCCGGTTCCTCTATCCGTCCAGGTAAGAATCGCGGACTTGAATCGTGCCACAATTTCGGATGACATTCCTGAGCATATACAACGTTTCACCGATGAGTGCGTGATGTGTGGTTCGTGTGTATCGGTCTGCCCGGTTGACAATCATCGCGATCTCCTGATGCTCTCTCTCAAGCAACGTCTAGGTATAGCCTGGGACGGCAAAGTCGATATGAACCGTGTCCTCAGCCACATCCCTGCGGGTTGGAGTGTGCCGCAGTTGTTAATACGTCTGCGTGAGCAACCAATCTTTAGCGATGAACAGTTGGTACCAGACAACTACCTGCTCCACTTTGTTGCGACCTCAAACCTGCTCGTGATTGCCCCAGGCACAGTGCTGATACGTGAAGGAGAGTTTAGCCGCACGCTCTACTTTGTCCTGGATGGTTATATCGAATGTTCCTCTTTAGGCGCTGGCGACGTTAGTATGCCGGTCGCAGTTTTACGGCGTGGTGAATATGTCGGTGAGACTGGAATGATGAATGGGCAAGTGCAGAGTATTACTGCGCGTGCACAGAGCCCGGCAATCGTCCTGGAAGTGCCTGAACAAGTTATGCAGCGCTTGATGGAGATAGTGCCGAGTGTCCAAAGCTTTTTTGAGCGCCTGAGCATCGCACGTTCAGTCGAATCCGTTTTACATCGTTTGTCTCTCTTTCAAGGCGTATCGCATGCCGATATACACCAGTTAGCTGAGCATGCGGTGATTAGTCGCTATGATCGGGATGAGCGGCTCTTTAGTGAAGATAATGCTGGGCAGCCCGCACGCGATTCATTGCACATTTTGTTAGACGGTTTTGTCAAAGTTGCTCGGCGCACTGCAAATGGTACTGGTCGTGCCAGGACGGACGAGCGTATTATCGCTTATCGGCAGGGAGGAGACTACTTTGCCGGCGGCCTGGATGTCTTAGGGGATAGGCGTGCCGTGACTGTAACATCGATTACAAGGGCGACCGTCGCCGAAATTTCACGTAGCATGCTCAAAGCATTGCTTATGCGTTACCCGGAAGTCAAGCAACGTTTCCAGGAACGATTACAGCTCTACCGCCAGGCCACAGCGGCCGCTCACAGCGCAGTTTTTGAGTCGTTTGGGAATGCCGTCCTGGACCCCTCTACTGTGAACGAGTTCTCAGATGTCGAGGCGCGAGCCGGACTGCATGCATTGGTTAATGATGGCGTTGTTGAGGGGACTGAAGTGCTGGTCATCGATCTGGATAAATGTATCCACTGTGACGAATGTGAAGAGGCCTGTGAGCGGCGGCACGGCCATTCACGCCTGAATCGCAAAGGCATGGTCGTAGGCAATATCAGTATTACGACCGCGTGTCGTCAGTGCCAGGACCCGGTTTGTATGCTGTGCAGCCGTGCTGGTATTGCACGTAAACCGAGTGGCGAGGTCTATATCACAGAAAGTTGTATTGGCTGTGGTATCTGTGCCGAGCGTTGTCCCTATGATAATATCTCAATTGTCACCCTGGACGAGCAAGAAGAGAGTAAGGCACCGGCCATCTCACTCCCAAGCTGGCAGCGTTTTAGCCAGATTTTTAAGTCCGGCAAAGAGAGTAGCGGCAAAAAAATGTTACCTATGCTTAATAGCAACCTTACAGGTGGTCCATTAAACAAGTATCAGCCGCTAGATGCTGTTGAGGAGATGCGTAAAAAGATTGCTATTAAATGTGATTTATGTGCAGGCTACTCTAATCAGGCCTGCGTACAAGCCTGTCCTACTGGGGCAGCCTTTCGCATTAACCCGGTCACATTCTTTGGCTCGACCGAAGAAATTCTACGGCAACGCGCGAAATAAATCAGATGCCGCGTCCTGGCCCGAAATTGAAGGAGCAAAAAATATGGCTTTGACAACAAAACCTTCCCAGCCATTACAGTCTCAGACGTTGCGTCGTATCTGGAAAGCGCCAACGTCAGTTGCACGCTGGTACTGGCTGGCTGGCAGTATCGTCCTGTATATTGGTATAACTGTCTGGTATTTTTACACACTGAAAACCCAGCAGTATCCAGGACCAATAAATGACCCATTGCGCCTTTTTGGCATCATTGCATATGTGATGGTATTGAGTACAGCTATCTATTCGCTACGACGGCGCTTTATGCACAATCTACCGGGTCGGGTGCAGGATTGGCTTTGGATGCATACCTGGTTTGGTATAGCCTCTGTGCTCATAGTTTTTATGCACGAAAATTATGCATATATTACCCACCAATATTGTATGAACCTGAGTTGTTTTACCATGGAATATGGTGCGACAAGTGCCCTCTATGCGCTTATTTTCCTGGTTGTAAGTGGCATCACCGGCCGTTTATTGGATAACTGGCAAACGCGGGTTATAGCACGTGAAGCAAGTAGCAATGGAGTAGGTATCGTGCGTACGCTGGAAGAACGTCTGCTGGAACTGGAGTACAGCATTGAGCGCTACTGTGCAGGCAAATCTGATGGTTTTAAAAACTATTGTAAGCAAGCGCTACATGGTACAGCAACAAAAGCCTTATATACACCTGAAATAGCAGGGCACGAAGAAAAAGATCTCCAGCGTGTGCGGGAAACCCTGCTATTGCATAGCCAGATGGCTCAATCGCTACAGCGTCAACGTCATGCCCGCTTCATCATTAGTCTCTGGCGTTCTGTTCACATCGTGCTTGCCAGCCTCTCATTGTTAATAATTAGCTATCATGCAATTATGGAGTTGCTTGCAAATGTTTTCCACCTCATAACACCAGCATAAAAGTAATGGGTGTGTAGTGGTTGTGTAGCAATATACTTCAATGTATGGCACACTAGTAAGAGGTTAGTAATGATATGTGGAAGTGCTTTGAATAACGGTATTATAGGCTAGCGTTCGTATAAGAACTTTGGTAGGAGATAAATGATGCACTGCCCTGGCTGTAATATGCCCATTGATGAGGAAGGCGCGTTTTGTGGTCATTGTGGTGAACAATTGCAAACAGCCCGTTCTCCATATGCGCCTGCATACACGCGTGTTCCTCCTGTGGCACAAAAAATTGGGCACGTTAGACCAGTCGTGCAGAAGCAAAATATCATCATGAGTGAAAAATCTGTACAACAGGTTCTTTCCTCTGTAGCGGTCAAATCTCCTTTTTCGATGCATGCGGGTTCTAAAACGCCTCTGCCAATGGGCAACAGGCCTACACCTGTTCCAGCCCCCTTATCTACCCGTAGCGCTCCTGTTCCTGCGCAAGCCTTACGCCCGGTAAGTGGCACTGGCCGGAATATGGTTTTTCTTGCTATTATCCTTACCATTCTGCTCGTCGGTGTGCTGGCGGGGGCATTGACCCTTTTACAGCACAAAACTATTCCAAGCAGATATGAACAGAATGCGATGTCAGATGGGGTGAGGGGTAGCGTATCTTTTAGCGATGGGCAGGAGCAGCCAGGCACTACTAGTAATCTTAACATCAGCGTTAATGGATTGAAATCATTGACAGGCGGAGGCCGGTATGTGGCCTGGATGGTGGATGAAGAGACCGAGCATGTTACGTTGCTCGGTGTGTTGAAGCAGGAAGGCTCTGTCTATAGGCTGAAATTTCAGCAAAACAATACCAACTTACTAAGTGTGGGAAATGGGCTGGAGATTACGCAGGAGACAGCGCAAACGACGCTACCAACGGGCCATATTATACTCAGTGCTCACTTGCCAACGGAGGCACTGGTACATATCAAACATCTGCTGCTTAGCTTTCCTGCTACGCCAGGAAATATGGCCCTGCTCGTTGGGTTGCGTGGACAGGCACAGCAGCTATACAACCAGATACACTTGTTGAAAAATGTAAAGGATGAGAACATCATACGTTGTATAGCGCAAAGTGTTGTGAATTTGATCGAGGGCAGCCACAGTGTACGTGCACATCCATTAGATCCAATCTGTGCCACAAAGCATATTATGCAAGTAGATGATGGCTATGGGCTTCTTGGTAACAATAACAATGGCTATGTAGCGGCAACGGCTATGCATGCCTCCCTGGCCGCGACACAGCCCGATACAACCGATACAATCAGGACACATGCCCAACAGGTGATTAATGCGACCGACAATCTGAGGGTCTGGCTGGATGCGATTGATCAGGATGCACAGTCACTAGAGAGGAATCCGATTAATGCTGGGGGAATCCAGGAAATGAGCGAACTTTCGGGACAGGTCCTTAACGGGATTGACCTGAATCACGATGGGCGCATTGATTCTATAAAAGGTGAGGCAGGGGTAAATAATGCTTACCTGGATGGGCAAGCGATGGCAGATCTCACACTGCTCCCTGTAGCATAATTTTGTTATGCCGTTGAAGCAAGTGTAAGCCAGCTATTATGCGTATATATTGGAAGAGTCACTTTTATAGCCAGGTAGCATTTAATTAACGTTTGTCTCCTGTTCCTGCACAATTTTGTGTATGTCACCTGCTTCCACTGGTTGGGGTGTTGCAAGCGGTCGGGTCAGGCGATCTTTGATCGAGTTGATCTCACGTTCGAGGATGCGGCGTGCGATTGCAATTGCGCTGGCATAGGTCGAGTCCATGCCAAAGTAGGAAAGGCTGCCTGCTCCCAGATTTTTGCCCCGTGTGTAAGGGGTATCGGATGCGTAGTGGAGGATACCCAATTCATAGGGTAGGCGGAGCAGATTAATGTTTTCGTTGGTGGGGTAGCGTGTGAGATACTGATCCTCATAGACTGCGTTGAGGTATGGGCCGCTCTCCATTTCAACCACGGTATAGTTCGCGTGATAATAAAAATCGAGGTATTGGCGATTTTGTAGGTAAGTGCCTTTGGCCGAGACTGCCTTCTGGTTATCGAGTACAGAGCCGTAGATGAGGAAGGGGACCACCTCCTGGGCAGTAAAAGCATTATCCAGCCAGTAGACGTTCTGGCTATGTTCGTCCATTACTACGTTGGCAATCATGACATCACCGATGCTGCCATTGAGGGTCGCAGCCTTCCCCAGAATATAGATACCGCTGATATGTGATAAGTTCTCCATAATCTCGCGCATCATGCGATAAGCTGCCATCCCTAGAGGATAATCTATATTAAGGATAATGGCATTGCTTTTCGCCAGAAGATCCAGTTCGGGTATACGGCAGCGTGGGTCGATATCGGTTGGGCGTAACCTGGCAAGTTCGAAGACCTGTGCATCGATCTCTAAGCCATGGCGTGAGCCGACATGCCAGATGCCGCGCTCCTGTGCTTCTTGCAGACGTGTGCGTGCCGCCTCTTTACCAGCGGGAGTGTGTATCCACTCGCGTCCAGTGAAGTAGAGGAAGTTTTGCCAGTTACCTGGTACAATGCCTTCTTGCAGTTTGCGCTGCTCATTGACAAGGTAGGGATCGCAACCACTGCGGGCAAATTCGGTCAGTTCTTTTTCGTGATGGAGCATAAAGCCCGATAAAAGATTGATTAGACTATGTGTGTTGCTTGAAACAAAGTAGACCGGTCGGTCGGGTAGGCCTAGATCGTCGAGTAAGCTTCTCACTGGTGCCCACCACTTACGCGTTGCGCGGACGTAGCCTACATGCGAGCCACCCAACATACGTAGATTAAAGTTTTTCTTCTGCTGTCCGATCTCGTGCAACTTATCCCACAGGTGGCCCCCCCAGATAACCTCCAGGCGCTGCCAATCGTCGAGAGCGATATGGAGACGGTGGCGCAGCACCTTACTGATCTCGGCAAACACAGGTGAGCTTTGCTCTACTTTTGTTTCTAGCAGTTGCATCGTCGTAGGATCTATATTCAGTAGATAATATATCTTGTTCCATTCGATCTGGAAAGCGACCAGGATGGGTACAATATCATCGGTATCGCTCACGCTCGCGACGTATACGGCCAGCGTCTTTTGGCCATTATAGAACCATTTGCGGCGTCTTGCCGATGCTGTAACAGCTTGCCACTTGTCAACGTGAAAGCCTTGTTGAAGAAATACATCTTCCGATTGACCTAACAGGACGAGTTCACACTGGTTGATTACATTAGGGAGGCGTAGGACACTATAGATAAATGCGGACATATCGGGGTATGGCTTACGAGCATCTGGGTGCAGGCTAGAATCTATATTGTAGTGTGCCTGGATAAGCGCCTTCAGGTTAACCTCACCTGAACTGCGTAGAAGCGTATTATACGTGCGAATATAAAGCTCGACATCACGTTTGCCGGCCTCGTGATATTTTTCGCCATGCTCTAATGATGTGGCGATGGTCATGTATTCTGTGTTCTGCTTTTCAAATTCATCATCAGTGTCTTCGGCCAGGAGGCGCTGCCCATCTTGCGAGAGATTCTTTAGCGACTGCTCTTGTTTGCCTGATTGATGATCGTCAAAGTTATGTTCGTGGCTTGATTTTTGTGGCATTGTCGGTCCTCTTTCCGAGGTTAGCTTCGTTTGTTTCTCTACTATATTATCATTGCTTCCATATATTATATGCGGTCTGCCAAGTTTATGTGTAGAGAAGCTATGCCGTATCCCACCGACGGATCGAGAAAATGAAGAAAACCTGACAGCGCCCTCCACATATTCTGATGTGGAGAATAATAACGAAACAATGTCTGACATGTCAAGCTGTTTTGCACTAGGTTTTTGTGCGAGCAGGTTTTTGTAGAATCACGATATGCTGGTGAGCGATATTTGGAATGTAGGCGAAAGGGTAGCCATAGGGCCGCAAGCGAGTGCCGGCTTGATACCAGATAATCTCTCCTTTAGGCACAAAGCCATGTTGTTTTGCACGTCGTGCCAGGTCAACATGAGTGAAGACATATTCGCCATATTGGTATGCATCTCTCACAATGACAACCATATATTTTTGTGGTTTCAGTAAAGCATAGCAGGCGATAAAGACCTGCTCCATCGTATCTAAATAGTTTTCATAACTGTTCATGTTAGCAAGGTCGGCAGGATCGTCGGAATGCATATCATAATTGGTACGCCGATTTGCGTAAACCCCAGGCTCGCATCCCTTGCTCATGGTTTTTGCCAGGTGAATATTATAAGGAGGATCAGTGACAATGAAGTCGAAGGATTCGGCCTCAAGAGTCTTCATGATGGTCAGACAGTCGCCGTGTAGCAACGTTTGGGGGAGGAGTTCGCCGTTGCTCTCGGCAATAATCTGGTGATAAATATCGATCCATTTCTGGTTAATCTCGATGCCAAGCGCGGTGCGTGGTTTCTTACAGATAGATGCGCCGATAAGTGTGCCCCCAACGCCCGCAAAAGGATCGAGGATGCGGCCACTTGACTTCGTGAAAAACTCGATTAAATGGCTCATAAGCTGCGGTGGTTTGTTGGCCCCATGTGCTTTACGCAGAGAATGTCCGTAGCCAGAGGTGTATGTAGTTGTATGAATGCTCTTCGTAAAATAGAGCCATTGCGGGCCAGTTAATTCATTGAGTTTATTTTTTGCTGAAATGTCTTTGTGTTCCAAAATACCACTCCCAAACAAAGCTATTTATATTAGAGATAATGAATTTTTTGAGGTATCTGTCTCTGTGGCTTTGTAGGCAATGCAACGTGTGGCAGAAAAACAAACTTTTCAACGTACACTTATTTAGGAGGCGTTACTAAAATGGCAGACAGGCATGCCCATGCCTGCCATTTCCCCCTGGTAATACCTCCTGCTTGCATGTATTACTAGGCTTTCCATAGCAGTGTATCGTCAATTCCTGGTATGCTTTCCCTAAGTTCAGTAGCGGGGATGCGCCAGATACATTGTACCTCTTTATTAGATAAAAATTGCTGAATAATCATATCATATTCCTGATGGGTAAATTGGCCGAAGTTAGCGGTAATCAGCTGTTGGCGCAGGTCGGGCCAGCGGCGAATACGGGATGCTACACCCTGTTGCTTGATATGACGTGTTAATGCCTGTAGCTCTGTTGTGCGATGTTCTTGCTCCTGCTGGGCAAACCATTCCTCACCAAGTACCCCTTGATAGCTCTGTTGATAGATGCGCCGACGATAAAGGCATACGGCATCGTTCATGTTAAGCAGGCTATCCTGTCTCCTTGTGGCATAGATGAGGGTATATGGAAGAGGGGCGATACTTGCGGGTCCGATGGGGGTTGGTAGGTGTATACACTGAGGTGCTAGCTGAAAATGACGTTGCATGGAGGCGAGGAAGAGTTCGATAAAGCCTGTGATCGCCTCGCCTTGTTTTTCTTTTTCTATGGGTAACATCTTCCAGCGGCTATTACGTAACAATTCTGTCAGCGCCGTCGCCTGCAATTGATTTTTGTGTGCGGCGGGCAAATGGCTCTCGATCTGCTTATGTGGAATAAAGAGGCATAATTCTGTCGGGACCGTGCGTTGATAGAGAGGAGCAAGGTCGTCGTAGCGCAATAGCGTGGGGCTCAGTGGATTGAGTAAGAAGATTGCCGGCGACTGTTCAATCTCTTTGAGAAGAGGTGATGAAGCCTCTGGCCAGCATGCATGAATGATACCGCCTTCTGCGGGAATTACGATTTCTTTCTGCCCATGCCCATGTGTCTGCTCTTTTCCCTTTTCGGACTTGTTTGCTTGTCTGTTATTTTTGTTGCCACCAGCCTCCAGGACGAAGCCACGTAGATTAATAGGCTGGCGCTCTTGTGCTAATAATTGTGATAGGGATACGATAGGTTGTAAACTGGGTGGCACAACTGCTATAGAACCTTTCTTGCGACCCTTTGAATTTGGGGGTGGAGGGGTGGTGTCAGGAGCTAAGTCGGGAGAAGTTGTGTCAATTTTGGTTCTAGCACGGTTATCAATGCCAAGTGCGTCTACCCAGTAGCAGCGCTTGAAAATACGTGTGGCGGCGAGAGAATAACAATAGGCTGCAACATAGTCCTGGAGAAGCCAGGTACGAAACAACGACAACATGGCACTATCGGTGAGACGGCGTGTTCTGCGCTTTGTGCGTCCGTTTTCCGATGCGCTTATTGTTAATGGTAATGTGTCGTCGTTGTGATCTGATTTAGCCCATAGGTCCATCTTGTGCTTATTTTATCACACAAAGTGTACACATTATGCATTACCGTTCCTCGCACTTTTCCATTAGTAAATAAAAGCTGGTATAGATTAGAATTTCACTCTGTTTCAAATTGTATTATGCTCAGGGTTAGCAATACATGCTCCTAAGGAGTTGACACTGACCTACTTCTTTCGTACACTTCATAGTAGGGGAGAATTGCTGTTTGCGTGAGGTTAAGGGGGCGAATTTATTGAGTGAAATTCATTGTCCGAATTGCCATAGATTATTGCCGGGGAATTCTCAATACTGCATGGAATGTGGCGAGATATTTGCTGCATCTGATGTGAATTCACTGGATATGCGAGCAGAACAGGGGCTTGTTGCCTCCTCTGGTGGCCGGAAGTTGACGCGCCCTTTAGCCGAACAGGATGTGCAAGCAGAGCAGGAGCTTACTGCCTCGGCTGGTAGTCAGAGGAAGCTGACGCGCCCTTTAGCCGAACAGGATGTGCAAGCAAAGCAGGAGCTTACTGCCTCGGTTGGTAGTCGGAGGAAGCTGACGCGCCCCTTAGCCGAACAGAATGCGCAGAAATACACACTATCAGGTCGCAGAATTTCATCGCTCTTAGATGAAGATTATGAAGATAAAGCGCAAGATTTCATTAATGAGGAAGAAATAACGTCGGTGGCTGAGCCACGCCATGAGACGTGGCAGAAAGTAGTTGAGGTGCCGAGCCGTCCACCAATCGTGCATCCGCCTCGACCGCCGCTCCCTCCCCAATCACATTCTATGCTGCGGTCTGTGCCCTATGGACGTTCTCATATATCGCCGTTTCTGCTTTTCTTGTTTAGTGTAATCGTTATCTTTTTTTTAGTGGGTGGTGGAGTGTTTGGCATTGTGGACACGTTAGGCCGAGGACGTACAATATCGGCAGTTGGTGCTGTACTGCAAATTACTCCTGGTGATGTTTCGGTGGGGGCTACTATGAACTTACGTGGCTCCGGTTTTTCTCCGCGTGCCCAGGTAGGCTTGACACGTGATGCCGCTATCCCTGTTGTAGATACAAATGGGGTTACAATCATCACTTCCGATGGTGGGGGCAACTTTACCGATACTGTGATTGTTGGCCCTGACTGGGCGAATGGCACCCATATTATAAGCGCTGAAGATGCTATTACCCATAAGTCAACTTCCTCGCCGCTTCAAGTAACCGGTATGGGTGACTTGCAACGGCCGGCCCATCTGGGTTTGTCAACGGCCTCTTTAGATCTAGGGGCAGGCGACCAGGTGATGAACAGTGTGCAGAAGGTTGCACTTACGAACCTGGGTAGCGGTCAAATATCCTGGCAGGCGGTTGCCACCCAATCCTGGCTGACCATTAGCCCTAAGAGCGGTACTTTTTCCAGCGGTATGAAGGCGGAGGTAGAGATTGCAGGTACGCGCTCTAATCTACAGCCAGGTACTTTCGATGACCAGATACTTTTTTCTTCAAGTGCGGGCGATGTCATTTTGCCGATTAAGATAAGTGTGACGGCTCTCCAGCCGCAGGATGAGGCTGTGTTGCAGATCGCGCCCGCCACTCTCTCTTTTGTAGGGAATGATGCTGGCTCTGCACCGGATGATCAAGTGGTGACGATAAGTAATCCAGGGAAGACACCATTGTACTGGGTCGCCGAAACGAATGTGCCCTGGCTGGCAATCTCGTCTCAAACGGGGACTATCGATGCATCCACCAGCGATTCGGTCGATGTGCATGCGGATACCAGGAATTTGTTACCAGGCACCTATACTGGAAATATTACGTTTAAAAGTGATGGAACAAATGCAGTTGTGAATAGTCCGCAGAGCATTGTGGTCAGTGTTACTATACTGCCGAATTGTGCTCTGGCGCTTGCGCCAAATACGTTGACATTCACAGCCGGTTATCTCCAGCCTGCTCCAGATACGAAACTGATTAATCTAAGCACTGCCCATTGCTCATCCTCGCTTGCATGGCATGCAACGAGTAATGCCTCCTGGCTTACAGTCAGTCAAACGGGTGGCTCAACGCCAGCCCAACCTGCAATTGGTATTAATGTTGCTGGTTTGAAGCCGGGCACCTACACCAGCTCTGTTCTGTTCAGCTCCAGTGCAGGGAAGCAGGAAGTGCCAGTCACATTTATCATGAGTCAGACTGCACAGCCCGTATTGAGCATGAAATCGGCTGGGAGCTTGAACTTCTCTGCTGTAGCTGGTCAAGGGAATACGGCGACACAAAATATAACACTTGCTAATACAGGTGGCGGAACGTTGTTCTGGTCCGCGAAGGCGACAACTGGTAGTGGTGGCAACTGGCTGGCGGTGAGTCCTGCTTCAGGGGAAATTTCATCTCACCGATCAGCTACTCTGCATGTAAATGTGAAGACGTTGGCGCGTATGGTGCCTGATACCTATCCTGGTAACATCAATATCACTGCAACGGATGGGCAGGGGCATGTGGTAGCTGGTAGCCCCCAGAATGTATCTGTCAGCGAAGTTGTGAATGCGAGCTGTATATTAGCGGCATCGCCTGCTGCATTAACTTTCACTGGCGTCGTGGGCCAGTCGGCTCCAGCTAATCAGTCTGTTACATTAACTGTGGGTAAGGGGTGTAGTGATACATTGAATTGGACGGCGAAAGTGGCGAACGATAATGGCGTTCCTACATGGTTGACTACGACCTCGTCAACCGGGCACAGCAATGCAAATTCGCCGGGAACGGTCGATGTTGGGGTTTCATTGGCTGGCCTGGCTGCTGGAAACTATACTGGAACTATCATAGTTACTGCTGTCGATAACGCGACCCAGACTACTACAAATGGGAATACAACCTTACAAACTATCGATGTGACTTTGAATGTACAGTCTGTTGCTCCAACGCTTACGGTGAGCCCAACTGCGCTTACATTTAATATCGCTAATGGAAAAGCTTCTCAGGCCATTACTATCAACAACAACGGTGGGGGTACACTAAATTGGCAAGCATCTCTGCAGTCAGGCGCTTCCTCTTTTGTTTCACTTTCTAAGAGTTCTGGGACAAATCTTGCTGGTGGAGATAGTGTGACTGTTGATGTGACTGTTGATACGACTAGTGTATCCAGCGCAAAAAACTATGCAACAAGTATTATCGTTAATAGTGTTGATGCGAAAACTGGGAATGCAACCGGCAAGTCGCTTACAATACCTGTGACGATTAATAATACGTCGCCAACAGCTACCCCAACACCTTCCCCGACGGCGACTCCATTGCCAACAGCTACGCCAACCTCAACCTCAACACCTTCCCCGACGGCGACTCCATTGCCAACAGCTACGCTCTCGCCAACGGGTATTATGGAAGTGAGCAATACGTCACTGGCATTCTCAACTATTTTTGGTGCCAATCCAGCGTCGCAGACAATTACCATCACGAATACTGGCGGTGACAGTTTAAGCTGGGAGGTATCTACGCCATCTCAACCCTGGCTATCCGTAAGTCCAGATAGAGGTAGCAATGCATTAGAGACCTCTTCGACGCTTAGTGTCTCTGCCAATGCATCTGGATTGATGCCCAGGATATACGAAGCAAAGGTCGTACTAACTCCTTCAAGTGGACCTTCAGTTACTGTGAGGGCCTCGCTCAAGGTTCATGTAGCAACTCCGACTCCAATAGTGACGCCAGACCCGACTGCAACTCCGACTCCAAAGTGACGCCAGACCCGACCATCCCCCAATAATAATACGACACCCGACGCCGTCACCGATCCCAATAATACAAGACCCGATACCTACAGCGACGCCAACGCAAAAAACTTCACCATCCGGCTTCCCCCCATCATATACTCATAAGACTCCAGTTGTAACATACTCGTCGCAGGAGCAGGAGCAGGCAACATCGACTCAGACAACACACACTTCTCCACCGTCAAAACATGTTAGTGCTACACCTTCTCCTGTGCCACCATCATCGGTTGCCCCAACGCCGGAGTCGGCCGTGAATGCGACCCCAACGCCAGTGCTGGATCATCCTGCAAAGCACAATAAGGGAACTACGTCGTCATAGGTTGTGTGTGCGACTTAGTACTGTCCGCTTGTATAGTGCGGCCTGCCAGAGCTTTTGCTTTAGCAATCTGGGTACTATCGTGTTCCCAATCTTCTTTATTGTCTGTGGTAAGTTTAATAGGCGTCTCTAACAGCACTGAGACATGCTGTAAGCGTGGATCTTGCAGGATTGTCTGCAGGCCTTCCGGGCCGATGATACCCTCGTCCAGACGGGCATGCACATCGCGATGGCTACCGAGCGCTTTTTCTGTATCATTCAGGTGCAGGACTTGCAACTGAGAGAGGCCAAGCGTCTCGTCGCAGCGTTGTAGGATTTGTTGTGTGGATGCGGCATGAGAGATATCATAACCCGCTCCCCAGAGATGAGCGGTATCGAGGCAGATCCCCAGGCGAGTGGAATAGTCTGGTAGCAGGGCAAGAATAGCGGCCAGTTGCTCAAAGCTGTGGCCAAGGGCATTACCGGCACCAACGTCATTCTCCAGTAGTAGCATAATCTCTGTTGGTGTCTCTGGTAATATGCGTGCAATGCCCTGCGCGACCCGCGCAATACCAGATGCTACGCCAGATCCCCGGTGGCTGCCAGTGTGAAAAACCACATACTTCGCGCCCAGGAGCGCTCCCCGCTGTAGCGTCCAGGTGAGCAGCGTAATCGATTTTTCCCAGATCACGTCATCGGATGTTCCCAGGTTAATGAGATAAGGTGCATGGAGCACGACGGGATCGAGACTGTATGTCCGGGCGGCTTGTGCGAATGCAGCACAGGCTAGCGGATCATCTGCTGGTGGTCGCCAGGCTGTCGGGTTGCTGGCGAAGATCTGAATAGCCTCGCAACCGATCTGTTGTGCCGTCTGTGCGGCTTTGACCATCTTCGAGTTAGTGGGCATGTGGCGACCAATGCGCATGGCTCAATGCTCCTTATTGTTTTTATACTGGAGTGTTGCTTGTGTTGCTTGTATCATTTGTAGCTAACAAAGCGGGCGGTGTAGTAACGCCTGGTAATTGTGTGAGCGAAGTCAGGCCAAATTGTTGCAAGAAATCCGCTGTGGTTGAGAAGAGAGCTGGCCGTCCAACGGTGGCCGCGCGTCCTATCTCGGCCACCAGGCCATGCTGGATCAGGCTTGCCAGGGCGCGATCACTATTGACGCCACGAATGGCTTCAATCTGGCTTCTGGTGATTGGTTGACGATAGGCGATGACGGCGAGTGTCTCCAGGGCGGCCGGCGTCAATTTGGCGGTCAGCGGAAGGCCGAGTAAGGCAGCGATGTAGCGTGCATTTTCGGGTGCCGTAACCAGTTGTACCTGTTCGCCGAGGTATTGTAGACGTATGCCGCGCTCCTGCTCTACAAGATCCTGTTCTAATGACTGTAGAGCGCCTGCTAGCTGCTCGTCATTGACATTGAGTAGCTTGCGCAGTTCGCTATGTGTCAAAGGGCGACCTGAGACGAAGAGCAAGCTTTCAATCGCGGCCCCTAACTGCCTGGCCGTATACTGAGTTGGTAATGGCGTATCAGATATATTGTCATCCATTGTTAAAAAATTATAGCATGATTGACAAGTATGCTGCTGGGTTCACAGAAGGTTGAAGCATGTGATATGATTCTGTGTACGTAGTTGAAGTGCAAAGGAAGGGCTGTTATGACACTAATAGAGAGGTTCTCCGTGGTTACTCCCGCAGACTGGATGTTGGGGCCTGGGCAAGGGCACTGGACCTACAATCACTATGCGGCCCTACAAGATGATGGGCACCGCTACGAAATTGTAGATGGAGTGCTTTATCTAATGTCACCTTCTCCCTCTGAATCCCACCAGTCGGCCGCTGGATGGTTCTATCACTATTTGTTGGTTCATGTGCAGGTTGCAGGCCTTGGAAGAACTTATGTTGCTCCCTTTGATGTTGAGCTGGCTTCAAATATAGTTGTTCAGCCTGATGTGATTGTGGTGCTAAATGCAAAACGAGGGAAAATCACGTCTTCGCGCATTATTGGCGCACCTGATCTGGTCGTTGAGGTTTCCTCGCCCTCAACCGCAGGCTATGATCGTCGCCAGAAACAAGATGCTTATGCGCGTACCGGGATAAGCGAGTATTGGATCGTTGATGCGGTTGCAGAAACTGTCGAGGTGTTGGTCCTGGAAGGGAAGGCATATCACTCTCTGGGTGTCTTTACCGGGCAGGTGGGCATTGTATCGCAGATAGTACCGACTATCATAGATGTTCCGGTCGAGAAATTTTTTGCGTAGTAGAAAAACAAGGTAGATAAAACGATGGTTGTATCGCAGCGTTCACAGAAGTATTCGCAGGCAGAAATCTTCTCGGATTATGGTTGGCGCAAAAAGGGTAATCTGCTGAAGGGCATTACCACTGAGCGTTGCGACTATATCGAGTCGCGCCTGGAGCGTGTGTTGGGGAAAGGGGCGTTTGGGCAGCAGGAGATTTTGGAAGTTGGCTGCGGCGGTGGCTTGATCTGTGAAGAACTGGCACGCCGAGGGCTTGTTGTGACGGGTATCGATCCGGCTCAGACGGCGCTGGAAGAGGCTCGTCGGTATGTGCAGAAGAGCTACCTGGGCAACAATGCCTATTTCGAGATGGGTGTCGCGGAGAATCTGCCATACGCTGATGGGAGTTTCTCGGTGATTGTCTGCCTTGACACGCTCGAGCACGTAAAAGAACTGGCTGTGAGCATTAAAGAAATTGCACGCGTCCTTGCTCCTGGTGGCGTATTTATCTTCGATACTATTAATCGTACGCTATTAGCACGCCTGGCTTTGATCTGGTTTGGCGAACGCTTCTTGCAACAAAATGGTCTGGTGCCGGGCCTGCACAACTATCATGCGTTTATTAAGCCGGCTGAATTGCAGGCGCTTATCTTACAAAATGGTTTACAGGTACAGGAACTAACCGGTTTTATGCCTCGGATTGTTGAAGGCCGGATGACGCTTGGTCCTGGCTGGTTCAATGCGGTCTCTTATATCGGTTATGCTACCAAGGGTCGTGACGCTGTTTAGTGCAGGTTGCCGGCCTGCTTTTCTTGTGCGCTACTCCAGCCAGAACTGTTTATCTTCTTTTGACATAGTGCTGCGGGCAATCGCCTCTGCGAAGCTTTGTTTTTCTGGCCCCTGGCGGCTGCTACGTGCCGCTGCCGGTGTCTGGCGACGATTGAGCGTTATCGCAGGTTGACTGGCATCCAGCAGCGTGCCAAATTGATCTACATGCACTTGAAAGAAGCTAGCAATACGTTCTAATTGACGCTGGCTTAAGCTGAGTAACTCGATAGCGCCAGCTTCAAATTTGTTCCACACATCTACGCTTAAATGTAGCCCCTTCGCAACATCAATTTTGCTTAGATTGCGACCTTTGCGCAATTCAGCCAGGTTAGCAAAGGCAACGAATTCAGCCGGGGTACTGGTCGCGGAGGGTGCAGTCTGTGGCTCAAAGACACGTTTCAAAGCGCTTTGATAGGCACGTTGTGCCAAAGGCAATATAGGTGCGTCCATATCTATGGGTTCGGCACCGCCTGTCGCATGATAGGCGGCGATAAAATCGATCAATGCCTCGCGCTCGGTAGAGTGTTCTTGCAATAGACGCATTTGAGCCTGTGTATCTCCACTCTCCTTTGCCGCCAGCCATGCCATTTTTAAGCGTTGTAGTTCAAACGTATTCATGATCCCGCTCCTTTCAAGTCTCTGTGAATCTTCTATCTCTTTTCTCTAGTTTCTGATCCTATAAGCCTTATTGTTGCTGCATGACAGGAGCAAAGGCCGGATAGCGTTCTTTTAGCACGCATTCGCGCAAGTAGCTGCGAGCTCGTTCATAACGTAGGCGCACGGTGCGTTCAGTACGTTTGCAAAGTTCGGCGATGTCATCCCACTTCATCCCTTCAATAGCCCGTAAGGTCACGATCTGGCGATCCAGGGGATCGCGTAGATAGGTTAAGATGCGACTACTCTCTTCTTCTGCATGCATCTCTTCGTATTGGTCGCGCGGGTCTGCCACATCCGATGCTGGCTGGCTATCGTCATCGGTGGGTGCAGGTTGGAGTGACTCCACAAGTGCACGCGGCACATGCTGCGGTTTACCGGCTGGACGCCCCTCGCTATCGCGTCGATAAAATAGACCCTCCTGCCTCAGCACACGATTAAACTCATCAACGCAGAGGCAGCGCAAATAGTGAATAAAATTTTGCGTAATAAATACTTCGTTTGTATCTTGTACCTCGCGCAAGAGGTGTTCCGCCATATTTGCAATTGCCTCTTCGCGCAAGTCTGGCCGGTGATACAGACCCTGTGTATGGCGTTGAAACGCTGGTACGCAGCGTTGTAGCAACACCTCGCAGAGACGGCGATTACCAGGAATATTGCCCATTGTTTTTAGCGTACGGATAGTGACAACGAGTTCGCTTTCACTTATCTCATAGCGCCCCTCTGGTGTGCGACGGCGTAAACGCTCATCGAGCGTAGGATCACTCAAGTCGATCATGTATCCCCCCGAAATTAATACTGGTGGTTTCGCTTTGTGGCTCCTGCTAACTATATCCAACCGCTTACGAAAAAAGCGGAAATATTTCGGCTGTATTTGCAATAATCAGAATAACAGAAATCTCCGAGGCTGAAAAGTACATACTATACTCTGCTCTTGACAAGGAGAGTGCCAGGTACTATAGTTCTCTTAGGAGGGTAGATTGACTGTATCAATCAATGATAAGGAGTACTATGCCGCGTACTGAAGAAGAGAACCTGCGTATACGAGAGGAGCAAAAGAAACACATCGTAAAATCCGCCGTGAGAGTGCTGGCACGCAAGGGGCTCCAGGCAACAAAAATGGCCGATATCGCAGCGGAGGCGGAGGTCAGCTATGGGTTGGTGTATCATTACTTCTCCAGTAAAGAGCAAATTTTGTCCGAATTGTTGGAGAAAGCATTAGAAAAAGGTTCTAAAAATCTGCAACGGACCTTGGAGGAGCCAGGTACTCCCTGGGACCGTTTCCAGCGATTTGTGACCGGGGCATTGCAGTCTTTTCAGGAGCACCCGGAGTTCCTGGTTGTACTTTACCAGGCGTTGCAAGATGAAGAGATACGTTGTGAGTATCGCGAGCAAGCCCAAAGTACGCGCCGTCTGATGACTGAGGCCGCACGTCGCCTGATCGTTGAGGGGCAAGCCGCTGGACAGATAGCGCAGGATGATCCCGATCAGCTTATATTGATTCTTCTCTCTTTTTTCCGAGGTCTGGCTTGTATAGCTCTGATGAGTGAAGGTAAACTACCAATGGTAGATGCTCATATTATATTACGTATTTTCAAACCGTAAGTATGAAATTATTAATAGAATTATTATAAAGATAAGAAAGGAACGTGTACACATGCGTTGGCTGACAAGTAACCGAGGCGTTTTGATCCCTGTTATTATTGTATTAGTGGTTGTGATCGTTGTTGGCGTTGGTGGGTACATCCTCTACAACAATGCTCACTTCTACTCTACTGATGATGCGCAGGTAACTGGTAACATCATCAATGTAGTTCCCCGTGTATCAGGCACGCTTGTTGATTTGAATGTGCAGGTAGGCGATTTTGTGAGTGCGAATCAGGTTATCGGTACGGTCAAGGCTGATAACCAGTTCTACATAGATCACCTGAGGGCCCCTTTTACTGGGGTTATTGTACAGGTCCCAGGTGTAGTTGGCCAAATCGTCACCACGACGACTTCTATAGTGCAAGAGACTGATCTGAAGGGCGTGAAAGTTACGGCCTATGTGGATGAAAATGCTCTGAAAACAGTTGCTGTTGGGCAAGCTGTGGATATCCATGTTGATGCCACTAACGTGGATCTGACGGGCCATGTGACGCAGATTGTCAATGCGTCCGCTGGTGAATTCTCGTTGCTCCCGACGCAAGATAATAGTAGTGGTAACTTCACTAAAGTCAGCCAACGTTTTCCTGTATTCATCTATCCCGATCAAGACCCAGGCCAATCGCTATTGCCCGGCATGAGTGTTGAAGTGAAGATTCACCTTTTATAATCATTTATTGAGGTAGCTCACTGCTCTAGTTATATATAGAGCGAAAGTGGATGATGCGACCCTCAGGATCGCATCATCTACCCTTTGATAGAGGAATTTTCCCGGTCATTTCTTTGTGAACATCTAAAACTTTTTGTGTATCGTCTAACACCAAAAACAGGTAAATGCTAGACTGATAGCGACATCCACATAGCTATTTTGTGTCGGCAAGGTGAATCAACAACACCTCGATGATCTGCTCGGGAGATGGTGCCCGATATCCCCGTGTTACGGCATCTTGATATTTCTCAAAGCTTTCAAGCGCTTGCTGCAATATATGTGCAAATGCATAAAAAGAAGCTCGCTCGTAGAATTGTGGGTGAGTGTGAGTAGAATAGGCATCTTGAACTTTCTTTAGAAAAGCATGATCGTATCCAGTTGGTGCGAGCAATTCGGCGAAATCGAGGGCAGGATCACCTAGACCTGCATGGCTGAAATTGATGATGCCACCCAGGGAACGATTTTTCGCATCATACAAAATAGTGTGCGGTCCAAAATGCCCATGTACCAGGGCTGGTATGAAAGTGAAATGATCCGAATCCTCCTGGTAGGCACGAAAATGGTCAGCAACTTGATGGCGCACCTTTGTTTCGAGGTAAGGGAACAGTGTCGCCTGAACCTGGTCGTAAAGATCTGTATAGCGCTTTTGCAGATCGATTTCTTGTAATGGGACCTCTTTCAAATCGGCTACAGAGATGTGATGCAAAGCCGTCAGAAAGGAGGCAAGTTGTATGGCGATGTTATGTTGTGTCTCTTTGGTATCGACGCTTTCTAGTAACTCTTTATAAAGTTGCTTTCCGGGTAGTTTCTGATAGCCCATAAAGGGGCGATCAAACGAGCGTGAACCATCACTCCAATAGATAGGATTGGCGATGGGCAAGGGAAGTCGATTTTGTAGCGCAAGGAGTAAAGCACGCTCCTGCATCATCTTCTCGCGAGACTGAGATGAGTGAGGAAAATGAAAAAGCAGCCTGTGATTAACTTCATAAATTTCCCCATTCCCGTATCGTGGACCTATAGGGCTAAGACTGATCTCTGGATAACATTTCCGAATGCAGTTGTAGAGGCTACGAATATTTGTGGTAACATCATCAGTGGAGGTGTCAAGAGATTTTGTTGCTGGAGTTTGATGTTCTTGTTGAGGAGGAACGGTAGGCAATATTTCATATCCAAGATAAGAAGCCAGCTGTTCCCATGTAGTAGGCAGACCACTATTCCTCAAATTCCAGTCGAAGATAATCTCCCACATATCTTTTCGCTCAAAGAGTAATCGAAGATCTTTCTGCTGTCGTTCTGTCAAATCATTGAATGTTTTGCTTTTATAATGAGTGGGTGGCTCTACGTTAACATAGGGAGAAATATCAAAGTCAATAAAAAAGAGCAACTGTGCAATACATTCAGCACGATTCACGTCAACGTTAGAAAAGGCTTCGAATAACGCTGGCCTGAGTGCTTCAAGGCGTTGTGTTCCCAGTCTATAAAGCGCCCATCTGGCCTCAGACCAGGCTGTTCTTCCCTCAGAAATATTTTGATATTCAGGCAACGGTTCCGGTTCTCGCAGCATGATATCTTTCAAAAACCAGACAACCTCTTGTGGAGTCTCTTTCTGTGCTAGTGGTGCCACAACAAGTGCAGCTGCAAATTTTAGTAGTTCTGGCTTCTCTGAATGCATGATGTCTAAAAAAAAGCTCAAATCCTCCGGTTTTGAGATAGTTCTAAGTGAGATCAACAAGTTAGCTTGTTCTGGAAGGGTTATTTGTCGTTGCAGTTCTTGCAAAAAAATGTTGCGGACATCTTCTCGTGCTTCAGGAAAATGAGTGAGTATCTTTACAGCCATCATACGTACAGGCAGTTTATCATCCTGTACTAAGTCAATATATGTTGAAAGGCCAGCATATACTTCCGCATATGCGTCTTTGAATGGAATGTGTTTAGGCACTCGCCATGATTGTACCCTTGCGTTATCCCGCCAGTTCTCTTCCGATAGTGGATCGGCCTCTGCGATATCGATTAACAGTCCAAGAATTTCTTTTTTTGCTAGTGTGTTTGGTTCTCGCAATAATTCGATGAGAAAGGGCACGGTATACCCTGTTGCAGGGCAAATCCAGCCTTGGTGACAGATAGACGCGCCCAAGTTATTGGCGGCCTTCGAGCGAACCTCAGGATCGAGTGACATAAGTTGGCGAAGCCACTGAGGAACCTCTTCAGCAGACCCATAAGCATGGGTGAGTGCATGCCAGGGGATAGCATTTAATTTTTCAAACATCTCTCTTTTTCTCTTACTCTTTAGAATGGGTCATAGTAACAGCATCGCATCCCCAAAGCTAAAGAAGCGGTAGCGTTCGCCAATCGCCTCTTGATATGCTTTCTCCATAAGCGTTTTGCCCATAAACGCGCTAACCAACAAGAGCAGGGTGGAGCGTGGCAGGTGGAAATTCGTGATCAGCGCATCTATTACCTGGTAGCGATAGCCGGGCGTGATAAAGAGGCGTGTATGGCCCTTATAGGGTTTGATCTGACCGCCGTGCAGGCTGGCAACGCTCTCAAGGACGCGTACTGAGGTTGTGCCAACGGCGATGATACGTCCATTGTTAGCGCGGGTCGCGTTGATCAGCTCGGCGGTTGGAGCGTCGAGTTCAATCTCCTCGCTATGCATCTTATGTTCGCCTACATGTTCGCTCTCAACCGGGCGAAAAGTGTCCAGTCCAACGTGTAGCGTCACGAAGCCGATACGTACGCCTTGTGTGCGTAACTGGTCGAGTAGCGTTGGGGTGAAGTGCAGGCCAGCTGTAGGGGCTGCTGCCGAGCCCTGGATGCGTGCGTAGACTGTCTGGTAGCGTTCGGGATCGGTCAGGCGCTCATGAATATAGGGTGGCAGGGGCATGCGACCAATCTCGTCGATGCGCTGGCGCACGGTCAGGATACTATAAGGATCGGTGTTGTCGGCTGGCTCATTTTCAGGGATTGAGAAGCGTACAACGCGTCCGCCGGCGTCAGTGCGCTCCATGACCTGGGCCAGTAGTCTGGGGGCCTCATCCTTGTTACCGAACTCGATGCGTGCACCCTCGCGCAGGCGGCGACCGGGGCGGACCAGCGTTTCCCAGTAGTCATGGCCCCTATCGGATCGTTCCGCGAGCAATAGGACCTCGACTGCTCCGCCGGTCTCCACGCGCCGTCCTAGCAGGCGTGCAGGTATTACCCGGCTCTGATTCGCGATGAGCAGATCACCGGGTCGCAGATAGCTGCCAATATCATAAAAATGGCGATGTTCTATAGTTTGAGTATTGCGTTGAACCACCAATAGACGCGAGGAATCGCGCGGCTCAAGCGGCGTTTGAGCGATGAGTTCTGGTGGTAGATTGTAATCAAAATCGCTTATCTTTAGCTTGTCGTCCAAAGGGTCGGTCCACTTTCTGTGCCAGGTGGTATGAGGTTGAGATGTTCATATGCTGCACGCATAGCGATACGACCACGCGGTGTGCGTGCGATAAAGCCCAGTTGCAAGAGGTATGGTTCGTACACATCCTCGATGGTATCTGAATCTTCGCTGGTACTGGCTGCAAGGGTATCCAGGCCGACGGGGCCGCCATTAAATTTCTGGATGATCGTGAGTAGCATATTGCGGTCGGTCTGGTCCAGTCCGATCTCATCGACCTCCATTGCATCCAGAGCTGCCCTGGCCACCTCTTTTGTAATCAAGCCATCGGCCATCACCTGTGCATAGTCACGCACGCGTTTAAGCAAGCGGTTAACGATACGCGGGGTGCCGCGTGCACGGCCCGCGATCTCTTCAATGCCAGGCTCGTCGGCGGGAACCTTGAGAATGCGTGCGGAGCGCGAGACGATCTGCCGCAAGGCATCGGTATCGTAGTATTCCATGCGATAGATAGCGCCGAAGCGATCACGCAGCGGAGCCGTAAGCGCACCGACGCGGGTTGTAGCTCCAACAACGGTGAAGGGTGGCAGGGAGAGGCGCAAAGAGCGAGCGCTGGGTCCTTTCCCGATCATCACATCGAGCGCGAAATCTTCCATTGCAGAGTATAAGCGCTCTTCCACGGGGCGAGCGAGGCGGTGGATTTCGTCGATGAAGAGCACCTCGCCGGGTTGGAGCGATGTCAGGATTGATGCGAGGTCGCCAGCATGCTCGATGGCGGGGCCGGAGGTTGTGCGCAAATTTACGCCCATCTCGGCCGCTATAATATTACAGAGGGTTGTCTTGCCCAGTCCGGGAGGTCCGTAGAGCAGAACATGATCAACCGACTCGTTACGACGACGCGCGGCCTCCAATAAAATACTCAGGTTGGCCTTGATTTTATCCTGTCCAATATATTCGGCCAGGTGGTGAGGACGTAAGCTGCCCTCAACTAACTGCTCCTCTGCGCTTACCTTTGGCGAAACGAGGCGGTCCCCCATTGCTCACTCCCCGAATGAAACTAGTGTTCTACAATGTGTCGCTCTATTATAACGTATGGGTATTGGGAAACGCAACATTTGTGATGTGGCAATTTTGGCATGTCATATGGGTGGTAATCCTCACAATATTTGAGTTTCAATCTTGCTTTTCCAATCTTCAATCGATCCGACAGATCCGACCTGTGTCCTGAAATTCGCTTATACTTCCATTTCGAACCTTCGATCCGAATTAGCTGGCATAGTGTGAGATGCTACATGTTATTTGACTGCACGATATTCATGCTATTCCATATAAGTATAGTAATGTCAATTAGCTTTTTCTCCCTTGTATTAGTAAGTGATAATGTTCTATACTTTTTAACAAGCTCTCTGTTGAGCCTTGCATCCTCTGAAGGATTGGCATGTATGGTCATGTATATAAAGAAAGGAATCTTTATGTGCGCATCACGGAAGAAAAGAAGTATCTTTTTGAGCCTGGTTCTGGCTACTCTGCTGGCTAGTATCTTTGCAAGTAGTGCATTTGCTGCCAGCGCACACGTTACTTCGACAGCACAGACTCAAGCAAGCGGAAGTTGTTCTCCCTCCGTCGTGAGCGTGACGCTCTACAAAGGTTTGAATAAGCACGGAGCTTCTATCTGCTTTGGAGTGGGAAGTGTTAACCTCAAGGACTATCCTGGCTGGGATAATCAGGCGAGGAGTTGGTCAAACAATGGGTGCCCTTTGGGCGATGCGATTGCGAATATTGAATTTTCTACGAAGCCCAATGGGGGTGGACAGCTTCAACAGGTGTTCGCAACACCTACTATTGGTACCTGGGGAAACTTTACGGGGAAGAATGGGACATTGCCACCTCGCACGCTTTCATATGTTAATGTAGGTGTGTGCTCAACAATTGGTTAATCGCTAATAGTTCTTCGATTATTTTTCATATATTTTTGCACACTTCGCAAAAATATATGAAAAATAGAAATAATGGAAGAACGAAGAAATAGCTATTATACATCATTTATTTTGCATTTTTACATCTTTTGCGCGAAGCGCAAAAGATGTAAAAATGCAAAATAAATGATGTATAAAGAAGATGGGTGCGAGCGCCGGAGGCGCGAACACGCCGAAGAACGAGAAAATGCGAGAGTGATAGAGATCAAACTCTCTCAATGTGATTTCGTGTAGTCATGCAGCTTGTGCTCCAGGGATTGGTTCTGGTTAGAGACGCGGGCCTTGCGTTTCTCGGCGTAGGCTTGCAGGCGGGTCTTGATTGTTGGGTCGCCGATGGCAACTTCTTTAGCGGCATGGATGGCCGCATTGACTGCGCCTGCGTTACCAATCGCCATGACCGCGACCGGGGCACCTTCTGGCATCTGGACCATAGAGAGCAGGGCGTCGATGCCGTTGAGTGCGCCCAGGTCGCGTGGGACGCCGATAACGGGCAAGTCAGCACGCAGGTCAGCGATATTGCCGGGCAGGTGAGCTGCCCCACCCGCGCAGGCGATGATGACCTGAACCGATGCTGGTAGATTATCAATGTGCTCAACCACTGTACGCAGATCGCGATGGACCGAGTTGATCTGCACCAGGCAAGGGATACCAAACTCATAGCGCAATGTATCCACGGCCTTCATCATCAAAGGGAGATCGGAGTCGCTGCCCATCGTGATCAGCACTCTAGGTTCGCCGCGAGCGGCTGCACCGATACCTTCGGGCGAAACAAGCACCCCATGAGCATGTAAGTCTGGTGTGTGTGTTGTTATTTCAAGATCTGACATAGCGGTTATTATATCGAGAGCGCCGCCCTCGCCTCCTTTGCCTGTTTATATACTGTCGCAAGATCGTCGCCGACGACTGTGATATGTCCCATCTTACGATCAATGTGGGTCTCGCGTTTGCCGTAGATATGGGGGAAGATGCGGCTGTGATCGTAGTCATGTGACCAGTGCGGTATGGCGGGTCCGTTGCGCGTGCCCAGAATGTTTTCCATGACCGCGACCGGATAGAGCATCGCAGTCGAAGTCAGGGGAAGATTAGTGATCGCACGCAGGTGTTGCTCAAACTGCGAAGTCTGGCACGCCTCAATTGTGAAGTGGCCCAGGTTGTGGGGGCGAGGCGCAATCTCGTTGAGCCAGATCCGACCGGATGTGTCCAGGAACATCTCTACGCCGAAGATGCCGATGGCATTCAGCTTGTCGATGGCCTGACGCGCCATTGTACGGGCCTCTTCTTGAAGTGTGAGGGATATAGGGGCGGGGGCGAGTACAGTCTCGCAGATATCGCGTGCATGGATCATTTCTACGACCGGGAAGGTTGCAAGCTCACCGCGCTTGTTACGTGCGATCATCAGCCCCAGCTCTTTGTCCAGCACCAGACCTTTTTCGACGTAGAGTTCACGACCGGCCAGTCTTGCTAATGCCGGTTGGATATCCTCTGGTCCATTGATACGTGCGTTGCCACGCCCATCGTATGCATCTTTTTTTGCCTTGAGCACAAGGGGATAGCCCCAATTGTGGATCGCACGCCCCAGATCTGCTGGAGTATCGATAGACAGAAAGGGGGCAACTGGTATCCCGTGTTGGGCCAGGAATTCTTTTTGTGTGTATTTGTTCTGAATGATGGACAGCAGTTCTGGTGCGGGATAAATCTTGATGCCGGTTGCTTGTAGATCTTGTAGGGCTTGCGTATTAATATGTTCAATTTCGTAGGTGAGAATATCCGTCTGCGCGGCAAGTTGACGGAGTGCGTCGGCATCTTGTAAGCTGCCCTCGATCTGCGTGGCTACGGCGGAGGCGGGGCAGTGGGGTGTGGGATCAAGAACTGTTATAGATGGGAATCCCATTGTGCGTGCCGCCTCGCTAATCATTAAGCCCAGCTGGCCACCGCCAATGATACCGATACGCGTTTGTGTGATAGTGTCGTTTATTGCTTTATTGTATTGTGTCGTGTTCACCAGGTAAATTCTCTCCTTTATGGTTGCCGCTGATTTATTGTAACCGTGAGCAGTAAAGTATGTCAAACCTGGCTTTATTTATATTTTTCATAAATTTTTGCACGGCAAAAATTTATGAAAAATATAAATAAAGCCAGGAAGTAGCCGCGAACGCCGAAGGCGTGAGCATACAAAAAAGAGAGTCGGCCAGGATGATGGAAAACAAATCCTCTCACAGAGAAGTACGGGTCAGGTTGCGAACTATTGCCGAGTCCAATAGAATAGGGAGAAGATAATGCAAGAAGCGAGGACGACAATCCCTTGTGATTGTTGTTACGCGAACGAGGGCGGGAGATTTTTCGCATGCCGCGTATTCAACCCGATGATTCGGTACCATTGCCATCTAATATAGAGAAGTCTAGCTTTGCCACCATGGGTACGCTCTTTCGTACGATGGCGCGTCGTCCGGCTATTATGCAAAGTGCTATGCAACTGCTGGAAGCGGCTATGCGCAGCGGGACGGTTGAGCCTGAGCTAAAAGAGCTGCTTGCAATTCGCGTCTCGCAGGTCAATAACTGCTTCTATTGACAGGAGGCACATACTGCCTTGGCAAGGCAGCTGGGTGTGAGCGATGATCTATTGGATGCGCTCTATCATATTGACCAGCATCGTCACCTGTTCACGGAGCGTCAACTGGCCGCGTTGCGCTATGCGGAAATCATGACCACAAGTGCGCGTGAGATAGACGAGGACCTGTGGGATGAGGTGCAGTCTCACTTTGACGATGGCGAAATTGTAGAAATCTCTACGGTTGTTGGCCTCTTCAATTTTTTCAATCGGTACGCAGATGCATTACAGCTGGATGAGGGTCGTGGCTAAATGATTGTCTATAACTAATGTACTTTAATCGTCCGTTAATTCTTTATGTGTTTAATAAAGATCGGAGTGTTGCTGATATGCCTACGAATGAAGAGAAATATGAGGCATTGTTGAAGGATTTGCAGGAGTTGGGGGTGTATTTGCATGGGCGAGGCGATAAGACACGAGCACTTTCACAACAATTTGCCGAGAATGCCAGGAAAGATTCTTCCAATAGAGAATTTGATCTAAATCAGTCGCGTATGTTGGACTATCAGCATAACGCTGTGGCACGATATAGGGAATCTCGTCGATAAATTAATTAAAAAGTATGAGTAACATGAGCGATAGGAGAGTATTTGTGGAAAATCGGCTTCGTGTATGTATGGTTGCGTTCCAGTTTTATCCTGTTGTCGGCGGGGCAGAATCGCGGGCGATGAAGCAAGCATATCAATTGCGGGAACTTGGCCATGAAGTGATGGTCATTACATTAAGACATCAAAAAGAGTGGGACAAGCTGGAGAAGCTGGATGGCATATCTATCATGCGTATCGGTGGCATCTATACGCGGCGGGGAACGTTACGCCTTGGTAGACTGGGACATTTTCCGCTTGATGTGTTGACATTTATAATGCTCTGGCAGTTACGCAACCAGTATGATATTCTGCATGCCCTACAAATCTCGACATTGTGTAGTGCGACCGCTTTAATTAGCAAGCTTACGGGTAAACCGCTTGTCATTAGCGTTGCAAGCTCTGGCCCCAATAAAGTGCAAACGAAAGATGATGCAACGCTGATGGCCGATACGCTGGCTACTAAGCTCAGCGACCTTAGCTTTCTAAAAATTCCTTATGATGATATTGTTGCAAGTGGGCTGGACTCTATGAGGCAAACAGCGGTCGGTGGGAGCCTGATTTTAGATTATATAAAAAAGTCAGAGGCATTTTATCATATTCTGAGTAGCAGAAGTCGCGATTATCTTGTATCTAATGGCTTTTGCGCCGATAAGCTTGTTAGAATACCAAATGGAATAGATATTACTAAATTTTATCCAAAGCTAGAGAAGCGGCCAGATCCGGCTAAAGCGGAACGAGATATTTTGTGTGTTGCTCGCCTGTCCTTTCCCAAAGGGATCGATGTGTTGCTGCATGCCTGGTATCGCATGCTGAGTGAGCCAGGTGAATGGCGTTCAAGCCTGAAACCCAGGTTGCTTATTGCTGGCTCCGGCGAGTTGCAGGAGCAGATGGAGCGTATCGCCAGAGAGTTGCAGATTGAGGAGAGTGTTGTCTTCCTGGGCTTGACGCAGGATGTCCTACCACGCTTACAAGAGGCGTGGGGCTTTGTCCTGCCGTCGCGCTGGGAGGGTATGCCCAACGCTCTGCTGGAGGCGATGGCTTGCCAGGTGCCATGTATCTCTACACGCGTAAGCGGCAGCGAAGACATCATAGAGGATGGAGTAAATGGGTTATTAGTAGAGCCTGAGCAACCGGAACAGCTAGCGTACGCTTTGCGCCGTATTATAGAAGATAGCCAATTTGCTCACACTCTGGCACAAAAAGGTCTTGAGACGATCATGCGTGATTACCAACTTACACGTGTCACCGAGCGTATGCTGGAGCTTTATGAGCGGGCATTGGGGAAAGAGAAGCCGGTTGTGGATGGGGTGCTGGTGGGTGTAGTGGGTGTAGAAGAAAAATAGATATAAATATCAGTACAGGCTGGCTCTCGACATTGAGAGCCAGCCTGCTTTGCAAAGGATGTAAGGAAATCTTAGCAATCATGGTGGGGTTTGCGGCGATGATGGCGATAATTCCAATCATCATCATGGTTACAATCCCAATCACCGCCGGAGTCATCCTGGCAGTCGTCGTCATGATGACCTCTACCGTGTGCGCCGCTGACTTGCTCAAGATCCTGCTCGTTGAGTTCAAAAGAATTGGGTTGCTTATCCGTGGAATCAGCTTTTTGGGTTCCGAACAGTTGGAATATGTTTTTCATGTCTTTTACCTTTCTTTCTTATCTTATCTATTAACGCTTCATTGTGCCTTGTGCTAATTGCACTCACCAAGGGCACTCCAGGTTGAAGGTCCAACAACACCATCGGCCGTGAGGTCATGTTGTTGCTGGAAGTGTTTGACTGCAACAACTGTGTCATCATCAAAGTAACTTGTGACTGAGAGAAGATTCCCGTCCTCGCCCTGGTAGCCTTGTTGCCGCAGGTCTTGCCGTAAGGTTTCTACCTCGGAGCCATCCGCACCTTTACTTATGGTTGAGTAACAGCTGTTATTGTTATCAGAATTGTTATCAGAATTGTTGTCAGAATGTTTGTCAGAATTGTTGTCAGAATGCTTGTCAGAATTGTTGTTATGATCTTGATGGTTATCAGACATGTTGCCATGATCTTGATTGATAGGGCCAGGATTCTTGCCATGATCTTGATTAATCGGGCCAGGCTTGCCAGAATCATGTCCTGACATATCAGGATGAGGTGGTAATGACATCCTGGTTTGGGTAGTGGTAGGCTGCGAGGTCGCTGCAAAAGCAGATGTTGCGGACAACCCGAAAATGGCGAATGTACTTAATAGAACGGTTGCAATCATACTCATCAAATGATGTTTGCGAAACATGTATATACCCTCGAGACTTTCTGGCAGCAAGTTTATCTTACCGCTTTAAGCTTATAATCCATTGTTTTTTAATATTTTCGCTTTAAGGTTATAGTCTATTATCTTTTCGATATTTCGATATAGGGGATCGCTGCTCACATTGGTAACTATAATATAAGGTGATGAGAAAGATATTGGATATATATATGAAATTTCTTATGAAAGGAAAGAATGAGCGACAACCACAGGGATTGTCGCAATGCAGTTTCGTTGAAGGATTATTATTTGCCGACATTGAAGCGGAAGTGAGCGATATCCCCATCCTTGACAACGTATTCTTTCCCTTCGAGGCGTAGAACACCCTTCTTCGTGGCGGCGGCGAAAGAGCCAGCCTCCATAAAGTCATTGAAGTGGACGACTTCAGCCCGGATGAAGCCACGTTCAATGTCGGAGTGGATCTTGCCAGCCGCTTCAGGGGCTTTGGCACCGCTAGTGACGGTCCATGCACGCACTTCATCTTCACCAGCTGTGAGGAAGGTGATGAGATTGAGCAGACGATAACCGACCTGGATCACGCGATCCGCGCCCAGTTTGGGTAGGCCCAATGATTCCAGATACTCCTGAGCATCTTCAGAGGGAAGTTCTGAAAGTTCGGCCTCCAGGCGGGCGGAAACGGCGGCGACTTCAGCTCCCTCGCTTTTGGCTCGCCGGGCTACTTTGACAATGCCCTGAAGTTCGTTGCTTAGATTGCCTTCTTTTATATCTGTACCTGCTGCAATTTTATCGAGCAGCTCATTGGCATCACCCAGCACATCTTCGCTGACATTGAGCACATACATACGGGGCTTCATCGTTAGTAGAAACAGTTCTTTGAGTAAAGTCTGGTCTGGTTGTGTGAGTTCAAGGTCCTTAATGAGTTTGAATTCGTTAAGCGCTTCTTGAAAGCGGCGCAAAGATTCCAGTTCCTGCTGATACTTTTTGTCACCGGATTTAGCGGCCCGCGAAGTGCGTTCCAGACGGCGCTCGACCGAAGACAGATCCGTGATAGTAATCTCGGCGTTCAGGCTATCCAGGTCGCGGATAGGATCGATGTTGTTATAGATATGAGGTACGTTATCGTTAGCGAAAGTACGTAGTACAATTGCCAGTGCATCGGCATTGCGAATATGTCCCAGGAATTCTGCGCTGAGACCTTCGCGTTTATCTTTACCAGCCTGCGTTGCTTGCCCCATGCCCGCCACATCGACGAACTCAACTGTCGTTGGAGTTACCTTTTTGGGTAAGAATATATCTGCCAGGGGTTGCAGGCGTGCATCTGGTACCTGCACAACACCGACGTTAGCTTGCACGGTACTGGACGCATAGCCGCTAATCGGTGCGCCCGCCCTGGTCAAGGCATTGAAGAGAGTTGTTTTCCCACTTTGTGGGAGGCCAATGATTCCTATCGTAAGAGCCATAAATCTCCTTATGAGTTCGCGCGGCTTTGCCGCGCTCAAATTACTTATTACATTTATTTTTCATTTTTATCTGTCTTTTGCGCTCAGTGCAAAAGACAGATAAAAATGAAAAATAAATGTAATAAGTGGAAAAGAGGTGTTCGTGTCGAAGGCGCGAACACGCACCGGAAAGAAAACCCCCATTGTCATGGGAGTTGAATACTCTCAAAGAGAGCGCGAAAATTGCCAGACTTAATTATATCCGATTCTATCGGACTTGACGTGGTCTGGAGCACACACTACAATGGATGTGAAGATATGACATTCCCACAACCTGGAGGTAACTTTATTATGCCATTGTACGAATACTATTGCCCAGACTGCAAATCCAAGTTCGAACTTATCGTTAGCCATAAACATGCCGACGATATTGTATGCATGAAATGTCAGAGCGAAAAAGTGAGACGCCTGCTCTCAGTTTTTGCATTGGCGCGTGGCGGGAGCGAAGAAGCATCGTTTGAGGATGGGATGGATGATGGCGGGAGCTGTGGCTGTGGTGGGGGTTCTTGCGGCTGTAATTAAAACAACAAGAGAAGTAAGCACACGTTTATGTTATTTAACAAAGTGAGCTATCAAAGAGGCATCGTAGAAGGGGTTATTATCTATGCGCTTGGTCGGCTGGGAGCATTGATTACCCCGGCAATTTTTCCCGGCTGGACCTTTGTAGCGGTGCCGTTACTATTCCTCGTATTTCAATATATATTGCCACCAGTGTGGGCGGCGCGTCGTATGACTTCTACGAAGCGAGAACGCTTGAGCCGGCGCTTCTGGTTGCTGGGGTTGCGTGTAGCAGCGATCTGCCTGATATTGGACCTGCTCATCAGTCTGGCACTTGGGCTAGGGGTAGGTATGTTTGACGTGCAACATGGGCCAGTGCTGATGCGGTTAATGGCCGCTGATCCAAACCGACTCAGCCTGCTCGCTTTTGGATTATATGAGCTGAGGACTGCTGTAGTGTTATGCACATTTTATACTATTGCAGTAGTATGTACACGGCTGGCCGGTGGAGGCTTTTTGCGCTTTACAATGCCAGCGGGCGGAGATCGCGTTACACTTAAGATTGTGTTATTATGCCAGGTCGTATTGCTTCTCATTGGCGCATTTGTTACAATGTCCTTGAAGCGCAGCTTTATTGGTCATGGAACGGAAGAGGAAAGGTACGGGAGCGACCTGTGTCAAAAGTGTATGCAATTGCGAACCAGAAAGGCGGGGTGGGAAAAACCACCACCGCAATTAATCTTGCTACGTATCTGGCCGCGACCGGACGCAAGGTATTGCTTGTCGATATGGACCCACAAGCAAATGCCTCAAGCGGGATCGGCGTATTAAAGAGCAAACGGACTCACACCATTTATGATCTCCTTGTACAGACGGGCGATGAAGTTTCAATTTTTGATGTACTGGTGCCATCGCCGAGGCGAGAACTGGTAGTTGCGCCGTGTACCGTTGATTTAGCGGCTGCAGAGATCGAGTTGGTCGGGGCATTGGCTCGTGAACATCGATTGCGCCAGGTATTAGAGCCAATTCGTGAACGTTGTGATTATGTCATTATTGATTGTCCACCCTCACTGGGTCTCTTAACCATTAATGCCCTTGTTGCGGCTGATGGCGTATTGATCCCCATTCAGTGCGAATATCTGGCCCTGGAGGGCCTGAGCCAGCTGGTCAATACGATCAACATTGTCAAATCGAAACTTAATCCTGATCTTTACATCGTAGGCGTTGTCATGACAATGTTTGATCCACGCACACGCTTGGCAGGCGACATTGTACGTGAGGTGCGCAACCATTTTCCCAAAGAGACATTTCAAACGATTATTAACCGCAACGTTCGCTTAAGCGAAGCGCCTAGCTTTGGGCAGGCGATTCTGGATTATGATGCATCGTCTCCTGGTGCTCTTGCATATCGCGCACTTGCCGAGGAGGTATTAGCACGTGGCTAAACAAAAATTCGGCCTGGGGCGTGGACTGGACGCCCTGATCTCCGGGGCATCCGATGTGATGGCTGCTCAACAGTCTGTCCAGGCAGCAAATAACGATACCTTCCCGTTCGTCGCGATAGAAAGTATCATTCCCAATCCACGCCAGCCAAGGCGTATCTTTCGCGAAGATGATCCTAAACTGCTTGAGTTGAGCGCTTCTATTAAAGAGCATGGACTTATTCAGCCCATTGTAGTGACGCGGTTGGATAGCGTCGCGGAGCAAAGGGGCGCACAGGCAGCAAGTGACTGGTTTAACAGTGATCAGGCAAGCCCTGGCAATGTACAGCCGCAAAACAGCATAACAGTCTTGTTCCAGATTATTGCCGGCGAACGGCGCTGGCGAGCCTCCAAACTGGCGGGCCTGACAAAAGTGCCGGTTATCATTAAAGAAGTCACCCCGCAGCAGATGCTCGAAATGGCCCTGATAGAGAATATCCAGCGTGCAGATTTGAATGCAATTGAGGAGGCTCTGGCTTACCAGGCATTGATTCAAGAATTTGGACTTACGCAAGAGATGGTAGCCAGGCAGGTTGGCAAGGATCGTTCTACAATAACAAATTCGCTGCGCTTGCTACAATTAGCCACGAAAGTACGCGAGGCGCTCGTTAATCAATTAGAGAACTTCACCGAAGGGCATGCACGTACACTGGTTGGTATTGCGAGCGAGGAAGATCAGATCAAGGCGATGAACCAGATCATCGCGCTACGCCTCAATGTACGGCAAGCAGAAGAGTTAGCTGCGCGTATTAAGGCATCAGAGAATGTCGAAGCGGCTGTACAAGAAATAGATAAAAAGCCGGAACGCGGTAGCGAGCTGGATAGCCTGGAGACAAGTTTCCGCGAAGCATTGATGGTGAAGGTGGATCTGAAATGTAATGCTAAAGGCAAGGGCACGCTTGTTCTGCATTTCAACAATCAGGATGAACTGGAAAGCTTATACAGCCGCTTAGTGAAGCGCGAAGAATAAAGATTGAAGTATTTTAAAAATAGTAGAGCATAAATAAATAATAGGATAGGGAAAGTCGTTGGAGGAATACATGACTGCTGCTGAGGATGCTTTTGATCGAGTTCGACGTAAGATGGTAACTGCACGCATTGAGTTTATGGGCCAGCTGGCCACGTTTAGTAAAGAAGAGCTAGCCGCGTTGCAGGAGGGGGAGAAATCACCAATTTACATCTCTCATCTTCTCTACATTATAGATGGGTTGGCGTTAGAACAGATGCATCGCGTGCAAGAAGAAGACGATCCGTTCCTTGAGAATCTTGCTGAGCGAGTGCCAGAGGTCGTACATAGTACGCCGCCTCCACAAACGCTTGATGCTGTGCTGGGTGGTATGGCCGCACGGCGAGAAGAGATGTTTGAATATCTGGCAGGCCTGTCCGCCGATGCCTGGGAGCGTCCGTTTCAGCAACAAGAGTGGGGCACACGTAAGTTTTACCAGTTGGTGAGTATGCTGCCACTTTATGATCAGCAGCACACTCACCAGCTACAGGCGCTAAAAAAGATACAAAAGTCAGAGGAATCGCAGGAAACCTGATACGCATCTCCAGTACTGATCAGAGCAATGCATTACACAAGTTCTAGTTCGCTTTTCAGTTCATGTAAATAAGAATGCATAAATGCAGCACGACGTTGAGCCATAGTACGTCCGGTCGTGGTGGTCATAGTCTCGGCGATTTTGAATAGCTTTACAAAAAAGTGATCAAGCATATAGGTTCGATCATCAGGTAGGCGTTGTTGTGCGAAGGGATCGTCGGGGTTATAAGATCGCGTTTGTTGATTGCTCCTCTGAGCCCCTACTATAGACCAGCGCATGATGCCTAGTGCCCCCAGGGCATCGAGACGGTCAGCATCACGTAAGACGCGAGCCTCAAGTGTTTGTGGCTCTATGCCCCGGCTAAAACTATGAGCGAGAATTGCATGGGTAATCAATTGCTGTAGATGGTCGGGAATCTCGTACTTGCGCATAATCTCAGTGGCGAGTGATACAGAGCCATCGGTATGGTGTTCTGATTTCGCATTTTGCGGCGTAGGTATGCCTGTGTGCCCTAAATCGTGTAGCAGGGCAGCCATTCCCACTATAAAGAGGTCTGCACCCTCTTTTTCTGCAATATGGTTTGCCAGAGTATAAACTCTACTAATATGCTCCCAACCATGGGCGAGATCGGTTACACCGGTGTAACGTTTTTCTACCTCAGTATAGATGAGTGGCAGGGCTTGCGTCTGATAGGATATTTCCTGCATACTAAATAAAACTTCCTTTCTTTTCTTCTTTCACGGGAGTTGCGCCGGCCACCTGACTTTATATACTGTATACTATATCCTATCTTTTTGAAGATAGCTACTCGCTGGAAAATTTTTTATATATTTTTTACATCTTTTTGCAAAAAATGCATCAGATTATAAAAGCATAAATTGATGCAAAGAGATATATAGAGCGTAATTTTCGTGAATTATCGCTAATAAATAAATTAAGGTGTAATGAGGCATGACACTTTCTTAAGATTTGTCTATGCTTTTGTGGTGTAGTTGCTATACTAAATACGTGGTAGAGAGATTTGAAAGGAAGCGTAGAGCTGTCCAGGGTAGTGTTTGTTGGAGCAAGTTATATGGGGTGAGATTTGTGTGTAGGGGGAGATGACAACTACGAGGGACTGTCGTGTCGCTACGTGGAGTGAGAGGGAGTTTTTCATGCATTATTCTGATCCTGATAAATATCAATTTTGTGCTATGGTTGCTGCGGAATCAACTACTGGGATGGTAGCGTCTGTTGTGGAGGAGGCGCAGACGGAGGTTATAGCTAGCGCCAATGAGTGTAGCATGGCAGATATGCAAGCGGCAAATTGTATTCGGGTGCTTATTGTGGATGATCATACACTTATCCGCGAGGGCTTGAGCCAACTTTTTGCGTTAGAAGAAGATCTGCAGGTGGTTGGGGAGGCGGTCGATGGATTTGCTGCTCTGGAGCAGATCCGGCTCACACAACCAGATGTGGTGCTGATGGATATTAATCTACCAGTTATTGATGGTATCGTCATCACACGCCAGGTCGTGGACCAGTTTCCTAATGTTGCGGTTATTATACTGACTATGCATAGACAGAATCAGCAGGTAGTGGAGGCTATGCGCAATGGTGCCAGGGGCTATCTGCTGAAAAATACTTCGGCACGCGATGTGGCCCAGGCGATTCGTACCGTACACACGGGTGGTGTGGCAATTGCGCCCTCGCTGACGGGTATTCTAGTAAATGAGGTGCGGCGACAGTCTGATGCTGCCCATGATGGAAAGCATGTTGCACAACTGTCGGAGAAGGAGATTGAACTCATTCGCTATCTCGCGACCGGTATGAGCAATAAAGAGATTGCAGAGCAGTTGGCCTACTCTGAGAAGACGGTAAAGAATTATTTGTCGATCATTTTCCAGAAGCTGCACTTGAGAGATCGTACTCAGGTAGCTATTTTCGCACTGCGCCAGGGCCTTTTGCCTCAGGAGGACTTATAGTTATTTTTTTGTTATTATTTGTATTTTTCATATTTCATATATTATTGCACTTTAAGCAATAATATATGAAATATGCAAAAATGGTCTCTGGCATGAATTTATCTAATGGGTTGATAGACAACGTAATTTCCGAATACATAGCGTTGATACGAGCCTGTGGGAGCCTGTGCTACCATACGTTCGAGGGCGGGCAGGCAATTATAATTTGGGGTCGTCATATTTTCGATGTGTATGGGGCAGACATAGGATGTGTGTGGATCAGCGCGAACTATGTCGTAGTAACGCGGGGCACGGTTGTGTGTGGGTTGCAGATTAGCGTCGATTACGCCGCAGATGACATGTTCGTTGCTAGCAAAGGCCAGGTTGTTGCAGGTCCAGTATTCAGTATAGATATGGTTGATGCCAGCGTGTTCCAGGTCGGTGAGCAGAGCGAGCCGCTGCTGATTTGCGGCCTGGGCGGCGGGGACTTCTGCAAAGGCGATAATAGTTCCTGTCAGGAGAATCAACCAGGCAAGCGCAAGGATTACGCGGCTGGCGTAGACGCGGGAGCGTAGCAGGAGTGTGCGTGGGTGAATCTGGCTGGCGGCGCTCCAGAGAGGTGCGAGTAGTGCCGGTGTAGCGATCAGTAGTCCTACAAGATAGCGGGCATGGAAACTGGGTTGATCGACCGGGCCAGAGCTAAATGTGTAAACAACGATATTGAGCAATGCAGTTGTGATAAGCAGAAATTGCGTGGTACGACGGACAAGTACCTGATGATATTCAAACTTGCCCATTATAGCCTTCTCACGCAGTTGTAAGCGAGCAAGCAAAAGAAGGGCGAACACAAAGGCAGAGATCACAAGCACAATATAGCCGACCCCCCAACTTGCATGAGCAAGCGTGCATTGTAATGTCTGCGGCGAATTATCGCCCAGAAAGGTCATCTCCGTAACAGGACAGAAAGGAAAACCGGTCGCCGTGGGAATACTGACGAGCGTTGTTGCTTGCAGATTGTGCAGAATGCCGTGAAGCGTCGTAGGTGCCACTGCATTGCTGCCATGAGCTAATTTCAGGAGTGTCTCTAATGGGTTTAGTCCCTGGGCCTGGTTAAAGCGTAGCGAGGGTTGTAACCCGATAAAAACGCCACAGAGCGCTGGTAGGCAGCCCCAGATAAGGTCGCGCCAACAAAAAAAGAGCAGCAGGAGGCAGGCTATAGCCAGATAGGGCAGAACGATCATATCGCTCCACATACCCAGCCCAACCACCAGGCCAAAGAGCATATAGGCAGCGAGACGCCGGAGTCTGGTGGGCAACGGCGACGAGCGACGATAAGTACTTGAGAGCCAGGTTGCCAGCAGGAAGGCCAGAGAACCAAAAAGCAACGTCTGGGAAGAGCCGCCCGTTGCAATCATTTGACGGGTAAGCAAGGGGATTGAGCCAACACTTAATACGATCAGTGTTACAAGCGCCAGTGATCGCGAAAAGATCATACTGCTCAGCAGATAAGTTGTGATGAAAAAGAGCATAACCAGCAAGATCACACCAAGGCGGAGGGCGAAAAGTGAAGGAGAGCCGAAGAGGTGGAAGAAGCCAGCACCAAGATAAGCCTCGATTACACCCATGTAGTCCTGTCCATAATACATATATGGATGCTCGCCATGATAGGCGATATTGAGGGCCATTATGGCCATGGTCCCTTCGTCACTATTCGTGGGAGGCCAGTTGAGTGCTGCGAGTAAGATACGTAGTCCCGTTGCGCAGGTGATAATAATGGTCGCAGCCAGCTTATAAGAATCAATTTTTATATATTTCAAATTGTGTATATCCCTTTTTCTTTTAGCACCCTCAAGCGGGCCGTGAGAGGCATCGGCCCCCACCACTCTCAGAGGAAAAGTATACAGACGAAACCTTGAATGGTCAAGTAAAGATGCAAGAAAGTTCGCGCAACATGAATACAGGTGAGGAGCGAACGTACAAAGGATACAACGAAGCAAGCAACTAATCTATCTGATTGCGGCGTTTGAATTTCGAGGCCATAACAGCAACCTGAGAGCGATCTTTGACATGTAGTTTCTGGGTAATACGTTCAACATGTTTTTGTACTGTCTCGCTTCTAATCGAAAGCTTACGGGCGATAGCATGATTATCGAGGCCAGCCACGATGAGTTGCAAAATTTCGCTTTCGCGCTGAGTGAGTTCCAGGTGAGAATCTGTTAATGGGAAGGTAGCGCGGATAGTTGTGCCAGCTCCAGGTTGACTCTCGATGTGCCAGGTGCCGGCTAGTTCCTGAACGCGTTCATGTATGCCGCGCAAACCATTATGGGCAGTATCGCGCGGAATATGTTGTGAGTGTAGCCAGCCTGGAATGTATTGGGTATCAAAGCCGCACCCATTATCATAGATCTCAAGCAGTACAGTGTCCTCCGGTTGTAGCTGGATGCGTAGCGCGATTCTGGTCGCCATAGCATGCTTACGGATGTTGTTCAGCGTTTCCTGGATAACGCGGAAGATAGCAGCTTCTAGTGTAGCTGACATGGGTGGCAAAGCGGCGATCTCCTGCTCCAACGAGATAGCAGGACTGTCGAGCTGATAATCCTGCAGAAGAGAGGCCAGAGCCACATTGAAGCTATATGTATTTAATAGTGAGGGCAGAAAAGAGGTTGTAGTAGAATGTAGATCCTGCATGCTCTCGTTTAAAATGGTCGCTATACGCTCTATTTCGGTTGTAACCTGTTGCGTCAGGCCAGTTTCGAGCAGATGTTGAATAAATTCAAGTTTATATATGACATATGTGATCTGCTGAACGACGCCGTCGTGAAGATCGCGGGCAATGCGGTTGCGTTCCTGTGTCAGGGCAGAGTGAAGTTCGTTGGAACGCATATCATTATTGTATAAAATCTGTGCCGCCACACTTCCCATATAAGTGAGGAGTAGACCGCGCTCATCTAATAATGAATCTGCGCTTGAGAGGGTAAGGGCTACCAGGCCAATGAAGACATTGTGACAGGTAAGTGAGACGAGTAAGATATGTAAATCATCTAGCTGAATGGTGCTAAGAGTGCCACCAGGCCCGCGTGCAGCAAACTGTTCTATATCGTGATTGTCTATAATACTGGCAAGGGTGCCGCAGGATAACTTCTCGCCCTGGCTGGCAACCGGCACAAAACGCTCCTGAGCTTTATAGTAGAGAAGCAGGCAAGCACTATGGGCGCGAATAGCCCGGCGCATATGTGTCAGAATGTGTGTATGCGTATCTTCTGTTTCCATCTCTGCCTCGCTTGTCAGGCCGAGTTCAAAGAGTTCGGACAAACTAGCCAGACTATACATCAACTCTGGTAGACTACTTTTTTGTTGAGCCGAAAAAAGTACATTTGTACTACGCATAACACACATCTCCTGAATAAAGCAAAGCATCACAATAAAGTATCCTGCTTCCATCATACTGTTAAAGAGAATATCTATATTACATCCTATTGATGTAGTGCTGCGTTGGCACATCTCATTTTTCTGCATGCTCGCTCACGGCTACAGTCTTTTATTTTTGTATTACACATTTTGTATGCCACATGTGTTTATGATTCGTATTCTCTATAGTAAGGAGATAAACATCGGCCATTATTAGCATATGGGAACGTTAAATATAATAGCGAACTTTTTTTATATGGTTTATAAACAGTATATAGTTGTAACATTTATAAATTGGCTAATACATTTAGGGATAATAGTGAGTCTGGCGAAGTAGCCCATCATTTTTTTGTACTGCTAACGGCTGCTGCAACCTTTTTGTGTATCAGGTTTATTATATTAAGTATATCTTTAGTGCAGATAATTTTCATAACCTGATTGACACGATACTGATTGTATCAATATGGGTTATAATGAATGTTATTGAACTATAGAAGGCAAAAATGGAGCTTGATGATTAGTTTTTACACGAAGTGAAATAGTTTATTTGACACTGGTATCAGTATGATAGTATGATAGCCTTCGATGCAGTTTTAACGCAAAACTAAGATTCGATCCTGTACACGTGACAGGAAAGGCCACGTAGAGAGAGAAAGGAAAACTCATGGCGGCCGATGATGAACAAATAGTACAACCAAGGCGGCAGCAACGCCGTAGTACAACAACTGGAGGGCCAGAAACCAATGCTCCTATCTTTGGACATGGTGATGCAATGACAAACACAGGCGGCTACCCGATGGATAGCTATCAGGTGGACCAGGGAATGTTGGATGCACGTCGCCCTCATACTAGTGTAGTTCGTTTTGATACTGGTGCACAGTCACCGCGCAAGACAAACATACAGCCTGTGACGCAGAGACGTGGCACGGCAAGGGACTTATCCTTAAACCGTCCAGGTCAGGGTCCCGGTTCGGGCCAGACCGTACGGCAACCACGCATGACCTCTCAACCGCCGCCAAAACCCGAGAGGAAAGAGTCCGATCACAGAAAAGTGCATTGGCTTCTGCCTGCTGGAGTTGGCATGGTTGCTATGCTTGTGCTATGGGTTGTGGGCAGCTCAGTTCTTGCATGGGGAACGCAACGTTACGATGACTACCGCTATGGGAATCCACGCACTTATCAAGTTGATCAAGTAGTTGGGCAAGGGGGAGATAGCGCTGCTCACCCAAGCCATTTTATAGCCATAAACTTAAATCATCAGGCTGTAGTTATTGAACTCATGGCAGGCGACCCGGCCAAATCCGTCAGCTATGTTGCTCCAGTTTATATCGTGGGTGATGATGGTCTGGCACCCATCTTACTTGATTTTCGCGATGTGAATGGCGATGGTAAACTGGATATGATCGTAACAATACATCTTAGCAATCAGAATCAGGTGTATGTGTTTATAAATGATGGAACGAAATTCAGACCATCCAGCGCAAGTGACAAATTACACCTATAAAGATGAAGGAAAGCAGGGAGTAACTACAACTATGAGGGATGAGGGGAAATCAGTTGCATTTCAAGCAGGCCTCTCCAGATTCTTTGTAGATTGAATAACATCAATGTATTGGGTCGATCAATCGATCTCATGTTAATAGTGGTGAAGAGAATCATAATGTGTACCGACTGGTGTGGCCTGACATAGCCATTCGATAACACTCTGGTACATCATACTTAAAAATGTTCTTGATTGTCAGGAGCAGACCAGTAATGGTGAAAATAATCCCCCCTGTGAGACGACCACAAACAGGTGTAGAAGGTGGTTTTGTGCCGCAGGGGGATAGCCATTTTTGGGTAAGATGGAAACACTGCTAGAGAAACGAGCGGCATTATTTATTTGTTAAAGATACTAGCTATAATGTTCCGAGACAATCTCGGCCGGGAAGTAACGCAATAAACTTACAACCACCAGCGCGAAAGCAATCCAGTCAATGCCTGCATCAAGAGGGACCCCCAGAACCGTCCCAACCAGTGGGAGTACAGTGCTTAAGAATCGTTTCACTGATAAGATCAGGGAAAAACAGGAAGATCCCCAGAGCTGCAATAGAGCCTACAAAAAGCACTTTACGCACAATTGGCACACGCCCATCGGCCATGAGGCTTCCGATTAATTTAAACGTTCTTACTGCGTGAAAAAAGACATCCAGACGTTTAGGGTGGGCAAACTTTCTTTTTAAATGTTCATCGGTATACAATTGGTTTGCGGATTGTTGTTGCATTTTTTCTTTCTCCTGCTAAATGGCATATAGGTAATACGAGCAAGAGCATGTTTTGGTTGTAAAAAAACTAAACTAGAAGTTGGAATTTTTTCCTTTTACTACTCTAAATATAAGTTGATCAATTCTACTATTGCTGATAGAGAGCGATACTATGGTGGCGTAGAAAACAATCAAACGTGTGCAAATATGGTAATACAGTTTATTAATGATGCAAAAATGTTGGAATTAACAGCGCTGCGGCATATTCAAGATGCCAGAGTGTAAGGCCAATTGTTAGCAGGACGAGCAGGACATGAAAGATACGCCAGTAACGGATAAGCGCCCGAAAAAATCCCTCTCGTTGCAGCGCTTTTTGTGCGTATTGCATGTGCTGCATTTGTTCAGCATAACCAGGGATAAGAGCGCCTGGGCCAGACAAAGGACTTTTGGGATCGGGCACGAAACGATACTGTTGTGCATTGCGGCTTGCCTCTTGTGGAGTCTCAGCCAGAGAAATAAAGGCCAGATCCCAGGATTCCGGCAACAAAGACTTCGGCGAGTGAGCGGCTGTTTTCGCGGGTGACTGTTCGCGCTTATCGGGTTTCGTCGTATTAAAGCCGCGTACATGTTCAGTGTTGTACGATACAATCGCCTGGATAGTATGTGAAATAACCTCAATACGATCCTCACCCTGCTCCGTCAGGGCTCTGCTTGCTTCCTGTGCGATCAAGCGTGGTGCCAGGCGATCAATAGCGCGACCACATGCCCCGCTAATCACGATTGCAATCATACCATAAAGAGCATAAGTACCAGAGCGTGGATTCAGGTTAGCGAAAGAATGCAAGAACAGCAGCACCAGGGCAATCACACCAAGGCCAATATGCCACAGAAGAGCAGAATTAAGCTGCCCCATCCTGCGTTTGCGCGAGAGACGAACACGTGGATAGAGAAACGTAGCTAGTAACATAGCTATCGTACCAGCGATAGCATAGGTATAGCCAGCCACGCTATCAGGCGAGAGGTCAGTGCTGATACGACTATAGATGAAAAAGCTAGCAATGGCTAGAGCGACAATACAGAGAGTCACCAGAACGGGTAGAAAAGCCTGGCGATTTGCGTCGAAGTACAACCATGGGTAGCCTTTATCATCGCGTCTCTGCATAGATTCACCTTTCGTTTTCCATAGAGAGTAAACGTACTTTAAGCCACATCATCATAGCATCGCGATGTAAGCCTACCGGGCAGGGCGACACGCAAGCGCCACATTGGTAGCATGAGCGAGCGAAGCGAGCCACAGGAGCGGACACCTCGCCCGATAGCGTTTCTCGATTAAGAACATCAATCGTAATCGGCTCGGCCACAGCGGGGCAAGCCAGCAAGCATTCATTGCAACCAATACAAGCTCGTATCTCCTGCCCCACCTGGGGTTTTGTTTTATGTAAAATAATAGAATTGGGTTTAAGCATTTTAAGCATCGGAGGACCTTTCTCTCTCCGGGCGATATATACCAGGCACGATGTAGCGAATACTTCATGCATAGTAGACACAGGATAGTAGACCAGAATAGTGGGAACTAATTCTGATCTATAAATGCCCAGAGTTTCTGACTTTGTCGTTTTTCTTGCCTGGGTGGTAAAAGTTTATTGGACTGTCCAGATTTTTCGTATGACGTTGATCTCCTATCAGGTTCGCGTTGCGGTGCAATGCCGGGTAAATTACCAGTAAACGGATTAATTTCATCAGTAAAATTCTCGGGTTGTGGTCGAGAATCTACATCCCTGGCATCGCGACTAGCGCGAAGAGAGGGTAAATTACCAGTAAATGGATTAATTTCATCAGTAAAATTCTCGGGTTGTGGTCGAGAATTTACATCCCTGGCATCGCGACTAGCGCGAAGAGAGGGTAAATTACCAGTAAATGGATTAATTTCATCCTCATAAGCCAACGTTGGTTCTGGATGCGCACGTGCAACACTCTGAGCTTGTTGATAATCATCGCGCCTGGTAGGAGCTTGTTGATAATTATCGTACCTGGCAGGAACCTGCTGATAATCATCGCGCCTGACAGGAGCTTGTTGATAATCATCGTTTCTGGTTGCGCGGAGAGGGTCGGTCTGTCGCCGAGGAGTCAGGTCTTCTGTTAGACGGCGTGTAACTGGACCACTCTGTGTACGTTCTTGTAGCAAGGGCGGTAACTTTTGTGTCAGGAGAGTCTGGGTAGCACGTGAGCGCTGGCGAGAGATATAATCGCGAGCATCAAACTGTCCTTTTAGCAAAGGCTTAATCACATCGCGGATAGAATGACCTTCGTCAACGATGCGTTTGATTGCCAGGCTGTCAGGTGGTGTTGTACCGAGCGAGAGGTAGCCTACCAGGCGGTCGCCCATAATAGTAACGCGGCGGTAAGAGCCCTGACTATTGTCAGTCAACGTTACAAGATTGCGATCTTTGCTCAAAGGTTCACCCACCGTGAGCATAGAGAGCTCACCCACGTGGGTAGCGTGCCAGTAGACACCGAAGGGCTGAAGTGCTAGCTCATCATGGCCAACCATCATCGCCCCCGCAATACGTCCTTGAGTCCTGGCGGCATACCATTGTGCACGAGGCTCATATTTATTCGTTTGCGGATTCCTCAAGGCAGCCACATCGCCAGCGGCATAAATATCGCGCACACTTGTACGCAATTTATCATCAACCAGGATACCATTGTCGTGCTTCATCGGCACCGTACAATGATCGGCGAGCGACTTGGCCGCTTTGGTGCCAGTGCAGCTCAAGACAAGCTGGCAAGGGATCATCTCCTGCTGATTCGTAATGATGCCCGCAACCGATCCCACTCGGCCTACAATGCCAACCACTTCCGTCTCCAGATGAACTGTTGCACCACCGCGACGGATACTATTAAGCACCATCTCCGAGGACGGTTCATCCAACATCCCTTTCATAAAGGTCGTGCCACGGATCAACCAATGGACATGAATGCCCCAGTGGAGCAGCCCCATCACCGTCTCAATCGCATGAACGCCACCGCCAACCACTACAGCCTCATTGACTTCGCCGATGCGGCGGCGCAAGTCCAGGTAGTCCTGCAAACGATGTAATGTCAGTACGCCATCAAAATTACGACCGGGTATATTGGCAGGGAGGCCCATCGCATAGCTACCAGTGGCGATCAGCAGCGAACCGTAGCCAAAGCCACGTTTGCCGCTCAGACTGACATACTTGCTCTGAGCATGGATCTCTTCGACCTTAGAATTAACAATATGGATGCGCTCTGTACGCTCCGTACCAGCCGGGTAAGCAAGTAACTGCTCACGCGTCAGCTTAGCGATAGCGAACTGTTTTAAAGCAGGTGTATTAATGGTAGGGTGATTTTGATCTGTGATGATAACGATGCGCTTATCTGGATCGAGGCGACGAGCCTCGACAGCGGCGGTAAGCCCTGCAATGCCATTGCCTACAATCACGATATCGGCACTTTCTAAAGAGGCAGGGCTACTGGGATTATTTGGCCTGGACACTAATCTCTGATCTGAATTATTCATCACAACCTCATCCTATGACACATTACAAATGGATAAATAATACACAAAGTCAAATATACCAATGATAAACATATTTGCTCTGGTCATGTAATTTAAGCTTCCTGATAAACAAACGTAGTCATCATCACTCTGTATATATGAGAGCACCATAGCCTAATCGACATCGGTCGCGGCCAGAACGCCATCTGGCATCTGCACATAGTATACATCAGTATGTGCATGTTCTCTAATATGGCGTACTATATGGTCCCTCTCGCCGAGGCAACGCTCGACACAGCGGAGCTGAACCCGTACGCCGTTTGATGCCATAAGTACTAAATTTTGCTGTTGGTCCAACGTTACAATAACGCCATCGTTATGTTGCACATTGCGTCCATGAGTGATTGTTGTACCAATTGTTTGTGTTAAAGCAATAGCGCCCCACGAAAGCAAGATAATAAAAGCGAACGCCAGCAAAAAGGCACCAGTACGCGAAAATAACATAAATAATTGCACCTATCTACCGATAGTGGGACGATTCGCCAAATAACGAATGCTTAGAATTGAGAGAAGTGTGCAACAAATTTATTGTACATCATCTCTATGATGTATTTTATCTCAAGTTGTTTCTATTCTTCCGTAATAATAGGAAAATTAGCCTGAATTTCTTACTAACCAGAGGTTATCCGTGCACTTCTCAACTGGTGCCAACGACTTGACAGGCTCAAAAAGCCAGAGAGCCAGGAAAGAGCAACACCGCCAAAGCAACCGCGTAGCGGCAATCCCTCGTGGTTGCCGTTGTTGGCTAATCAGAGAGCCAGGAAAGAGCAACACCGCCAAAGCAACCGCGTAGCGGCAATCCCTCGTGGTTGCCGTTGTTGGCTAAGTGCTTGTCATTGTTGGCTAGGTCGTTGTCGGTGTTGGCTAACAAGAGCAACTGTCGTTGTTGGCCTATAATAATTGCACGTATAGCATCCTTAAATTTTTACGGTTTTAAGACTTATGTATGAGTGTAACCAGGCCATGTTGTATAGCGAGAGAGACTGCCTCAGTACGATTAGTTGCGCCCAGTTTGCTTGTAATAGAGCTGACGTGGAACTTTGCTGTGCGCTCACTAATTACGAGATGGGTGGCAATCTCTTTGTTTGGCATGCCCTGAGCCAGTAGATTGAGCACCTCAAGTTCGCGCTCGGTTAAATCTTCGATAGGGAAATTATTGGCTGGTTGGCGGCTAATAAGTATTTTTTGTTGTAGACCCACGTGGCGCAAGAGTTTCGAAGCTACTATAGGCTGGAGCATTGAGCCCCCCTCGACTGTGATGCGTATAGCCTTAAAGATCTCGTCACGAGGAGCATTTTTTAGAAGATAGCCATTAGCGCCTGCTTGCAACGCATGTATAATACGATCATCATCGTCAAAGGCGGTAAAGACGATTACACGTGGAGGCTGGGATAATTGATGGAGGCGACGAATCGTCTCAACGCCGTCCATCACCGGCATTTCAAGATCGAGTAAGAGCATATCGGGTTGCAGCGTAGTCGTGAGGCGTAGAGCCTCTTCTCCATTGGCGCTCTCTGCAATCACTTCAAAGTCCTCCTGTGTTTCCAGGAGGGCCCGAAGCCCCTCGCGTACAATAGGATGGTCGTCAACGAGCAAAATGCGAACCATAATTTGTACCTTTCTAGCTTGTTACATATTGATAGTAATAGTAGAAGAGAAAAATATTAACATGTTTAAGGAGGAATATTATATCAATCAATAAGGAACCGAAACCTCAATACAGGTGCCTGCGCCAGGTGCGCTAAAAAGGCACATACTACCACTAAGGATATGCACGCGTTCGCCCATACCAGCCAGACCGAAGTGGGTCGAGCTAAAACCAGTATCTTGCAGACTATCAGGATCGAAGCCGCAGCCATCATCCTGGATCAACAGGCTGATCCAGTTATCCTCGGCCATAAGTTTAAGGACAATATGGCTGGCGCGAGCGTGCTGGCGTGCATTTGTCAGGGCTTCTTGTGCGATGCGGTACAGCCCTGCTTCGATACGAGCTGGCAAGGCAGGAAAATCCTGCGCGGGGGCACATGTATAATCTACAACTGGGAAAAGTTCAGCGCCGGCCAATGTAGCTAACGCTTCTGGTAGCGTATGTTCTTGTAAGGGGGCGGAGCGCAGATCCATAACAGAGCGGCGTGCCTCCTCTTGATTGCTGCGTGCAAGCTGGAGGGCGCGTTGAATGGCTTCACGTGCGCGTTCGGGACGCGTTGAGCTTAACGCGTCGGCCGTTTCGAGTTGCAATGTGATGGCGGCCAGCCCTTGAGCCAATGTATCATGAATCTCGCGTGCCAGGCGATTGCGCTCTTCAATGGTTGCAATACGGGCTGCTGCTCGCCGCTGCTCTGCCGAGAGGCGGGCGCGTTGCATTGCCAGGCCGATCTGATCGCTAATAATATGCAACAATTGTAGCTCTTCCGTGTCCAACTCGCGCCAATCCTCGCTCGCCACATTCATCACGCCCAGCAGATTATTGCCAGCATAAATGGGGACACTGGAATGGAAGCGTAGGCCAAGTGCGGATGGATCGCTATCGCGTTCTGCGTTTTTGAGCCGACTGCAGCGCAGGACATCCACATTAGAGGCACGTTCCATTGTCCCGGTCATGAATGTGTCCAGGCAGACGCATGAACCCATCATACGTTCTGGATGATCGGCCAGATAGGGTGGCAGATTTTGCGACGCCGCCACTCTGGGTTGTCCGTCCTCTGCAAACAGCCAGACCCAACCTGTGGACAAGCCAAGCAGGTCTGTGACATGTGTAAGTACTTCTTGCAACGCATCATGTACGTCCACCTGACGGTTCAGGTAGCCGGCGATTGTGTGTAATACCTCTAGTTCACGGTTGGCGTGAAAGAGCGAAGCTTCTTCGTGTTTGTTTTGCATTGTAGTTTAGATGATGATGTTGATAGGGTTGCAATACACGTGAATATATATGGAGTACGTGATACCCGATTTTTTCTCTTTAACAAAAAGAAGTATAGCATTATACAACCGAGATGTCGAGCAAGCTCATAATCGTATGGGCTACAGTTCTGGTATGGCAAGACTGGAGAGAAGCGCAAAAGGTGTGCAAATAGCTCTAGAGAGGTGTGTGCGTTACACAATAATTCATAAGGGAAAAGGTCTATTTTACGCTGTTTTTCTGATAAAATGGTATTGGTAAACGTCTATTTTGCGATAGCGCTGCGAATCATAATGAGGCAAAAGCTCTCCTCAAAACTTGCGAAGGGTCAACGAGATTTTGCAATCCTCGCGAAAGCGCAAAGTTAACCTGGGCAATAACGCGGTGGACTACCTGAAACTTTGATTTGAAAGGAACGCACTGTATAATGCAGCCCCCACTCTTTTGTGATAATTGCGGAGCGGCCAATCGGTCACAGGCCGCCTATTGTCGCTCTTGTGGTTACTCTTTGCAAATGGTACAACCCGGCATCTATAATTCTGCAACTGGATGTTTGCTGGCAGATGTTCTGCTGAAGCAACGCTATCGCATTATCGCGCCTATCGGCCAAGGTGGCATGGGTGCAGTCTATCGGGCTGAGGATATGCAACTAGGTAACCGTCAGGTTGCTCTCAAGGAGATGAGCCAGAGTGGCCTGAATCCTCAAGAGCAGCAACAAGCTGCTGATGCCTTCAAACAGGAAGCGATTATGCTTGCTCGCTTGCAGCATCCCAACCTGCCCAGCATTTTTGATCACTTTGAAGAGAATAAGCGCTGGTATCTGGTCATGAGCTTTATTGAGGGGGAGACGCTTAAAGACTACCTCGGCCATACTCAGAGTGGAAAGCTCCCGCTGGCTGAGGCTATACAGATTGGTATACAGCTATGTACCGTGCTTAGCTATTTACATAATCAGCAGCCCCCGATTATCTTTCGCGATCTCAAACCGGACAATATTATGCTTACACCGACAGCGGATGGGCACATCTACCTGATTGACTTTGGTATTGCACGCCACTTCAAGCCTCAACAGGCCAAAGATACAGCGTATATTGGCTCACCTGGCTATGCCCCGGCAGAGCAATACGGCAAAGCTCAAACCACACCACGTTCCGATATTTATAGTCTTGGCGCAACACTGCATCAACTTATTTCGGGGCATGATCCTGCATCTTCTCCATTTCGCTTCCCTCCCTTACAATCCCTGGTACCCACCATACCTACCAAACTGGCGCTCTTCATTACTCAGATGCTGGAAATAGACGAAGATAAACGGCCGGCAAATACTCTGTTAGTCAAACAAGAGTTACAGTTACTCGTAGTTCCTACTCTGCCTAATCCGGCTAACCCACCTTCTACACCTGTTCTGCCTCCTACACAGCCTGTAAGACAAAATCCCACTCCACTTGTACCCGTTATACAACCGACGAGCTTATCTACGCCTCAACCCCAGGGCAGTGGAAAACCAGCTGTCCAGTCTCTAACGCCAGGGGCGCTGCTATTTCGCTATACCGGCCACGCCAACGATGTCTGGTCGGCAGCGTGGTCGCCCGACGGCAAACGTATCGCCTCTGGCTCTACGGATAAAACGGTGCAAGTGTGGAATGCAGATGGCAGCGAGCAACCCTTTATCTGCGAAGTCCATTCCGATGTACTTGGACCAGGGGCATTGTCGCCCGATGGGAAACGTATCGCGGCTTTCTCTGATGATAAGAAGACAATAAAGGTTTGGAATGCGGACGGCAGTGGGCAACCTTTTACTTACTCTGGTCACATTCCCAATGTGCCGCAAGTGGCGGTAGGATTGGGTGAGGCTCCTGTGGCATCCCCGTCTGTGTATTTTGTAGTGTGGTCACCGGATAGCTCACGTATAGCATCTTGTTCTGGTGATAACATAGTACAAGTGTGGAATGTGGATGGCAGTGGGCAATCTTTTACTTACAACAAGTTCTTACCTTCTCCGCTTTCTCTGTCCTCTACTTCTGTCCGCCCGTATTACTCACGTGCTCAACGAGCACGTTTTTACATATTATCAGCGACCTGGTCGCCAGATGGCACACAAATAGCATCTGGTTTTACCGATGGCACAGTGCAATTGTGGAATGTGGATGGCAGCGGGCGGACTTTTACTTACAGTGGTCATTTGTCTGCTGAGCGTAGTTCACTGTCATTATCTGTTCGTATTGTGTTATCAGTGGCGTGGTCGCCAGATAGCAAACGAATAGCATCAAGTTCTACTGATAACACAGTGCAAATATGGAATGCGGACGGTAGTGGGCAGCCTTTCACTTACAATCGTCACTCCGCTAAGGTGTTATCAGTGGCATGGTCCCCCGATGGCAAACGAATAGCATCAGGTTCCGCTGACAAGACAGTACAGGTATGGAATGTTGATGGTAGTAGGAAACCTTACACCTATATAGGCCATGATAATGAAGTTCTCTCAGTGGCATGGTCATCCGATAATAAACGAATAGCATCGGGTTCTGCTGATAACACAGTGCAAATATGGAATGCAGATGGCAGTGGACAACGCTTCACTTACAGACGCCACTTCAATATGGTTCTCTCAGTGGCATGGTTGCCTGACGGGAAACGCATCGCCTCTGTTGCTGCTGATAAGACGGTACAGATCTGGAACGCTGATGGCAGCAGGCAACCACTCATCTCATATCCCTCTTTTTATGCGCGATCAGTGGTATGGTCGCCCGATGGGGCGCGTATCGCAGCTTTTTCCAATGCCAGGGATGTGCGGGTGTGGAATGTGGATGGTAGCGGACAACCTTTCAGCTATAAAGGCCATACGTCCATTGTTGAATGGTTAGCATGGTCGCCAGATGGGACGCGTATAGCTTCTGCGTCCCGCGATAAAACGGTGCAAGTGTGGAATGCAGACGGAAGTGGGCAACCCTTTCTCTACGGGGGTCATACTGATGCAGTGCTTTCAGTAGTGTGGTCGCCAGATGGGATGCGTATAGCTTCTGCGTCCTGCGATAAAACGGTACATGTCTGGAATGTGGACGGCAGTGGACAGCCTTTTATCTATAAGGGCCATTCTAGTGCAATTAATGCAATAGCGTGGTCACCAGATGGTACACGCATTGTTTCTGCATCCGCTGATAAAGAGGATGCTGTGCATATCTGGAACGTGGATGGCAGTGGGCAACCATTCATTTATGAAGGTCACAACTATTTCGCCTGGGAAGTCATTGTCACTTCAGTGGCATGGTCGCCAGATGGGATGCGTATAGCTTCGGGCACCTCTGGCTCCGGCGCTCTTAATTCTAGCGATAAGACGGTGCATATTTGGAACGCGGATGGCAGTGGACAACCCTTTATTTACGAAGGTCATACTGGTGGAGTGCTTTCGGTGGCATGGTCGCCAGATGGGACGCTTATCGCTTCTACTTCCAAAGATCACACTGTACAGGTGTGGAGTGTTGGATAAGTGGAGTGTCTGTTGTACAAGCCTGAGAAGAAGCGAGAAGAGCAATGAGTATAAGCGCGGGTGCCTTGAGAGTCTATTCCTGTTATGCACCGGAAGATGAGGAGCTGAGAAATAAACTTACAAAGCACTTATTACCTCTAAAACGCGAGAGAATGCTGACGACATGGCTGGATGTTCCGGTTCATGCTGGGAGCGATTTGAAGCTGGAGGTGGAAAAGCAGCTCAAAGAAGCTGATCTTATTTTATTACTCATCAGCCCGGATTTCATAGCATCCGAATATTGTTATGACCTGCAATTGACGACGGCACTCAATCATTATGAGGCTGGAAAAGTGGAGATCATTCCGATCTTGCTACGCCCTGTGCTCTGGGAAGGAACACTGATCAAACAACTGCCTCTGATCCTTCCTACTTCAAAATTACCGGTTACTTGTTGGTCAAACGAGGACGAAGCTTTTAAGAATATTGCTATTGCGATCCGTGATCTCATTCAGACGAAACTAGCGAGTAAACGCTCTCTGCATACCAATGAATTTGTTGTTTTGAATCAATTAGGTGATGCTGTTTTGGAGGTACATTGCCCTCAATGTGGTACTGCGAATCGCATTGGGGCAAGGTTTTGCAAGCGTGATGGCATTGATCTGGTCTCCCATCAAATGATCGTTGTACCGAAGCCAATCCCTTCGCCACGGACTAAAGAGATGTGGATAAAAGAAGGACAGTATCTCTTTAGCCAGAAGCTATATGCTGATGCTTTAGTTGCCTACGAGCAGGCATTACTAATCGATCCCCATTATGCGACTGCATATTTCCTTAAAGGGCGTGTTTTCTATGCTCTCCAACAATATGCCGTAGCTCTTATTGCCTACGAACAGGCTGTGCGCTTCAATCCACACGATGCAGTTGCTCATTGTCACAAAGGCCATACACTGCGAAATCTCCAGCTCTACCCCGAGGCTCTTGCAGCCTATGAACAAGCCCTGCAATCGGGTTCTCTTGAGGTCTGTGCCCATGCTTATAATGGGAAGGGGCGTGTTTTCTATGCTCTTAAAAAGTATACTGAAGCTCTTGTCGCCTATAAGCAAGCCTTACAGTTCAAGCAAGATTATGCTGAGCCTTATGTTAATCAGGGGAATGTTTTTTACGATCTTAAACAATATCCAGAAGCTCTTGCAGCTTATGAACAAGCCTTACAACTTGATTCAGATTATGCGGCCCCTCATTTTTTCAAAGGAAATATTTTTTATGATCGCAAGCAATATCCAGAAGCGCTCGCAGCCTATGAACAGGCCTTGAAGGTCGATTCACAATATGCAGCTGCCTATCATGGAAAAGGGCGTGTGTATCAAATACTTGGCCTTGAAGAAGAAGCTAAAGCTGCATTCGAAAGAGCCGCTTTGTTGCAATAGTATTGTTTATGAGTGATAGTCGCTACGCAGGTTGATACGGGCGAGGACAACCACCACGATGGATAGTCGCTACGCGGGTTGATACAGGCACTTACGGCATTTACAATTTTTCTAGTTTAGCGAAGTCCAGGCTCAAGTGTTTCTTGCCGTGTTTGCCCTGGAACTGGACCTCTACGAACTCGGTGCCTGCTTCCATCTCGCTCTTGAGCACAATGCCATCGCCAAACTTATCGTGGCGGACGTGATCGCCGGGTTTAAAAAGCTGAGGCTTCGGGGACGGCTGGCTGCTCGGCAGGTTTTTTCTGTGGAGTACCAGTATTTTTTTGTACTGGTGGCACAGAGGGGATTGGATATGAAGAATTGGGTGACTTATAAGATGGTGTAGGACGTGGAGCTGGTGGCGTGGGCGTGGACCACTTCGGTGTTGCACGTGGCGCTGCGGGTGGAGTGCCTCGGCCAATAATACGGCCCCCCTGATCGCCGTAAGGGTCCTGGTTGAAATCGTCTTCCCAGTTGTCGCGGCGATTCGCGTTCTGGCTCGTTGCTTTGTTTTGCGGAGTGCCACCACTATTGAGGAACAGTTTGGCCGGGATATCTTTAAGAAAGCGTGAGGGCTCCGTGTATTGCGTTTCGCCGAAGAGCGAGCGGCGGCGGGCGCGTACAAGATAGAGGCGCTGCATTGCCCGTGTGAAGCCCACATATGCGAGGCGGCGCTCTTCCTCAATCTGCTCAGGCTTATCGACCGAACGCGAATGGGGTAGAGAACCTTCATCCATACCAACGATGAAGACTACCGGGAACTCCAGACCCTTAGCAGCATGCAGCGTGATGAGTGTAACCGCATCATTTTGTTCTTCGTGCAGCAACGTACCGTCCTCGGCCGACTGTACTGTATCTGCGCCACCTACCAGAGCCACATTCTCCAGGAAAAGCTCAAGGGCTGTGCGCGTCTCGATCTCCGCATAATCTTCCGCCACGCGGCGAAGTTCGAGCACGTTACCCCAGCGATCCAGTTCTTCGCCCTCGCTAACGGCGCGTAGCTCTGGCCCATAGCCGCTGCGCTCCAAAATTCTATCGAGCAGTTCAGGCAGATGTAGCTCATCGATAGCGGCATTGAGATCGGAGATCAGGTTGCGAAAAGTTGTAAGGGAAGATTTGGCCGCCTTACCAAGCGTGGGATGTTCATTAATGTTTTTGAGTGCAGCGAAGAGCGACAAATTTTGTCTGCTGGCCCATTGCTGTAACTCGCCTAGCGTCTTCGGGCCAACCTTGCGGTTTGGCACATTCACGATACGTTGCAGGCTAAGATCATCGTTTGGATTGGTCAGCAGGCGCAGATAGGCCAGCATATCTTTAATTTCTTTACGATCATAGAACTTGCGGCTACCGATGACCTTGTAAGGAATATTCATGCGCAAGAACTGCTCTTCAATTGCACGCGATTGAGCATTCGTACGATACATCACCGCCACATCGCCGCGCTTCTCAATATCGCCGCGTGCCTGCAAACGGACGATCTCTTGTGCTGTATAAAGGCCCTCTTGTTCTTCGTTATAGGCCTCATGGACAATCACCTGCTCGCCTTTCCCGTGAGCGGTCCAGAGGGTTTTGTCTTTGCGCAACCGGTTGCGGCGCACAACACCCTGAGCGGCATCGAGGATCGTCTGTGTGGAGCGATAGTTTTGCTCCAGCAGTATAATTTGCGTCTGGGGGAAATCGCGTTCGAAGCGTAACACATTTTCAGCGCTTGCCCCGCGCCATGTATAGATCATCTGATCGTCATCGCCTACCACACAGACATTGCCCAGCCCCTCATGGTGATCGTCGGTTCCGTAGCCGAGCAAGCGGATAAGCTTATATTGTGGCAGGTTGCAGTCCTGAAACTCATCGACGTGAAGATAGTGCCAGCGGTGCTGATAACGCCTGAGCACCTCTGGCTCACGACGCCACAATTGCTCGGTCAGCATAAGCAGGTCATCAAAATCTACGCTATTGTTACTGCGTAACAGCTTCTGATATACTTTATAGACGCGAGCCGCAACCTCTTCGACATATTTGCTTGCCTGTTCCGCCATCTGATCGGGACCATACATCTCATTTTTGGCACGCGAAATCAGCGACTGCACGAGTGCCGGACGATATTGTTTCTCGTCTAGATTTAACTCTTTAATGGCGCGTTTTAGCAGGGTGGACTGATCATCTGTATCGAGGATCACAAAAGAGCGGTTGAGGCCCAGGGGAGCAAGATAATCGGCCTCAGCGCGTAGGACGCGTGCACAGATAGCGTGGAAGGTGCCGATTTTCATCTCTTTGGACTCATTGACGCCAACCAATTTTTCCAGGCGCTCACGCATCTCGCGAGCCGCCTTATTGGTAAAGGTCACCGCAAGTATACTCCAGGGGGAGATGTGCTCATGTTGGACAAGATAGGCGATGCGGTGGGTGATGACACGCGTCTTGCCACTGCCAGGGCCGGCTAAGATAAGCACAGGCCCTTGTGTTGTGGTTACTGCCTTGCGTTGTGGCTCATTGAGGCCTGCGAGTAAATCGCTTTGTTCCAACATCGTCACCCTCCAGCTCTATGTGTGATCCTTATTAGCATTCAGCTGAATGCGAAGTGCTAGCGTTCCGCTCCTGAAATGCAATGTAAGGAAGTAAGAGATTGTTGCCGTTCTTCTATTCAGATCGACGGTATTGTACCACAGATAAGTATGTTGTTGCCTTTGTAAGTGTGGATGGGAGGACTTTTCGCACGGAGAAGCCGCGCTTCTAATCCTCTCAAAAAAATCGGAAGGATTTTTATTTATATGATTGGGACGCTTATCAATTTTGCGACCGTGATGGTTGGGGGGATACTTGGTTTAATTATCGGGGGACGTCTGCCTGAACGTATCAAGGGCATTGTGGTATCTGGTCTTGGCTTAATAACCATCGTTATTGGCACATCATCCGCTATTAGGACCGCGAATCCACTGATTCCGTTGCTGGCACTGGTGATCGGCTCAGTCATAGGGGAATTAATCAATATAGACAAAGGCATCAACTGGCTGGGTGAGCAGCTCAAAAAACGCTTTGATCGGACGGGTAGCGAACATAATTTTACCACTGCATTTGTCATTGCTAGCTTGCAATTCTGTGTTGGGCCACTTACCATTCTCGGCGCGATTAATGATGGGCTTTCCGGTAATTTTAGCTTGCTGGCGATCAAAGCTGTGCTGGATGGTTTTTCCGCCATTGTTTTTGCCAGCAGTTTTGGGATTGGCACATTGTTTGCAGGCATGACTATTTTGATTGTGCAGGGTGGCATCGCGCTACTTGCTGGTCTGGTAAAACCCTTGCTTGTCTCTGATCAAGCTTTGAGTATGGGGGCGCAGCCACGTGTTGTTGAACTGGCGGCGGTTGGCGGGGTCATTCTGATCGGGCTTGCACTTAACATCCTGGAGATCAAGCGGATCAAGGTTGCCAATATGTTGCCGGCCTTGATTATTGCGCCGCTGATCGTCGCATTGCTTAACACGCTGGGGGTGCCGCTGGATTTTGGACTGGGGGGCCACTAATGCGTTATTCTAATGTGTGGTACGATTAAATTGAAAAGTTTAAGAAGGAGTTTTGACCTGAAGGAGATGACCTTGACTCGTCTTACGACCAATTTAACATTAAGCCCGGATGCCTCTGTTGATCTCCATATGCACACCACGTATAGCGATGGGCGCTGGCCTGCACAACAGCTTATCGACTTTCTTGTATCCGAAAAGTTTGATCTTGTAGCCGTCACCGACCATGATCGGGTAGATAAAGTTAGTGAGATACAGGCCCTGGCCGCCGAGCAGGGCTTGCCGGTGTTAGCCGCCGTAGAGATGAGTACGGAGTGGAACGGTGAGGTAGGGAAGGGCCGTATGGGCGATGTGCTCTGTTATGGTTTTGATCCAGAGCAGAACGAGCTTGCACCCCTCACGAGCAGCATTGTGCGTCGGCAGCTAGAGAACACGTATGAGGTAAATGAAGCCTTGCGTAAGCAAGGGTATGAGTTTCCACGCCAGGAAGAAGTGCTGGTGCGAAATGAAGGGAAGCTGCGTTTCCCCGGCGATAATGCACTCTTGTTGCATGAACACGGATATGCAGCTAACTGGCAGCGTGCTATGCAGATGATCCGTACAGCCGGTTATTATTCTGTTCGTGCAGATATGGCCGAGACTGTTGAGGCGGTGCATAAGAGTGGAGGGGTGTGTCTGATTGCACATCCTGGCAGGCGTGAGAATGGTTTTACCTACTATGATGTGGAACTACTAAATCAGGTACGTGCAGAAATCCCCCTGGATGGGATTGAGGTTTATCATCCATATCATAGCCGAGAGATCATCGAAGTTTTTCTAGACTATGTAAAGAAAAACGATCTGCTGGCAAGTGCTGGTTCCGACTCACATTGCATTCCTGGCCGTATGCCTATGAAGCATCGTGCAGATATATGCAAGAATTTATTAGAGCATGTGGGTATCACTGTAAAGTAGTTGCTTTAGGCATTCAGGATGTATGAGCATCAGCATAAGCAGGCGATTATCTATCCACCCTCGAAGGGCGCATGTGGACGAATCGACTCGTAATTAAAAAAAGATTCGTGTGCGCTAAATTCGAATTTAGCGCACACGAATCTGAAAAAGCTTGTTGGGATGTATAAGCGACAAGTTATTGCGTAATTCCTCTATCTGTTGGCGCTGTTGGATGGGTTGCCGAACCTGCCAGGGCGAAACCGACAACGGCGGCTACGATACCTGCAATGATATTCAGAATATGATCCCATACATTCAAATGGAACAGGCCCAGGAACAACCCTGCGTCATGACCATATGATCCTGCTGGAAAGTAGAGAGCGGGAATAAGGCCCAGAATAGTTAGTACGATATAGAAGATGCCAAAGCTCTGATTATAGGTGCGTGATTGCCCTGTAAATGCAGCGGCAATACCAATAAGACCTATAACGAGGTGAATGATATTATGTACTGTATCGGCGTCGAAAAGGCCAAAAACAGCTTGCACGCCGGTGCTATTCTCAACGGGTGTAAAGAAGCCAACGATACCAAGCAGGGCATAAATTATCCCTAGCACTAATGCAACAATACGGTTAGTAGTCCAAAGCATATGATGTAACTCCTTAATGAATGGATTAAATCGACTATGGGATGTAGCATGTCAGCCACATCCCGGTTTGTGACTATTGTGAACTAGTACTAGTTGTCGCGTGTATTACTTTCGGTTTGACGCTCAGTCGTGTTGTTTGCCCACTCATCATCGTTTGTCTGAACGCGTGGATTACCGGAGCGATCTAGACGGGCCTCTTCACGACTGACCGTATCACTGACCCGCTGATTTTCCGTAACGGCGCGTTTGCCGACCTGAACTTCACCGGTTGTTACAGTGTTCTTTGTAACGTTTACCTGCTCCTCGCTGACGGGTACGCGGATAGTCTCATCCTGACCAATAGGCGCATCGGAAGCACGGGGCTCAAAGGAGCGTCTCTCAACATAAACTTCCTCGTGAGTGACTGGCACATCGATATTGCGTTGCTCAGTAACTATTTCTTTGTGCAATCCGACCTCACCAGCTTGAACCCGCTGTTTGTCCGCTTGCAGCTGCTCTTCGCGCAAAGGTATTGAGCGGCGGTCTTGATCAGTAAAATCGGTACGATTGCCAGGATTCGCATTGTCATATGTACCAGCGTTTGGGTTGTTGAATGCACCAGCATTCGCGTTGTCATACGCACCTGTGGTAGTCCTGTTAGCGATAGCATCCCTATTTACATTAGTGTCATAGTAGTCGCCTTGAGCATCGTTGAAGCCAGTGGCGTTATGTGTGCTAAGAATGTTTGCGGCATCCCGTTCACGGCCATCAGCACGAACAGAAACGACGGGAAGGCCGGTGGCATAAGACTGATTATAGAAATTTGCGCGGTCTGAGGGAACACCAAGATTGATCAGGTCATTCAACAGGTTTGTAGTAACTGCCCCACCTTCACGCATCGCAAAGCCGATCTGATTTTTCTCAAACCCGGCGTTGCGCAGATCATCAAGAGCCTGCTTCGCGTCCGCCTCATTCTGGAAAACGCCAACGACGATTGGATTCTGATACGTTGTCATTTGTTAAACTCCTTCCCCAGTACGGTGTAGTACTGCACTTGCTAGAGATCCAATAATGTAAATAGAAGAATGCGACTTATTCTTCTTGCATTATTGATCGTTATATGGTTGACTCATGTGAATTGACAATCAGGAAACTGTTGTGTACTAATTAGCGAGCTTTCGTACTTCACCAGTCTAATACGATAGCGCTAAAAAATAGGAGACAGGATAATCTCCGCAGTAGAAATTTTCTAAGCATTACTTGTCTTGATGATGAAATCATGCTATATAAGCCTTTTAACACAACTATAGAAGCATTTGACTTCTCTAAAAAAGGTAAATCACTTTCTCTTGTCTCATTTTGAAGCCGGGAATGCGTGTCAATAAACGAAAATAGAATGTGTTTGTGCAACGAGTTTAGTGTGTTAATGAGGGGAGAAATATGGCAATAGATGAGAATGCCAGCGTAATTGGTGTCTTTCGTGATCGCACGATGGCGGAGCAAGCCATTCAACAGTTGCATCAGAGTGGTTGGGAAGATAACCAGATTCGAATGTTTCGGGGACACAATTCTGGTGGTGTGTTTTCTTCATTAAAGCAGGCCCTTGGTGGGCATGATGAAAACGCAACTGATAGTCTTGATCAGTTAGATCTCAGCGCTGACCAACGTCAATTTTATCAGCGCGAGCTGGATTTGGGTTACATGGTTGTAAGCGTACAGTCCCATGATCGTCAACTGGATGTGCGTGAAATTCTTCAGCGTAATGGTGCATACAATATTCTTCTACCTGCTGAACTGGGTGGTAGAGAGCGTATTGTGCCTATTCGACAGGAAGAAGTCGAGGTGCATAAAGAAGTTGTGCAGACGGGCGAGATTCGCATCCATAAACGAGTGATAACAGAGAACAGAACCTTTACAGTACCAGTAATGCGTGAAGAAGTTATTATCGAACGCCTACCATTTGCCGATAAAAGTGCAGAACAGGTTGATGCTGATCAGCAGGATACAGGTAATATGTATGCCGTACACCATCCAGTTGGTATGGCTGGCAATGAGGCTGATCCGGCAGGTAATGAAGCGCTTCACCAGGAAGCGGATCGCGCTAGATCTGGGCAAGGTTACGAAGATGAGATGCTCAAAGAGGGAGGCATGCTGCGCATTTTTGTGCGTGAAGAGCGCGTAAAGATCGAGAAGTATACCGTTACTGTAGAAGAGATTGTAGTGCGCAAAGAACTATTGCAAGAAGAGCGTAGAATAATCGAACCGGTAAGGCATGAGGAAGTAACTGTAGAGCACAGCGGTAATATACCTTTGCACATTAGTGGTTTCGAAGCTCTATAAACAGTAGTACTTATTCTACGCGAGAAAAGACAACACAAAAAAGACAAAAATATAGAGTAGATGTGCTGTGTATATTGGTATACCCGGCTCAGGGGAAGCTCGCGGCCAAATTTCATTTTGTGGTGTGCATCAGGCGTGCTTGCTCAGCGTGGAGACGTACCGCCTCTACAATCAATGTATGTTCGAGTTCTTTGATGCGCGTTTGTAGAGTCTCCTCCGTATCTTGTGAGGTAATTGAGAGTTCGGCGCGGCAGATGACAGGGCCAGCATCGACTGCGGGTATAACATAGTGGACAGTGCTGCCAGTGACTTTTAATCCTGCATCAATCGCTTGCTGTATTACATGCAGGCCGCGCAGAGCCGGGATGGTAGTTCCATTGCTTGTAGTGTAAGTATCAGCGCCGTCATCGGGAAGCAGGGCAGGATGTAGGTTGATGATGCGCTGTGGAAATTGTGCTACGAAGTCCGCACTTAGAATACGCATCCAGCCGGCCAGCACGATCAGATCGGCCTGGAAGAGGTGCAGTAAGGCGGAGATGCGTGCTTCAGCTTCTGTACGCTGTTTCCAGGGGATAAAGGCGGCAGGGAGTTTATGTTTGAGTGCTCGTTGTAGGCCATAAGCGTCGGCCTTATTGCTAATCACGAGCACAATCTCAACACCAGGAAGCTGCTGGCTAGCGAGTGCATCGATGATTGCTTGCAGATTACTGCCGCTGCCCGAAACAAGTACTGCAATGCGCAGTGTTGCAGATTTAGTGCTATTCTGTTCTATCATTTTATTGTTCCTATTTTCTTCTTTCGTATATAATTTGCATCTTTCCATTCCGAGCAAAAATATGGGAAAATGCAAATTATATGCAAGAAACTATTGCTCTGACCCACTTCAACTGGCGGTTGGCCGCGTAGCGACAGCGGCTTGTCCCTGTTGCCGGGAACCGCCTGTAGAGCCGGGCAACGACGACAACCACAAGGGTCGTCGCTACGCGGCCTCCCGTTAAATGAACTGTGCCAGAGCACTATAATGTTTTCAGGCTACGATGGGCGATGTCTTTGCGGTAGTGTATGCCGTCGAAGGAGATGTGAGCGGCGGCGGCGTAGACGCGTTCGACGGCGGCTGGTAGGGTGGGGGCATGGGCTACAACGCTGAGCACGCGACCACCAGCGGTGACGAGCTGGCCGTCTTTCAGAGCGGTACCGGCGTGGAAGACCTGGACGTCGGGGAGGCGGTTGGCCTCTTCAATGCCTGTAATGGGGATACCAGAGCGATACGCGCCGGGATAGCCCCCGGAGGCAATACTCAGGCTAACGGCATAGCCGGGGTGCCAGAGGGCAGCAGGATCGATTTTAGGGCCATTGGCGAAGGTAAGGATATCGAGCAGGTCGGCTTTGAGAAGTAGCATGAAGGCCTGGGTTTCGGGGTCGCCAAAACGGGTATTATGCTCGATGACCTTTGGGCCGTTTTTAGTGAGCATGATATTTGAGTAGAGGACGCCGGAGAAGTCGATGTGGGCATCTTTCAGGGCGTAGAGGGTGGCCTGGACTATTTCTCCATATATCTGTTCGGTATGAGCCTGGTCCACAAATGGGAGCGGCGTATAGACACCCATGCCGCCAGTGTTGAGTCCCTGATCGTTGTCCAGGGCGCGTTTATGATCCTGGGTGAGTGTTAGTGGTAAGAAGTTTGTGCCGTGACAGATGGCGGTTGCGCCAATTTCGTCGCCCTCCAGATAATCTTCGATGACCACAACGTCGCCCGCCGTGCCAAAGACGCGATCAACCATCATCTGCTTGATAGCATCCTGGGCGGTAGCCATGTCCAGGGCTATGATTGCACCCTTGCCAGCTGCGTTGCCGTCCGCTTTAACTACAACGGGAGTGCCGTGGCGTTCCAGATAGGTTCGAGCCAGATTATAGTCACTGAAGGTCTCGTGCCCGGCGGTCGGGATGCCAGCACTGGCCATGAGTTCTTTGGCAAAAGCTTTGCTACCTTCAAGCATTGCGCCTGTTTTTATTGGACCAAAGATAGGCAGACTGCGCTGCCAGAAGATGTCCGCGATGCCTTCGACCAAGGGTACTTCGGGGCCGACGATGGTGAGATCGATGGCATTGCTTTCCGCGAAGTTTGCGAGCTCTTGCAGTTGAGTGACGCTTATTTGAACGCGTTCGGCATGTGGTTGCATGCCAGGATTGCCGGGCGCAACATATATTTTTGAGACGCGTGGACTCTGCGCCAGTTTCCATACCAGCGCATGCTCACGTGCGCCTGACCCGATGACGAATATACGCATAAGGATAGAGCCTCCGTTTTTTATTTCTTGTTGATAGTATCCGAACTGATCCACGTAGCGAAAATCCCTTGCCGCCGTGTGCCCCTTTGGGGATGCCCGTATTTCGTCCTTTGCTTGCTTTGAATGCAAGCCAGCGACGATAGGGACCCCAGAGGCACATACCCCTGACGGGGCACACGGTAGCAAGCTGTAGTCACCACGCGGGGTGGTATCAGGTCAGGGGATTGCTAGTTCATTATTTCTCTGCCACGATCCGCTTTTTGGATGCTGAAATTTTTAGTTGTAAGGCGCGAGATAAAGTGTACATGCTGTGATCCATGCGAAGCACCTGCGATGGGATCAAACGGCCAGCCCTGCTTTTCCATACAACCATAACAGAATTCATTGTTAAGGAACTTGAGTGAGGTTTCATCATCTGGCCGCTCAGGCTGTGTGTGGGTGGATGTGGTGGATGCGGCGGTTTGGATTGCGCGTCCCAGGCCGGCCATGCTGAGGTAACCAAGACTATCTACTCCAATATAGTCGGCAACCTCCTGGATGGTGCGACCGGCTGCAATAAGTTCTGCCTCCTGCGGGATATCGATGCCGAAGTAGCAGGGATGGCGCAGCGGGGGAGCACTTGAGCGCAGATGAATCTCTTTTACACCTCGATTACGTAAGGCGGATACCAGACGTTTCATGGTGTTGCCGCGCACAATAGAATCATCGACAATGATCAGGCGGGCACCTTCGATTTTGGGTTGCACAAAGTTAAACTTCAGGTCTACTTCGAGCTGGCGTAGGCGTTGATCCGGTTTGATAAAAGAGCGGTCGCTATAGCGATTTTTGATGATGGCCTGGCTGTAGGTGATGCCTGACGCTTCGGCATAGCCCAGGGCCGATGGGATGGATGAGTCGGGAACGGGCACGACCAGATCGGCCTCTACGGGATATTCGCGGGCCAGCTCGCGGCCCAGGGATTCGCGAACGTTATAGACATAGGCGTTGTTGAGCCGGCTGGTGGCCTCGGAGAAATAAATGTGCTCAAAGACACACAGCGAATGTTTTTGTGTGCGCACCAGGATGTCAGAGTGCATGCCGTCTTCATCAATCGTAATTAACTCGCCGGGCTCTACCTCGCGGATATAGGTTGCGCCCATACGATCCAGGGCACACGATTCTGAGGCCGCTATCCAGTTGTTGCCGATGCGACCGATACAGAGCGGGCGCATGCCCCAGGGATCGCGTACGGCGTACAGTTTTCCCTCTGCCAGGATAACAAGACTGTAGGAGCCGCGTAAGAGTGGGAATATCTCGATCATGCGGTCGCGGAGCGTGTTGCCTTCTGCATAGAGTAGGAGGAGGGCGATGATTTCGCTCTCGGTGGTAGACTTCATAGCCTCCGCTGGCAGCAGGGTGCGCAGGGCGTTGCCGTTGACGACATTGCCATTATGGGCCAGGGCTATTGTGTCGTATTGATGCCTTTGTTCGCCTACTACAAAGGGGCCGGCGTTCTCGACGCAACTGGAGCCGGTTGTAGAGTAGCGTACATGACCAATGCCACAATGGGTGTAGGGAAGATTGGTACCAGAATCTTTAAATACATCACGTACTTTTCCCATACCTACGCGGTGTTCGATCTGGCCTTCAGGGTCATAGACTGCCATGCCAGCACTTTCCTGGCCGCGATGCTGTAAGGCGGTTAGTGCCAGGGTAATATAGCGCCGCACATCGAGGCTCTCGTCCCCCTTCGGCATGTAGATGCCTACTATTCCACAAGCGTCGTGTAGGCGCTCCATACTCGGCTCCTCTCTGAGAACTCTGGTTGGTTCTCCTGTAACATAGTTATTGCAAGGTCGGTTGATGATAGACGAGCAACGACAACTATAAGTGATTGCCGCTATGCAGGTTATATTTTCAATTGTTTGGTTAAATCTGCTACAAGTGCGTAGCGGTCGGCGATGTCTTGTAGGGTAGCTGGCGTAATATTTTGTGCATTGCGATATACTTGTTTGTCGAGCATACGATTTTTGTCGCCGCCGGGCCAGAGACGCCAGCTGTCGTTGTCGATGACATCTGCGACTAGCAGGTGACCATGGGTGTCGCGACCGAACTCGATTTTCAGGTCAACCAGGGTTATATCCAGGCGGGCCCAGGCATGTTCAAGGGTTGCGAAAACGCGCCGCCCTTCATTTGCCATCCAGGCAATTTCTGGCTCCGTTGCCAGTCCGAGCTGTATGATGTCGGCAGGCCAGATTTGCGGGTCGTGGCGTGCATCGTCTTTGAGAAATGTCTCGATGAGCACTGGCTCAAAATGTGTGCCCTCACTTACTTCCGGGTGGCGTTTGAGATAAGAGCCGGTTGCAATACGGCGTTGCACATGTTCGATGGGGATCATCGTGCAGCGTTTGACGAGCATCGTCGTTTCATTTATGGGTTGTACAAAATGAGTTGCGATGTTTGCCTCGTTAAGGACGCGGAAGACGTTGGCGGTTGTGATTGTGCTCCAGCGCGATTTGCCTGCGATTTCGTTGCGGCGTGCGCCGTCGCCTGCCGTGATCTGGTCTTTGGCAAGTATGTAGACCAGTTCATTGTCTTCAGGATGAGCATAGATCCGTTTTGTTTTGCCTTCGGCTAACAGTTTGCCGAGTTCGGGTTGTGTATTGGTCATAAAAGAATATCCTTACTATTTGACATTATTAATATTTGCACGAAGTGTAATAGTTTGTGGAAACGTCAATAATGTCAAATATAATGTAGGCTGTATACAATTTCATTGCAGAACTACACCTTCGCCTTTAGTGATTTTGCCGATGGTGCGTAGCTCTGGTAACAGGCTACGAGCTTCCAGGGCTCCCTTGGGCGATAATACGATGACCATACCAATACCCATGTTGAATGTACGATAGAGTTCTTCTTGCTGTAAGTTGCCCAGAGATGCCATGAGTTTGAAGAGTGGAGGGACGCTCCAGGCTGTGGTGTCGATGATGGCTTGTGTGCCGCCGGGTAAGATACGCGAGATGTTGCCTTTAAAACCGCCGCCTGTGATGTGTGCTGTGCCTTTGATGTAACGACCACGGTCCGCAAGGTATTCACGTAACTGCGTAATTTCGCGTAGGTAGCAACGGTGAGGGCGTAGCAATGCGTCGGCTAGCGGCTCTCCTAGCTCTGGGAAGATGGTGTCCAGGGCGTAAGGGGCAAAGATATGACGGGCTAGCGAGTAGCCATTGGTATGCAAGCCGTTGGAAGGTAGGCCCAGGATAACATCGTCATCATAGATTGTCGCACCGTTGTTGGCCTCTTCTTCTTCTACGACGCCGACTATAGTCCCGGCCAGATCAAATGTGCCGGGTTGATAAACTGATGGCATCTCGGCAGTTTCACCACCGAGCAGAGCACAGCCAGCCTCTTTGCACGCGTTGGCAACTCCCTGGACAATAGTTGCGGCCTGAACCGGGTCCAGTTTGTTGACCGCGAGGTAGTCCATGAAGAAGAGGGGGCGAGCACCTTGTGCGAGCAGGTCATTGATTGAATGGTTGACGATATCGTAGCCAATTGTATCGTAGCGGTTGGTCTGTGCTGCGATGATGGTCTTGGTACCGACGCTATCGGTCGAAGAGACAAGCGCAGGATTACGCATGCGCTGCAGGGACTTTGCGCTAAAAACGCCTGCGAATGCACCGATGCCCGCCAGTACTTCTGGTCCCTGCGAGGCGCGTACAGCGTCATGCATGAGCTTGACTGCCTGCTCCCCGGCGTCGATATCGACGCCGCTGGCCGCGTAGGATGGCGATGCCTGCTGTATATGTTGTACCTGCTGTGTCGATGGTGTGTGACTCTGTTTTTCGGGTTGGCCCTGCAGGTGTAGCGCGTAGCTATAGGCGTTCTGGAAGAGCAACAGGCCATCGCCTGCGCTGTTAGCGCGGCCACGGCGCAATGGGTGCTGCAGCGTATTAATATAGCGTTCGGGATGTGGCATCAATCCGAAGACATTGCCACGCTCGTTGCAGATGCCGGCAACATTGCCGATAGAGCCATTAGGGTTAGCGGGATATTCTACCGTTGTGGCCGTACTTTCGTTCCCGGCAACATAGACCAGTGGAATCAGTCCCCTGGCTTGCAGGTCCGCTATATCGCCAGCAAGTACAAATTGTCCTTCGCTATGGGCAACGGGCATTTCAACCGTGCGTGCAAAACCCTGGGTGAAGATGCATGGGCTTTTGGGCGCGGATAGCGAGACCCAGCGACATTCAAATTGGGCTGACTCGTTCTCAGTTAATGTAGAGCGGGTGGACATATCCGCTGTTGTTGTGCCAGGGAGCAGGCCCGCTTTTACCAGAACCTGGAAACCGTTGCAGATACCAAGGACCGGGCGGCCTTCCTCGATGAACTGGCGCAGTTGCGTGCCGAGATGGATAGTCAAATTTTTTGCTAAAAGCGTGCCCGCACCCAGATCATCCCCATAGGAGAAGCCACCGGGAATGACCAGGAAATCGTAATCTAACAAAGAAGCTGGGGCCTTGATGAACTGGTTAATATGGACAAGATCCGTAGCGAATCCAACCATACGGCATGCCAGGGCCGTCTCCTGGTCACAATTGATGCCGGGTGCGCGTAATACCAGTGCCCGCAGCTTATTCGCATCATCTGTATTTCTTATATTAGCTTGCATATCTTCTCTATCTGTCATCCCTGCTCACCTTTCCAGGCTCTTTGCAGTTCGTCAATGCCCAGGTTAACTAATTCTTCTCGACCATCCTGCACAATGAAGCGCGAGGTATGCGTAACAGTACCAACATATGTCACATCGTCGATCCCGCTCAAACGCATATGTTTCTCGAAGGAGCCCAGTTGCTCAGGAGCTATCTCGACCAGGAAACGCGAGGCCGACTCGCTAAATAATTTTGCAATGGTTAAAGCATCATAACGTAAGCCCCTGGAGCCTTTAACAACCAGGCGTTCCATGTTAAGTGTAACGCCAGCCAGGCCAGCCAGTGACATCTCTGTCGCTGCTACCAGCAGACCCCCTTCAGAGAGATCGTGACAGGAGCGGACCCAGCCGTTACGAATCGCTTCGCCAAGTATCTTCATGGTGCTTAATGCCTGGGTGATGCGCACATGCGGTACACTCGTCGAGGGAAAGATATGCGCAAAAGAAGCGGGATCAATCACCTCGGCATAGTGAGAGCCGGCCAGTTCGTTATATGTTGCACCGACCTGATAGAGCATATTGCCAGGCGTTTTAAGCGCCATATCGATAGTAGTCGTGACATCCTCGATCACGCTCACTGCAGAGATGAGCAGAGTGGGGATAACAGGGATGCGGCGGCCATCCGTACGATATTCGTTATTCAGGCTATCTTTGCCCGAAATAAAAGGGGTGCCGAAGCCAACGGCGGCATCATGGCACCCCTTGACAGCACGTACCAGCGTGCCGAGCTGCTCAGGATCAGTTGGATTGCCCCAGCAGAAATTATCCAGGATGGCGGAGCGGGTGACATCGCCGCCCACGGCCGTCAGGTTGCGCAACGCTTCATCTACGGCATTTACCGCCATATGATAGGGATCAATACGACCATAGAGCGGGTTGATGCCGTTCGAGAGCACGACGCCAGCCGTGGATTGCGGTGCGTCGTCCAGCTGGGGACGAAGTACAGCCGCATCGCCCGGCCCGTTGCCGGCGCGTCCCACAAGTGGTTTAAGTACAGTTGCGCCCTGCACCTCGTGATCATAGCGGCGCACAACCTCCTCTTTTGAAGCGATTGATGGGTGACGCAGGAGCGCGAGAAGCGTCGGGGCGAGCGAGCTACTGATTGTGCTAGGACCACTGGTATCTGTTGTGGGTGTAGCATGCGTGGCTTGAGCAGAAGCTTCTGGATTTATCCAGACGGCCTCTAATGTCTTACCAGGCCTGCCATCGTGCAAAAAGGTCATATCCATATTGGCGACCACCTGGCCCGCATAGGTTAACGTCAGATGATGATCGCCAGTAAATGTACCTAAAATACTGGCTTCAACCTCTTCTATGCTGCAAATATCGAGCAGGGCCTCAATGTTTTCGGGCGGGACCGCGAGGATCATACGCTCCTGCGCCTCGGAGAGCCAGATTTCCCAGGGAGCCAGACCCTGGTATTTGAGCGGGGCCTTTGTCAGTTCTACGCGTGCCCCCGTCTCTGCGCCCATCTCGCCGATTGCCGATGAGAAGCCGCCGGCACCGCAGTCTGTGATTGCATGATAGAGCTTGCGGTCGCGGGCCTGGATGATAACGTCGGTAACTTTCTTCTCCGTGATGGGAGCGCCGATCTGCACGGCTGTACCAGCCTGTGTATTGATCTCAATGCTCATCTCGCCGGACGAAAATGTTGCACCATGGATGCCATCGCGACCGGTACGACCTCCAAGCGAAACGATCATATCGCCGGGCTCGACCTGCGTGGGATGGCTCCCATGAGGTAACAGGCCCAGGCAACCACAGAAGACTAGCGGGTTATAAATATAGCCGGGATGATAAAGGATCGCGCCGTTGACGGTGGGGATGCCCATCTTGTTCCCATAGTCACGGACGCCATTGACTACTCCACTGGCAATGCGGCGCGGTGGAATGACCCCGGCTGGTAGCGTATCGGCAGATGTTTCGAGCGGACCGAAGCAAAGCACATCTGTGTTGGCAATCGGCTGAGCCGAGACGCCGACTACGTCGCGAATGACGCCCCCAACCCCTGTATTTGCACCACCGAATGGCTCAATTGCCGAGGGATGATTGTGCGTCTCGACTTTGAAGGCCACATCATAAGTAGGAGTCAGGCGGATAATACCAGCATTATCGCTAAATGCCGAGACCAGCCACTCCTGCCTGACCTTCTCCGTTGCACGCATAATATAGCGTTTGAGCAGGCCATGGATGGTTTCTTGCTCGATGATGGTGCCGTGACTATCGATCTCGCGGTAGTTAATCGTGGCCTTAAATGTTTTGTGCGAACAGTGCTCAGACCAGGTCTGGGCAAGCGTTTCCAGCTCAACATCGGTTGGCTCGCGGCCCTGCTCGCGATAGTATTGCTGGATGGTCTGCATTTCCAGCAAATTGAGTGAGAGCAGTCCTGTGCGGCTGAGTGTAAGCAACTGCTCGTCGTCCATCTGCGAAATAAATATGGTGTGGGCCTTTGCGCCTGTGTGGGGCGTTTGTGGCTGGGACGGTGTTGCAGTTTCAGGCTCTAGTTGTTGTTGTGCGCGTGCGGGGTAGAGCGTATAGTGCTGGATAACTGGATTAAATAATAGTGCTTTCGCGATTGTGTGTGCTTCCGCTTCGCTCAGGCGCTCGTCCAGCCTGTAGCGTCGTCCGGTTTCGACGCTTTCCAGCGTAGTGATGCCCAGCATGTAAGCGCCGGCCAGCACGCTCTCGGCTAGCGTATCAGTCACGCCCGTATGAAAAAATACATCGACGATATAGCTCGCTGGTGAGTATCGTGTTGGGTGCTCTGCGTGTGCAGAATCGTTCGTGGGTGTGGTGGATAGGATGTCTGCTTCTTGTACCACTGGATCGACCAGTAGCTGTTGGGTAAGTTCGTGTAGCTGCGATTGATTGATCTTGCCGGTCAGACGATAGAGTTGAGATGTATGGATAATGGGTAGAGAGGTGCCTGTAACTATACTGGCTAGCGATGGTATATGTTGTGTTGGTAACTGTAATATTTCACGAGCAAGCTGGTGAGCATGTACATCGTGTCGCTCAGAGATTGCCCGCACTTCTATCTGATGTCGTGTCACGTTCCTCTGGTCCTGATTGTCTTACCTGGTGGTGTCCAGGCAGTTTGTATTTGTAATAGAACACAACGACCTTGCAGGTCATATCCAATGGGACTCGGTTATTGTAACACCTTTTTTTAACCTGGAGCAAATTACTGCACAGCATAATTTTCGTTCTTTTTTCCTGTGCGCCCTCACGCCTACGGCGTTCGCTTCCCATTTCTCTATAATTTTGCACATTTTACATTAAAAAAACACGAAGTGTTTTTTTAATGTAAAATGTGCAAAATTATAGAGAAATCTCCATCTTATGATGAAAGCTGAGACATAAGCTCATTTAGCCACCGCCCGCCAAATTTCCAGGCCCCGTAGAAGAGGAGATTGGGTTCGCCAGTGGCGGAAATGTTGCCGTGATGTTCGAGGATGAAAGTGCGCAAGCTTTCATCGGTTACATAAAAGGGAATGAGTTGTTTGATCTCGTTGTCCTCTGGCTGGCGGCTCTGGACTTCTTGCAGTGGAATGTGTAGGCGGGTGAGGAAGCATATTTCGGCATGTGGGGTAGCTAGATCGTAGACGATGCCCAGGCAATATTGCTCACTAATGTCGGTGCTCTGGATGCCTGTCTCTTCGCGGATCTCTCTGCATATAGCTGCGAAAGGATCTGGCTGGATATTTATGTTTGTTGTACCCGCATTTCCCGCCAGGTCCGTATTTTGGGGCATATCCAAAGAGCGCTCGAAGAAGCCGCCGATGACGTGATAGCGCCCGACGTAGACATCGACGCCCTGGCGTTTGTCGAGCAGGATGTAGCCGTCGCTGGTCTCGACGACAGAGCAGACTGCGAGCGGATTGCCCCTCTCGTGGTATGGATGTTCCTGGGCAAATGCAGGGATGCGCGTTGTTACATACTCTTTGTAGCTTGTATCGCTTACGAGAATGTGTAGGGACTGGTCGGGGGTGACGTGGGCATCGATGTAGCGGAAGAGCGGAGCATCAAAGAGCCGTGTGTTGCGCTGACGAGCTTTGAGAAGTTGTGCTTGCCAGTATGTATCCATCCATGCCTGCGCCGCCGGCGTGATGGACATGCTCAATGTTGGGTCGTAGCGCATGAAGATCTGGTCCGCACGATAGAGGCCATGTGCGATAATATCGAATTCAAGCATCTGTTCCTCTTCTCTTGTTTATAACATATATTTTCCATTTTTACATATTTTGTGCACAGCACAAAATATGTAAAAATGGAAAATATATGTTATAAAGGATTATAATTGCATTTTTTAAAATTATTCCCACTCAATAGTTGCGGGCGGTTTTGACGTGATATCGTAGACCACGCGGTTGACCTGCAGGGACCTCGTTGACCAGGCGATTGGAGATGCGAGCCAGCAGGTCGGGCGGGAGCCTGGCCCAGTCGGCAGTCATAAAGTCGCCAGTCGTCACAACGCGCACCGCCACGACGTTTGCATAGGTGCGTAGATCGCCCATCACCCCCACACTCTGAAGCGGTGTCAGAACGGCGAAGGCCTGCCCTAACTCGCGATAGATGCCAGCATTGCGAATCTCCTCGATAACAATCTTATCGGCGGCACGCAAGGTCTCCAGGCGTCGTTCGTCTATCGCGCCGATGACGCGGATCGCCAGGCCGGGACCGGGGAAAGGATGACGCCAGACCCATTCCTCTGGCAGGCCGAGGGCTGCGCCAATCTCGCGCACCTCATCTTTAAAAAGCATACGCAAAGGCTCGACCAGCTTGAGCACCATATCCTCTGGCAGGCCACCCACGTTATGATGCGTCTTGATACGCTGGGCCGTCGAGGCAGTATCATGACTTGTACTCTCGATCACATCGGGATAGAGCGTACCCTGAGTCAGAAACTTAATTGGCCCATTTTGTTCTGCCAGGCGTTCAGATTCGGCCTCGAAGACGCGGATAAACTCGGCCCCAATGATCTTGCGTTTCTGTTCTGGATCGACAACCCCGGCCAGACTTGTCAGGAAGCGTTCGCGGGCATCGACAACGACCAGGGGAATGTGCATATGATCGTCGAATGTCGCGATCACCTGCTCGCGCTCACCGGCACGTAGCAGACCAGTATCGACGAAAACGCAGGTCAATTGAGGGCCAACCGCTGCATGGACCAGCAAGGCCGCAACAGCCGAATCGACCCCACCGGAGAGTCCACAGAGCACACGTTCCGTGCCAACCTGCTCACGAATAAGCTCGACCGTCTCCTCGATCACCTTGCCAGGCGTCCAACTGGGTACGCAGTTACAGATGCGGAAAAGAAAGTTGCGGATGATCTCTTTGCCCTGCGGCGTATGCGTCACCTCGGGATGGAATTGCAGGCCAACATATCCCTGCGGACTTGCTATTGCAGCAACCGGATTGCTTTTGGTACTGGCAAGCACATGAAAATCGGGTGGGAGTATATCGACGCTATCGCCATGGCTCATCCATACCGGGAGGCGCACGACATCTTCGTCAGAACCATTTAGCTTATCCGTTTGTTCGGGGGAGGCGTTGAGACCCTCAAAGATGCGATAACTCTCTTTGTCAGCGGGCGCATCGGGCAGGATTTCGATAGTTGCAGGACCATATTCACGCAGCCCCTGGGCGGGTGCGACATGACCGCCCAACTGCATCGCGAGTAATTGCATGCCATAACAGATGCCAAGTACAGGTAGTCCACTGGCGAGAATAGCCGGATCACAGGCAGGTGCATCGGCATCATAGACGCTAGCGGGTCCGCCTGAAAGGATGAAGCCTTTGATGTCCAGGTATTCATTTTTTTGAAGCTGTGCCAGCGTAGTACTGGCCGGTAGTAGTTCGCTATATACCTGGCACTCGCGAATACGCCGCGTAATCAAGCGACTATACTGTGAACCATAATCAAGAACAATCACCGCCTGGCGGCGCTCTAATGTATGCATAATTCAGTATCCCTCAATTCAGTATCCCTCAAGCGGACGACATTCCATCTCAGCCAGACCATTCACGCATTGGGGGATTATATAAGAAAGTCGAAAAGATCAAAGTTTGCATTGAATGTTACTACAAGCGCAAGAGAACCTTGCGTGCGCTTGTAGTAATAGATGCTATGATTATAGACATATAAGGAAATCGTTTGCATAGTGGGATAAGAGTGAATTAAATAGAAGTGCGGATGGGTTTCTACAGAAACGATTTCTTATAGTAATGATAAATAGATAGTCAAGTTCGACATCGATGTTAGAGTATATCACATGATGTTAGTTGGGGAGATAATGGGTATAGCATCTACACCCAGCATAATGAGTGAAATGTTATTTAAAACGGTAAAATCCAATTTGTTTTTCTTTGAATCTGTAGAGCTTAGATTTTGCAGGTAATGCTTGGAGATATTTTCGTAGTATAGCGCCTTTATTTATATGAACGGTATATAAAGTAAGAGCAAAAAATATCTTAACGATGCCCCATGTTCTTTTTTTGCAGCCGTATGTGGCAATATATCTATGATTATCAGGTAGACAACTATTGAAGTCGTCTTGTGAAAACAGTACAATGAGAGATAGACTTTTCACGTATTCTTTAGATGTAGTCGGAAACAATGTGTGATTGCAGTTAGCATAGCTGCACGGGTCTATCCGACTGAAGGCATAAGCATGCCTTGATAAGGAAGGTGTAGCTCCCTATGGGTATGACACTGGTGACCGCTGTATTATTTCAGTTGCAGCAGCTAGACCTTGAGCTGGATCGTCTGGTGGCTGAAAAACAAACAATCACAACCTCCTTGCAGGGTAGTGCCACACTACGCAAGGTGCGTGCAGACTATGACACTGCACAGCAACAGTTGCGTTCTGCTTTACAGACGCAGAAAGAGGTTGAATGGACGCTTGAAGACCTCACGCGACGTTTAACGGAACTGGATAATCGTCTTTACGGTGGCTCTGTAAGCAACTCTAAAGAACTACAAGCTCTGCAAATGGAGGCACAGCGTTTACGTGCACAGCAAAATCGGCAGGAAGAGATCGTGTTAGAGAGTATAGATGCGACCGAGGCACTATCAAAGCAGGCAGAGCAGGAGCATGCACGTCTAAACGCGGCTGATGGAGTATGGGAACAGGAACGTACACAATTGCAGCAGCGGCTTGACCAGCTAGAAGATCGTGTGCAAAAATTGCAGGAGAAGCGAGCCGAGCAAACGAAAAATCTGGATGAGAACCTTTTAAAGCGCTATGAGACATTGCGGCGTACAAAACAGGGCCGGGCAGTGTCCAAAGTAGAGCAAGGCTCATGTCAATGGTGCCGAGTCATTCTGGCACCGAGTGAAATTCAGCGTGTACGACTGAACATGGAAATTCAAACATGTATGAATTGTGGACGTATTCTGTATTATGATCGATCATAAGTGTGGGGAGCCTTGTAACCCACGCATATTTTGAAACGTATCTATTGCATATCTCAAGATAGAGAGAAACATAACGTATTCTATTCTACCCAGACTCTTAAGAGGAGTATCCTCACTGGATGCCTCGACAGACGAAGAAAGCAGGTCTGAACCGATGGATGCTCAGGCTACATATATGTACCAAAACCCGAATGATCAGGGGCCACGGGGATCACAGCGCCCCGAAAGTGGAGGAAATGGGAACAACTCAGGCAATCCACGTGATAATGGGAATGGTTCCCCGCTCCTCTTCAGGACGGTCATCATAGTGGTTGTGGTGATTGTAGGCTTTTTGCTCTTCCAACTTTTTACCCAGAATGCCACTAACACTGGCCCAGATACCATTGAAATTCAATATAGCAGGTTTTATGCCGAGGTCAAAAAAGGGAATGTCCAGGACGTAACATTTCAAGGACAAGATGCGACCGGTACGCTGAAGGATGCTATTACCGTTACTGATGCGAATGGAAATAACAAATCGGGCAACAAGTACCATTTTACCGCTTTGCCAGATGGAGATCCTACTTTAAACCAGCTCTTGCAGCAGTATCACGTACAGGTGCAGGCCAAACCAGTCTCCGACAATGGCCTATTGTGGGGAATCTTGTTCAACCTATTGCCATGGGTACTGGTCATAGGCGTCTTTTTCCTTATCTTCCGCCGAGCCACGCAAAGCCAGCAAAATATCTTTAGTTTTGGGAAGAGCAAGGCCAAAGTTGTGCTCGAAGATCGACCTTCAACAACATTTGCCGATGTTGCGGGGGTAGACGAAGCGAAAAACGACCTGATTGAAGTTGTAGAGTTTCTCAAGACGCCACAGAAGTTTCAACGCCTGGGGGGCAAAATTCCACGCGGCGTACTTCTTGTAGGCCCTCCGGGAACGGGCAAAACCTTGCTTGCACGTGCCGTTGCAGGTGAAGCGGGCGTACCGTTCTTCTCGATGAGCGGCTCTGAATTCGTCGAAGTGCTGGTCGGCGTTGGCGCAAGCCGTGTGCGTGACCTGTTTGAGCAGGCAAAAAAAGCAGCGCCAAGCATCATCTTTATCGACGAAATTGACGCCGTTGGACGTCAACGTGGTTCCAGTATCAATAGCAACGACGAGCGTGAGCAAACATTAAATCAGTTGCTCGTCGAGATGGATGGTTTCGATACTCGGCAGGCGGTCGTCGTCATTGCCGCCACCAACCGACCCGATGGATTAGATAAAGCTCTACTGCGTCCGGGCCGCTTTGATCGGCGTGTTACCGTTGACCGGCCGGACTGGAACGGACGCCTCGCTATCCTCAACATCCATACACGGAAGGTCCCGCTGGCTAAAGATGTGGACCTGGTGACCGTTGCCCGTGCTACGCCTGGTATGGTTGGAGCTGACCTGGAGAATCTTGTCAACGAAGCTGCCCTGCTTGCCGCACGGCGCAACCTGGATGCAGTCACGCAGGTATGCTTCACCGACTCATTAGACAAGATTTTGATTGGCGCAGAGCGCCCCTTAATCTTGAGTGAAGAAGACCTGAATATTATCGCCTATCATGAGGGTGGGCATGCACTGACCGGTCTGCTACAAGAATATGTGGACCCCGTGACAAAAGTAACCATTGTGCCACGCGGACAAGCACTCGGTGTCACACAGTACACGCCACTGGATGATCGCTATAACTATGCCCAGGACTATCTGGAAGCACAGATGGTCACTGCTCTGGGTGGGCGAGCTGCCGAAGAGGTCGCGATTGGTCATATTACGACAGGTGCAGAAAATGACCTGCAGCGCGTCACCGCAATTGCACGTCAGATGGTCACCCGCTGGGGTATGAGCGAGCGGCTCGGCAGCATCTCTTTCAGTGATCGAGAAGATCCTTTTGCCGGTACCGCCTTGGCAAGCAACCAGCGCGAGTACAGTGAAAAGACGGCAACAGTTATTGACGAAGAAGTCAATCGGCTCGTGAAACGCGCCTATGATAAGGCGATTAGCCTCATAAGCGAGCACCGCGAAACATTGGATCACATTGCAAAGGCGCTACGCACTTATGAGACAATCGATGCCAAGCGCTTGCGTGAAATTATGATTGAAACAGGTGCAATTGATGCTGCGCCTGCGTCGTATCGCTAGGATTATTGAACTGTAAATCAGGAAGAGAGACCCGGCATTCTTTATGTATAAAGGTGTCAGGTCTCTCTCCTGTTCTAGTATATATTTTTACATTTTTCATCTTTTCGCACTGCAAAAAGATGAAAAATGTAAAAATATATACTTAAGAAGAAAACGCAAGAGCGTTATATGGCAATAACTTCTCTATTGTTGATAATAGCAGTTTTTGTGGGCTTGGTTTGGTGAGGTAGGCATGTGCGCCTAGTTCTAGCGCATGTTGCCGATGTTTACCCGAAGTGCGAGAGGTGAGTATAATAATCTTTACCATCGATAACTGTGAATTGTGACGCACAATATCGAGAATATCATATCCATTAAGATAAGGCATCTCAATATCCAGCAGAAGGATATCAGGAGTATTTGACTTTAACAACTCAAGCGTCTCCAGACCATCGCGTGCTTCTAGTACTTCACAAGGAGCATGCTCTAGTGTTTGTAGGACAGAGTGACGTATATTGGCAGAATCGTCGGCAACCAGAATTTTCAAAGGTCGCGCATGCAGATTTTTTGTCGAGATCTCTACAGATATACCCTGCCTGGTAATACGTTGTTTAGAGAGTCTTATAAGTTCGGCTATATCGAGCAGGAGCAGAACATTCCCGGAGCCATCGACAGCCGCGCCTGTAATACCGGGGCGTTGCAGATGAGATTTGAGAGGCTTCACCACCAGCTCTGTCTGATCAATGATTTCATCAACCTGGATACTCAGCGGTTCCTGGTCCACCGGAGTGTCTAAAAAGAGAATTGGTTGTACACTTGCATATTCTGTTGTCGTAGTAGGTATGTTGAGCAGAGAGCCAAGGTAGTAGGGAGCCGGTGCAGTATCTTGTGATATATGACCAACATGATGTACATGTGAAAGTGGAACAAGCAATTGTTGATTAGCCACCCGTACAAGCAGGCATGGAATTGTTCCTCGCATGCGTGGAAAGCGCAAGAAGAAACTAATGCCCCCCTCTGTATTGCGTTCCAAAGAAAGAGAGCCATTTAAAAGACGGATCTGCTCGCGTAACGTTTGTACAGCCCCCCCATGTACCGCCATTGAAAAACCGATTTCAAGGGAAAGATCATTGCTTACCGTGTGTGGGCAGCCGATAGAGTGTGCAGAGAGCCAGATGCGATAAGACTGTCCTCGTTCTTTGGTAGCGGTAACATTAGCAATACATGTTTGTAGCATCTGCACGAGTAGAGCATAGAGCCGTAAAAGTACATCTTGATCGAGTTCAATAGAATCATTTGTAACCTCAAAATCTACCTGTTGCTCTTTAGCGAACATACTCGTCATTACAACATCCCGTAGCTGTGGCATGATCGTACTCAGAGGGGCCTGGCGCATCGAGAGCGTCTCATTGCGTATAAGAGTGATATTCGTCATATATTTTTGCTGAAGTGTGAGCAGAGTACGATAGGCATTGTTTAAGCGAGTGGAAGTAACATCTATATTTGACATCGCCTCACGCAGTGAGCGTAAGAGCATATCTTTTTCAGAGTAGTGTTCAATATCTAATTCGTCCCACTCAGAAGTCTGCTGGAACTTAGTATGCGTCTTATTCACCTTATTTTTATGTGTGTGAGAGGAGCTATCATGTGAGGGACCAGTATTGAGGATGCGCGTTATAAGTGACGACGAGGTAGGACCTTCTAGCAATTGTGGCAGGTGCTCTTGTGTCACCGAAGTAGAGAAAAGCGTCTCCAGATGTTGGAAACGTGCCTGAGCCATGTGAAGATCCTGAAAGATAGTCTCAAGCTGTTTATATGCATTCTCGATTGAGGTATGTTGTTCAAACAGCTTCTCCGTGTAGTCAATCAGATTATCGAATTGGTGTGTGCCAACATGGATAGATGAAGATGGGGAAAGAGCAGAAGAAGAAGCAATATCCGCTGATAACGACCTGACCTCTGCGGCCGCCGGTGTAGGAGCAGGGAGTATGGGATCATCGACAGGTATAGGTTGATCGAGATTGATAGAGGAGCGAGCATAAAAGTTCTGCAGATTAGTAATCTGTATCTCATCGGTTGGCTCATAGCCATCTTGAACGAGACTATACAAATAAAACTCTAACACCGTAATCGTATAAGCAATTGCCTTGCCCCCCATAGCAGGCTGGAGCATATTGTGCACGACCTGTTCAGCGATTAACTCAATGTGAGAAGCGATCTCAGACATCTTCGGATATCCAACAGCGCCGGATGTGCCACGCAATTTGTGGCCGAGGCGTTGAAGAGCGCGAAAGTGAGTGGGCACACGATAGCCTTCTTGCTCTAATTGTTTTAATGCCTGTAGCATATTAGAAATATCATCTTCAACTTCTGGTAGAAAGATAGTGAGCATATCATCAAGTTCAGCGGGAGAGGAGCTGCTTTGTGATGTATGGATTGGGAGGGATGGGGATATATCTGCGGGAGAAGAGGCTGTCGGCCAACTTTCAAGAGTATCGAAGGCATCCAGTACAGCCAGATCTTCTGCAGAAAGCTCAGTCTCATTAAATGAGAAGTCGTCATTCATATTTAATTGCCATGGTTAATCTGTTGAACTATAGTAGTTAGAAAAGAAGGTATATCAAGCACAAAGGCATCCTCATATAGACCTATAATACCAGATTTGGAGAGAGCTTGATGGGTAGAAGTTTGTTCAAGAGGTAGGACTGATCCAGCCTGTAGAGAGGGTAGAGAAGAAACAACTACAGCTGAAAGGCCAATTGTGGCATAGTCATTTGTGGCTATGAGTAGCAAAGAATCCGAGCGTAGTACTGCGCGTGATTGTGAGAAATATGCCATAAGATCCAGCACCGCGATAGGCTCACCGCGCCATGCCGTAACGCCAAGCATCCATGGCGGGGATGCTGGTAGCAGAGTAAAGTGGCGTGGAGGGGTAACAACTTCGCGCAAAGCTGTTAATGGTAAAATGCAATGGCTTTTATCAAGAGCGCACTTCAAATATTCCTTAGGAGAAGGTTCAGAAGAGGGAGGGGTATGTGCTAGCTCTTGAGCATAGTGCCAGAACTCCTCATCGCTCAACTGTGCAAGGTTTTGAGAGTACTCACTATTGAAAAAAGCAGAAAGTAAGGAAGGCAAGATAGGCCGTTCGCTCATGCAACCATGATCCTAGTGTGTAGCTGGCGTGCCCAGATGTGACTCAATAACCGAAATAACGTCTTGAGTTTTAAAGGGCTTTGTCAGATAATCTTTCGCCCCCGCCAGACGACCTTTCAGTTTATCGATCATACCATCACGTCTAGAAAGCATAACGATCACTGTATTGCTAAATTGAGGTTTTGTTTTTAGCCTGCGAGCCACTTCATAGCCATCCATTTTAGGGAGCCCAATATCGAGTATAACCAGATCTGGTATGCGGGCCTGCGGTCCAGTTAGCCAACGCATAGCCTCAACGCCATCTGGGAAACCCCCGAACATCAAAGCCCTCGCGACCGAGGCATGTTTCAACAATCTTACGAACTGTTGCAGAGTCATCTATAACCATTACTAGTTTGCTCATATATGTGTCCTCTTTCTCTCGTCCACTACCATCCAATTGTACCCGACAAAATGTCAATACACAAGAGCAATTTTACCATAATTAACCACTTCCAAGATTTAAAAGCGCATAGAATGTAATGGGCGTCAGTAGTCACACATTCCCGCTATTGAAAGGTACAAGGATATCGTTACACACAAAGAAAACGTTTCTATGCTTCTGTTTTAAGAATAGTATCATATCCATCTGTTAAAGTGCAATATTTTTTCGTTAAGATGACCTTAAATCCTAGAAGAGTGAATATAGTTGGTGTTATGTACTGAAAAGAACGATCAAGAGTGTGGGAGTTCGCGTAAAAACTTTTCCAATATGCGAGTGCGAGATTGACGAGAAAAATCGACGATATTGGAATAAGTATTGGCAGGCTGTAGATGGAGCTCTTTTTCAAGGAGAGAGCGTAACAAGATAACATCCTCGCTCCAGGCAACTTCGAGCATAATCTCCGGCAAATTCTCCTCTGCATAATGGCTATCGATGCGTTTGATCCAGAGGGAGAACAGACGTTGCAGCCAGAGTTGGCGTTTCTCGGGTGGAAGGAGAGGAGAGAGTTCGGCTCGCGTCTTTTTGGAAGAGATAAGAGTATCTATCGTAGTAATATCATGATCCATATCCGAGTCATCATCGGGCGTTGTCAGACTACTGGTTTCGCTAAGGAGCATAGCTAGCACAGGCATAAACTCGTCGATAGAGCGATCAAAAATGTGGAGCAGGATAGTATTTTGGAGCGTCAGGCGATAATCAATTACAAGCTCATAGATACTGAGAGCATGTTGATAATCATACTGATCGGCACGCAACTCCGCCTCTTGTAAAAGCACAATCAGGTCATCAAAAATATCTTGAGGAGATGTACCTTGTTGCAAACGGAGAGGGTAATTAGCCAGGCGTTGCTCATAGGCATCAAAATTAAACGGGTGTGAGGATTGTTGTGCGAGTGGGCGTCGTAGAATCAGCGTATCGGCGGAGAACTCATCATCTATAGTGGAAAATTGGTTGGTTGGTTGGAGAGAGAGAGTCGCCAGTGTATTTCTAATCTCTGTAGTAAGTGTGGGATGATGGGTAGCAAGTTCCTGAACAAGGAGAACAAGTTGTTCTTTAGTAGCATTGCGTAAAAGTTGTGTTAAATCTGGCTCCATGACATCTTCCTCTATATCTGTATATGTAATAGAAATCTCTTCAGTCATGACTACGAGTTTGGTGGAGTAGATTGAGGTAAAGGAGGCAGGTGTGTCTGAGAATCATTCTCTTCTATTGGCACTGCCACCGGGAGAGTAAAGGTAAAAGTACTGCCTTTCCCCACGGTACTCTCAGCCGCAATATGACCGCCGTGGGTCTCGACCACGTGGCGAGCGATAGCGAGGCCCAGACCTGTGCCACCTCCGCCTGGTCCAATGAAACCTGCTTTTGAGCGAGCGCGATCAGTTTTATAGAAACGTTCGAATATACGTGAGAGTTCTTCAGCCCGAATACCCGTCCCAGTATCGCTCACATAGAAACGCTGAGTCAGCATATCTACCTGAAGTTCAGTTCCGATTACAACCGTTCCGCCTGAAGGAGTGAACTTAATTGCATTGTGAATAAGATTGACGAGAACCCTGGTAATCTGTTTGCTATCAGCTGCGACCTGCGTATTGCCATGTTGGATGGCCGTGAGCAGTTGGACACGATGGCGTTGAGCCAGGGGTAGCATGCGGGCCATCACCTCGCGTACCAGGCGAGCTGCGCCAACTGGTTCTATAGTCATCAACACCTGACCCGACTCAATGCGGGACAACTCTAGCAATTCGGCAACCAGTTCGCTGAGATATTGTACCTCAGTTTCGATCTTATCCACAAACTCCTGTGCACGTTCTGGGTCTGTATCGATGGTATCTTCCAATGTTTCTGCGAGGAGGCGCACGGAAGTCAGAGGAGTGCGCAACTCATGGGAAATATTCGCCAGGAAGTCGCGTTGTACATGTTCAATATGGCGTGCTTCAGTCATATCCTCAATTACCACTGCGAAGTATTGATAGCTTGAAGCAGGAGACGTAGGAGAAACAGAGGAAACAGGCTGATGTGCAAGGGGAGAGACCGAAACCTTCCAGGCGAGATCCGAATTGCCTTGTTCATATAACGTTTTATGCGCATTACCGGTACGTATGGTAGTTTCTACCAATTGGATAATAGCAGGGTTATGTATTATCTCATCAAGTCGAGAAGGCGTAATCGCGGCCTGTGCGATTGTTTTAGGAAGGAGAAGGCTCTGCTGGTTATAGTGGTGTACAGTAAGTGAGCGATCAACCACAAGGACAGGCAAAGGTATTGCTTCCAATAAGCTTGCGAAGATATGTTTGTAATTGATAGGGAGATCTTCGGTCAAGTTAGTCGTCCTCCTTGTAAAGTAAAAGTGGCGTGGTTACGCTCACTGGTTCTAGAAGCATGGAGGGGTGGGTACGTCCAGATCACATAAAAAAGGGCCACCGAGCTGGTGGCCCAACGCTTAGCTCCTCGAACTGGACTCGAACCAGTAACACCTCGGTTAACAGCCGAGTGCTCTACCATTGAGCTATCGAGGAAAATGTCATGTTGTGTATCTCTCGACAACAAAGACATTATATACTAGACGTAAGATTTCGTCAATAGTTTTTTAACGAGATTTGCTAGAATAACCGGAACAGCTAGCCAGCCGGGAGAAGTGGTAAGATGTGGTGTTTTAGTTGTTCGGCAATGAGTTCGACGGGGAGTTGTGCGTTGATCACCTGGAAGTTATACTCAGTAATCATCTTGTCATATTCAGCGAGCATCAAGGTCTGATAACGCACAAAGCTCTCGAAGAGATCAGAGCCCAGGTGCATATCCATACCTGATTCCCAATAACTGAAGCCTCCGCCCTGCAAAACGCGAGGGATAAGATCCTCCAGGCTGCCCTTAAGATAGAAAATGGCGTCTGGTTTCAGTGCCAGGCCATAGATAGAACGTACCCAATGTGGGTCAGCGCCGCGCACAAGGGCACGGGCCATCAAAGAATAGATATAGCGGTCGGTGAGCACGACGAAACCAGCGCGTAAAGCGGGCAAGATCTGGCTCTCGAAGCGATCAACGAAATCGGTAGCGTAGAAAAGATTCAAAGTGATCGGACCGAGAGTATTGCCTTCTTTGGCTTGCTTAAGACCGGCACCGGCCAGGTCAGAGTGAGTCATTTCGCTATCGACAACCGCGTAGCCGCTGCTTTCCAGCCATGGACGTAACAAGAGAAGCTGTGAAGTACGTCCGATGCCGTCTGGACCTTCAATGACAATAAGGCGGCCAGGTAATACATCATCTCGATTTTGTAAGCCAATTGCATCGATACCATAAAATTCTAAATCTGTCATAGTTCTTCTTCCACTCGTGCTATGTATGAAGGTGTGGATCACTTACTGCATGTCCTGTTCGTTGTAGGATTCCATCGGTTGCAAAGCTCGTACCAGATTTAAGAGCTCCTGTTCGCGTACTGCTGGTCGGAAGCGGCGTACGCCATCAAGGTGTGGTCGTACAATCTGGCGCATGATGCGTTGTTGTTCTGGGATCGGCAGGGTTGCATCCATAACGGTCAGGTTGTACTCGTTGATCATCGCCTCATACTCGTTAACGATACGTTGCTGAAACAGTTTGAAGCTTTCATGAGGATCAGTATGTAGCCCGAGATCCATACCGGCCTCATAGTATTTCAGTTCTGTCCGCCCAGTAAGGATACGGCTGAGCGAAACCTCCAAGGGCACGCGAAAATAGAAGGTACATGTCGGTTGTACTGCAAATTGGTAAAGTTCGCGTACCCATTGACTATCGACATTGCGTGCAACATCACGAGCGAAAGCGGTGTAAACGTAGCGGTCGGCCAGAACGATGGCACCGGCTTTGAGGGGAGGAATAATGTCATGCTCGGTGCGGTCGGCGAAGTCAGTTGCATGAATCAGGCTAAAGGTAGTAGGGGTGAGCAATTGCTTTTTTTTGCCACGACTCGTCGTCTTTTTTACTAGCGGGGACGAGTTCCACTCGCTGAAAAAGACTGTATAGCCTTTGCTGATTAACCACTGGCGTAGTAGCGCAATCTGGGTACTTTTCCCCGATCCATCTACGCCCTCCACGACAAACAGCTTGCCCGGGTATTGGTGTAGTCCGTATGTTTTCATATCCCGTTTATCCTTTTGCATGTGTAACAAAGGAAATATAACCTCGATTATGCATGCATAAATCGTTGTATGTCAAGATATTTTGTGTTTTGTTAAAAAATACACTACTTATCTCTATGGATAGATATACTGTGTATATATTGATCGTTTAGTCGGTCTACTTATCTCTTCGGATAGATGTACAAAATGTGTAATCATTATATGGCTTTGTTGTACTTATCTTTTTGGATAGGCCAACAGAATTTGTAATCATTGTAGAACTTGCTGTTTAGCATCTAAAAATATAGAATAAGAGTTATATTAGTTAGAATAGATATATAGGTAGGAAAGGAGATTATAAGGATCGCTTGCCTGGGGTTGATGTGGTACAGTTTGCTATTTAGTAGTGCGGTATTGAGGGTGTGCATGTTATAGTATGAGAAAGCATATCGCAAACAAAGAGGGGGACGTGATGCTTAATAATCTTGCACTGGTAGGTATTTTTTTTGCCATTATCGGCGGTGCTGTACTTATCTATGTTGGTATTACGAATATTCGTTCCGGGCAACGGGCGCTGGCGCAAGCACGTGTGGTGGGCCAGCAAGCTGTATGGCATAAACAAATAGCAATTTTATTTGGTATTAACAATATCGTCTTCGCACTTCTTATCATCCTTGTCGTTTCGCTTAGCCTTGTGGTAGACCACAGCGCGAAGTATGCCCTGGTCGTACTTATTATTGTGACATTGCTAATAAGTATAGGCCTGGTTATTCGTTGTATTAGTACAGCGATGCAAAACGTAAACAGCCTGCATAAACGATAGTTATTGTTTATGTTTTGCTGCTAGCGAAGAAGAGAAGAGAAAAGTAGAAGTAGAGCTAAAAGAGGGAAAAGATGGAAAGTAGCCAGGTCTTGCATGTCAATATACCCACGGCTCAGGGGCATTTGGAAGGTATACTTAAGCCAGAGGAAGAGGGGACACAGCCTGAGTATGTCGGGCTTATCTGTCATCCACATCCATTAGGTGGAGGCACGATGCATAATAAAGTAGTTTTTAAGACGGCTCAGCTATTACAGACAATGCATATTCCCGCTCTACGCTTCAATTTTCGTGGTGTAGGGCATAGCACAGGCACGTATGACGAGGGTCGTGGTGAAATGGATGATGCGCGTTATGCATTAGAATTTCTCAGTCGGCGCTATCCGGGTGTGCCTTCAATTATGGCTGGTTTTTCATTTGGCTCTTATGTTGGTTTGCGCCTGGGTGCTATTGATGATCGGGTCTATGCTATGATCGGGTTGGGTGTACCTGCGCGTATGTTTGGTGGGGAGACCCTACAAAACTGTTCTAAACCCAAACTTTTTATTCATGGGACGCAGGATGAGTTGGCACCCTATGAGCTTATGCACCAATGGTTTGAGCAGGTACCAGCCCCTAAGCGCCTGGCTACAATCGAGGGGGCAGACCACTTTTTCCAGGGTCATCTGGAAAAAATGCAGGCCATTATTGCCGAATTTGTAAGCTCGCTGGATACTACACATCCGGGTGTTTCATAATGTCTGACCTCTTATCTGTGCCGAGTTCGTCTCGGCGGAGTATACAAACACTCAAGACGTTGAACAGTCTCCGTGCCTTTCAACGCAGCCCATTAACATTTCTTTCAACTCTGCCTCAGCAATATGGCAATATGGTGCAGATTAATCTCTTTATCTGGCCTACTCTCATTATCAATCATCCTGATTATATTAAGCGCGTTTTGCAAGAGAATTACCGCAACTATGATAAAAATGTGCCAATTTTTAATGTCTTCAAGCCATTGCTTGGGAATGGCCTGGTCACAAATTATGGCGGAGAGAGCTGGCTGCAACAGCGGCGTTTAATGCAACCTGCCTTTCATCGTCAGCGCATTACTGAGATAGGAACGATAATAAGCGACGCGACCGAGTCGATGTTACAGCGCTGGGAGGCGAATGCACAGAAGATGCAGCCACTGGATGTTGCGGAAGAAATGATGCATCTCACATTGCAGATAGTCGGCAAGGCATTGTTTAATAGCGATATCAATGAGCAGGCCAGCGCATTCGGGCAGGCATTCTTAGAGGTAAACGGCTCCCTCATGGAACATTTTAACCATCCGTTTCCCCCGCTTAGTGTTCCGACTCCGCGCAATCGGCGTTTCAAGGTTGCGCTACGTACGCTAGATAGGATGGTGTATGATATTTTGCGCCAGAGACGGCAAAGCAAAGAAGATCACAGGGATCTGCTCTCCATGATGATGGATGCCAGGGACGAGGAGACGGGCGAGGGGATGAGTGATAAGCAACTGCGCGATGAGATTATGACGTTACTGGTTGCAGGCCATGAGACGGTGGCTAATGCCCTGGCGTGGAGCTGGTATTTGCTTGCGCAACATCCTGACGCCGAAGAGCGGTTACATGCTGAACTGGACCAGATGCTTGCCGGTCATACTCCTACAGTTGAAGATCTACCAGATCTCCCGTATGCACGCATGGTATTTGAAGAGACCATGCGGCTCTATCCCCCTGTATGGATCATCATGCGTAAGGCGCTCAAGGACGATGAGATTGGTGGATATCATATAGCGGCGAAATCATATATTCTCTGGAGCACTTATGCTATCCATCGCCATCCAGACTTCTGGGAGCGGCCCGAGGACTTCGAACCAGAGCGCTTCACAGCGGAGCAAGTCGCGAGCCGACCGCGCCATGCCTATATCCCTTTTAGCCATGGACCACGTATCTGTATTGGGAATAGTTTTGCCATGACGGAGGCACATCTGATAATTGCCGCCATTGCACAGCGCTACCGTCTCGTACTGGTGCCCGACCAGAAGATCGAGCCAGAGCCATTGATGACGTTGCGTCCACGCAATGGCGTATTTGTATATTTGAAACCAAGATAAAATAGTTTGTGAGGCATCGTATGACAATTAGGATCAAGCCAATAGAAGAATTGGAACAGAGGATGGCCGCGACAGAGCAGAGGCGTTGGCGCTGGTATCACGGCCTGGCCTTTTACATAGTAGTGCAATGTTTGACGTTTGGGTTGAGCGGGTTAGTAAGTCTGGCTAATGGAAACAAAAGCCAGAGTGCACGCGAAACCTTTTTTGGCGATGTAGGCTATTTCAAGCAGCTTAAACAAGCGAAGGTTACCCCACCATCGTGGGCATTCGGGCCTGCCTGGACCATAAACAATCTCTCCGTGATCTGGGGAACTCTACGCGTCCTCAATAAGCCAGAAGGCACGCCGGGGCGTAACGCCTATCTGGCATTGCAGGCAGCTACCTGGCTAGACTTTGTGCTTTTCAATGCAGCCTACTTTAGTCTGCGCTCCCCGCTTAATGCGCTAATACTGACCTTTGTTTTCTTCTGCCTCACTATTGCTAGCGGATTGGTAGCCATCTTTCGCCTGAAAGACACCCGTGTTGCACTCTCTCTAGTTACCCTATTTATCTGGCTTATCGTTGCCTTGAGTGCAGCAGTCGCGCAGGCACTATGGAACTACGATGACCTGTACGATGTCGGACCTTTTGCCGAACCAGTTCCAGCATTGGTAAGAGAAACGGTTCAATAATAAATAGAACCCATAACGACTCCCAGAGGGGGCATACCCTGGTGGGGCACACAGCGGCAATCTCTCATAGTTGTCGCCGCTTGCTTGCATAGGCTCCTGTAGAAAATAGTGGGGAGCTCTATTCTCTAGCGGTTAAAAAATGGTAATATCTGTATGACGAATACTTTCTATGCCAGCCGCAAGAGACATGAGAAGGTTACATATTATATTTACAAGGTATTATTTGAGGAGAGTAATTAATGGAGAATAAGCAGGATAAGCAGGCCATGCGCAAGTGGTCCGCTATCTATAAATTGGATGTTACAGTGCCTGAGATGGGGAAGAGCCTGGGCAAAATAGAGGACTTCTTTTTCCAGGAGGGCACAAATGCCATTTATGCATTTAGCGTGCGCACACGGCTCTATGGAGATCTTACGCTACCTGTGACCGGTATTGTAGCAGTGGAGAAAGACCGCGTTGCTATCCGCAATCCACAGATGTTGACGAAAGCTGTGCCCCCCTTTACGCGTGGTCAGAAGCTGCTTGCGCGTAAAATCGTAGGTGAAAATGGGAACAACGTTGGTGAGGTAAAAGATCTACTGATCGGCGTAGATCCCCCCTCCACCATGAGAGTAGCCGGATTTGAGATTATACGTGGCTCAAGTAAGAGCGTCATTTCTGCAGATGGCGTTGCACGTTATGATGATGAAGCCAATAGTCTGGTCATCCACGAACAGACGGCCAGGCAATTGCGCTAATCTCCTGGTAAATGTAATGGTGCTCAAACCTGAGCACGTAGACGAGCGATTTCAGCCTCAGCTGCACGAGCCTCGCTGCGACGGCGCAGCTTTTTAAGAGCCTCGGCCCTGCGCAACCAATTATCTGGATCGCGTGGAGCCAGGCGAATCGCCTCATCGGCTGCCACTAGAGCCTCTTCATAGCGTTGCAACTGTTTAAGGACGAGCGACTTATTATGTTGGGCGGAAGCCATGCGAGGATTGATGCGCAATGCACGCTCATAAGCATCAAGTGCCATCATATAGTCTTCAAGATGGTAGTAGGCGTTGCCCTTCCCATTCCATGCCTGAGCCACCTGTGGATTGATGAGCAGCGCCCTTGAGTAGGCATCCAGGGCTAGCTGATAGTTCTCTAGCTGGCAGAGAGTGCTTGCTTTGCCGTTCCAGGCAGGAGCATAGCGCGGATCGAGGCGTAGTGCCTCGTCATACGAATTGAGCGCTTTTTCGAAGTTTCCCATATCTGATAGCACAATTGCTTGCCGCTCCCACGCTTTGACAAAATAGGGATCATTGGCGATGGCCTGCTGATACTGCTCTAGCGCTCTTCCTAGTTTATGTTGAGCATAGAGAATATCGCCGATACCACAGAGGGCCGGGGCGTATTTGGGGTTGCGAATAAGTACCTCTTGATATGCTTGTTGTGCATCCTGAAGGCGACCCATTTCGCTGAGCACCAGACCTTTGCCATTCCAATAGATAACAGAATTATTATCTAATGCAAGGGCCTCATCGAAGGCACGCAAGGCATCCGGGAGGCGCTTGAGTTGTCGTAGGACCAGGCCCTTGTTGCCCCATGCCTGAGCCATGCGAGGATCAAAATGCAGCGCAACATCGAAGGCCGTCAAAGCTTGTTCTGGTTGCCCCAGTGCACTTAACGCAGCCCCTTTGCCGTTCCATGCAATCACATTATCCTTCTCCTGCAGGATAACACGATCATATATCTCAAGCGCTTCCTGGTTGCGATGAAGCATATTCAAGGCCGTTGCTTTGCCATTGAGAGCAGCCACCATTGTTGGATCAATCTTGAGGGCTTGCTCGAACGAGGCCAGAGCTTCGCGGTGTTGACCAATAAGAGCCTGGGTTAAGCCGCGACCCTGCCAGGCTTGCGTGTTGCGATCATCGATTTTAAGCGCACGATCATAAGAAGAGAGAGCGTCCTTTGGCTTGTGCTGTATATAGAGACGGTAAGCTTCTTTGAGATAGGGATTATTGCTGCTGCTATCAGTATTGGTGGGCTGTGTTGCAGGTAAGGAGCCATAAGAGCGTGTTGTAGTTAGCGTGCCGCTGATACGCTGCTGATCTATATGGCGTAATACCTGATTGACCTCTTTGGCACTGGCGGGACGATTTTCCGCCTTCATCTCCAGCATATGTTGTAGTAGAGTATCTAACTCGTGCGGGACCGCTGGATTGAGATGCGAGGCAGGCCGAAAGAAGAAAGGCTGCTCACTAGGATCAACGCCAGTTAACAAACAGTGGAGGAGTGCACCCAGGCTATAGAGATCGGAACGCGGCGTGCTCTGGGCTTTCCCATACTGCTCAGGGGCCGCATAGCCGGGCGAGCCAAGTGCCACCGTATCATGGGATTGACCAGGTTTAAAGACGCGTGCAATGCCAAAGTCGATTAAATAAAGATGGCTACCGCTGATCATCACATTTGAAGGCTTGAGATCGCGAAAGATAATCACAGGCTCATGATTGTGGAGACAGCTCAACACATCACAGATCTGCATACCCCAGTTCAAAACCTGTTCTAAGGGCAGAGGGCCACCACCGGCCTGCTCCAGAATAATCCTCCATCGTCTGACCCTCGATAAAATCCATCACCAGATAGGAGCGTTCCACCTCGGTAAAGTGGTCATAGATGCGTGGTAGATTGGGGTGCACGAGATCGGCCAGGAGATGTGACTCGCGCTCGAAGGCCGCCTCGGCCTCCTGGATACTGCTGGGGGAGAGCCCTGCCCGGCTCATTTCTTTGATGGCTAGAGCGCGATTGTTAAAGCGCGTATCGCTAGCTTTATAGACGGCACCCATGCCTCCTTGCCCAATGCGTGTCTCCAATTTATAGCGATTATTGAGCAAGGTTTGCTCCGGTAGAGACCCGGTAGTATGTCTAAAAGGGAGCGGAGTGGCACAGTTTTGACAAAAACGTGCACTTGTAGTATTCGAAGCTCCGCAATTATCACAGAACTGTTCCTGTGTTGTCATTGACATTACTTAATTCCTATGTCAGAATTTGATGATAATACATCTTTTGTAAAATTGCTTTTCTGTGTAATACGCAAGAACGCGGGCCTATATACTGTATAGCACGGTGTAAGGGACCGCCAGGGGCTTACTGGGATGAGTAAACTATAATTTACAATATGTATCATAACACAAATTATTTTGTCCTGCGGGTACTTTGTTCTACAATATGCCAGAGCTGCACCCATTCCTCAATACTTAACGTCTCTGCACGGCGACTCGGCTCAATCTCGGCCAGAGCAAGCCAGGAGCGGACCAACTCATTTTTATAGTGCAAGGTATGGGTAAGCGAGTTGTGCAATTGTTTGCGTCGTTCAGAGAAGCCCGCCTGCACCAGGTGGAAGAAGCGATCACGTTCTTCATGGGTTAGAGGGGCCTGCTTGTTAGTATCATCTCGTGTATTGACATCAATGCGTAAAATGGCAGAATCGACCTTTGGAGCAGGATAGAAAGCCTGCGCAGGCACACGCGCTATAATACGTGGCTGGCCGTAAAACTGTATGCTTACGCCTAAGAGACTGAGGTCACCGGGAAGCGCGACTATGCGTTGCGCTACCTCCCATTGTACCATTACGACCAGGGTACGCGGTGGATTATCACTTTCGAGAAAGTGCCTGAACGTGGGCGCTGTAATATAGTAAGGCAGATTCGCCACGAGCTTATACGCCGACTGACCGAAGACCTCGACCGGATTAAGAAAGAGCAGATTCTGTGCGACCAGCTCAACGTTGGCATACTGCCGTGTTGTCTCAGCGAGTAGCGTGAGCATATCGCGCTCAATCTCCACGGCAACCACACGGCCGGCGATTTTAGCAAGTTCGCGTGTCAACACACCAGTGCCAGCGCCAACCTCCAGAATTGTATCATTGGCAGCGATTTCGGCGGCCTGCACAATTGCCTGTAGGATTGAACGATCAATCAAAAAGTTCTGTCCAAAGGCTTTATTGGGTTTCATATTATGTGCGAATAGCAGATTGCGTAGTTCGCGAATATTGGTCAAATCTACTTCATCTTGTGTCTGGATCGTAAATTCTGGTTGCTGTCTATTATTTGTCAATAATTGGCTCTCTTAATATTTTTTAACTGAAATCCCCCGGTGTTACCAGTGCCATGAGGTTCGCCAGGGCCGACGTAGTGCGCGGCGTAGAGCAAAAAAGGCTATTGCTCCGATTGCCAGCACGATGAGAGCGAAGAAGAGGAAGCCAAAGGCAAAGATGGCCAGGATGCCCAACAAGATTAGCAACACTTTGAACATAATAGGTATAAAGAGAAGAGCCAGGATCACAAAAAAGATAGTGCGGCCCAGGTTTCTTGTCCGTGGTTGTGGGCGTGCCCAGAGCGGTGTCTGGCGCTGCCAGATATTTTGGTAGGGCCGGTAGCCTGTCTCAAAAGAATCGCCATCGGGACTAAAGTTCTGCTGGCGTGTCCTGGACTCTCCTCGGGCTTCCCTGGTTTCCCTGGTTTCCTGTTGTTTTTGCTGTGACCTGTTTGCATCTTGAGCGCGATAGCTGTATGGTGGTATTGTCTCATCGTAGGTCGAAGGATGTTCATACTTAGGCATCGCACCGGTTTTTTTCTTGTGAGACCTGATGCGTTGCGATGTATATACTTCCTCTTCCGCTTGAGATTGTTTCTTGTATTCTTGAGATTGAAATTCTTGTTGGCTCATAAAATCCTCTCCTCATGGACACGTGGAACCTATTAGAATCTACGTATGTTGTTTAGAAGGGTTGCATATGTCAGAGACGAGTTCGTGTGGTAATGCCGCGCCTCTAATCTTTTATTCCATGTATTTTGCACTTTCACATCATCTCGCATGATGCAAGGTGATGTGAAAGTGCAAAATACATGGACCCACCAAATAGTGTGAAAGAGGGTATATTAAATACTATCTGTGATATTATTAAAAGAGTATATTTATGTGTATCATTATAATTTTTATACAAACGAGCGATCATATTGTAAAGCTGTGGTGGAAATATGGTTCAGGGTGTGAACGCATAATAGTCAATCATTAGCTCTATCGGGAAGGGTACCGCATGTCATATAGCACACCAAAGAATGATATTAATGATAGTGAGGATACTATTATTGAGCAGCTAGACTTCGGGCAAGAAGAGAATAAAATTGATAATAGTGGGGATACTGTTATTGAGCAGCTAGATTTCGGGCAAGAAGAGAGCAAATTTGATGATAGTCAGGATACTGTTATTGAGCAGCTAGATTTCGGGCAAGAAGAGAATAAAATTGATGACAGTCAGGATACTATTATTGAGCAGCTAGACTTCGGACAAGAAGAGAATAAAGCTATAAATAATGACTCATCGCAAGAAAATACTCTTGAAGAGCGAAATAAACAAATTGGTATTAAAAAGGCTAAATTCTATAAAGTAGAAAAAGAGATTGGCTCAGAGCTACTAGAACAGCAGCAAGATCTTTTGTCGATGCGGCGCATGCGTGTGAATCGCATACTTATGCGCAAGCGTCGTCACAAACGTTCTGGTCATACTGTAGAGCCCCGTCTGGCGCTCGTCGGGCTTATTTTACTGTCAATACTGATGCTCTTGTTATCAGGTAGTATGGGTGGTGCATATGCCTATTATCAATCGCAATTACCTCTGCTGAACGGGATTGCGCAGCATTCATTGTTTCAGACCACACATATCTATGACCGCAATGGAAAACTCCTGTATGAGCTTTACGACAGACAGATTGATCATGGCCGGCGTACCTATGTCAACTATAACGACATCTCGCCGTCAGTTGTCAATGCAACCATAGCAGCTGAAGATCACACATTTTGGACGAACACCGGTGTTGACTATAATGGTATTATACGTGCCGCAATTTCTAATGTGCAGAGCAATGGCGTTGTGGAGGGCGGCAGCACGATTACAGAGCAATTGATCAAGAATCAGTTTTTTGCCAATCAGCCACGCAATATCCAGGTTAAAGAGGAAGAGGCGGTCCTGGCGACGGGACTAACGCAGCAGTATCCTAAATGGAAGATCATGGAGATGTACCTTAATACCGTCTTTTATGGAGATAACAACTTTGGTGTTGAGGCGGCGGCCGAGGAATATTTTGGCTTGAGGCCGCAATGCTCACAGGGACACTGCAAGCCAGCGGTAGCCCAGCTCACGTTAGGAGAGGCTTCTCTGCTGGCCGGCCTGCCACAAAGTCCAACGGCCTATATGCCTGTCGCATACAAGACTAAAGCGCTTGAGCGCCAGAAGATCGTACTTCAGAGCATGGTAAATCTAAATATGATCACGAAGCAGCAAGCTGCACAGGCGCAAAAAGAGATGCAGCAGTATAAATTCAAAGGCTATCAACCTGCAAAACTTGCGCCCCATTTCGTTGAATATGTAGTGGATGATGTGCTTAATCTCTTTGGTGCACAAAACGTAGCCAATGGGGGATATGAGATCTATACCACCCTCGACCTCGACCTGGAGCAGAAAGTTGAGCAGATTGCCTATGATCACCTGTACAAAAACCAGATCGACCCGTATCTAGGTTATGGAACATTGAGTCAATTCCATAACGTCAACAATGCGGCCGTCGTCGTAATGAATCCTGTGAATGGCGAAATTCTGGCTATGGATGGGAGCGCGGACTACAATATGAATACCCCACAAGTGCAGGGGCAAGATAATGCCGCAATGTCGCCGCGCCAACCAGGATCTTCGTTCAAGCCCATTGTCTATGCTACCGCCTTCGAGATGGGTTGGTATCCCGCCATGATTGTACCCGACCATAAAACCTACTTCCCCGATGGAACGAACACCTACTCACCACATAACTACGATAACAAATATGATCACCCTGGCCCTATGACCATACGTAAAGCTGTTGCCAATTCATTTAACATCCCTGCCATCGAAGGTATTGAATATACGGGCATTTCCAATGTTTTGAATATGGCGGGACGGCTTGGGATGACGGAAATACAGAACTTGCCTCTGAGCCAGACCGGGCCCGCTATGGCATTAGGAGCCAAAGAGACTTCGCTGCTCCATTTGACGGGCGCATATGCAACGTTTGCGAATAAAGGCGTGCGTATGCCAATGGTTTCCATATTGAAGATCAATGATAATCAGGGACATACACTTTATCAGTATGATGAGCAGCACCCACAGGGACAAAGGGCCGTACGTGAAGATGTATCATTCTTAATAAGCAGCATGCTCTCAGATAAAGTTGCACGTTACGAAGAGTTTGGGCCGAACAATCCACTGGAACTAACACGTCCGGCTGCGGCGAAGACTGGTACAACCGATAACTACGCTGATAACTGGACAATGGGCTATACACCACATTTGACGGTTGGTGTATGGGCAGGCAATAGTAACAATGAAATTATGCGCGACGTAATTGGTATTACAGGTGCGGCACCAATCTGGCATGATGTGATGGAGTACGCGTCGCAGCGCTATAACTTCCCGCCCGATGACTTTATGCCCCCTGCTGACGTCCATCAAAAGTCGGTTTCCGCCATTACTGGGCTGGCGGCCCATCCAGGCGAACCGACAGTGCAAGATTGGTTTATCGATGGTACGCAGCCTACGATCAGCGGTGCCTATACTCCACCAAAACCCCCGGACGATAATAACAATAACGGGGACAATAATAATGGAGATAACAATAACAATAATAATGGAGATAACAACAACAACAGTGGAAATTAGTGTTTAAGAAAGCCGTCAAACTTCTATAAAGATGGCACTTTTCCATATTTTGTGCTACAAAATATGGAAAAGTGCCATCTTTATGAATAAAGGTTACTGAGTGATTTGAACCGTTGTGCCTATTGGTGTCCAGTTATAGAGCCAGGCCATTTTACTGAGAGGCAGATTGACGCAACCATGCGAACCGGTTTCCCAGCCATATATATGGTCGTAGTGACGAGTGTTGGTATGGGGGCCGAAATCGCTACGCCACGTTGCATCATGGAGGAAATAGCCCCCCTCACGGAATCCTAGAGCGTAGTTGATAAAAGTTGGTGCATAGTAATATGCTGAGCCAGGTGGTAAGGGCGAGTAGAAGGTCGTTGGACTCAATTTGGAAAAGATATGATAGGTCCCTGTGGGCGTCTCCATACCAGGTTGACCAGTCGTAACAGGGGCGTTGTACACCTTTTTGCCATCGTCGAAGGCATAGAGCCATTGCTGAGAAAGATTGATCACAATACGTTTACTGCTAGCATATATAGTAGCACTGCTATTCATTGGCGAATTTCTAGTAACCAGCCCTGCGTAGATATATTGTAGAGAGCTACCAGGGCCAGAGATGAGATACCAATTGGCGATGCCTCCCCATACGGCCTGCCCATCCACCGTCGCATAGACTATCACCGGAGTATGAGCATGCAGAGTATTCAAGATATATGCCGCTGTGTCGGGGGCTGAGCGTATATTGGAAGCCGTCGTTGTTGTTCCCATCCATGTGTCCGGCGGCCCCGTTTGTGCAGCCGTAACAGTATGCACGCACATAGCTATGAACAGAATAGCAAATAGTAATGCCAGGAACAAAGGAAGAAAGTGAGATGAACAAAATTTATTAAGCGCTTTTTGCATACATAACCTCGTTTTACTATATAGTGACCTACGACGAGATTATAAATTACTATTTTATTATAATCAATTGACTTTTATCGTTATGAAAATAGATAATTTAAAGCATGGCCATTTTTTTGCTTTAATGGCATATTTACTTTCAATGTATATTTCTTTTTATCTTGTCAAGAGAAAGTGTAATGAGCCTTGACAAGATAAAAAGAAATATGTTAAGCTCATACTGCCGTTGATAGCTGAAAACTTATGGTATTTCTGTTTCCCCTCTCAATAGACCTCCGCAGGAGTATAGTAGCCGAGTATCTGGTAAAGACGCCCTGCATTAATAAATGCGTAAGTAGCGTGTCAGTTCAATACGTGTTGTATGAGGGCTCTCATAATAGATGCCCTATAGCGCATTTTTGAGTTCAAGGGTATTCGCTATTGATAAGATAATAGCTATTCAAAGGCCAATTTTGGGCGTTTTGCGAATGATTGTTGACTTTCTCACTACTAGATATAGTAGGTAGGAAACTCTAACAAAACAGAAGATGGTCCTAAGTAGTTACATTTACAAAGGAGTTTTTAATGAAAGAAGAAACTGGAAGGAACCAGTTGGACCGACGTTCATTTCTACGTACTGCTGCTGCTGTCGGCCTTGGTGCAACTGGTGCATCGCTCACAAGTCCACTTTCCGCGCTGGCCGCTGAGCACGTACAAAATCAGGAAGCTATAAACCCAGGCTTCGTTGGCAGACGTGATACACATTTTACTTTACATGGAAAACCGTTCTACTTCGCTGGCACAAACAACTACTACATGCAGGCCGCTTCGAATTTCATGATCGACGACGTGTTCAAGCGCATGGTTGCGATGCAATTGCCCGTACTACGCTTCTTTGGACATCAGGATGGTACACCTTACCGAGGTATCACATTGCAACCCAGCTTGGGCGTCTTTCCTGAATCCCAGTATGTACAGGTTGATCATACTATCTGGAAAGCTAGCCAGCTTGGCATCAAACTCGTGATTACGCTTGTCAACAACTGGGACGGTATGCAACAATACGTCAACTGGGTTGGTGGCAAGAATCACGACGAGTTTTACACAAACGCCAAAGCCAGGGCAGCCTACAAAAACTATGTACACAATTTTATTAATCGCACTAACCGCTTTACAGGCCGCAAAATGTTGGACGAACCAGCTATCATGACCTGGGAACTGGCGAACGAGCCCCGCTGCCAGAGTGACCCTGGTGGCTCGATACTCCTCCATTGGGTCGAAGAAATGAGTGCTTATATTAAAAGCATCGACCCCAACCATCTCGTTGCAGTGGGCGACGAAGGCTTTTATAACAATGCCGGAAGTAGTGATTTTACCTATAACGGTGGTAGTGGCGATGACTGGAAACGGTTTATCGCAGTACCTACTATTGACTATGGGACTGTCCATCTCTATCCTGATGGCTGGGGCAAAACTGAGGCCTGGGCACTGCAATGGATCAAAGACCACCTGAACGATGCCCATGCCGCTAACAAACCTATGGTGCTCGAAGAGTTTGGCTGGCTCAATATGAGCACGCGGGATAGCATTTATAGTGCCTGGCTCGATACTATCTACCGGGGAGGCGGTAATGATCAGTTCTGGCTGCTCACAGGTCTACAGGATGATGGTACGGCATATCCCAACTATGATGGCTTCCTCGTCACTTACCCCAGCAGCACGGCCAGCCTGATCACAGCCCATGAGATTAAGATGAGAGCCAAGAATCGCTAATAGCGCATTTCGGTTGTTTTGTGCTCTGAACGTCCTTGCTGTGCAAAACACTTCTTTGTCTAATCTCAAATTAATTGAGCACGGATCTGAGTGCGATGCTGCGCGTTTCCACTATCATAGTGGAAACGTGCAGCGTATATGCAAGACAGTAAGAGTGTATGGTATGGGACTTAGAAGAGGTTAAAACAGAGATAGCTGTTGTGGTGGTGGCTCTTCCTGCTGACGTTTTTGTGGTTCGAGCGTTGTAACAGGAGGAGTTGCCGTAGCCATACGATCTGCTTCAGCAACAATAACTGGGATTTTCTTAAAATCGTCGCGAATAGCATCTTTGAGACTGGCCTGGTGCAAGCCAGCGGCTGGATGGTACATCGCGATACAAATGTATCCATCTTTCTTGCGAGCACGACCGTGGATGGCACTAATTTTCTCCGAGCCAAAGAACTTGGTCATAGAGAAGCGGCCCAGGGTAACGATCACACGTGGTTGTATAGCGGCAATCTGACGATCCAGATAATCATTGCAGGCGGCAATCTCCGTTGGCTCTGGATCGCGGTTACTGGGAGGACGGCATTTCACTACATTTGTAATAAAGACATCCGAACGTTTTAGATTGATACTGGCTAACAGTTCGTCGAGAAATTGGCCAGCTGGGCCAACGAAAGGTCGCCCTTGCATATCTTCATGATAGCCAGGGCCTTCACCGATAAACAAAATTTTCGCGCTGGGAGGACCTTCGCCTGGTACTGCTTTAGTGCGACCATTGCAGAGTTTGCACTTTTTGCAAGTAGAGACCTCTACCGCCACCTCTTTGAGTATCTCCTCAGAAGACATAGCATCTTTACCCCTTTACAACAAAATAATGGGTTTTTTAAAGAAGATGAGGCGACTATCTGGTCGCCTCATCTTGTAGCAATATAAGTGTAAGAACGTATTGTACTTACGAGCCTGCTTACCAGCGGCGATCTGAAGAAGGACGCTGTCCATAGCCATTATCACGGCGCGGGCCGGTACTGCGGTTAGGGCCAGGGCCGGGGCCCATAGGACGACGTTGACCGAAGCCGCCGCCGCCAGTTCCGCCACTATTACGGTCACCATAGCCACCGCCACCGCTATTGCGATCACGGTTGCCACCCATACCGCCGCCGCCGTAACCACCGCCACGGTCGCCATAGCCGCCGCGATTGGGTGCATTGTTATCGCGATCTCGATTCATGCCATAGCCACCGCCACCGGGTCCACGGCTGGGGCCACCACGGCCAGGGCCGCTACGGCCGCCCCGATCACTATCCATCTCAGCCTGAGTTGGCATCTCGCCGCTCAAAGCTGCGCGGCGAGAGAGATTGACACGGCCCTGCCCATCGACCTCGATCACCATCACCGTAATCTCATCGCCGACCGAAACCACATCCTCCGGTCGATTTACCTGGTAGTCAGCCAGTTGTGAGGTACGGACCAGACCTTCTTTGCCAGGTAGAATCTCCACGAAGCAGCCGAAGTCTACGATACGGCGCACTGTACCCGTGTAGATGTGGCCGACCTCGACCTCTTCGGTCAGGGCGCGTACCGCATCCATTGCATGTTGCATTGCATCGCCGGAGGTAGCGGAGATATTCACGGACCCATCGTCCTCAATATCGATCTTCGCGCCGCTATCTTCCTGGATCTTGCGGATCATCTTGCCGCCTGGTCCGATAACCGCGCCAATCTTATCGGGGTTGATCTTAATAGTCTGGATACGAGGGGCATAGGTTGAGAGAGCCTCGCGTGGAGCATCGATAGTATCCAGCATCTTCTCCATAATAAACATGCGGCCTTCGCGGGCCTGTTCAAGGGCGCGAGCCATAATCTCGTAGGTAATGCCCTTCACCTTAATGTCCATCTGGAGAGCTGTAACGCCATCAGCCGTACCCGCAACTTTAAAGTCCATATCGCCCAGGGCATCTTCGATACCCTGAATGTCCGAAAGCACCGCCCATTTGCCCTCGCGCTCACCATCACCGGTGATCAGGCCCATCGCCACGCCCGCTACAGGAGCATGGATAGGAACACCTGCATCCATAAGAGCCAGCGTTGTACCGCAGACCGAACCCATCGAAGTCGAGCCATTAGAAGACAAGATATCGGAGACGGCACGGATAGTGTAAGGGAACTCGCTCTGAGTGGGGATCACCGCAGCTACTGCACGTTCAGCGAGAGCGCCATGCCCAATCTCACGGCGGCCAGGGCCACGGAGAGGTTTGCTTTCGCCAGTAGAATAGGGAGGGAAGTTGTAGTGATGCATAAAGCGCTTATTTTCACTTGAGCCCAGGCCATCGAGCACCTGCTCATCGCCAGGGGAGCCCAGTGTAACCACGCTCAACACTTGTGTCTGACCACGTGTGAAAATAGCTGAACCATGAGTGCGCGGTAGCAGGCCCACCTCGCAGTTAATGGGGCGGATCGTCTTCAGATCGCGACCATCGGGGCGAATGCCATTGTCCAGAATATTGTTGCGCACATAAGCTTTTAACGCTTTTTCATAGAACGTAATAATATCCTTCAAGCGTTCAGGATACTTCTCGCCTAGTTCGCTGATCAACTCTGCCTGCACCAGACTCAAGGCAGCCGAGCGAGCGGTTTTATCAGGACTATTGACCGCCGCCTCGAAGCGTGGAAGAACAAAGGCAGTTACCATCCCTTGTAGTTCAGAATCGACAACAGGAGGGCTAAAAGTGCGCTTTGCGATATTTACAGCCAGGGCCAACTTTTCCTGCATCTTAATAATATCTTGTAGAGCCTCGTGTCCGAAGCGTACGGCCTCAAGCATAAGATCTTCAGGAAGTTCTTTCGCGCCTGCCTCTACCATCATCACTGCATCCGAAGTACCCGCGATAGCCAGATCGAGACGGCTATGCTCCATTTGAGACTCAAGTGGATTGATCACCAGATGGTCATCGACATAACCCACGCGAACCGCAGCCACGGGGCCAGCAAAAGGAATATCGGAAACGCTTAATGCGGCGGAAGCGCCAACAATTCCAAGGATATCGTAGTCATTTTCCTGATCAGCGGAAAGGACCGTAATAACGATCTGTACATCGTTGCGGTAGCCTTTAGGGAAGAGGGGACGAAGAGGGCGATCAGCGAGACGACAAGCGAGGATGGCGTGTTCAGTTGCTCGGCCTTCACGTTTGATGAAGCCGCCTGGGATCTTGCCAGCGGCATACATGCGTTCTTCTACGTCAACGGTTAAAGGAAAGAAATCAATGCCTTCGCGAGGCTCATCGCTGCCAACAACAGTTGCCAGGATCACGGTATCTCCATAGCGCACTAACACTGCGCCACTACTCTGCTCTGCTACCCTGCCGGTCTCTATGCTCATTACCCGACCGCCGATAACAGCTTCTTGACGGTGAATCATATTTCCTCCGATACATGGCACCCTATTCTTATATGGTTGTTTGAAATGTATTGAGAGCCTTTCACATCCCGCTAAAACTGGGCTGGGTGCAATTACTCTTATTAAGGTACTACTTCCGTGTGCAACTGCACAAACACATGTGCATCTCTGACCGTGGACTTCTTCCTTGGTGCTGCTGTCTGGCCTTTATATGGGGAATACCCGCTATCTCGTCGTTTGCCTCTTTGTTCGTTCGTTCGTTCTCTCGTCTCATTTCTCGCTAACAATGGACCTGATTCGGGAATGGTGGAGAAAAATGGAGCAGCGGTCGGGCATAGAGTACGGCGCTTACCATGCTGCGCCGACCGCATCCAATGCAACTATTTAATGTTAATGACTAACGTGTGCCGAGCTTAACGCGCAGGCCCAATTTGGCGACCAATGCACGATAGCGATCCGGGCTTTTCTTACTCAGATAGGTGAGTAGACGTCGGCGCTGTCCTACTAGCATGAGCAGGCCTCGACGTGAATGGAGGTCGTGCTTATGAATCTTCAGATGCTCGGTAAGCTGATTAATACGACGTGTCAACAGAGAAATCTGCACTTCAGGAGAGCCAGTATCTGTTTCGTGGACACGTGAATCTGAAATGATGTCTGCTTTTTCTTCAACCTTTAATGCCACGCTTGTAAATCACCTCCAACTTTGGAATTTGTATTGTGTCAATCCGTGTATCCTTGTTACTTTTGTGTAGATGTGATAAAAGGGGATACCCTGGCATTATAACATGGATACCTTAAGGGCGCAATGAATTGCGTCCGCATGATTGTATGAAAAGAGAAGGAAGAGGGTACCCGAAGATACCCTCCATATGCCCCATAAGTATTACTTAATAGTAACTTTTGCGCCAACTTCGCTGAGTTTTGCAGCGATTTTATCGGCTTCTTCTTTAGAGACGCCCTCTTTGACGGCCTTTGGAGCCTCATCGACGACGGCCTTGGCCTCTTTCAAGCCCAGACCAGTGAGCTCACGAACAACTTTGATGACGTTGATCTTGTTAGGGCCAATCTCGCTGAGGATGGCATCAAACTCGGTCTTCTCTTCGACGACGGGAGCGACCTCTTGCGCTGCAGGGCCAGCTACGGGTGCGGCGGCTGCGGCCACGGGTGCTGCGCTTACGCCCCATTTTTCCTGTAGGGTCTTAGTGAGTTCGACCAGTTCGAGGACATTCAACTTTTCAATTTCGCTAATAATATCTTGTACTGCCATGGTAATTATTCCTCCTGAATTTATTCGGCGGCGGCTGGTGTAGCTTCGCCGCTAAGTTTTTCGGCTTGTGCCTGTAATACATAACAAAGTTCGCGTAGTGGGGCGGTGAGAAGGCCGTAAGCGCTGGCCAGTGGTCCCTGGATCGTGCCGACGACTTCTGCCTTCGATTGATTTTTGCCGCCTATAATTTTGCTCAGGCCTTCGACCTGCTGCGCTGTCAATGAGCGGCCACCGAGAATGGCGGATTTAAGGGTGACGACTTTAGAAGTGCCGACGTAGTCGTTGACAACTTTAGCGGTGGCGACCTCGTCTTCGTAACCGAAGGCGACGGTTGTCTGGCCGTTAAAGATGCTGTTGTCAACACCGCTCATATGGTTGCGCTCGGCTGCGATACGCAGAAGCGTGTTTTTGGTGACTTGCAGCTCGATCTTTGAAGCGCGCATCTTGCCGCGCATATCGTTCATGTCTTTGACATTAAGACCTTGCGTCTGGACCAGGATGGCGATAGTTGCACGACCAAGCTTTTCTGTGAGCTCGTCAATCTTTTTTGCTTTTGCCTCTGTTGGCATGTATGCTCCCTCCTTTCAGGGTTGTTGGTGTCGGGTCGGGTCAAGTCCGGTCGTTTACTGAAGTGGTCAATAAAAAACCTTCGGCGATTGTCCGAAGGCGGGAGAGAAGCTCTATCCTTTTGCATGCCCCTCCCTGGCATGGTATGGTTGCTTTACGCAGCCAATCCAATCCAAAAATTGGGCATGGGATGTTGAATAGCTATCCCCTCGGCAAGCCGATTAGAAAGAAATCGCTTGGATGCTTACTAGCACGCTTGCTGTCTTCGGTGATGACGGTATATTCGGTTTTGTTTGCCGGTATACGGGTCGGCGAGCGCGGCGATAACCACAAGGGATTGCCGCGTAGCGCCAATAAGGCGGGCACCCCGGAAGGGTGCCTGCGATGTTGTGTGTATTATACTACGATTGTGGTTTGAGCGCCATAGCTGCTGACGTATCGAGACGGATGCTCGGCGACATCGTGGAGGTCAGGACGACGGTCTTTACATAGACGCCTTTGGCTCCAGTTGGACGAGCGCGTGAGACTGCATCAAAGACGGATGCGATATTTTGTATCAAGGCGTCTTCGCTGAACGAGAGTTTGCCAGCAGGGACGTGCAGCAGAGCTGTGCGATCAACCTTGAATTCGACGCGGCCAGCTTTCACTTCACGAATCGTTTTAGCCAGGTCAAAAGTGATCGTACCCGCTTTTGGACTCGGCATCAGGCCGCGAGGTCCAAGTTTTTTACCGAGGCGGCCAACTTTGCCCATCACATCAGGGGTAGCGATTGCTACATCAAAGCCAAGCCAATCGCCTTCAATTTGCTTAATAATATCATCGAGGCCGACAAAATCTGCGCCAGCGGCCTCGGCTTCGGCAACCTTTTCACCCTGCGCAAAGACCAGGACTTTCATCTCTTTGCCGGTGCCTGCTGGTAGCATCGCTACGCCTCGGACCATCTGATCCGCGTGGCGTGGATCGACGCCAAGCTTCATATGAATTTCCACCGTCGGGTCGAACTTCGTAAAGTTCATCTTCTTGAGGAGTGAAACAGCTTCTTGTGGCTGATAGAGTTTTTCAGGATCGACGAGTTTCGCCGCCTCCATATATTTTTTGCCGTGTAATTTCGTTGCCATTCTATATGCCCTCCTTGAGGCAGTAACCGCAGTGACTTTCGGGCAGTGATTACTCGATTGTGACACCCATACTGCGTGCAGTACCTTCGATAGTTCTCTCAGCGGCCTCAATGCTATTCACATTGAGATCTTTTAGCTTCAGTTCAGCGATCTCACGCAATTTTGCGCGGTTGATCGAGCCGACTTTTGATTTATTAGGGGTTGCAGAACCGGACTGAATGCCCGCTGCAGCTTTAAGCAGGTCGGGGACAGGCGGTGTCTTGGTAACAAATGTGAAGGAGCGATCCTCGAAAATCGTGATCTCAGCAGGAATAACCATGCCGACTTGATCAGCGGTACGAGCATTGTACTCTTTACAGAACATCATAAGATTGATGCCGTGTGGTCCAAGTGCAGTACCGATGGGGGGTGCCGGCGTAGCTTTGCCCGCTGGAATTTGCAGCTTCACTACAGTTTTTATACGCTTTGCCATTAGTTTTCAAACTCCTCAGAAATCCATTGTTAGCCGTTGAAACGCAATCAGATCGCAGCTAACGGGCGATGATGATGTGAAAGTGATGGGACCAACGCCTCTGGCGAGATGGGTCCAGGCCCGGTGGTGGCCTGGCCTACCCTCCTGCTAAAGTAGGTCTGTGAGCGATAAATGAAACCTCTTATTTATTAAGAGGTAGCTTAGATCTTCTCCACCTGGAGGAAGTCAAGCACCACTGGTGTCTCGCGACCAAAGAACGAAACGAGCACAGTCACTTTATTGCGATCCATATTAATGTCACTGACCGTGCCAATAAACTCGGTGAATGGGCCATCGATCACCCGCACGCTCTGACCTTTAGTGAAGCTTACCTTCGCTTTAGGCTTGTCAGTCTCTTTCGTAACCTGTTTGAGGATAGTCCTGACTTCGTGTTCTTGTAGTTGAACGGGGCGTGTACCCGAGCCTACAAAGCTTGTTACTCCGGGCGTGTTACGTACAACATACCATGCTTCGTCGCTCATTATCATCTCCACCAATACATAGCCAGGAAAAACCTTGCGCTGTACGGTGCGACGCTGGCCCTGCTTAATCTCCACCTCTTCTTCCATAGGCACAATGACGCGAAAGATTTTATTTCGCATATCCATTGAAACAATACGGGCTTCAAGGTGGCTTCTTACTTTATTTTCATAGCCTGAATATGTATGGATCACATACCAGGCGCGTTTCTCTTCAGCCTGTTCTTTATTACTGGTACGTTCGGTAACCACAGCATTTTCCTTACAACTCCAGGTGAGGAGCTACTTTCCGGTGGTAATTAGCGTGAAGAGACGATACAGCCCGAAATCTGTTCCGGCTATTAAAAGGCCGAGAACGGCAGAGATAATAACCACCAGGAAGGCCATATTTCTAGCTTCTTCAAAAGTAGGCCACGTCACCTTATAGCGAAGTTCATAATAAGCATCGTAAATAAAACGACCAGCCTTGCTATTGCGTAAACGCGTAAAAGTCGAGGGTGCTTTGGTATCGCGTCGTGCAGCGGCTTTCGCTTCTTGCTTAACCGGTTCACGATGTGTGGCGGTTTTCGCCTCTTGCTTGACCGGTTCACGGCGTGCTTCACGAAGCGAGGACTCTGTGGAGCCTTTGCTCGCATTAGTAGGAGCCGGAGTCGTCTTGACACTTTTTTCTGTTGTGACGGGCTTCTCACGGGTCTTCAACTCGGCGGTCTGACTCCGGGTCGCACTTTTCTTTCTATCGGCCATATTCTTTGCCACGTTAAACCTTTCTGAATCAGTAGCGATTAGCACCTGGCTCAATGAGCTAGCACAAACTGTACTCTTAATGTCCTACTTGGTTTCACGATGGGCAGCTGGCACCCGACAGGTATTACAATACTTTTTTAGCTCAAGGCGCTCGGGGTTATTTTTTTTGTTTTTTGAAGTAGTATAGTTGCGGCTTTTGCAAACAGTGCAAGCCAATGATACTACGATGCGATTTTCTTTGCTTTTACTGGCCATTATTTTCTCCGTTCATATTTTTTGGCTTGCTGCATATTCTGGTGGACTGATATCAAACAAGAGTTACGTGTACGAATAGATGTGAGTGGAGTAGAGTGGACACAATTTCTTGCGTCCACTTTTCCCCAACTAAGACGACAAGCACGAAGGATTGTCGTCTTAGTTGTTAGTTGATCATTTTCGTGCAGATACCAGCGCCGACGGTACGTCCGCCTTCGCGAATAGCGAATTTCACGCCCTCTTCCATAGCAACGGGCTGGATCAGCTCGACGGTCATCTCGATGTTGTCGCCTGGCATCACCATCTCAACGCCCTCTGGCAGCTTGATCGCGCCAGTCACGTCCGTGGTACGAACATAGAACTGTGGACGATAGCCATTGAAGAACGGCGTATGGCGTCCGCCCTCTTCTTTCGAGAGCACATAGACCTGTGCGAGGAAGTTCTTGTGAGGCTTGATCGAGCCCGGCTTGGCAAGCACCTGACCGCGCTCAATGTCGGCACGCTCAACGCCGCGCAGCAAGCAACCGACGTTGTCACCCGCCATACCTTGATCCAGCGTCTTTTGGAACATTTCAACGCCCGTGACGACCACGCTCCGGGTCACTTCTTGCATCCCAACGATCTCGACATTCTCGCCAACTTTGACGATACCGCGCTCGATACGCCCGGTTGCGACGGTGCCACGGCCTTTAATACCGAAGACATCTTCCACCGGCATCAAGAACGGCTGGTCGGTTGCGCGTGGGGGAGTTGGGATATACTCATCGACCTGGTCCATCAGTTCCCAGATGCACTTGGCGTTGGGATCATTGCGACTCAGGTCGCCCTTGCTTTCCAGGGCTAAGAGGGCCGAACCACGAACCACGGGAACATCGTCGCCTGGGAAGTTGTTCTTGGAGAGCAGCTCACGCACTTCCAGCTCCACCAGTTCGAGCAATTCCTCGTCATCCATCATATCGACTTTGTTCAGGAAGACCACCATTGCGGGCACTTCTACCTGGCGAGCCAGCAACACATGCTCGCGCGTCTGGGGCATAGGACCATCAGGAGCGCTCACCACCAGGATCGCGCCGTCCATCTGAGCGGCACCCGTAATCATATTTTTAATATAGTCCGCGTGACCAGGGCAGTCCACGTGAGCGTAGTGGCGCTTCGACGTCTCGTACTCCAGGTGAGCAATCGAGATCGTGATACCGCGCTCGCGCTCTTCGGGAGCCTTGTCAATCTGGTCAAAGGCAGTGTATTTGGCAAGCTGAGCATTTGCTAACACTTTCGTGATCGCGGCTGTCAGGGTCGTCTTGCCATGGTCAATGTGTCCAATCGTGCCTATGTTTACGTGTGGTTTTGTCCGCTCGAACTTTTTCTTCGCCATTTCCTAACTGTGGCTCCTTTTACAATCCTGCTTACGATTAGATACAGAATCGATGGGATATAGACATGCAGCAGCCATCCCCTGTCTCTAATCGTCAAACAATGAGAAAACCTTCCTACGGTAAAACGAATGGGAGGTGACGATCAATCAGAAGACGGCAGCAAGTAATTTTTACCAGCGTGGGCCTCATGACGATAGGTTACGAGAGCGTGAAGAACGCCAAGTCCATCCATCATTCAGAAACCACGGGAGCTCGTGATGGGATTTGAACCCATGGCCTCATTCTTACCAAGAATGTGCGCTACCCCTGCGCCACACGAGCATTACAACTACCGAGTTGGGTGTCGGTATGGTGGGCAGTGGGGGATTCGAACCTCCGAAGCTTGCGCAACTGATTTACAGTCAGTCCCATTTGGCCACTTTGGTAACTGCCCAGATTGTCAAACACACCAGCTTGTTCTGAGTGATCAACGCCCACATTATAGCTGACCATGTATGCTGTGTCAAGCACTTTTTTTCTTCTTTTTGCATAGCCGCCGGAGGCTTAAAGAATTTACATATATTTGATTTGTTACCACCACCTGGCTTGAAGAATTTACATATATTTGATTTGTTAAGAAAAGTCAGTGGCAAAAGCATTGCTTCTTGCATAAATTACTGCTATAATCACAAACGTTGGAGAAATCATAAACCTCATGCGGTATATCCGCTATACAGATTAGATTGAGTAGATATGCTGTTAGGATTTTTAGGAGTAAGAGGTAGTTTTATGGTGACGAATTGTGACTTCAGCCGTTCTTCCTTGCTTAGTGAGCAGTATCAGCGTGATATGGAGCTTATTGCTGTAGCACTTCAAGAAGAGAGTCAGGATGAACGTGAAGAGCGCCTTAGCCTCGTTGCCCAATCCTGGTCTCTCACGACCGCTTGTTTTCATGCTCAGCTTGAGACAAGCGAAGTTTCTGCGTACGCTTCTGTTGCGTTCGCACGTCCGTAGTTTGTTTGATAGTAAAAATGCATCAGTTGTAATTGCCATGCCGCATCCTCCAGAAATTGCACCGGGAGATCTCACCTATCAAACGCCAGTGCAGTTTGGCATGGTGTATTGGGTCAACTTTGGCTACCCGTCGCTCCCACCGGGAATTGAAGAGAAGCGTATCTTAGACTGGCACCCAGCTTTGGTTGTATCAGGTGAGCCTTTCTGTCGCCATGCAGGTGCTATCAATGTTGTCGCTTTAACCTCTTATCGTGGTAAGTTGCGTCCATATCATCATCTACTGCTAAAACGCGACTATCCTTTGCTGGATACAGATAGTCTGGTGAAAACAGAGTTGATGTATCCAGTGTTGCGTTCCCTCCTGGCCGATCAATATGCTATTTGCCGCCTCAATGATGCCGATCTGCGTGCTACGATGGGGAAAGTGGCGAATAGTCTGGCCATCACTATGTTTTATTCCTTACATTAGTACCACATAAGTACTTATGTGGTGGTATTGCTTTATCAATCTTGCCCGCTTGCCTCAAATCAGGGAGGGGAGGATGACCTTATGACCATTGAGCATGATCAGCTTCGCTTACTCCCTTCTGTCGATGAGTTGCTGCATACTGCCTCCGGGCAGCGATTGAGCACTCAATTTTCGCGTGCGCTTGCCGTTGATGCTTTGCGTACGGCTATTGCGCAGGCGCGTGTGGAGATTCGCGCGGGTGCCCCTTGTCCGACGTACGAGGTTCTATTGCACGCTGCTGAGGAGTTGTTGCGACGGCAGCAGCGCCCACACTTGCGACCTGTAATTAATGCGACGGGTGTGATTATTAATACTAATCTGGGGCGTGCTCCGTTGAGCGAGGATGCGCTGGAGGCAGTGCGGCTGGTTGGGGTGGGCTATGCGAATCTGGAGTATGAGTTAGAAGAAGGGGAGCGTGGTTCACGTCATGTCCATGTAAGCGAGCTATTACGGAAGTTGACTGGCGCTGAGGCTGCCCTGGTGACAAATAACAATGCGGCTGCGGTCCTGCTGAGTTTGAGTGCGCTGGCTTTGGGGCGGGAGGTGGTTATCTCGCGTGGACAACTGGTGGAGATTGGTGGTGGCTTTCGCGTGCCAGACGTAATGCGGCAGAGTGGATGTCAACTTGTTGAGGTGGGAACGACTAATCGCACGCGGATCGGCGACTATGAGATGGCATTGACTGAGCGGACAGCATTACTTTTGTCGGTACATCCCAGCAATTTTTTGATTACAGGTTTTACGGAGAGGACGGCGGTCAGGGCGCTGGCCGAGCTGGCGCACAAACGGAATCTGCTGCTAATGGACGATCTCGGTAGCGGTTGCTTGCTTGAGAGTGGGCGCTATGGCCTTGCCCACGAGCCAACGCCGCAGGAGAGCCTGGAAGCTGGCGCGGATGTCGTATGTTTTTCAGGCGATAAACTGCTTGGTGGTCCACAGGCGGGGATTATTGTGGGTAGGTTAGCGGTAATTGAGCGCCTGGCTAAACATCCTCTTATGCGTGCTGTGCGTATTGATAAGATGACATTGGCTGCTCTGGAGGCGACTCTACGCCATTACGAGCGTGGGCAGGCGGAGACGCACATTCCGGTCTGGCGTATGATATCTGCTCAACCTGAAGAAATTGCTCGCCGTGCTGAGAATTGGGCGATGCAGTTAAGGGCTCATGGATTGGCGGTTCGTACGCAGAGTGGTCAATCAACTGTTGGAGGCGGTTCGTTGCCCGGCGAAACGTTGCCAACAACTTTGCTGGCGCTGGACGCTCATCAGATATCTATTCCCCTGGACGAATTGGCCCGGCGCTTACGGCAACGTCTTTTGCCCATCGTGACGCGTATTTCTCGTGACACTCTGCTGCTCGATCCCCGTACCGTCCTTGAGGAGCAGGCGGCGGAAGTTGTACAGGGATTGCTGGCTTCTGTGCCTGAGCCCCAGCCCAACTAATCGCTCCATTCAGAGATGAAGGGTCAAACATGGGCCACCCTGAATTTTTCAAAATTGTTAAAAACATGTTTTGCATTTTACCATCTATTTGCTCCTCACGAAGCGCAAATAGATGGTAAAATGCAAAAACAGAACTAGCGCTCTTCGCTGTTATAGATGCGCTGATAGCTTTTATATCTGCGTTCGTTAATGAGGCCATTGTTGACGGCTTCGATAATGGCGCAACCATCTTCATCGAGGTGGGAGCAGTCTGTATAGTCGCACTCGCCCAGGTAGGGACGAAACTCTACAAAGCACCCGGCCAGCTCTTCAGGTGGAATATTCCAGCCGGCAAGTGCGCGGATACCGGCTGAATCGGCCAGCCAGCCCCCATCGGATAGGGGGTAGAGTTGTGAACCTGTTGTTGTATGTTTGCCCTTGCCCGTTATATCGCTTACCAGGCCGGTACGCAGTGCCATGCCAGGTTCGAGCTCGTTCACCAGTGAGGATTTTCCTACGCCTGATGGCCCTGTGAAAAGCGATGTGTGAGCTTTGAGCAGTGTACGCAACTGATCGATATTTTGACCCGTGTGGGTGCTGGTCCAGAGTACTGTATAGCCGAGCGATGAGTAGAGCGTGGTGTCCTTATCTATATCGGGGCTATGGGGGAGGTCAGCTTTATTGATACAGATTACAGAAGTCAGTTGTGCGGATTCACAGATGGTCAGGTAGCGATCCAGAAAGCCAAAGTGTGGTTCAGGTTGTGCGGTTGCGAGGACGATGACTACCTGATCAAGATTGGCTAAGAGCGTCTGCTGGATTAATTTTTTTGTGTTTGAGCCAGCATCTCTACGCGAAAGTTCGCTCTGCCGTGGTAAAATCTCTTCGATCAAGCCCGTGGTTGCATTCAGCTTGCGTATTTTGACATAGTCGCCCACTGATAGGCGTATTGGTAGAGGATTTTCGCTGCTATCGTGTCGCTCGATACGTTCCGTATGTATAGACTGGGTAGAGGCTATGAATTTATTAGAACGTTGCTGCGTCTGACGGAACTTGCCTACGGGTTTAGGGGAATTTGCCTGTGCAAAAGCTTTTTTGAGTTTGCCACGCAGTGTGCAACGTAGCACACCATCGTCAGTGTGAACATCGTAGATGCCGTGTGTACCGTTAAGTACCATACCGCTAAGGATAGCCGGGTCATTAATCAATGCTGTATTCCCTCCACAGAGAATAAAAAAACACGGTCTAAACAATCATAAAATCGGCTGTCTACCGTGTTGGAGGGATCGAGCTCGTACCGCCCTTTAGCATAAATCGGGTACGCGCATCTTTGCTGGGATGCTGGAGACCCGACCAGGTGGTATTTGTCCCTGACCCTCACATATGGTAGACAAGGTGCATGCAGGCACGGCGGGCGCAATAGGTGAATAAGTAAGTATGGCCATGAAACTGCACCTCCTCACAACTGGACAAGCCAGAATTTAAAAAACAATGGTTCTCTCAAGAGCATACTAGAATAGTTGTATGTTTGTCAATGAGAGGTGTATTTTCGGGCATTCTCTAACAGAGCTTGACAAATAGCGCTGGTTGTAGTAACATAGGAAACGTTGACGCGGGGTGGAGCAGTGGTTAGCTCGTTGGGCTCATAACCCAAAGGCCGGAGGTTCGAATCCTCCCCCCGCTACCAGTGCTTGACAGCCTTTTAGCTTGAGAGTACTTGACACGCGACGCGGGATAGAGCAGTGGTTAGCTCGTCGGGCTCATAACCCGGAGGTCACAGGTTCAAATCCTGTTCCCGCTACCACTATAATGAAGATGGCCTTTCTACAAGATGCGGTAGAAGGGCTCTTTTCTTAACTTAATATGCACTTTCACGAGGAGATTTCTGCTGCATTTGTGCTTGTCCCCTCTTGACAGTTGTGATATTATACTGATAGATAAAGAGACTTTCCAAGTTCTGAGAAACTTCACTTGCTGTCGATCAGTTTGGGAAGCTTACCAACCACATGGCGGCATAGCTCAGTAGGTAGAGCAAGAGACTCATAAGCCCAGTGTCACAGGTTCGAATCCTGTTGCCGCTACCACTGCCCTCCATCCGTTTCTAGAAGCGGATAGAGGGTTGTTTATTTAGTTTTCTACAGCAGCCGATTGTCACAGGTTCGAGTCCTGTCACCGCTATTATAACTCATAATCCTTTGCCCACTTTACCCCTTTTTCCTGGTTGTTCTTCGATGGCGTAAGACGCAGACGCATACGCGTTGCATCCCCTATGTTGATTGCCGGAATAAGATACGCCTTGTGAAGTTCATGACTGTACACTGCAAAGTAGTCTACCTGACCTAGATATCCTGCTCGGCTGTATGGACCTTCCCATTAGTGGAGCGGGAGCGTAAGGAAGTGGTTGCAAATTGTATGGATCGCGCTTCCATCCTCTATCCACGCAGTTTTACATTGCACCCGCCAGAACTTTCCATCAGCATCCTCAATCACCAGATCATAGCGAGAACTATCCCCATAAGGAAGAAGCACATTATATCCCACCTCTAACATAGCCGCCGTGATATGTGCCTGACTCCGTTCTCCCAACTGTTTTTTTGTACGGCCCAAAAAGACCCATTATTTTCACCTCACCACTTGACATGCATGATACATACTATCCTTGTACAGCAAAGACTTTCTGGAAAATATTGTGCTTACAACTCTTTACAAATATCTTCTTCTATGCCTCGTATAAAAATATCATCCGTTCCTCTGGAATGAAACTTCTGAAGGTTTGCGGGCTATTCTCAATGAGCGCTTCTATTATGCAAGTACTCCTTTCGCTTGAGAAGCCCATTTAATGTATAGTCAATATATCTTATATTTCTTGCTTAATACACTACTAATAGTATAGAATGTTTCTAGACGCTTGTCAAGGTTCTGCTTGACAAGAAATCAGATTAGTGGTAAAAATGTTATAGCTGTCTTTATAGAGATGTGTAGGCTCAGACGCAAGGACAGACTTTCCTATTGAGAATAAATGGCAGTAATGGCAAAAATTGTAAAAGAAGATTGTATGACAATAGAGCAAACTACTACAGCAGTGGGTGTTAGCAAAGCTTCTCTCTATAATTATATGAACTTCCTCGGTATTCAGAGACAGAAGTTTCCATTTGATCGACGCTCCTATGTGTTAAAGTCTGATGTAGAACGTGTCAAGCAATTTGTGGAGGAAAATCGGGGTTAGCTAAGGCTCTGTGTTTTTTCTTTTCTGAGCCTATGCCGCTTTGATGTACAAGCATACTTATTTCCCCTGCAAAGAGGAAGAAAGGAGAGAGGTTATGGCCGCAGATCCTCATCATCGTTATATGACGGTTGAAGAGTATCTAGAGCTTGATCGGAGCAGCCCGGATACGAAGTACGAGTACATTGATGGCATTGTGCATAATGCACGCGATCCGCAAGCTCTGGCCGGTGGAAGTGTTGCACATGCACGTATCGCGCTAAATGCTGCAAAGATCATCGACGCCCTTCTGGCTCAAAGTACCTGCCAGGTCTACACATCTGATGTCCGTGTTCAGATACAGGCAAAGAGGTATGTCTATCCAGATGTAACCGTGAGTTGCGAATCAATTGATGCGCAAGATGACACGCTCCACGCTCCACGTGTGATTATTGAAGTGCTCTCCCCTTCAACTGAGGCTTATGATCGGGGCAATAAGTTTGCTTACTATCAACAAGTACCAACCATACAGGAATATGTTTTGATCAGCCAACAGCGTCAGGCTGTTGAAGTCTTCACACGTGAGGACAAGCATTCATGGCGGTATAAGCTGTATGAAGCAAGTGAAACTGTGTATCTGGCAAGTATTAATGTATCGTTCGGGATCGTTGCGCTCTATGAGCGTGTCGGTGTGTTTGGCAATGATGAGCAGCCTGGAATGCTTCAATAGATCGGAGATGATTCCAAAAAGGTAAGATACCAAGCATAAATAAAATTGCATTCTGAAGCTAGAGTAGGCTTTGTTTCGTGTTAAACAAAGGGGGATAAACACATCCTTCACTCTGCAGTTTTTTTTAATTTTTGGAGTATTCAACGTCTTTATAAGCGTGTAAATATCCTGTGTATCAGGATAGCACTTATAAAGGGGAGGGTGAACCTTATGGCGGAATCGGGTGAGGATCTCGTTGTGAAGATTGAGATTATGGATCGTGCTGTATGGCGTAAATGGAACAAGTTTACATGGAGTGGGCTTCTGATTATCGGTGTTGGTCTGATTATGATTGCTGTTGGCATCTTACTTAACACTGGTGCATACTCTGCTGAAGGTCTTTTGCTCGGATTTGGAGCAATTGTTGTTCTCATTGGTATTGTAAGAGTTTTTATTGGCCTGATCAATCCCTTAGCGCCAGGCGATATTCTGAGGCGACGGCGAAGGAAAAGTGATGATGACTCAATCCTGGCCGTGGTTAGTGAAGATCCGACTATCTAACTAATAAAATATTGCCAATTGTTGTCGATTGCGCCCATTTTTCCAGCTCTCGACTTTTTGTGCTAGAAATATTTTTATGTTAAGAAGAGGCATACAATGTCAATAACACCAAATATGGTTGTAGTTGCGGTCTTTACGACGCAAAGTCAGGCGCAACAGGGCCTGGATGAGTTGCGGCGTGGCGGTTTTAGCGATGAGGAGATTGGTTTTTTGACGCGAGCCGCAGTTGCAAGCGTTGCAAATAGCGAAGTCGTGCCTGTGACGGCTACAGGCGCAGTTGAGGGTGGGTTGGTAGGAGGAGTGCTGGGGGCTGCTGTTGCATTGCTCATTCCAGGATTTGGGCCAGCGCTGGCTGGCGGCATTATTGCAGCGATGTTAAGTGGAGCTGCTCTGGGTGCTACTGCCGGCGGATTGATGGCTATGTTGTCTGGCTTAGGTGTCTCAAATGCCGACGTACACTTCTACCAACAAGAATTGTCGGCTGGCCATACTATCATCACCGTGAAAATATTTAGTGGGCAGGAAGATGCGGAGGCTATCCTACGACGAGTGGGGGCCACTTCTGTTAAGACGCATATAGGTGCGATCACTACCATGCCTCCTCTGCCGCATGCGCCTGACGACCCGCCACCACTCTTCTAATATATTCAGGCGGGCTTGCGCTGTGGCGAGCCCCTATTTTTCTTGTCTGCACTTTTCCGTGTATATCCATAATATATTTTCATGCCGGAGGATGCTCATCCATTTTATAATTTCATATAATTCATATTTTCCATGTTTTGCAGTGTAAATTATATAGGCAAAAGTAAAAAAGGGGTGTGAGCACCGAAGGTACAAATCAGGTCGATAGGGCCAGGGGCGAGAAGCGCGAAGACTGCATCTCGCCCACCTCACGAGCGTTCGACCTTTTGGGTGCGAGCGTCGTTCTGAGGAGGCATGATCGCGAACGACCATGACCGGGAGGGTGATCGGGAGAAGCTATGGGGTTTATGAAATAGTTTGTTGCCCCATGCGTCTTTCTTTCCTTCTTCCTTCCACATCTGGATCTTGAATCTGACTTTGCGATAGAATTTCTTGACTCATTTTTATAGTAGCAGCAGGATGTTAAAAAATCGTTATTTTGGGGTTAAATGTTCTGGTAGATGATGCTGTCAGCGGTGCAAAAGTCCTATATGGTCAAAGATCTATAATAACCATTCGGGCCATTTACAATGCTGGAACACTGTGTTACACTTCGGTTAAGGTTTCTGGTCCGGGGATAAGATATTGTTCATCGGTAGCTCTTTGCGGTCAGGTCAGTCGTCTCACATGAGATGATGTGGTATTCCTGGCGGCACTGTAGCGGATCTCTGTAGTTGTGTATGGATGACCTGCGATCTTGAGAAGCCTGCTCAGGTTACTGTTGGTGGGTTTTTGCTGTTTTACAAGGAGGTGCTCCATGGCTGGCTGGGAAGACGAACTGTCCGCGCTATTGAATGAGCTAGGTGTAAAACAAGAGGAACCGCAAGCTCACCTTCGGCAGTGTAAGCCCATGCGCAGCGATGTCAAACGGCGCGACCAATTCGCGGATGCACTATTATGGAGCGATGATAGTGAGTTTGATGACGACGATGATCCCTGGATGAAGGACCTGGACGTGATGCGTCACGAGGTTGATACGATTGTGAGCCAGGTTGTCCTCTTAATGCAGCGCGGCGATATGGACGTAAGCCTGAAAGAAGATGTAATGATGGTGCTGCGTGCCCTGCGGCGGCGTGTCCCTGGCGCGTTGCAAACAATCAATAATGATGAAGCTTATTTGGAATCCGCCTCCGCTCTTCTACACTTTTGCCGCCTTGTGCTGCAGCTAAGTGAAATTGCAACCGAAGACTTCTAGTTCGCTTTCTGCCGCTTTAGCGTTCCTTTACCCCTCTTCTCCCATAAGAGAAACATTTCTTGACACCCTCCGATATAAACTGACATACTGATTCTCATAGACACTTATTGTGTAGACTGGCAATAGATAAGCACGTACCTATTATTAGCGAGCAGATTCTTCTGATTGCGTGTTTTGGGTATGGCTGCTGTATCAGATAAACAGATTGAATCGTACTCTCTACAGAAGATAGCATTGCTTTATATTAGGAGGTCATATGGGTTCCGACAAGAAAAAGTGGCGCGAGGCCAGCCGCTGGTTGCGTGTGGTTGCGCTTTCGGCAAGTACGCTTAGCCCATTTATAAATGTCTTGCTAGCGCGTTTACGTGCTCATGCAGAGGCGGAGGAGGCTGTCGTGCAACTGCAAAAAGAAGAGCTTGCAAGTGCAGCACAATCAGTTCAGCATGAGATAAACCTTGATTGGCAGGAGCGACTACAAATCGTAGGTGCAACTCTGAACGACTTGCTCGTTGAGATGCGGGAAAGCCCTTATAGCCAAAAGTTGTTACAACATGGTGAGGAACTCAAAGAGCGTGGTAGCAAACTCTCACAAGCGGTGGCAGAACGTAGTGGTCAATTAACGCAGGACATTGCCGAACGGGGCAGTAAGTTGACTCAGGATATCTCTGATCGCGGTGGGGAAATTTCGCAAGAATGGATAGAACGTAGCCGTAAAGCTGGCAAAGATCTGGCTGAACAGGATCGCCGTTTCTGGATCGTGCTCGGTTTTAGTTGTGGCCTGGCCGCAACTGGGATTGTCACCTTTGTGCTTGTGCGCCGCCGTATGCAGAAGAGTAGAGAAGAAGAGCCGCCCATTCAACTTTACGATAACTCGGCTGAGAAGATTTCGACAAACGAGCTGCGCGGAAATATTTATTCTGTAAGTGCGAATGGGACAAAATTAGAGGCACACACTGTTGCCACGACAGAATTGATATCTGCAAACAACAGCTCAGCCTCATCTATTCCCGCTGATGCGGCTTTCGTCGGTATCAGTAGCACAAAGCAGTACTATCCAGTAGAAGATCCCTTGGATAAATTGCATGTTTTTAGTGGAAAAGATGTAGACGTCCTCTACTTCTCTTCCGAAGATGATGCGCGACTCCAGGGATTTACCGCAGCAGTCCGCTAGAACTTTCTCTATTTAGAGTAGGTAAACGAGAAAAGAGCATAAAAGACAAGGGGCACATGCGAATCAAAGCTGTGCCCTTTTCATTACAAAAATAGAGAGGATCGAGGTTGAAAAGCAACGAACCCCATATTATAGATAAGCAGTATTTTATGTAGATCATCGATAAAGTAGTCTACATATATACAATGCTTTGCTTAAACTATTGTTTTTGTTTATATTGTTCTGGTTCCTGCCCCTGTGCAAAACCCTCGTTATAAACTCTATGTTTGATCAGATAATGCAAAAACATCAAATGTTGCTCTTCATTAGAAGAAGAGGTAGTGTCATCCGAAAACGGAGATAACCCTTGCACCACATGAGTTTGAGGAAAAAGGGAAGGACCGACCTCATTTGAATCAGGCTCGTAAGACTGAGAGTTGCGTTCGGAGTGTTCATCAATGGGAGGCCGATGAGGCTCAAGAGTTGAATCATCCATTTCTTGCTCAACAGCTACCGATGTAATGCCAGGCTGCGGTATATACCCATCCACTGAAGTCCGCCACACCAATTCTTGCGTCATGCCCCTATTCAAACTGTTTGTGGTCTGTGAATAATCCACGCGGCTGGACTGCTTCCAGGGCCACCATGCGAATAGCTTGTTCAGCCAACGTCTGAGCGTTTCCGTGATCATATTATTTTTGCCTTCGTTATGTAGTGTTGACTGGCACTATGTCAGCTTAGTTTAGATAGCGCTACAAAATAAACACCCAACGGCACAAAGAGGAATATAGAAACATAGTAGCATATCGACGTGATCTCGTCAAACATACTTGCAATTTTAGAGAGGGCGTGCCATAATCAGAAGAGTCGGACCCTGTGGAGGTCCTTTTGTCGTGTTTTCTGGTAAAAGTCTCATATCCAACGACGTAAAGTATTTATAGCTTAGTCTTTTCTGAAGTAGTAGAGAAAGACAGGTGTCGGTTATACAGGAAGAGATTCTTGTAGGATCTTTGCAGAGGTAACGAAGCTATGCGAATGCGCTATCGGTATGTGACCTATAGATATCATGACGGATCACAGAAGCAGTTGGAACAGCATTATCGTCAGCTCTTGAATGACGCCTTGCGTCAGAGCCAGCAATCGATATTGCATCGCTCCATCACGTGGCGTCCCCTGGCCGATATACTTGAATCGTCTGAAATGATCAGGGTGAAGATTGAACTAGCGGGTATGCAGGAAGAAGAGATAGAGGTAACCCTTTACGAAGATGCCCTGGTAATTAGCGGAGAGAGACGCGACGACCATGAGTACCAGGAAGGCCTGAGCTATCAAGAGGCGCAAATTCGTTATGGTCCATTTCGCGTTGAAGTGTTCATCCCAACGCCCATTGCTCGCGATCTGGTTACCGCACGCTATGAGAATGGAATACTTTCAGTAGACTTGCCAAAACTACCTGTAAGTAAGATTGAGCGTGTACCTATTCAAGGTTCAGCGACGAAAGAGTAAGTATATTAAGTACGCAATACGTAGAGAAAATTTTATGGAGAATAATAATAATAATCATCGCGAGGCAGATCAACAGGATGATTTGTTGGAGCAGGGACAAACGGTAGCTGACACAAACGAAATTCAGGAGGCTCGTATTGCTTCGGATGCAGAAGACTCTTTGGAGAATCAGGAGATCGATGCTACTACAAGTTCGAATGAAGCAGCAGTACATACAGCTGGAGAGAGCCAGGGAAGCATCTCGCATGAAGACCAGCTGAGCATTCCATCTTCCTCTGAAGAACCTGTGCAGGATGAATCTGTACAACCAGAAGAGCCGGTGGGGGATGATATTCCCTCTGCAAACGGCGATACAGGCGATACAAGAGAAGGTGAGCCAGGCAGACCTGAAGAAGAAGAACGTCTCAATATCCCTGATATTTTGCCGATTCTACCGCTAAAAGATACTGTTATTTATCCGTTTTCGGTACAGCCATTTTCGGTTGGTCAGGAACGCTACATCCGCCTGATTGATGATGTCATGCGTAGCAATCGTCTGGTGGTGCTGGTCGCCCAGAAGTCGCCAGATATTGATAATGCCAGCCCCGACGATATCTATCGTGTGGGCACTGTCTCGCGTGTAGGCCGTATGTTCCGCATGCCCGATGGTACCGTTCAGATTGCTGTACAGGGCCTGGAGCGCGTCACCATCGATGAATTCACTCAGGAATCTCCCTATTTGCTGGCTAAAGTAACTGCGAAGCCGGATACACAGGAGAGCGATACGGAGACCGAGGCGATCAAGCGGAACGTGATCAGCTACTTTCAGCGGCTCGTTGCTCTGGTGCAGAACGTGCCAGAAGGTGTAGCCGCCGCTACGCTCAATCTGGAGGAGCCACGGCAGGTCGTCTATGTTATCGCGACGTTTGTGCAGATGGAGATGGATCTGCGCCAGAGACTACTTGAGCTTGACTCTGTACACGAAAAATTGAGTCAGTTGAGCAATTTTCTGGCCCATGAGCTTGAAATTCTCGAACTGGGCAAGAAGATCCAGAATAGTGCGCAGGAAGAGATGGGCAAGATGCAGCGGGAATATCTGCTGCGTGAACAGCTCAAGGCGATCCAGCGTGAGCTGGGTGAGGAGAGCGAAGAGCAGGCAACGGTCAACGAACTGCGGCGCAAGATCGAAGAAGCAAAAATGCCTGAAGAGGCATATAAAGAAGCGAACCGCGAACTCTCACGCCTGGAAAAACTGCCTACGGTCTCACCTGAGTATAGCATCATTCGTACCTATGTCGAGCTACTGGCCTCGTTGCCCTGGAGCAAAGCCACAGGATCACAGATTGATGTGCCGCACGCACGCGAGGTACTCGACCAGGATCACTATGACCTGCAGAAAATCAAAGAGCGTATCCTGGAATATCTGGCCGTGCGACGCCTGAAAGAGGATCGTCTCGCTGAGCAAGTGAAACGAGAGCGCGAAGCGGTCACGCTTGAGGATGGGGTTGAGGTGGAGAAGATTGTTCCGACCCAGCCCTTGAAGGCGCAGGAGGCTGCACGGGCTAATAGCCGTGAGCCTATTCTCTGCTTTGTGGGACCTCCTGGCGTCGGTAAGACATCGCTGGGCCAATCGATTGCTCGTGCGCTGGGCCGTAAGTTTGCGCGTATGTCGCTGGGTGGTATTCGCGACGAGGCCGAGGTACGCGGTCACCGGCGTACATATATCGGGGCTATGCCTGGTCGTATCATTCAGACCTTGCGCCGCGTTGAAGCTAATGATCCTGTGATTATGCTCGACGAGGTTGATAAGGTTGGGGCCGACTGGCGTGGTGATCCCTCTTCTGCTCTGCTCGAAGTGCTGGACCCCGAACAAAACTACAATTTCCGCGACAACTATCTGGACCTGCCGTTTGACCTATCCAAAGTAATGTTTATCGCTACGGCTAACTCGCTCGAACCAATCCCTGCGCCTCTGCGCGACCGCATGGAGATCCTGGAGCTATCGGGCTACACCGAAGAGCAGAAGTTGCATATCGCTCGCAACTATCTGCTATCCAAACAGATGGATGCCAACGGATTGCACAAAGATGAATTGACGCTTGACGATGATGTGCTACGACGGGTGACACGCGACTATACACGCGAGGCTGGCGTGCGTAATCTGGAGCGTGAGATCGGTTCGCTCTGCCGCAAGGTTGCGCGTCAGATCTCAGAAGGCCGCGAGACACCGATCACCGTCACTGCCGACGAGGTTGCTGAGTATCTGGGTCGGCAACGCTTCTTCGAAGAGGTCGCTGAACGCATCGACCGTCCAGGCATTGCCACGGGCATGGTCTGGACGCCTGTGGGCGGCGAGATCATCTTTATCGAGGCTGCCACCATGCCCAGCAAGGATGAGCGCCTGATCCTGACGGGTCAGCTGGGCGATGTGATGAAAGAATCTGCTACTGCGGCGCTTAGCTATGTGCGTTCTAATGCGACGGCTCTGGGACTACCTAAGAATGTCTTCGAGGGCCAGAGCATACATATCCACGTCCCGGCTGGAGGCATCCCTAAAGATGGACCATCCGCTGGTGTCACGATGACCACGGTCCTGGTTTCGCTGGCTAGTGGTCGGAAAGTGCGCTCGGATGTCGCTATGACTGGCGAGATTACGTTGCGCGGCAAGGTTATGCCGATTGGGGGCATCAAAGAAAAGGTCCTGGCCGCTTATCGCTCAGGCATTCGCACTATTATCTTGCCTGAGAAGAACAAAGCAGACCTTATGGAAGATCTGCCCCAGGAACTACGCGACCAGATGACTTTTGTCTACGCCACCGATATTCGTCAGGTGCTGGATAACGCCCTTGAGCCAATTGAGGAGCTCACTGAGGAAGAGTCACCAAACGGCGATGCCCGACCTCGCAAGCGCAAAAGCGAGAAAGCAGCAGCCAAAGCGTAATTCTTATAGTCATTCGAAATACTTTGTAAGAGCACAAGTAAGAGGAAAAGCATTAAGACGTTTCCTCTTACTTGTGCTTTTTTAATTATCAATACAGATTGCTTACTACGTTTTAGATTACCAGTGTAAAATTTCTTTGATACTACTATAGCGTGGGTTACCAATGACAATGTGGTCCAATAGCTCTATATCCAACAACTTACCCGCATCGACCAGTTGTTCCGTGACATCTATATCTTCAGGTGAGGGCGTGGGATCGCCGCTGGGATGGTTGTGGCACACGATGACGCGCGGACAGTTGCGCACGATAGCCGGTCGCATAATCTCGGCGATGCGTAGTACCGAGCTATTCACCGTTCCCTTGTAGCGTTTAATACTCTCGATAACCTGGTTTTTTGTATCGAGCAGCAGAATGTGCATCTCCTCGTGGTCCAGATACATCATCTCAAGGCGTACCAGGCGGGCTGCATCGTCTACGCACTTGATCTGATAGCGTTTATCTAGTTTCAACATGCTCAGCCGCTTACCCAGCTCCAGAGCCGCTTTGAGCTGGGCAGTTTTGGCGCTTCCAAGTCCATGTTCGTTGCAGAGCTCATGGAAGTCCGCGCTCACCAGCCCTGATAGGCCACCATACTTTGCGAGCAGCTTGGTGGCTAGCTCTACGACGTTATCGCGCTGCGTGCCGGTGCGCAGGATGATGGCGAGTAGATCTTGCGTCGGGAGCGTATCGGGCCCATTCTTTTGCAGGCGCTCACGTGGGCGATCATCGAGCGGGATGTCATGGACTGTGGCATGATATTCGATTGGCACAAGCATCAGGGGCGGCGTCGGGGTGGGTAGGGGAATGGCTGTCCCCTCTGCCTCCTCTAGCTCTGCTGGCTCTCCTATTGACTCGTCTGCCAGTATAGCAGCCATATCATCATCGGACGTTATATCAAGCATCATACGTGCTGGCCTCCTTCTACTACCTGAACAACACAGCTATCTTTTCACGTAAGTATAAATATAACGATACGGTGCCAGAGCTGAATTGTAAATAGGCAAAATAGGAAGCGGACAGAATCGCATTTAACGTTTATTTGGTACTATGCATTTTCATAAAATGATGGTACTGTTCTTCTTTACATTGGAATGCTGCCAGTTTTGCTTTCTGTACTACTTCTTCGTTTTTCACTATAGAAGAGGAAGAGAGGATGACCAATCTAATGCATATAAAGATTTTAAGCAAGGGACTGGAATATTGATATGATAGTTGTTATACAGTGGCTTTTGCGTGGCAATAATGGAATTGTGGTTCTGGGTTTGATTTGTGCTGTCGTTGGCGCGTGTTATTCGGCCCCGGATCTGTTTGGGCGGAGAGCACTATTTTTGATGGAGTTGACGCAGTGTTTGATTACAGGTACGTTGAGTGGCCTGGCTCTGGGTATAGGGATTACACTTACCGCTGTGCCTGTGATATTACTATTCCGAAAATCACTTTATGCTAGTAAGATACCGGGAGGTGATATTGTTGTTTTCGTGCAAGCGATGTTGGCTCCGGTTACCGTCTCACTATTGCTTATGATCGTAAAACAGGTATTTATTTATTCGGTGATATTGGGCATCATAATGGGCTGTGGTTTTGGATTAGTTAATACTCTTCTTTCGCTTTTACGGCCTCCACAAAGAAGTAAAAATCCGGTTGTGGCAAACAATGTTGCGCAGAGTGCTCATTCCAAAGATGTTTTGATTGGGTGGATGATAGTTGGTGTTGGTTTTGGAGCAGGCTTATGGTTAATGTTGGGAAGTGTCATGGGCTTGGTTTTTGGATTGCTTGTTGGGGGGATCTCGTTTCTGCTCGGCCTGCATCCTAAACCAGCGCCGCTACAAAATCCTTCTACATATAATACATGGGTGCGCTTTGGTAGGATTGTCGGTTTCTGGTTCCTCTGTGTTAGTATGACGGCAGTAATTTTGCTGTGGTTGTTTGTGTATTACATTTTGCCTGAGCCTGTGCTTGGCAGCTTTTTACTATTGGTGCTCCTGCTTTTCTTCGGCTATCTTTTCCGTGAACTACAAGGATTAGAAAGTCGAAAGACGAAGGTACGTGTAGTCAGTAGCCAGACAAATCTCCATCAGGCAACGCTAGCAGTAGATCGTTTGAAGGTCTTGAGGTCTATCAGGACGGGAGTGGTTAGCGGACTCTTGCTTTATGGTTGTGCTTACGGGATTCCTATCGCATTTATATTCTGGAGAATTGTGGGTACTGGGGCCGCTGCGGTTGCCTTCACTATGTTCTGTCTGCTAGGCCTTGGCTTTGGTGCGTCTTACGGCATCGTCTTCTGCTATATTTATAACTTCAAATATTTCGTCACGTTGAAAATCACTTCTTTGCCTGAAAAGACTTTGCGTTTTGTTGGCTTGATCTTAACCATTGTAGGGATATTTATTTCGATTTTGCCATCGTTTGTGTGGTAAATTTCTTTTTACGATATATCGTAACTGTTGAGATCATCTTGCCCTCGTTTTGTATGGGTGATGAATTTCATGGTCCAGACCGCAAGATTCATCACCCATACAAAGTAGAGCTTCTTTTTATGGTTGTTATGTCAGGTTAGCAGTGCCAGTGAGCATAAGGCTATCGCTGGCGGCGCAGGATACAGGATTGTTGTTGCCGAGCGAGACGGCGGTGACGTTGAATTTGCCAGCGAGGGCATTGCTTAGTTTGCCGTTGAGCAGTTGCTGGATCTGCTGATTGTAGGAGTTCTGGGAGAAGGTGACGATGGCAACCGTTATTTTGGTCTGCTGCACGTTGAGGACGAGCTTGCCGTCCTGTGCGTCCGGTAAGATATGGGTCGTAGCGGCGGCTAGCTTGACGGGTGCGCCTAGAAAACTGCCCCAGATGTCGGCGGTGGCTATTATCTGGCTATCCTGTACGCTGATCTGGATGTTCTGGGCGGAGAGGCTCTTACTGAGTTGTATGGTACCGATGTTGTTGCCCAATGTGCTTAGAGAGTCAGCTGGAATCTCGATGTAAGAGTTAACGGCATCATCCTGCCTTGCGCTCTGGAAGGAATGGGTCATTGCGCTTAACATTGATCTCTCGACGGAAGAGGTGTTTACGATTGCGTTTAACCTTGAATTTTTGGTAGTACTTTCTGTATAGGAAGAGCTTATAGTGGTGTTTTGCGCCGGGTTTTGAATGTAGCTCAATTGGGCAGTATGTAAGCTTGTTGTGATACTGCTCTGGCTGTTCTGCTGAGATTGTGAGCTGGATTGGGTCAGGTCAACGGGAACTTGCAGGCCGATGGACAGGTTGGCATCGCCGCAATCGGGGGTGGTGCTGATCGTGTTGAGCTGACCTACGGGCACTTTGATGGTCGTGAGTGGCCCATTGACAAGTGTCGGGCTACCGTTGAGCGGCTGAGCGCTGACCTGAATCGTTGAGGCGTCGAGCACGGTGAACTTGACGAGCATATGAATATCGGTCGGTTTGGGATCGTTGGGATAGAGGCTGAGGCGTATTACCGCATTCAAGCCATCCTGTTGTGGCGTTAATTGTGTCAGGCTGGCCGATGGCTGTAGCAGGGATTGCGCCATCTGCCCTGCCCAGATCTGGTTTACAACTGGTAGATTTCCTATGATACTTTTGATAGCTCCGTTGACCGCGCCTGGTACCTGCTGGTTAATGCGATCCTGGAAGAGTGGCTTCAAAGTCGCTTGCGTAAGATAGACTTTAGCATTGAGTCCAACTGTATCTTTTGTATTGTGTACTACAGACCTGGATGCATCGGCAGGTGTACCAGGTACTATAAAGATGCCGACCAGCAATAGTATAAGTACAAGCACCCAGCCGACTTGTATAGAGCGAGTATAATGTAGTCGTTTCATTTAGTGTTCCTTTATGTATCCTCTGCTATTGTATTCATCCTCAACACATGAAATGAGCACTTGTAAACTATTGTGGCAATAATTTGTTAAGATCAATTGGCTCGCTGAAGCACAAAGGAATGGGTGTGGGCTGTGCAGCAATACCCTGGATGGGTGGTGCCTCTACTTGTAAAACGAACATCATCACGTTTTTACCACATGCGATATTCTGGCTGGTATGCACTGAGATAAGCTTAACCCCTTTTAGATGATCATGCAAGGCGGGCATGACGGCACTGGCTAGCAACTGGTTCATCGCTTTTTGCATGCTGGCTGCTGTGGCGGGTCCGGCATCGATACCATCGCGCCTCACATGTTGGATGCTCAACTGTAAATTATGTTGCCCATCAAGACCGATTGTACCATCTAACGCCACCGGAAGTACACGATGCAGACCATTAGAATCAATATGCAAATTTAAGCTCAAAGTCAGCCCATCGCCCGCCGTTGGAGCCACATTAAGATCGCTTAACGTGCCCGGTTGCAGGTTGAGCTGGCTGGCAAAGATCGAGGTGAGTGCCGTCTCGTTCATCGCTAGCTGGATCATACGTGGGCCAGAGGTAATGTTTGTCGGGTTAGTACTATTGGTGCCGCCTGGTGCCGCAATGGGCGCATTTGCCGTCGTTGTATCGTCGGGAGAATCATCTTCCACTAAGAAGTACTCGGCCAGGCAGCCGCCAATAACAAGCGTGGCAATTACTGCCAGGCTGACAACGACGAACTTACGACGACGTTTGTAACGCGGGCTTCTGCCTGCTTGTACACCATCATTAGCCGTTGGCAGGGGCATCTCAACAGCAGTCTCAGATTGTGCCACTTCAAGGCCGGCTCCAGCCGCAAGCATGGCTGGGATAATAGCAGTTGGCATTTCATGGATATCAGGTTCAGGTTCTGCGACAGGCTGCTTGCGTCCCCATAAGAAGAGGGCAGGTACAAGTGCAATCAGGCAGATGAACATAGATATAAAGAAGACCGTCGTATAGACCGTGTGCTCCGCCTGGATCAAGTGAGCCGCATATCCCTTCGACCAGGTGGTGAACTGGGCTGCTGTGGCCGTGGTCGGTAAAGATGGATAGAGCGAGGCTAACTGGCGGAAATAGGCCAGCGCCCACGAAGTGAGCACCGCCAGGCCCAACATCATCCCTATCATACGTAGCGCGGTTATCACTGCCGAGCTCATACCAGCCTGGGTAGGGCGCACCGAATTGATGGCAGTGGTGCTGATCGGCGCAATGACAAGTCCAAAGCCGAAGCCAGCAGTCATTGTACTAATCGTCATCTGTTGCCACGTCACCAGAACGGGCCAGCGACTCATCAGGAAAAAGCCAGTTGCCGTAAAGAGTAGGCCCAGGATACCGGTCAGGCGGCAAGAGAGGCGCGAGCAGAGCCAGCCGCCAAGCAGAGCCCCAACAGGAATCATCACCGTGAGGCGTAGCAGCGCGAGACCGCTCTCCAGCACCGGTCCTTGCAGCACCGTATCTACATAGATGGGGATATCAGACATCGCAATGATCAGGGCCGCGCCCACCAGCAGGCTTACCAGCGAGGCGGCACTAAACGTAAAACGCTTAAAGGTTGCCAGTTCTACGACGGGCCAGCGAACTTTACGCTCGACTACGATAAATGCGGCCAGGAAGATAACCGCTAAGATCAACACGATAGGATTATTCTGGGGCGATTGCACATGGGCAGCCACGGGTCCCAGAGATGTTCCTTGCTGGGCCAGTCCAAGGCTTAGACAGGTCAGTGCCAGAGCCAGGAGGATAGTACCCGGCCAATCAATACCCTCGCGCAGGTGCTGGCCCCTGGGAATAAATATCCAGGCAACTATAAGAAGTACAATGACAATAGGTACGTTGAGATAAAAGATATATTGCCAGCCCAGGTGTTGTACGATTATAGCCCCATAGAGTGGACCAATTGCACCACCGGCCTCCGTCACAGCACCAATGACACCAAGCGCGATCCCACGTTTCTCCTGCCCATAGAAATCGCCCGCAATAGCCATTGCCACTGGAACCACAGCTCCACCACCGATAGCCTGAAAGACACGGGCAGCAATCAGCCAGATCAGACCAGGTGCGCTGGTATCAATGCCGATGGCGCTAAGAAAGCTTAAATCGATGAGTTTGCCCAGGATAGGAGCGATACCGCATAAGATCGAGCCCAGTCCAAAGATTATCAGGCAGAGCAAAAAGATGCGCCGTCGCCCATAGATATCGGAGACGCGGCCCATCAAAGGCATCGCCACCACAAAACCCAGGAGATAGGCGCTAATGATCCAGGCCGCGTGATCAAGTTGTGTAAAAGGGATCTGTAGATCGCTAATCACCTGGGGTAATGCTGTCACAACGACCGTCTGGTCCAATGCGGTGAAAAAAACCGCGATACAAGCAATTGTCAGCGCCGTCAGGGCAGCTCTGGGATCTGTCGTATCTGGTTTGTTGTGCAATACATTCGTTATACTCTTTGTCTGTGTGGCAGCGGGCGTGGTTGTTGGTTGGTCCGTCTGATCAGGTTGACCAGGTTGGCCGGGCTCATCGTCGGGCGTCTCTGTTACTGTCTTGTCGGCGTTAGGATCGGTCGGCACTGAAGAATCTACCATATCGTATTTATAGCGTGAGGATGTTTCGCCATCGTCTTCTAAGGTGTACATAAATAATGCCCTCAATAAAAAGAAAGACAGGGTACAATGTTAGCTAGCAGGCTTTAGCCATAGAGCATATATGAAAAAATGCTTTTCGTCTGGTTTAAATTTGTGGCATGGTAATAGTAATATTCTCGTTATAATTAGACAGATCAAAGACGCGCGTCGTCTGTGCATTGTCGCCCTGTGCTGCCATGCCTGTGACGCTGATTCTATAAGGTAGAACATCGGATTGACCAATGCAGGCTGTGGTCTGCAACATTGTACCCGCTGGTACGCCATTACCGGTCAAGAAGGCAAGATATTTAGCGTCCAATTGTCCGCTGATACGCCAACATGGAGTAGTATTCGCGGTATCCGCAACTGGTTGACTCACGTGTTGTACTTTATTAAGCAATGAAATAATGCCTGTGTCTGGATTAGTAAGCGTGCGGGGATCGAGGACGCCCTTGATGACACGCCACTGACCAGTGAGAGGATCAGTGATGACCTGGGTATTGCCCACACTTACCAGATTTACCTGTACATTCTGCCCCGACAAAATCACGCTTGCCTGAGCTTTTATCTTATCTGGCATAACGACATCGCCGTTTGCATCGCGAATTTGTACCTGTGAAGCCTGAGCGGTGCCCGCATTTTGTACCTGCATCAGGACATGAAAAGAATGGACCGTACGAAAATTCTTTTGTAGCGCTGTTAATAATTGGAGCGTGGTTGGTGTTTGGCCCTTTGCCAACGGTGTAGCCGTGTGATGGGCGTGCCTATAGTGCGGGAAGGCGCAGCCCGTGAGTAACACGAAGCAGATGAGGCATAGGGTGCGCTGTTTCGCTACATAGCTTCCAAGCATAAATAATCTCTCCCTCGAAAATACAGAACCGGTGGTCTATTCTTAAACATAGAACGTCACCTCCCAGTATTTTCGCGGGAATTATACAAAAGGTCCTGTTGGGTGCTCGCGCCTGCTGCGTGAGCATATACTTAGGGTTGTAGGCCCAGGACATGTGCCAGGCGTAGAACTTCCGAGCCAAGACTCTGATCCTGTTTTTTGAGTGCATCGCGGCCAGCATGGCGCAAGAGGAGTAGCGCTTCGGGCGTATTGAGATCGTTATCCATGGCGGCTACAAAGCGATTGCGTAACATACTATCCTCACCGTGCAAATCGTTGCCAACCAGCTGGCGAACTTGCAGAAGAAGGTCTGCAGTATTGGCGGCAATGCGCAAATCTTCAGGGAAGCATTCCCAGGGATAGCGATAGTGGTGATTCAGCAAGACGATACGGATAGCATCGGCACTATAATCCTTGAGCAGATCTCTCACCAATGTCAGATTGCCGAGCGACTTACTCATCTTCTCGCCTGCCTGATAGACCATCCCTGTATGCATCCAGGTGCGCACAAACGGGATTTTGCCGCTGGCATGTTCGGATTGAGCAATCTCGCAGGTATGGTGAGGGAAGGCCAGGTCTGCGCCGCCACCATGGATATCAATCTGCTCGCCCAGGTAATGCATCGCCATACTACTGCATTCAATGTGCCAGCCGGGCCGGCCGGGTCCCCAGGGGCTCTCCCATGCGGGCTCATCCGGTGCCTGTGCCTGCCAGAGCACAAAATCGAGAGGGCCCTTTTTACGCTTATCAGCGGGGAAATTGCCGCGCTCATTAGCGATAGCAAGCATAGATTGATAGGTATTGAGTCCAATTGCGTGGGCCATAGTGCCGAATGTAGGATCTTTTTCTACATCATAGTAAACGCAACCCTCATTCGCGTAAGCATAGCCACGCTCGATAAGAGTTTGTGCCAGGTCAATAATACGCGCAATTTCATCGGTTGCGCGTGCGTATACATCAGGCCGCCGTATATGCAATGAATCCATATCGCTTAGGAAGCGTTCAATCTCCCGATTACCCAACTCATCCCATGCCAGCCCTAATTCGTGTGACTTGCGGATAACATCATCATCAACATCAGTCACATTTTGAATATACCTGACCTTATAGCCTTTATAATTTAAATAGCGCATAAGAGTATCAAAAGAGGCATAAGTGAAGGCATGGCCCAGATGTGTCGTATCATAAGGTGTTACGCCGCACACATAAATACGGACCGTATCGGCGATGGGTGTAAACTCTTGTAGTGATTGTGTGAGCGTATCAAATAGTTTCACGCATTTTCTCCTGGTGCAGAATCAATTGACATGTTTGGAATGCTCCTGGATACTCCTCTTCGTTGTGTGGCATCAGGAGGTAGCTGGTTTATCATTTCTCTCTTACAATCCGCCTTTTGTGTATTGTGAATCAGGGTACTACAAGGAAAGAAAGAACAACCGCATCGCATTTGCTGTCGTGATGTGAGCAATCTCCTCCAGAGTCATACCACGAATTTCGGCCAGCTTCTCGGCAGTATGGCGAACAAAGAGCGGCTCATTACGCCGTGTGCGCAGAGGTTTAGGAACCAGGTAAGGGCTATCCGTCTCGACCAGGATGCGGTCGAGGGGAGCCATACGAGCCACGGCGGGGAGGTCATTGCCCTGTTTTGTAAGCGGGCCAGCAAAAGAGAGCATAAAACCAGTCAAAGCCAAACATTCTTCTGCCTGAGCGACATTACCAGAGAAGCAATGGAAGACGCCACGTAAGCCTTGCCCATATTTGTGTAGTAGAGCCATAACATCATCATGAGCATCGCGTACATGAATGATGCAAGGGAGATTGCACTCGCGGGCAAGTTCGAGATGGGCACGGAACACCTCAAGTTGCACCTCACGTGGAGAAAGCATACGGAAATAGTCGAGTCCGAACTCTCCAATGGCCACAACCTCTGGTTCAGAGGCCAGCAGACGGAGCTGTGCTCGGACCTCAGCATTAAACGTTGTCGCCTCGTGGGGGTGTACGCCGACGGCAGCAAAGATTATCCCAGGATGTGTTTTTGCCAACGCAAGCGCGTCGCGGCTGGATGGAAGATCACAACCTGGATCGATAATACGCGTAACTCCTCCAGCCAATGCAGCCTGAATTACAGCTTCGCGGTCGTCGTTAAAGCGGGAAGTATCAACATGTGCGTGGCTATCGACGAGCACTCTCGTTGTCCTTTCCTACCAGTGAGCAAGCATAAGAAAGGGAGAGGCAAAGCGGAAGACTGCTTATCCCTCCCTGGTGCATTTTCATTTGACATTTTTAATATTTCAAGTTTTCGTGTGTATCCTTTTCCTCTGCGGATTGTCAGGAACAGATGCTTTCCACGATCCGCTTACTTATAGGGTACAGAAACTAGTATAGTTGAAAAACCGTGAGAGTGTCAAATAAGTTGCTCAACAGGCTCTTTGTGCATTTCTGTCGCCTGTTCTGCCAGCGCGATATGTTGAGTATCTGAAAGATAGATAGAATTTCCCAGGTGGATGATGCCCTCAGTAAGGATCTGTGCGCGTAGTCCTCCACGATGGAGGAGGCCACTCAGGGCCAGGTGATTGCCAGTCAACTTCACCAGGTGAAAGCATGGTTCACAGAGTCGGCGTCCAAGTAGCTTCACCTCGCCAACATAAAACTCTTTCCAGACCAGATGATTTAAAGGAACTCCCACCGTTACAATATTGCGGCGAGCGTCGATAGGGGGTAACTCAAAGCCATAGTCACGCTTCAAGGCTGTGAGTGCTTCACTTTCAATAAGTGTGATTTCGTAGCTTTTTTTACCTTCTTTAGAAAAGTGCCCATTGCCTAAATAGTAACGATCTCCCTCTATGCCTCGACCGGGGATCGTGTGAGCATGCTCGATGGCTTGCATTGGCTGCCCTTCGCCGGAGGCTATCTGCAATGAAATGACAGAGCCTTTCCACATATGCCATATTCTCCTCAATGGTAGATGGATAAAGAAGAATGTTCTTAAATTTTCTTTATCGTCAGAACTAGGAAGGTGTATTCAATAAAGTAAAATCAGTACTAACTGTTGAGGTTTTCTTCATAAGAACAGGTGTATAGCTATAGAAACTAGTAGTATAAGATCCTTCGGACTTATTGATAAAGACTCTTTTTAGCACTATCACCCGGTCGAGCGATATTACGCAAAAAACGGCTCTGTCAATAATGACGCATAAAGATAAATGCCTTAACAAATGTTACGCGCCCTGGTACATAAGTAATTGTTTCTATCCAAATAGGAAAATGAAAATGTAAACAAATCCATTTCCCTGTTTGGATATTCGTAGATGGGTTACTAAAAGGGCAGTAAGTGTGCTGGTAGGTGGGTAATTACTGGCAGAATGGCTGTAATTATGAGGGCAATAATGAGCAGAATAGTGAAAAAAGTCATGATTCTGAGGGTTTGTCTCAGGATCTGATGAAAAACTAGCAGAACATTTGTCTGTGTGACACCCAGGATTGCTGTCGTGAGCATCGGGAAGGTCCAGAACGTAATCAATATCAGGTGAGGAGCGCCATGCGGCAAACCTAGAAGAAGGATGACCAGATATGGAAGCAGTAAGAGTACCAGGTAGCCTATGCGACTCCAATAAAGTCCTAGCAAAGAAGGGCATGTAAGCTTGCTAGCATGGCTATCAGCCTCTATATCACGTGTATTATTGGCCCAGATCACCGTAGCCGCGAGCAAACCTATTGGTAAGCTATATAAGAGGGCACGTATGTTCAGTTGGCCTCCACTCTGTATAAGGTATGTGCTGAGTGTAATGAGAGGGCCAAAGATTAGAAAGACAACCAGCTCGCTCAAACCAAGCCCTGAAAGCGGATAGGGAGGTGCACTATAGAAATAGGCACATAAGAGTATGATCAAGCCGAAGAGGTAAGTCAGCGGTCCCCCGTTTATAGCTGTGATCAGACCAATGATTGTACCCATACCAAGCATTGTGAGACCAATAGTTAGAATGGAGGTTGGGGCCACAAAGCCCTGTTGCATAAGGTCACCAGGACCAAGTGTATTGCTTGTATCGACACCACTCTGATAATCATAATAGTCATTAATCAGATGAGCACCCAATTGTATGAGCAATGCAACCACAATAGTTGCTATAAAAGAAGATAGATGGAATCTTCCAAGAGGAGTCTGAGAGCTAAAAGTTTCTGTCCATGCCAGAACAGTACCCAGTAAAACTGGCATGAGAGATAGCGGGATATAATAGACGCGGAAACCATCGTACCAGATTTGTAGCCATTCACGAGTGCTACGCCGGTACTCCAGGGGATGCACAACCAGCGGGATTGGCATATTGGCAGCTCTCATAGCCGCAACAGTATGTACCGAGACTTCTGGCTCAAGAGCTGTAATTGTTTCGAGAGGGCCAATTGGAATAGTTGGAACCTCTTCGGCTTGCACTGAATCAGCGGTAACAATATGTGTTGAAGCAACTTTCTTAGCAGGAATTACCCTTTTATCTTCAGCTACTTCTAAATTGATTTGTTGCTTTTCTTCGTTTTCCATACGCTCCCTCTTGGCGTAGCAACCAACTACAATGTTTCTTTTGTATATTGTCGGGTTGTATATAATTTGGAACAGTCATTAAAACAATCCAGATACAATGTTTTGAAATGTTCTATATGGATCTTGCCAGGCGTGTTCAGGCCAGCCGAAAGCTCCGCGAGCTCTGCTTATCCCTCAGGAGGACACGTGTTCAGGCTTCTGTTAGCAGCGCTCGGCTTCTACAATGTCGCTGCGAAATAGAATAGGTTGGGTTGCTAACCTTTACTGTTAAAGACACGTATTTTACTGTTAATAGTATACATAATAGTATACATAATAAAGGAAGTTCGCAACCCTTGGCAATCTTGCATTCAGGTATATTATCTGTCCTGGTGGCGTTGTAAGTTTTGCTGTAAATCAAGCATTGAATGTTGCAGTTGAAGCTGAACAACTGCGGTCGTTAGATCGCCGCGCGTCTTCTCAAGAATCCCACGAGTCGCATCGGTAGTACGGCGCAGGCCAGAGGTGATCGCATCTGGAAAATCGACTGAGATCAGCACAGCATAGATATCATCCATATAATTCAAAAATACCTCGCTGTTATCAATGTTCCCGCGTCGCAACTGATCCAGCACATAGCGCCTCAACTCACCAACGGCTTCTGCAATGCCATTGAGGTAAGCTGCATAGCCGATGGTGAGTTCGTCTGGCGTAGGAAGAGGCCGATATTGCGTGAGTGCGGCGAACGTCACAGCCTCCGCATATTCTTTGTGTGCATCCTGTACAAAGCCTGCATAATAGATATCGCGATGAAGTTGTAAATCTTCTTCCATCTCGGCAATAAGTGCGGCTGCCTGGGAGAGCAACTTTTCAGCATTGACAAACTCGTGGCGGTGCGTTGCCCTGATGCTATTTGCGCAGTAGCGAATAGCCGCGCGTGACTTTGGAAGTGCACGTTCACGGGCCGCATGTTTCAATGTAAAATATTCTATGGCGTTCTGCCCAATTGCTTCTATCTGGTCTGGCATGAAGGTATATTCCTTTCTCATATATCCATAGTGTATCATAGGAAGGGAATTGTAAGCGTAAGAAAGACGTAGTATTTTTTGCTTCCATATAATTTGCACCTTTCCTTTCTGGCAGCGCCAGAAAGGAAAGGTGCAAATTATATGGAACAGCCATACTACTATGGTTTATACGCTTTAGCGTGTCTTAACGGAGTTTGCGGCGGCCAGTTCTTTTTTCGCTATAAACAAGGATGGGATAAACTTCAATTTCAGGGGGGAAGCTAAAGCTTTGTACATCACCGGCCCAGAAAAGTTGCTTCATCGTTTCAGCAACCGCATAGAGGAGATGTTGCAATGTAGCTTCGCGTCCTTGCTCATAGGGACCACTTCCCTCGTACAAAGATAGGCTGGCGAAGCTGCTATTGAGCGGTGAACGCTGACTCAAGCGTACGAGATAGATATCCATTTTCGCATCGCCTTTATCGGCTGGAAGCATAACGCGCAACTCAGGCTGCTGGTCGATAATATCCAGGCGATAGAAGACACCGTAATGGTCACGCGAAGCCTGGAAAATGGAAGTCTCGGGAATGGAGTCATCGCTGTAACGCCGGTCGTCTGGTTGTTCCATTTCAACTCCTAACTCTGCCAGAAAGCTTTCAAATTGTTCGTCTATGTTCATGCTCACCTCTCGTTGATGCTTCATTACCACTGACACCAGAGACTATTGCCTCACTTAACTATTCTTTTTGCGTAGTATAAAAACGGCAAAAAAGGGCTATGAAAATTTTCCTGTATCTTATATTTCTACTTTTCTTCTGTATTTCTATTATTTTTGCATTATAAAAACCATTACGACGCAATGGTTTTTATAATGCAAAAATTAATAGAAATACATTAGCCACCTGCGCGTTTCACTTTATAGCCCTGAGTCGTCAGTTTGGCTTGAACTTTATCACAGTGATCCCCCTGAATTTCAATGTTGCCGTCTTTAACCGTGCCGCCGGAGCCGCACAATTTTTTGAGTTGCTGGGCCAACGGGGCAAGATCTGTGTCTGGCAGCCCTGTGATAATTGTTACTGTTTTACCGCCACGTTGCTTGCGGTCGCGCATCACGCGTACAATGCCATCGCTCTTCTTCGTAGGAGTTGAAGTTGATGCTGGTTGGTCGCAACGACAGTTTTTGTATACTTGCCCGCAGTCGGGACAAGTCGAGATTTTACCACTTTCAGTCGAGTAAACAATGCGCTCTGTCATATATAGGGCTCCTTCTATAAAATAAAGCTAATATAGATATTCTATCATGTCGTGTTACACAATTTTGAAGTTTTGGTAGATAAAACTCCTAGATAACTGCCAGCTTGACATAAATATATTAATAAATACGTGTTATATATAGGTTGTTGTGGTTATAATGTGTTTATTGACACAGATTGAGTGGTAGTATGAAGCTATTAGAGCAAATTATAACAGAGCGTTACCAGATACAAAGCCACCTGGCGCAAGGAGGGATGGCCGATGTATACCTGGCTTATGATATCAGAACACAGCAAACGGTTGCAATCAAAGCAGTAGATGAAAGTGCCGATGAACATTGCAAGCCTTTTCAACTAGAAGTGAAAGTGATGACGGGATTGGCACATAAACATATCTTACCCGTCTTAGACTCTGGAAAATACGAGTCATGGTATTTCATGGTTACACCCTATATCGAGTATGGTACACTAACTACTCGATTAGCTGATGGGCCCTTGTCGCTAGAAGAGGCCGGTCCGATTCTCTCCCAATTAGCGGAGGCATTGCAATTTGCCCATTCGCGAGATATTGTGCATCGCGATATCAAACCATCAAATATCCTTATGCAAGATGGTAACCATGTCTATCTGGCCGATTTTGGTCTGGCCAAACGAATTGGGCAAGCTGCAGTGTTGACCCTCAATGGTCACTTAATTGGTACACCTGAATATATGGCCCCAGAACTGATCTCGCAAGGTGCAACTCCTCAAAGTGATGTCTATTCGCTTGGTGTCTTGCTCTACAGAATGCTTGCCGGGCGTGTCCCATTTAAAGCCAGTACACCTATGGGCGTATACTTATGCCATCTGCGTGACCTGCCTGAACCACCAACTACTTTTAACCCCACTATCCCAGCAGAAGTTGAACATGTCATTCTCCATTCGATAGAAAAAGATCCCTTGCAGCGTTATCAATCGACCCAGGAGCTTTATCAAGCATATCATGAAGCAGTACAAAGCGTGATTGCCAGGCATGCCGACATTGTAGATCAGGTGATGCGAGCACCTACTATCCGCTTGAGCGATGTGGCCATCAGGATCGTTAAAAGAAAGAGCAACCCGCGTAAGCCTTTGCTCGCGGTCACCTTTTTGATAGGGATTTTTGTAATGCTCTGCTTCCGTTTTTTCTCAGGAGGATGGGACAAGCATACGACTATTGTACAGAATCGTGCACCATCTATGCTATCAAGTAGTATGAGAATAACCTCCAAACCTTTCATAACCCCCACTCCTTTAATAATATAGTTCCCCATATAGCCCCCATGCCAGATCCAGATCCAGATCCAGCGCCAGGTGTGACCCCCATTGCGCCATCCCCTACTCCGCCGCAGGAAAGTGCAAGTAGTATGAATATGACTTATACGGGAGCCGGGAGTAATCAGAACAGCGATATTGTTAGCGGGCAGCAAACTAACAATAATAGTGAAAGTAGTCAAGCGAGTGGAAGTAGCCAGGGGAATGGGGATAATCAAGGAAACGGAAGTAGCCGGGGAAACGGGGATAATCAGGGGAACGGAAGTAGCCAGGGGAATGGGGATAATAGGGAAGGAAATAGTCAGGGAAATGGAGATACCCAGGGCAATGGAAGTGGTCAGGGGAATGGGGATAATCAGGGAAACGGAAGTAGGCGGAATACAGGGGAATGGAAGATAGTCAGGGGAACGGAAGTGATCGGGGGAACGGGGATAATCAGGGAAACGGGAATAGTTATGGAAACGATGGTAAAAAAGGGCATGGGAGGGAGAACGGAGGAGGTTAATCATCAGGCACAATTCATTTTTTTGCAGTCGTGCTGCAATGTATCTATCTGAGCATAACTTTGTGTACCCCATGCAAAAAATAAACTGCGCCCCGATCTCTCGTACATTCTAGTATTTAGCTATCGCCCATGCTATACTAAAGCCCTATTGAAATGATGCCTATTTTCAGGGACCTCATCCCGCGTTACATGGAATGGGCTTATGAAACAACCTATCTGTGCTGTATCAAATTTAGTCAAGGGTATGCTAATGTATTTCTTCAAATCTTCAATATATCTGGCAGTACCAGCAGGGGCAAGAACGATTAAGAAGGATTACCCCAGTTTTAATTGGGATAGTAGTAGGACTAATAACATGTTCCCCTCTAACGGCGTGTGCCGGTTTGAGGAGTGCATCTGCGATACATGAAAGCACCATAACGGCAACCACAGATATCCCTGGTTTTTGGAAAGAAACTTGTCTTGAAGCAGTGACGAATTTAATGGAACAAGTGGAACTCCTCCTGATTCGAAGAAGTGGTCCGCCGAAGTCGGGGGAGAAGGTTGGGGTAATGGACAGTTAGAGTATCCATACAAACAATCAGAATGTCTACCAGGATGGCCAGGGCCACCTGGTTATTGAGGCTCGCAAGGGCAATCCAGCAGGAGTGCAGTGCTGGTATGGTCCTTGTCAAATATACTTCTGCTCGCATAAATACCAGCAAACATTTTAGTTTTACTTACGAATTCCTTGAGGCTAGCATCAAACTTCCTGCCGGCCAGGGCATGTGGCCGACCTTCTGGCTGCTTGGTAGCAATTATGACACCGTAGGTTGGCCTGCTTCGGTGAAATTGACATCATGGAGAATATTGGCGCGAAGCCAGCCACGAATCTGGAACTGTGCATGGTCCCAACGGGTATACATTCTCTGGTACATATCAGTTGCCGCACGGCAATTTCTCTGATAACTTCCATACCTTTGCTATGCAATGGGACCCAGATCATACCATTTTCTTCTGTGAGATCGGTATGAATTATGCCACTCTCGATAAGAATTTCTCTCAGCAACCAGCAAAAGTGGGTATATAATCACCCTTTCTCTATTCTGTTGAATGTCGCAATTGGTGGCGTAATGACAAGAGGGAGCCCTGTATCGCACGACTGCCTTTCCCCAGAAGATGTATGTCTCTTTTGTGAGGCTCTATAGCAATAACTAATCTTGATCGTAAACAGCAATATCTGTGTGCATTTGTATTTAGCGAGTTGCGGATTCCACCAATGGCTTCAATTCGCGTATCACTCGTAGGGATGCCTCCTACTATGGTATAGGCAGGTACGTCGTGCGTTACTACTGCGTTGGCTCCGACCACCGCATTATCTCCTATATGCACGCCTGGCAAGATAGTCGCCTTTGCGCCTATCCAGACATTCTGCAATGTAAATCGGCTTTACCACAAAGCCACGATCAGCAATCGGATCATCGCCAGCCGTGACCATATGATTTCATCGTGAATTGATACTCCTTCACCGAATAGACAATAGTCGCCGATGGTCAATGCCTCATGGACCGTTATGTGGCAGTGGTGTTAAAAAAGACATGATTGCCAATCGTGACTTTTCCTTTGAAATCACCATGAAAATGATGCGCGAAATGGAGCTCATCTCCGAAATGCATACGGCACCCTGGGACCAAGCAACAAACGACTTCCCTGCCCGATCTTGCAAGAATGTGCAAGTAACCTGGGATAGCGTATCACCATAAGAAATAATGAACACGATATTCCATGTAGGGTAAAAAATTTCCAGTTTCATACTACTTTCCTTCTTTCTTTATTAGGGATAAATTAGTACTGGCATATGTACGAAAAAACTTGAGAAGGCTTCTTTCTCTTTGTTGGCTCACTCAATGTATACTATCAACTCCTTAAATATATGCGCTCAAGGTTGTGTTCCGAGTACGCATTGCTGTTAGTAAGTTCGGTTATTGTCAATACCGAAACATGTAAAGTCAAATGAACCATGCGATATTCCGTGCCTGTTGTCGTCCCTGTAAAGTCGAGCTTCAATGTAGAGGTTACTGGTAGTACCAGCAGGCGTCACTGACAGCATCTGAACCCATTTCTGTTGTGGTTGCAGAATAATTGGTGGCCATACATGTGTTTGAGTCTTATTGATGGTCATAACCACATAATAGGTCTCGACAGTGGTTTCAGAGCTTTGAGCTCCAATAGAGACCATGCAGTTCTTGTCGTCTGATTGGCCTGAAGCACCAGAACTGAGTAAAATCTGGGTTGTGGTTGCAAGGGTCTGAGCATAGAGATCCAGACTGTGGAGGCAATAATGAGGGTTGCCAGCCCAAAGAGGATGCAGTCCTGAGCGGTAATACGAATCCGTGATGGTGCTAAGCTTGCGGAAGGAGCGGAGGTCCCTTTGTCGGAGGAATATTGCCAGCATAACAAATATCATGGTGATGATACTAACGAGAATATCCATGACAGACTCCCTAATCCTATCGGCAGGAAGTTGAGTCCGAAACCTAACAGAACATCAATTGTCATGCTCAGGCCGAAGCTGAGCAAAATCTGGTCGATGTTGGTGATAGGGCGATCTGTTTGCAGATCTGGCTGTATCGTGAGATGACTGGAGAGCCTCGACGTTTGCCCGGACGCATGGTTGCGAAACAGCGTTTGGGTAATTGCGTATCCTGGTAAGAAGAGAGCAAGAGGCAGAGCTAAAATAATTCCAGGCAACAAAGGATGATCAGGAAGCTGTATCCATAGCACATTGGCCAGGACAATAGCCATTATTATGATAAGATCAAGGTTTTTGAAACGCATGAGTTAATTCTCCGCGGAAAAGCAACAAGCAACAGAACGTATATTCCCGTTGTTTATGCAACGTGTGATGCATCTATTAAGGCTTCGAGCTGTTAATAAAGACACCCGTATCATAGATAACAATATCGCCACTATCGAATAACCTGTTCATACGTGAAATAGTATTAAATTTTGTAAGTGCAGCTCTACTGATAATGCTGGTAGGGTTATCGTTCTCAAAATACAGCCCTACTACTGGAAGTCCTGTACTTAGACGTGTATCGACCGCCAGGTAACGTATCTTCCCTCCTTGTAGTAAACTTATATCTGTCTCATCGAGTTGTTGCGAGAAAAAAATGGGCGAAATGTCTACATTGTCGCCGAGACGGGTTACTATACGCTGATCGCCATAGGTACTCATAAGCATCTGGTTAATGCGGTCGGTCGCGACCCGATTATTAGGTCCGAGGTAGGTAAGGCTCCATATAGCGTCTTGGGTACCTTCTGGTTCAACGGAGCGAGCATCATTGACAACCTGATAGGGACCGGGCATCTACAGGTTTGGACCTGACCCCAGAATGATGCCCACCTAAGAATATCACTACGATGGAACCTGTGATGAGCGAGATAGCACGTCGGTTGAGCTTGCGTGTGGGCCAGAAGTGGGTCACTAGAATCGTTAGCATATAGGCAATGGAAAAAGAGGAATGCGGCGGCTCGGTCTGGGTCTCCGTGCCGAAACTGGTGAGACGGAATGTTTGCATGAGGGGAAAGGCGAGCGATATGAGACCAAATGTGATGGCAAGGGCATTCTCGCGATACAGGCGCTGGAGAATGAGCAGACTGAATGGAAGACAAAATGTTACTAGAATGGCAGATCCAGTTATTAACAACTTATCCCAGACAGGAGCTGCTTGAGCAGAACTGACAAACAGTGGTCGGGCGATCAGGCTACCGTCGATGATCCGCTCCAGTTGGTAGAGCGTGCTTCCGAAATATCTCGGAGAGATAGCCCCAGACAGGATTGCCGGGTAGCAGAAACGCGTAGACCAGCGACAACAAGATACCGAAACTGGCGATAGAGGTCAGATATATGCGCATATAACGTGTGCTTGGTAGGAAGAAATTACTACTGTCCACAGGAGCAGTAATCCATCGAAGAAATAGCTGGTCATGTGATAGGGTCATCTCTATAGACAACAGGACAAGACAGTAACAATAATAACCCATCGGTAGTTTTTACCAACACTCCCATAGCGTGTCATGATATAGATCATGAAAATTGCAAGAGGCAACGACAGAGTCTCGTAATTATAGAACATGCGAAAAAGAAAAAATGTGGATTGGCCATGTCATATGATCATTGCTATACTTGCCATCCGACTGGAACCGGTGATCTGCTCGTAGAATAGGAAAAGAGCCAGAATCATTAAGAGATGTGATGAGAATATAACGATGTCTCCAGCATAGAAAGTGTTTAGCCCCGTCGTTGTGCTGATCACATTCGTCATAATCTCTAGTCCTGGGTAAAACGGACTCACAGGCAGCATAGAATTTTCACTGAAGAGATGACCGCTTCTAAGAATATCCTCGGCAGTACGGGTGTGCAGGAAATTCATCAAATCCTGAGAAGTGCAGGGCTACTCATAAACTGGACAAAGGAGGAACATATGCCTAGAAACACTCACCAGGCAGTGCGTTCTGGCCTGGTTGACGTGCGAGACAGTAACCGGACAAGATTGGGTACTATCATAATCAACAGGCCAGCAAGGAAACAGCTTACTATCACATAGCGGTATCCTAAAACGGAAACATAATAAGCGCCGGAGACAACAAGCAAGCCAAGCGCATCGGTAAGTGCCAGGAGCGAGCAGCTCCCAGCCCGGTTACAGTGCCGATTGCTTGCATTCCTCGTGTATGTGGCCCTTCCGGTTGAGGGTCTTGCAAACGTGCCAATCCTGCAAAGAGCAAGCACCGTAGCACTCCTGGCTCTTTATGGTAAGTAGCGGGCAGACGAGGTTGTACGGTTGCTGACCGTGCAGCTTTCGTACCGGTGGCAACAGGCTGTCGTAGTCAGACCACAGAGCGATGAGTGTGTGTTTTGATGGTAAGGAGAAACATCAGGATTGTCCTGGTGCATTTCAAATGGACCTTCTGTCGTCATAACCTCACTTACTCCCACTATGTATCACTGTACGTATGTCGTCGGGCGAATCTACCTCTAGGGGGTCCTGATAGATGTGCTCAAAGCGTGGTAATATCGATTTAGCCTGGAACTCCACGATGCGTTCTTTGGCTCGCATGCCCATCTGCGCTCGGCGGTCAGGATTATGTAGTAAGGACTCAATCGCTCTCTGTAGTGCTTGATGATCACCAGAAGGGACGAGCAAGCCTGTCTCACCCTCAACGACGATATCAGTAAGGCCGCCGCTGCGTGCAACGATCAGAGGCTTGCCCATGTACATGGCTTCCAGGGCAACGATGCCGAAGGTCTCGGCTACAATAAAAGGAACCAGTCCGATTGTACAGCGTTTCCAGGCTCCAATCATTCGTCATGCGGCCATGGGCCCATCAAAAAGATATTATGCGGCAACTGTCCATCCAGGCCTGTGATGAATGGACGCCCTATGAGCACCAGGGGTACTTGGGTCTCTATTCTCATAAGCTTTCAGCAACACCCCCACGCCTTTATCCAATGCCACATCGCCCACGAATAGCAGAAAGTCTCCCTGTGGCAATCGTGAGAGCGGAGTACTGTCATCATCAAGAGTATCTATATGCTCAGGAACAAAAGTTGGGATAATTTTATAGGGTACCTTATATTCTGTAGCTGATTTCCCTCTGCTGCTGCCTGACTGACAGGCAAGAACATATCGACAGCCTGTCTTTCTCTCTCTGCCCAGAATAAGTTAGCAAGTACAGTGAGTGGACCTTTGGAAAGGCCATAAAATTGTGTGCCACAGGACAGACATTTTGTCGGATCTGGACCAGAGCAGCGTGCTTCCTGATGTATAAGGCGTTTTTGCACACAGACAAGGCTGTAATCATGTAAGGACATGACAAGCTTTGCCTTGCTCCATGTTTTCAATGGGGTAAAGGAGTGGACGATCCAGTTATGGGCATGAATGATCTAGGTTGCTCGTCAAGGATAATACAACGCAGCTTGCCATGACCCCGGATCGGGAAATGGTGGTGAATATGTGTGATCATTTGCGCTGAAAAGAAATTTCATATGCTGCATCGTGCCTCGCACACGATAGATGCGAACCCCTTGATGAACTTCAATCTGGAAAGTCTTTTTGCCAGAGGGTTACAACTGAGACATTGTGTCCTCGTGCGACTAACTCATGACTGAGATCAGCAACAAAACGCTCTTCGCCGCCCAGATTAGGCGGATACAAAAACTGGGTAAGCATTAAGATACGCATGGTTTCTCCTGATTAATACATAACTAACTTCCTGGCTGGTAATTTCCTGAAGGTCGGGCACTTTACGCCCAACCTAGGGAATTACCACTGTGCTTCTGTCTGTTCGCTACTTTTTTCGTCATTTATGAACTGGCTCTTTTATTGATTAGCAATTTTAGATAATCACATACCATACTTGACCAACGCATAGGGTGCGTAATTTGGCACTGAGCTATTGCAGAAAAGGCTATCGCAAGATCGCTCTTCTCATTCATAAAAACGACAATAGGTTCTACATCGGTAACAGGCTGTTTTGCAAAACAACTTTGTAGATGGTAGGAAGCATAAATATCGATTCAACGCACATGGCACCCATCCAGCCCAGACTCAGGCCTGCTAATCCCGCCATATGCGCACCTATGATCCTCCTGTCAGTTCGAGAAAACAACCCGGCGTCATTATCATCAGAGCCTGTGCGATGCGATCCTGAATACGGCAAATAGCTATGTAATGACTTTTAATCGTCATCGGGAATGCTCGGAGTGCAGGATCTGCAAGGTCCAGGTTGGCTCTGTTGCGTAAGACCTGCCGAAGAAGGTGAGCAACTGTTTGGCACCGACCGAGATCACTACAATGGATATCATACTTATCACAAAGGACAGGCTCAGGGTCGTGCGTGCTCTGTGCTTCAGCGTTGCTTGCTGGGCAGCATTTACTGCATGTAGTACCATCGTCAGCGCTCCTGGTACCACATATACGACATTTGCCAGCATCCAGGCTACATAAAACCAGGCATTTGCTTTTGCTGAGAGCATGATGGTTACCATGATGGAAAGAACCAGCATTGGTATTGCAAGTATCAGGTTGAGTAGGTGATGCTGTAATGCTGTGAAGCCCAGCTTTCGCAGTAATGACCATTGTGGCGATAGCTCCTGCCCGGTGTCTTCTTTTTTAGTATGACAAGAGCGACGAGCGGTAACAGGGAAACCACATCCCCTACAACCCATGTGGCGTAAATAGTTGTTTCTTCCTTTCCTAAAAACAAGTGGCTGACCAGAAAAAGAACGATAAGCTTTCCCAGAGCAAAAAGGCCATTGCGCCAGAGCTGTACGTTCCCCTTCAACAGCCCGATCAGAGCCTGGTCGAGCACCATGGTAATTGAAGTGAGGCTAACGCCAACGCAAAAAGTAAGATAGTACTTATATTTGAACTCAGAGACGAGAAATTGACAGAGATCAGCGGGGCCACCAGGGCAAATAAAGTGCCAGCACATGCGCCAACCACACAGACTACGATCAGAGCTGTGCTGATCAGCAGCAGCTTGCTCTGGCTGGCGAGGTAGCTCCGTGATCAGCAGAGTTCCCAACCCCATCAAACAAAAGGTTCCAATGAGCATCATTGCTGAGATAGAAGCGGAACCAAGACCAACTACCTGGGGCGAGAATTCATGAGTGGCAAGCCACCAGTAGACAAAGCCCAGGCTAGAGGTCACTCCCCAGGTGCCAATGAGCACCCCGTATTAAGAATAATGATCTGATTGGCTTTGAGCCATTGAGAAAGTATCTTCTTCATTTTGCAGCGTTTTCCCGCGTAAGTTGAAGCCTATAATCCGCTCGAAGTCAGGGCTCGTCTTCTGTGCCAGTGCACAAATGGCCCAGAAAACAGGCCTTGTAGCTCAAGACGGGTCAATTTTTTGGATAACTGCACGATTTCTTTTTGTTTTTAGGGGAGCGGGCGCTCAATGTGAAAAAAAATCGTAAAGGATATCAGTATTTCGAGCAACAGTTGCGGATTGTCGAGAAAATTTTTGGTCAGGTATGCCGTTAAAGCAACCCCATAACTGTAGATTTGCTTTTCCAGTTCTTTATACCTGCGACGATGAGTATGGTGGACCAGTGCGGTTGGTTCGTATACCAATCTATATCCTTGTCTGATGACCTGGAAGAAGGCAGCGAGATCCATACCAGTCTGTAAGGCTGGATCGAAGCCGCCAACACCTGGAGAGTGCTTGGAAAGCCATACTTGCACCTGTACCTAAACGCCCGGTTGCATAAAGATACAACGGCTCTTGTGGACAATGGTCTACCATGTCATAAATACATCGTTGAAATCCTTTACTGAATCCGCCATATTCCTCAACCAGAACTGGGCCGGGAGTCTCCAGTTCCTAGGGAAGAACCAGGCCCGTGACACAGGCCACATTATCGACGAGGCTAAAGGCCCTGACAAGCTGTAGTAGCCAGTAAGAATCAACTATAACATCATCGTCAGTGAAAGCGAGAATTTCACCTTTGGCCTCTGTTATCCCACGATTTAGCCCTTTAGAGAGGCCTGGGCGATCCTCGCGCACATAGTGTAGGTGTGGAACATTGCTATATGTCTGCTGAATAAGATAAGCTGTCATATCGGTAGAGGGAGCATTATCTACGATGACTATCTCGTAGTGTGGGTAGTGCTGTGACATTAGTGCGGGCAAACAGAGAGAGAGTAGTTCAGGTCGATCACGTGTTGAAACGATGATACTAACAAAAGGGGCGTGAGCAAAGAATTCTTCGCGAGCGGCTATGCATGTTGGAGCAGTAGAGTAGGGAAGCCCAGCCGCACTCAACGTTGATATAGTAGGTAGATCATCACTGTGCAAATGATCGTTAATCTGCTGATGCAGAGCCTCCCAGATATGTTCTACATAGCGATCAGGCTCTAATGTATCGTTAAGAAAAGATAACTCTATTGTGCCTAAAGGCTGTGCATGCAGGCGTATAATACATCGTGCGCGTTGATAGCGCTGTCCCGTTTGCCCATGCAATGCAGAGAGAGTGGGCAGCGCTCCTGCCAGCTCAATTTCGATCATTCGTACAGGCTCATAGGATGCCCGTGTTGGTTCTTTGGGAGTCTTTTCGGATGGCAAAGATATACAGGTGTTGGCCATTGATAGTTTATCTTTCTTTATTAGTAGCCTGCTCTTCCTCTTCTTCAACTGAAAGGTAGGCATGCTTGTTTCTCACTCATTGGCAATCAACTTTGGCTGCCCATCAGGTATTTTGCAAGCGCATAGAAACGATTAGGACTGCCCCTGAAGCGTTGAAACGCCCACCGACTTCTCAAATAGGCCAGAGGGCCATACAACATACCTCGCAATTCAAGCTGCGCGAGCTCTTTTGGGTAACTGACAGTTCTCTTGTTGTTCTTGGGAGAGCGATTGCTCAATGTGAAAAAGAACCCATAAGGCGCTTTTCTGACGAGATCAAACAGCAGGAAGGGCTGGTCTATCACGCTTTTCATGAGATAGGCCATCAGTCCGACGCCATATCCGTAAATTTGCTTGCTTAAGTCCTTATATTCACGATAGTGGGAATGATAGACGAGGGATGCAGGCTCATAGATTATTGTGTGACCACCCATCACAACCTGAAAGAAGATCGCGAGATCTTCTCCCGCTTTAGAGGGGCTTCCCGCTCCTAGGGCCGGGTCAAACCCTCCCACTTGTTGGAGGAAGCTCTTTGTAAAGGCTATACTGGCACCACTGCCAAATTGACCTGCTGTGTAGGGATACAAAGGCTGTCGTGGATAGTTTCCATCTGGATCGAAATACCTGTCGTGTAAATCCTTTGCTTACTCCACCAAACTCTTCGAACCAGAATTGTGAGGGGGTGTACAGTTCGAAAGGTAAGATAAGCCCTGTGACGCATACGACATCGCTGGCAATACTGAATGCTCTGACCATTTCGATTAACCAGTAAGGGTCAATGACAAGGTCATCGTCGGCAAAGGCCAGAAACTCTCCTTTCGCTATTGCCAGCCCACGGTTGCGTGCACTGGAAAGTCCCGGCCGATCTTCGCGTACATACCGTATCTGTGGAACGTCGCCGTAGGTCTGCTGAACAATGTCAGCGGTCATATCTGTACTGGGTGCATTATCCACGACGATGATTTCATAATGTGGATAATGTAAAGTGAGAAGAGAGTTTAAACATCTTTGAATACGCTCGGGTCGATCACGCGTTGAGACGATCACGCTGGCAAAAGGCGCTTCAGCATAAAATTTTTCACGTACTTCAATGCAACGCGGAGTGCCAGCACAAGATAAACCTGCTGCATCTAAGTGTGGGGGCACTGGTAAGCCATCTTGTCGCAAATGATCAATGATTTTTGTATGAAACGTGTCCCAGAGGTGTTGAACATACTCTTCAGGCTCCAGGGTATCCTTAATGAAAGGAATTTCGACCATCCCTAAAGGTTGTGCATGTATACGTACTATACAAAATGCACGTCCGTATCGCTGTTCCATTTTTTCGTTGAAAGCTTTCAGCACTGGCAGTGGTCGGCTGATCTCAATCTCCACCACACAAGCTGGTATCAACGCAGGTATTGACTCGTGGCGAACACTAGTTTCAGTTCGACTCAGAAGGCTATTTTTCGTCATTTCGTTTATTAGCTTCCTTATGCGTTTATTTCGATCTGTCGTAGATACCGAGGTTTTATTAGCGCTGAACATCGTCTAACCTGACGCCATAGCGTTGCACGCGTGTCAATGTACAGATTTATTTCTGGCGTGATAGCTGTTCTGGTGAGTAACTTCGCAAACATTTCACAACTGGTATTTGCCTCTACAGAAAGGCGGACCAGGGCGAAAGGATCAGTGGTAAGAGAACTCATTTGATACTTAACTGCACAGGCCGATGTAAATCCAATTTCTTTGACCTGTCGTTGTATAGCAGATGAGTGACATCCAAATGGGTAAGCAAAGCTCTCCACTTTTTGTCCCAGATGCTGCTCTAAAAGCTCTTTGCTTTGCATGATTTCTTTTCGGGCTAGAGAAAGTGGGAGTGTATCGAGTTGAAGATGAGAATGTGTATGTGCACCACACTCTATGTTACTCGCAGTGATCTCAGCTAATTGCTTCCATGTGAGCATGGCATGTGATGTTTCACCTTCGCGTCTTAGCCATTGACTGGTACTGCCAATAAACCCGGTCGTGACATAAAGGGTTGCTGTAAAGTCATACTGTTTGAGTACAGGAAGGGCTTCCGTAAAGAAGTCTGCAAAGCCATCATCAAATGTTATCAGAACCGGTCGCTCAGGCAGGAGGGATGGTTTCTGCGTCAGAATATGTACAAACTGTGTGACATTGAGAGGTGTATACCTGTGTTGGTAGAGATAGGCCATCTGATCAGCAAATGATTGTGGCGGTACCGCTAGTGGTTTGAATTTCGGATTAGTAGTCTGTGAGACGCTATGATACATGAGGATAGGGACTGGTGTCTTTGCCTGCTTAGTAAACATTATCTATCTCCTTTCCAGGGTGAACTTGCAGTATTGTATTCACAAACTACCTCTTACATTTGCTGTGGCAATAGGTGATTGTAAATCGGAAACCATTGCTGATTGAAAGGTTTTCCCCACGAGATAGCCTGCTATCGTCGTTCCTAATCCAAGGATGATGGCAGTTGAGCGGGCTAAACCGGTCAGGTCATGGTGGAGAAACGCATCAGTTATTCCGCGCAAAATGCCCTGAGGCAATGTATGAAATGTATAACTACGTTCGGCTGCCAGGCTTTTGGGTGAACCATGAAGACTTACAAGTAAAGCTTTGCCCTGCCCTTCGCTATAGCAACGCCTGAGAAAATATGCCCAGGATGTTCGTGGCACTGAGACACGGTGCTGGATGCTGGCGGCTGGCGCATAAAGCCATATGCTCTCTGGCAATTGGTGTGTGGTGCGAATACATAGTTCCGTCTCTTCATTACCAATCTGCTGTGCAAGCAATTTGAAGCCTGTCTGCCGCGTTTCTTTCCTTCTATTCCAACCAAAGGACTCACGAAAGCCATAAACGGTAGTGATGACGTCTCGTCGTATCGACATATTGGCACCAAGGAGATTACGTACGGCTGCATTCTCGGTGGGCAATCCTCGATATGAGCAACCCACCACCCAGTTGAATTCTTCTGGAAACCAGAATGGCTGCTCTTCAGGCCACTGCGGCTCTATTTTCCCTCCTACGCCAACTACGTGTGGATTCATGTAGGAGGTCGCTAAACATTCTATCCAATTCTGGCTGGCATAGGCATCATCATCCAGAAATGCTACTATTTCGCTTTGAGCTACCATTACTCCGCTATTGCGTGCTCCTGATAGGCCTTTCGCTTGCTTATTCTCTATCACAGTCACATCACTGATGTGTTCACGTACACGCTTTAACAACTCCGGGTTATGATCGATGACGATAATAATCTCTTCAGGTTGCAAGGTCTGTTGCTGAACTGATTCTACTGCTATCGTCAGGTCGTTCCAGCGCTCTTCGCTATATGTGCAAAGCACAACGGAAATACTATCTGCTGTCTGTGTCATGTTTCTCTCCTCTAGCATTCATCTAATGCAGGTCTATAAAACGATTTCTTTGGATGCCGAGCCAGGTTCAACCATGTTATAGGGAGGTATAGGCCGTTCGAGGGATGGCCGCGTGATTTGTGCTGCGCTCTCTTATAATTGTCTGGAACACCCGCCAACCATCGGAAAAGGGGCGTAGTTTGCTTTGCCCGTGGATGCGCTCATGCTCGAAGCTTGGCACTTCAATCGTTTTAAGATTACTTCTGTGTATACGGATGTTGATCAAGGTCTCGACCTCGAAACCATCGCAATCAACCCTCATAGTGTCCAGACAATATGCCCAGAAAGCGTTGTAGCCATAACACAAGTCGCTGAAATGTGTAGCAAAGAGCATGTTAACCAGGGCGCACAATCCATAGTTACCAAGGTGACGTAGAAGGGTAATGTCACAACTCCCTCCACCTTTAGTGAAGCGTGAGCCCTTCGCGAAATCGTTTCCTTCCATCAGTGCTTCAACAAATTGTGGTATCTCACGTGGATCAGTTGATCCATCGGCATCTAACATAACAATAATTTCTCCTGAGCAGGCCGCAAAACCAATTCTGAGTGCGTCACCCTTGCCTTTGCCCTGTTGTTCGATAATCCGAATCGAGGGTAGCAGTTGTTGAGCAACTCCTATAGTGTCATCAGTTGAATGCCCGTCAACCAGAATAACTTCACTTACTATGGATGGAATCCAGGGTAATACATACTGAAGATTTTGAGCTTCGTTGCGTGTCGGTATAACAACGCTGATAGGTGGATACGATACTTGCTCTTTCATTGACTCTACTCCATATATCTGTGAAATGATAAATACTACGCTAGTACATCTGTGTTGGCAATGTGAAGAATACATAATTAATTTATGAATCTTCAGCCTAAAATACTTTATGCCTTATTCAGGTAATATGCTAACTATTACAAGTTGTATCTGTTTATCAAGCAGATAGACCTGCGTATTAGCAAGCGGTCGAGCGATAAAAACAGAAACGCTAGTAAGGATGACCTGACATATGGTTGACCAAATTCGATCTCTAGCAGATCGTAGAGATTCCAGAGGGCCGGAGATGGTTAGAAATACCTGCACGAATCAGTAGAGAAGCTACTTGCTATCCGCCGTAATAATTATCAACATTGTGTCGATAAATAACGTATAGGTGTGGTTGGTTGTGCACTAGTGTAACCGCCATACAACTGTATAATTTGTTTGTATTGGTCCCTCCTCCATAAGACTTACTAGTCGTCCATACCACCCGTCCTTTTCTAGCTCCAGTAGCTCTATGCGCGCCAGTTCCTCGTTCGCAAATTGTGCAATCGAGATAAACTCACGCAGTGTACCAACTTTTCGGAGCAGCTTCCAGGAGTGGTAGCTCAGTGTATGAGGATTCTGTGGGTCATGTTGCCAGTTCTCATGGAGGGCTATGACGGTATCTTCCTCACCAACTCTGGCCCGATACGTCGCAACGACCACAAACATACTTATCTCTCTCTTTTCTCGGGCAGTTGTCCGGCTTACATGTTATAAGGTGGGAGAAGAGCTTGCCTCTTCAGAAGCTTTACCACTTGTAAGAAGTATAGCCTCCAATGTTGTTTTGCACATCGGAGAAACTTCTCATTTTTGAGCTAATTTGGACGTATCCAACTCATCCACTATGGGAGGAAATACCCACTACACTTTCGAAGGGACATATAGCACTCGATGATAAATAATGAAACAATGTGATATATTAAAACTGCTCTTTTCCATTATTTATAATTTTTATAATTTTTTTGCCCGCAAAAAAATTATAAAAATTATAAATAATGGAAAAACAGGTGCGAACGCCGAAGGCGTGAGCACTCTCTAAGAAAAGAAGGGGTGAACCGTAGATGGAGAAAGGCTGCTTGTTATGCTATCCCATGATGGATAGCAAACGCGGCGGCGGCGGCCCGGTTCTTGCTAGTTGTCTTGCTGAAGATGTGTGAGAGATGATTGGCGACCGTTTTTTCACTGATATTTAGCTCCTCTGCTATCTGTCGGTTGCGTTTCCCTGTTGCTACTAACTGTAAGACCCTGGCCTCGCTCCTGGTGAGGTTGGCAGGTAGAGGTTGCGGTTTCTCGTCGGGCGAGTCATCTGGCTGATCTACGTTGTTATAGGGATGAGGAGTAAGCATGTTGAGCCAGTTGCGCACATGATTGACGGCATTCACCATATGTTGTTCTTCAAACAGGATAAGTGCAGATTTTAGGGCACGGATAGCACGTGCTCTACTTCCCACTTCGCCGCGAGCAATCTCACAACGAGCCAGCCCCAGACTATCGGCCTGACCAGACTCTGCGAACCATGTCAACGCCTCTTCGCAAGCATCGACGATCTCCTGTTTTGTACCGGCTAGCAATGCCACTTCGCAGAGTCCTAAGAGTATTATGCTATGGCGCTCGTTACCCCGCTCAAGCAACTGGCGTGCTCTTCGATAATAGATTTCCGCTTCTTCCACTGCAAGAGATCGCAATGCTTCTTCAGCAGCTCTCAAGGTGTAGGTCACTGAGCGCGTTGTATCGCCGCTGTTCAGGAAGTGGAAGGCAATGGCGGCAAGCAGATGGGCGCTCTTTGTATTCTGCGCTTCGTATTGAGCTTCGAGTATATTCCCAATTGTCTCGTGTAGTCGGCGGCGGCGCGAGGCGCTTACTTCGGTGTAGAGGCATGCACGGATCTTATCATGATTGAAGGTAAATGTCTCCGCCTGCTCTGAGCGTACAAGCTGAGCACGTTCGGCCTCAATAAGTTGCTCCTCTATGTCTTCTGTCTCTCGTCCTTCTATCCGGGCAAGTAGTGCCAGGTCAAAGGTGCGCCCGATGATTGCGGCTACGCGCAGATAGTTAACCGTTCTTGCGGACAACAGTGCAAACCGTCGTCGTAATGCGCCGGTAATGCTGGATGGTTGTATGCCTTCGAGCGAGGCGGTGGCTACCCACTGTTTTCCCTCTTTAGCCAGGGCTTTTGTTTCAAGCCAGCCACGGAGCAGTTCTTCGGCGAAGAAAGGGTTGCCCTCACTCTGTACAGAGAGAAGAAGACTTATGTCCCTTCTGATCGGACTCTTGAGGTAGTTAACTGCTAGTCCTTCGACCTCTTCGCTTGTAAGTGGGTCAACTGTAATTGTGCTGAGAATTCTTTGTTGGTTAAGTCTGGTCAATGTGCGGTCAAGTGCCGGGTTGAGGTCAATCTCGCTCTCTCGATAGGCACCCAGGATGAATAATTTAGCCTTTGAGTAATGCCTGGTGATGTGACAAAGAAGGTCCAGGCTCGCAGAATCTACCCACTGCAGGTCGTCGAGTACAAGGGCCAGTATCTGTGATGTGCTAATGTTCTCCAGGAAGAGACCAATAGCTTCGTAGAGACGTAGTCGCGCCTGCTCTAATGGTAGTGGGTACGTCGCAGACGTATCTCCTAGATGTGCTGTTAATTCTGGAAATATACTTAATAATATATGGGGGGCATGTGCTATCTGTTCACGTAGTCGATCCTGGGATGTTGCGCGGATGTATTTGCCAAGGGCTTCTAAAAAAGGCAAGTAAGGAGGCATGCCATCAGCTTCAGATGCTCCTCCTCGTAAGACAACGGCTCCGTCTTCTGTTGCACGCGTGGTGAATTCATCAAGCAGGCGTGTCTTACCAATTCCTGGCTCCCCGACCAGCAGTGCTACGCTTCCATTTCCATTTTTTGCTGCTTTATACTGGCCCCAGATCAAACCTAATTCTCGCTGCCTACCTACCAACTGCGATACCGGCCATATGGTCGGGTCTCCTTGTAACAATCTTTTCTCTAGTAATGTCATGTTTATGCTCCCCTCCTAATCTCGTCCGTCAAGCGTTGCGCAGTTGTGTGGGTGGCTCTGTCGTGCACAATCGTAACTTTGTAATAAATGTGTGCCTATCGTGGCTATCTATAATCTTTTTAGTGCCTCGCCAGAAACTTTTTTATGAATGTCATAAACATGTCGTAACTTGTATATTTAGTATACCTATCTTTAATATAATATGCAAACGATATAGGTACTATTGTCTGATAGTAATTCATCTTATAGGATAAATAAATATTGAATATATGATGAAAAAGGAGTAACTGATTCTATTTTATTGAGATAATTTATCTATGCGTATTTAGTTGATAACTTTGTCATAAAGCGTTTATCAAAGATAGCATTGATGATTAACATATAGACTATGCTTAAATGATATAATATAACTAACATAGGAGCGAAGAAGACTTTGTCTTGCCGATTATCCTGGTTATAGAACTCTATCTTTTATACCAGGAAGCGAGAGGAGGAAAGTAATTAAATGGCAGAAGAAGACTTTGATTGGCGTACTTTTCTGGGGGATATCACACACGATCCTCAAGAAAAATTGCGCCTGGCTGACATTATGAGTGTTAGCCCGATTACGCTGACTCGCTGGGTGAGTACTGGCTCTCGCTCTCACTCTCGCTCAGATGAGGAAAGAGGAAAGGCACCACGCCCACAGCTACATTCTTTGCGTAAACTGGTTGCTGCTCTCCCTGAATATAGGACCCGCTTGATCCCTTCTATTATCGAGGAGTATCAAGAACTTAGCGAAGAAGATTTTCAACAACGTGCACTGCAGAATGTGTCTGAAGAACCTATGGCTCTATCTACCTTCTGTTACGAGCAAGTTCTTGAAGCTGTTGCCACCCTCTCAGGAGAGCTTCGTTTTACCACGATCAGTTATCACATCATGAATTACTCTTTACAACAACTTGATCCTGAGCGTTTAGGCTTTACCGTGACTCTTCTGCGATGTGTTTATCCACAGCCTGGCTATAAAGTTCGCAGCCTGCAGGAGATTTTGCGCATTGGCACACCGCCCTGGAGCATGGAGAGTGAAGAGCGGGCTATCTTTCGTGGGGCTGAGTCTCTCGCAGGCCGCTCGGTTGCTACCCTTCGCCCCTACTTAATTAACAACTTGCGCGCCTATGTTGGTTTGCTGCCTACACCAGAAGAGGATGAACAGGAACTCAGCATCGCTACCTGTCCCATTTTGCGGCATGGGCTTGTAGGAGGTTGCCTACGTTTCTCTAGTACACAGCCCGATTACTTTACTAAGGAGCGTATGCACCTTATCCAGAAATATAGTCACCTGGCACTTGAAGCGTTTGAAAGAGTGGAATACCATATGCCTTCGGAAATTGAGTTGCGTCTTATGCCTGATCAAAACGCACAAAAGCCGTTTTTGCTGGGTTTTAGCCGCCGCCTCGAAGGTGTTTTGGCCCAGGGAAAGATCATAAATTGGGAGCAAGCAATGTATATGACTCAGCATCTAGTCGAGAGTGATCTCATAAATCTATCAAGGATTAAGGAAGGATCAGTTTTATGACGCAAGAGCAATCTCCAGAGAAGCAAGAGAACGTGTACTTGATTGATACTGAAAGTGCCGCAGAGAATGCCCGCCTCATACAACAGGGCCGTTTACTTACCAAATGTATGGGGGGTCTTCTCGTCGAACTACCTGATCTTACTCGCTTCCAGCGCATTCTTGACATTGCTTGTGGGTCTGGCGAGTGGGCGCTTGATCTTGCGTTCGCCCATCCCGAAATCGAAGTTGTTGGTATGGATATTAGCCAGCGTATGACCGATGCAGCCTTTGGGCAGGCACGTATCCAGGGTCTAGAGAACGTCCAATTTCTCGTTATGGATGCAACCAGGCCTCTAGACTTTCCCTCTGATTCCTTTGACCTGGTCAATGCGCGTACTATTGCCGGTATGATGCCACAGGCGACCTGGCCTCTATTTATTAAAGAGTGTGCTCGCATCCTACGACCTGGTGGCATCATACGTCTCACGGAATGTGATACCTGGGGCATTACCAATAGTCCCGCTTTCGAGGCATTAAATGCTCTGGCAATGTTAGCATTAAAAAGGGCAGGAGCTGGCTTCTCTCCTGATGGGCGCACATTTACTATTACTCCTCTACTGAAACGCTTGCTGCAAAATGCTGGTTATACCCATATTCAAGAAAAATCCTTCTTCAACAATTTCTCGACTAACGAGATCTCTCATCAATGTACCTATAGAAACTACATGGCTTTCTACCAACTGGCTCAATCTGCACTTCTCAAATTTAAAGTCGCTTCAAAAGAGGAGATCGACGAGCTCTATAAGCAGATGCAGTTAGAAATGCTCAATCCAGATTTTGGCGGCATAGCCTTTTTCCTTACTGTCTGGGGAGAGCCACCTCAAACAACCTGACCTGCATAGCTACGATCCCTTGCAGTCGTCGTGCTGGCTAGCTATAAATGTGCCCGCGTAACCAGAGAAACGTTTATAATACTTATAGGTGTTCAGTGCTTGAAAGTCTGAAAGCCTGTAAGCTTGTAAGCTTGTAAATATGCACTGTGTAAAAAGGAATGCTAATGCAAGAAGATACCGTTTCTGTGGTTTCGTCGCAGCCGACAGAGCCAACTGGTCGGTCACGATTTCTGGCTGCCTGCCATTTACAGCAACCAGATGCGACACCGATATGGTTTATGCGCCAGGCGGGGCGTAGTTCGTCGGGCTATCACGAGTTGCGCGAAAAATATGATGTTGTTACGCTCACAAAAACGCCCGAACTCTGCGCTCAGATGACGTTGATGCCTGTGCGAAGTTTTGGGGTGGATGGCGCTGTAATATACGCCGACATTTTGCTCCCTTTAGAGGATATGGGGATCTCGCTGGAGTTGCGAACCGAGGGGCCGGTCATCCATAATCCGGTGCGTACACAGCAGGATGTGGAGGCACTACGCATAATAGATGCGCAGGAATCTGTACCCTATGTGCTGGAAGCGGTGCGCCTGGTACGCCGCGAGCTGGCGGGTAAGCAGGCGGTGATTGGTTTTTCCGGGGCACCATTTACGCTGGCCTGCTATCTCATTGAGGGCAAGCCTTCACGCGACTATGCAACGGCCAAGGCTCTTATGTATGGGCAACCGGAGCTGTGGGATATGTTGATGAGCAAGCTAAGCGCCGTGGTAACCAATTATCTGCTGGCCCAGATTAAAGAGGGGGCCGATGTTGTGCAGCTTTTTGATAGCTGGATCGGGACATTAAGTCCGAGTGCCTATCGACGTTTCGTGCTACCCTATATGCAGAATATTTTCGCAGCGGTAAAGCAGACCGGGACGCCTGCTATCCACTTCGGTACAGGTACGGCGTCCTTACTGGATATAATGGTAGAGGCGGGGGGAGATATAATCAGTGTTGACTGGCGCGTTGATCTTGATGCAGCCTGGGCCCGTATCGGCTATAATCGAGGCATTCAGGGCAATCTGGACCCGACATTGTTGCTTACTTCCTGGTCCACGCTTGAAGCTGGTGCGCATACTGTCTTACGGCAGGCAGCGCAGCGTCCGGGGCATATCTTCAATCTGGGGCATGGGATACCAGCGGCCACTGATCCCGATATGTTGCGCCGGTTGGTAGATATGGTCCATAGCGAGACAAAGAGATAAGGGAAATATATGACAAATAAGATAAATAAGCCAATTAAGCATGTAGGTGTAATGCTGATGACCTATGGATCGCCGGCAACGCTCGATGATATTCCAGTGTACATAAAAAATGTCTATGGTGGGCGCGAGCCTGGGGAAGAGGTGCTGACAGAGTTCAGGCGGCGCTATGCGTTGATTGGTGGATCACCCCTGGTACGTATCACGCGTGAGCAAGCGCAGGCTCTACAGGAAAAGCTGAATGCAACCTCTACCGATGGCACTACCTATCATGTGACGGTGGGTATGCGCTTCTCACCACCGTTTATTGCCGATATGATGGAGGAAACTGCGGCAGGAGCGCAGTCCATTGTTGGTGTCATTATGTCGCCGCAATATTCGCCAATCATCATGAGTGGCTACACCCAAACATTTGAAAAAGCCGTAGAGGGTCTGCACCGCGATGATTTGACCGCCGGGCTTTCACATGACTGGCATCTACAGCCAGATTTTTTACAAGCGATGGCCCAGCGTGTGCAACAGGCACTGGACCGCCTCCCACCAGATGTGCGCGAGCGCGTCCCCGTTTTATTGACCGCACACAGTATGCCTAAGCGCGTTATTGATAAAGAGCCGAACTATATCACTAACCTGAAAGAGACGGCAGCGGCCATCGCCAGGCTCGTTGGCCTACCCGATGAGCGCTGGATGTTTTGTTACCAGAGCGCGGGCCATAGACCAGAAGAGTGGTTGAAGCCAGATTTCGCTGACGTTATGCCGCAATTGCAGAAAGCCGGGCATACCCATGTGCTGATCGCGCCCGTGCAATTCCTGGCCGATCATCTAGAGATACTTTATGACATCGAAGTTGGTGCCCGTGAGCAGGCGGAAATGCATGGCATACAGTTTACTCGTGCCGAGTCGCTGAACACTTCACCTTTGTTTATCAATGCTCTGGCAAGTATTGTACATAGTACGCTGGCAGGTGAATATAGTACACTCGATAGTAAGCTGGCAGATGAATATAGTACGCTGGTCGGCGAATAACACAAACATATCTTTTATTCTATTTTATTTATTTTACAATTCATTCATTCACTGCGCGTAGCGCAGTGAATGAATGAATTGTAAAATAAATAAAATAGAATAAGGTTTGAGGCGCGGCGAAGCCGCGCAAACTCTAAGGTCTTGAAATTTAGGATATCGCCTCCAAAGTTTTGCTGCGTATCGTTGCCAGATCTACACCAAGGCTACTGAGCACATCGGGGATGATTCCCTGTGTCTCGCGCGTGAGTCCTAGCAGCAGGTGTGCGGCGTTGATCGGAGTCTGTTGCAAGCGGTCGGCTTCATCGATGGCGAGCAGAACAGAGGCCATAGCGAGTGGTGTGGGCTTGATGTGGCCCTCTACTGGCTGCTCGCCCAGACCTGTGCTCTGCTCAACTGCCGTGTGTGTTCTGGTCAGATCGATGCCCAGATCCCGTAGTATTGGTGCAGTGATGGCTTCTTCTTCGCGTATCAGGCTGAGTAGCAGATGTTCAGGTCTGATTTTGTTATATTGTAGCTGTCGGGCCTCTTCTTCTGCGAGACTCATAATTTTTTCAAGTTCAGGGGCAAGTATGTAACCAGCCGTACTGGTATAGCTCCAGCTTCTCAGGCCAGATGGCTGATTGGACATTCTGCTACGCGGCGTGTCGTTGCTAGTGGAAGGCACCATGGCCTCAATCTGCTTTTCGTCCACATTCAGCTCGCGTAGTGTAGCGATGCGTACATTCCTGACGTGAGCACCCAGGCTTTCCAGGACGCCAGCGGCAATGCCCTCTCCTTCACGTAACAGGCCGAGCAATATGTGCTCGGTACCGATATAGTGGTGGTTCAGAAGGTGTGCCTCGTCTACGGCCAACTCGATTACCTTCTTGGCACGCGGCGTGAGCCCAATGTTGCCTAGCACTATACGATCTCCGCGCCCAATGATAAACTCGACAGAGGTCCGTACTCTCTGGAGTTCAATACCCAGTTGCTTGAGTACTTTGGCCGCCACCCCGCTCTCCTCGCGTACCAGACCGAGCAGCAGGTGTTCAGTGCCAATATAGTTGTGCTGGAAGCGCTGAGCTTCCTCCTGTGCGAGACTCAGCACTTTTTTGGCTCGCTCGGTGAACTTTTCAAAACGGTCTCGATTGCTCATTGACAGTCACTCCTCTTCTGGCCGTAGCTATGTGTTATATCCTGTGTTGGTTTATGCTGCTACATCTTTTAAACCGCTTAGAGCACCAATCTTGTTTCTTGGAAAAGAGCTAGAATTGCCATCACTATATCCTATTATGCACTCTTTTGCAAGAATATATGTCAAGTTTTTTCATCTTATTACAACCTATGGTGCATCCAATAAATGCTGTGTTTAACATTTTTTATGTGCCTTACTGCCAGACTGATGAGAGGTGCTTGATGCATAGAGCGGCTCTATTAAAATGCAATACCTCTTGCATATTCTCTAATAATCCTTTAATATACACATGTACAATAAGGACTATATCTATACCCTATTTCCATTATGAATTTCGCTATACAAAATCCTCAATATTTGAGAGGAAACAAGCAAAATGCAAGGAAGTCTATATAGAGGCTTTAATCGAAACATTAAAATTTTTTATAGCTATAGCGAGACTCAGCGAGATGAAGAGCTACAAGGAGATTTGAAGCAACATTTAACAGCAATTCAGGATGTTACTCAATGGGATCATAGTAGTATCGAAGTAGGGAGCCGGGAAACGCGATCAGAGCAAATATCCGTCATTTAAATAGCGCCCATATTATTTTATTGCTCGTCAGTCCTGACTATATGGCGAACCCTTCCTATCAACTGGAGATGCAACAAGTGCTGGCAAGGGGCAGGAGAGGCGATTGTCATCCCGATTATGCTGCGTGCATATTTTGTGGAAAACACCCCTTTTGCCAACTTTGGGTTTCTTCCTCCTAACCGTCAACTTATCGATTCGGGCAATGTATTTGTGACAAGTTACACTGGCGTGAATGCTGCAGTGAATAGAGCGCGTAAAAAGCTCTGTCTCGCTGATGCAAAAGCTTTTGTCTCGCATGGAGATTACGACAACGCCCTCCAGGCTTTTGAGCAGGCTATGCTTCTTGCTTCTCCCGGTCCACGCACTCAACCTCTTAATAACCGTTCAGGCGACGAACCTGTTAACAATCCTGGTCGTCTCCGTAAAGTATACAAACAAGCTGCTCAACACGATGATGTCTCTGTTCACGAGCTTGCCCTCGACCTGTTTTTGCATTTTAAAGACCTTGAAAACGCACTTGCTGCTTGTGACACGCTACTTTCACTTGATGCAAAAAATGCACAATTATATGGAAAGAAAGCAGATATTCTCTCAGAAATGAAACGCTTTGACCAAGCACAACCCTATTATCGAGCTGCTATAGCCTTAGGAAGTCAAGATATTCAATTCTATATAAAGGAAGGTAATTTGCTTATGAGTGCCCAGAAATATCAGGGGGCACTTGATAGGTACAGATCGGCCAGTGTTATTGATCCTCGGAATGTACAGGTGCATAGAAATATGGCGCAAGCGTTCTCTTATCTCAATGATTTCAACCAGGCCCTTAAATCATGCGAGTTGGCGAGTTCACTGGCTCCTGGCAATCCATATATTTATAACGCAAAAGGAAAGATACTTTTTCAGCTTCAACGTTTTATAGAGGCTCTTGCTGCATTTGAAGAGGCGATTCGTCTGAAAGATGACTATGCTGTTGCTTATGAAAATAAAGGAGATACATTACAAAAACTAGCAAACATTGCTTACGAGCAGGCTAAAAAAATCCGCGCGGGAGAGAAACGTGCATAATAGTGTCATAAATGTATAAGATGTGTTGAATAAGAAAAATACATCATAGGGAGAAAGTGAGGCTTTCCTATAATTAATAGGGAAGGTTTTGTATGGCACAAAACAATAAAAATAAAATTTGTCCAGATTGTAGGACTGAAAATGATGTGAATGCGATCATTTGTGAAAATGAAGATTGTCAATATATTTTTCCTCAAACAGCATCCCTGATAAGTAACCCACCTCCCGTGCGCCCACGATTGCCGACACTCCCACCACTTCCTCGCTCCTGGCTAATAGCGCTTGCTGCTCTGGCGACACTTGTGATTTTCTCCTCCTGGCTGGGATTTTCCTATAGTACAAGGAATTGGCCTTTTCAACCAGCTATTCCAACACCTATGCCTGCAATAGGCCAGGATGGGATTGGCATAACGCGGACAAGCGATGGCGAGTTCATCGGGATAAGCGATGGACGCTATGTGATTGATGGATATAAGGATCGCGCCGATTTTGCTGAAAAAGAACAGGCGGCTAAAGCGTCGATGGCGAGTAACTTCAATATGAATGATGTCAGGTCATATTTGAACGCCGCTCATGAGAAAGACACGAGTGATGCAGAACCCATTATTTATATGCAAAACCTTGAAGCTATAAGTCGTCCACATATTACTATTATTGTCGGTACACTTTTCGGCGAAAAAACCCCAGATGGCTATAGCCGCGATTATCTCCAATCTGCCGCTGTCTTCCAGCGCTACTATAATGCAGAACATCAGGGACCCAATGATCTCAAGCTGCGCTTACTTATTGCTGCCTCTGGCGAGGATACCATAATCAATAATCTGAAAACTGTTCAGCAGCAGATTTTGCAGGCTACGCACTATGACCACACAATTGTCGCAATTTTTGGCTGGATCAGCAGCAAAGCAACTTTGAATATGATTCCATTTTTGAATCAGTATAAAATTCCTATGATATCAGGTGGGGCTTCGACAGACGATTTGACCGGGGCGTCATCATACTACTTCCGTATCACTCCACCTAATAAAGAATTTGCTCAATTTATGGCCTCCCTGGTGGAAGGACAGGGTTTAAAAAATAAGCGTCTGGTCATTTTCAAAGATGATCAGGATACCTATAGTCAGACGCTTGCCCATGACTTTGATGAGCAGTTTAGTGATAAGTATCAGAGTAGCATTGTTTGTAGGCAGGATTTCACTGTAGGCGGCGATTCACAAAAATTAAGTCAGCTTGTCAGTGATACTGTACAGAGGTGTAAACCAGATATCATTGTGTTCACCTCGATTAAGCTTGCAGATATGAAAACATTATTAGAAATTCGTGGATCATCAGTAGAGATTGTCATGGGTACTGCTGGCTATGAGCTTGCCGATGTAGATCAAGATGTAGAAAAAAAGATTCTGGGCTATACCAACTTGCTATTTTCATCGCCTGCATCCCCTGACGCATGGACTCGTTTGGGTCAAGGCCAGGACAAACCTCCCTTTTTCAAAGACCCGGCAGATCCCGGACATTCAGAATATCAGAACACGTTCGATGATGGTCCAGTCAAGCATCCGGGTAAATATGGTTTTGATCGCCCCACCTCATTTGTCATGCTTGGATATGATGTCATGCAAGTATTCTTGGAGGGGTGTAAGCGTGTGCTTGAAAAGCAACCGTCCTCTCAGCTTACACCCGAGACGCTACGTAGTGCTTTAGCCAGCATAACGGGTTCACAGTCCATACAAGGTATTACAGGACAGATCTCTTTCGGGTCGGATAGCAATCCGATTAATAAAGAGCAGTTTATACTCTCCGTTGTGGATGGTAAGCATACTATCGTTGACCAGCAGGGCTGTTTCTTGAAGGGAAAATGTTGATCATAGCAAGGAGCGACGACCATGAAGGATTGCTGCATAGCTACGAGAGCAACTTAGCGATAGCCACAATCTGATCGTTGTCGAGTTTGCCAGTGATATGAATGCCTACGCCATTCTCCGTCCAGGCTAGCGTGCTGGTGCCATTGGAGGTTGTGAGCGTCGCGTCTGTGCCGCGCAACTGCACTGCTTGACCGTCGCCAGGCAGATTTGCCAGTGGCTTGCCCTCTGCGATAGTGAAGGCGAGATTGCCTTTCATATAGTTGAGCGAGAACGTCTGATTGCCCTGTATGCCGAGTGGGGTAACACCACCAAGCGTGTAATCGGCCTGGTCAGGCGGGATACTTAGAAGGTGATAGCCAGCTTGCTTTTGGGCCTGTGCCAGGGTGAGTGTACCATTGTTCGACGTGTTTGCAGCATCCTGCAAGGGGCGTACTTTTGCGCCTGCAGGTGTGGCAAACGTGTATGTGTTCTCTGAGATAGTCTGATTGATGTCTAGTTTAGGTAGGTCGAAGACCAATTTGCCCTGGTTTGTGAGATCCAGATCTATTTTGACGGGAAGGTAGTTCTCCTTGTCTATGTAAATCTCGCCCGTATAGTTAAAGTTTTGGGCATCAGCACTATCTGTGCCTGTATTCTGCGGAACGATGTGTACATCGTAGACCGAGCGGCCATTGACTGTGGCCGACGACGAGCGCAACGTACCATTGCTGCGATTAACAATTGTCTGAATCAAATTCAAGAAAGATTGGCTTTGTCCGCCGCCATTGCCCGCCAGGCCCGATTGCGACTGGTTCCCGTTTGCGCTGGCTGGCAATGGACCGTTATAGAGCACATTTTTTTGTGCATCATATTGCCAGATCTGTTTGCCGTCTGTGACCGTAACCGAGCCTACAGCCACCTGTGACAGTGTGGATTGGTGAACCTCAACCCGATTTTTGTCTGGGGAGGTTTTCCATAGTTCGATATTGATATCGCCACTGAGCGCCTGGTTGTTAATATTAATATGGAAGAAACCATGAATTGTTCTGGCTGTATTAAGTACATTTGCAGTTTTTCCAAGTAACTGCTGCCCTTGCCCTGGTGTAGGCGTAGGCTTTGGTGCTGGAGTTGGGGTCGGAGTTGTTTGTGTGGTTTTTTCTCCACCTCCACACGCAGCTAGCAGCACCATTGTCAGCAATGTAGAGAAGAAGAATGTGCATAACCTCCAACGTGAGAGGGCCATGGGATACTCCTTATAGCTTTATAGCTTTTTTGAACACACTACTATTAGCGAAAGTATAGCATATCAAACAACTACGGCTTCTTAATCTATCAGAGATCCATATTTCTGCCATGTAAAGGCCATATAAAATGCACCTGATTGTTTTTCCTACTGGTCTTATTGTGCGGTAACCTCAAATGTCGTGCTCTGTGTCGCCTGCCCAGGTTGGGTAATGCTAACATGTATGGACCAGGCACCGCTCATCGGCAGGTGAACCTGGGCTTGGTAGGTGCCGGGGGATTGCATCTGGGCAGTGAGGTGGTCGGTGCCCATGTCCATCGTTTCCATACTGTTATCGAGCGTGACGTTTGCATTGGTGACAAGCTGCTGACTTGCGCTTCGTACAATTTGTAGCGAGACGCTGGCAGCCTGGTCGCTGGGTGGTGGATTGGGGCTTACCTGCAATGTAACCTGATAGGGGCCAGCCTGAGCAGTCTGGACCGGAGCGGAGGGGCGACGCGGCACAAACGTATCCAGTAGAGTTCCGATTACGGTCATAACGATTAAAAATGTGATGCCCAGGGCAACGATCAAAAGGTTGCGTCTCATATGCTTTTTGTGAGAATCATGTTGATGCTAGAAAAAGAGGTGGGCTATGCTTTCAAACTCCTGTTCGTTAGCGTAGAGTTTGCTATTTGAACAGGGGCGAAACACAGCCCACCTTGAGCGATATCTGATGCTTACCAGGAGGCATTCAGGAACGCATTGCGCTCATCTAAATGCAAGAGGTAGCATAAAACACCACTCCGTTGAAAATCTGCTTGTGTGCCTTTATTATACACTATCTATCAGCGTATATGGAAGCACATAGAGTGGATAATTTAACTACCATTCTGGCAGAGACAGAAATTGTGAAGTTATGTTGATAGTTTACAATGGAAATAAAGAACCAGGAGCGAAATAACATGCATGCCGAACATTATTCAATGATTATCCAATGGAGCGTAAAAGACGAGGCTTATATCGTAACTGTTCCAGAACTTCCAGGTTGTAGAACTCATGGCGACACGTATGAGGAAGCTATTCAGCAAGGAAAAGATGCCATTGAGAGCTGGATCATGGCTGCAATTGCAGACGGTGATGTTATTTCTCCTCCACGCGTGATAGCGGCGTAGATAAGACAAAGTAGTATAAGGGGCTGGATATCGGTAAATAATGCCATATCCAGCCGTTTTCTTGTTTGAAAACAGGTGACAGAATATCCATTGCAGTCTCAAGAGGTTGCTTGCATGATTGATACTGAGCCCTATGACGCGCTATAATACACACACAACGTCAAGCGAAAGGTAGATACAATGGGGTGCTGGCCAGAGAGACGTTCCTGCTAAAGGTCTATGCTTATTGATCTATGTGCTATTGATGGATTGTATGGATTGCATAGAGCTGTTTGATCAAAAATAAGTTGTACAATCAATCATTGCCAGTCCAGCAGAAATGGCACCCCACAAAGGATACCAACATGGGCGAGAGCAAGAGCCAGGAGGCTGAAGAAACACCGCCGGGCGATTGTCTATATACAGGCTGGTGCCCCTTAGAGATATCGTGTGATGTACAAATGCGCAAGCATCGGTTGGCACATATTGGCACTTATTGCACCTATTTCATTGCCTCATGCCCTGCCTCCCGCCTCTAGAATTGAGGGAAAGATGTACAAAGGTCAATCCGGTATGTGGTCCTGGTTGCTTCATCGCATCACAGGGCTAGGAATTTTGCTTTTCTTATTTATCCATATCGTCGATATCTCGATGATTGGTTTTGGTCCTGAAGTATATGACAGAAGCGTCTTGTTATTTGATTGGTGGGTAGTGCGTTTGCTCTCTCTATCGCTGGTAGGAGCCATTTTCTATCATGCATTCAATGGTCTACGCATTATGGCGATAGACTTCTGGCTGAAGGGAGCGCGTTATCAGCGCGTCATGTTTGGTATTGTGCTGGCCGCCACTGTCATCGTCTTCATCCCCTTTGCCTATTATATTATTGCGCCGGCATTCCACTGGCTTATCCAGACACCCACTGCCAATGTGGGTCGCTAGTCGGTGTCGGGCATTGATACGAATGATTTGTATTGTGCAGCGCTTTATATAAAGAGAGGAATCGTTATGTTGAATGTCTCAACCGGTCGTGGACCTCGCCCTGCTGGGGGCGGGTTTGAAACTTTTTCCTGGTATTATTTTCGTGTTTCTGGGATTGCACTCCTATTTCTTGTAGTTTTGCACTTGTATATTATGCACGTAAATACGGATGTTTCATGCACAACATACGCGTTTATCGCCTACCGGTACTCAAATGTATTCTGGCGGCTCTTTGACTGGCTCTTGCTCACTCTGGCTTTGACGCATGGCATGAATGGCCTGCGTGTCGTTATCGATGACTATGTGCGCTCGCCCAGCGCTCGTATCTGGCTTATGGCGATCTCTGCTATCCTTTTACTGACCTTTTTTATGTTGGGAACCATCACGCTGATCACTTTCCAACCAGCCGCAAACGTTGGAGCGGCCTGTATTCATGGATAAGAACGAGGAAAAGTTATGTTTCAGAAGTTTGATGTCGTGATAGTTGGCTCAGGCGGTGCGGGCCTTATGGCTGCAATGCAGTTGCCGAACGCGAGCGTAGCGGTCCTGACGAAAGTCTATCCTACGCGCTCACATACGGGGGCTGCACAGGGAGGGGTGGCTGCCGCTTTGGGGAACCAGGAAGAGGATCACTGGAAATGGCATATGTACGATACGGTGAAGGGTGGCGACTACCTGGTGGACCAGCCGGCGGCAGAGATTCTTGCGCGTGAGGCGATTGATGCGGTGTATGAGCTGGAACATCGTGGTCTCCCTTTCAATCGTACTGCCGATGGTCGCATTGACCAGCGCCGCTTTGGTGGCCATACGCGCAACTATGGCGAAGGCCCTGTACGCCGTTCTTGCTATGCTGCAGACCGTACTGGACATATGATCCTGCAAACGATGTATCAGAGCGCCATTAAGAACCAGGTACGCTTCTTCAATGAATTTCTGGTGCTGGATCTGTTAATCAACGATGGGCAGGCATGCGGTGTGGTTGCCCTGGAGGTCCGCACAGGCGAGATCCATACGTTTCATGCTAAAGCGGTCCTGTTCGCGACGGGTGGGTATGGTCGCGCCTGGCGTGTAACCAGTAACGCGTTTGCCTGCATGGGCGATGGTATGTCGATTGCATACCGACAGGGTATCCCACTACAAGACATGGAGATGTATCAGTTCCATCCTACCGGCATCTACCGGGTTGGTGTGCTGTTGAGCGAGGCGGCACGTGGTGAGGGAGGCAAGATTCTCAATGGCAAGGGCGAGTACTTCATGGAACGCTATATGCCTACGCTCAAAGATCTGGCTCCGCGTGACATTGTCTCGCGCTGTATTGTGCAGGAGATCAAGGATGGCAATGGCGTTGATGGTAAAGATTATGTTTATCTCGATGTGCGTCACCTGGGTGCGGCAAAAATTGCTGAGAAATTGCCCGACATCACTGACTTTGCGCGTAACTACCTGGGTGTCGAGCCGATTACCGAGCCTGTCCCGATCCAGCCGACCGCACACTATGCAATGGGTGGTATCCCAACCGACGTTGATGCACGTGTGGTGATTGATCCACAATGGACTCCGCTGCACGGTTTCTACGCAGCTGGCGAGGTAGCATGTGTCTCGGTCCACGGCGCTAACCGTCTGGGAACGAATTCGCTGGTCGATCTCATCGTCTTTGGGCGGCGAGCGGGCAAGCATATGGCTACATTTATTAAAGAGAACAGCCATGCCCAACTGCCTGCGAATTATGAGGCTCGGTCGCGCGAGATCGTCGAACGGCTTTATAGCTCCAAGAGCGGCGAGTCGGCGGCGCGTATCCGCAGCGAGATGCAGGATGAGATGAACGATAATGTGTTTGTGGAACGGACTGATAAGGGCCTGCGCCATGCCCTTGATGTCATCGCTGGCCTGCAGGAAGCTTATCTGCGTGTAGAGTTGCAGGATAAGGGCAAGCAGTTTAATACTGAGCTTGTCGAAGCTATCGAGCTTGGCTTCCTGCTCGACTGTTCTGAGGCCACAATTCATGGTGCCCTGGCTCGTACAGAGAGCCGAGGTGCGCACTATCGGCTCGATTATCAGAAGCGCGACGATGTCAACTGGCTGAAACATACGCTCGCGTACCAGGGTACAAAGGCTCATGATGTGCGTTTGGATTATAAAGATGTGATCCTTATCGACGACCCGATCTTTAAACCCAAAGAACGCAAATACTAAGCACTATAAGCACTAGAGGAGCGTATAAAATGAATGTACTAATGCGTATCAAGCGCTATAATCCAGAGCGAGACGCCAAACCTTACTGGAGCGAATTCCGTGTTGAGGTAGACCCAATTGATCGTCTATTGGACACCCTTAACACTGTCAAATGGACAATGGATGGCACTCTGACGTATCGCCGGTCCTGTGCCCACGGGGTGTGCGGCTCCGATGCGATGCGTATCAATGGGCGCAACCGCCTGGCCTGTAAAGTTCTTATGCGTGATGTTGGCGATAAAGTGACTATTGAGCCAATGCTAGGTTATGCGGTGATCAAGGATCTTGTCGTTGATATGGAAAACTTCTTCGAGAAGTACAAGTCGATCAAGCCATTTCTAATCAACTATGACAATGAGCCTGGCACTGAACGCCTGCAGTCACCCACCCAGCGTGAACGCTATGATGAAGGGACGAAGTGTATCCTGTGTGGCGCTTGTACGGGTTCCTGCCCCTCGATCTGGGGCAATCCTGACTGGGTCGGACCGGCTTCTATTGTCAATGCCCATCGCTTTATCTTTGATAGTCGCGATCAGGGTGCCAGCGAGCGTCTACAGGTGCTTGGCCGCAAAGATGGCGTCTGGCGCTGTCGGACCATTTTCAACTGTTCCGATGCCTGTCCGCGTGGTATCCCTGTCACCGACCTGATCGAGCAAGTGAAGCGTGCCATCGTTTATGGTGGACCGGAAGAAGTATAGCCCTTTCTTCACCTATTGGTTAGAGCAACATTGAGGTGCGGATATTGCATCACCTGGGGATAGTTTTTACTGTCCCCAGAGCCATTTCTAGAGGCAATTTTTATGTTCCTGATAGTAGTCATTGGGTACAGCAGGAGAAGCCAGCTGTAGTGAATCAACAGATGGCAGAGTTCCTGCAAGGCTGACACTCTCTGCAAATAGAGTTTGCAAGCGCATTTGCTTGAAGCACAAAATTAGTTAGAATGTGCGTATACGCTTTCTTTGCTTTCCAGCAGGAACGGAGGTAGGAACGGCTGGTTTTTGTTGCAACTGAAGCACGAGTTGCGTAATTGCTTCGTGCATCTCTTGCTTATCTTGCTGCTCATTTCCTGAGAAGAGATCAAAGAAACTATTGTTATCATCCTGCCTGTTTCTTTCAGCCAGGTCAGTTTCTATAACTTGTTCCATCCATTGTATACCACAGATACCACAAATACCGTGTGTTGCCTCATATATCTTAGGTAATGGTGAAAGAGAGACGCGTTCTCCTACAGTATTAATTAAACATAAGCACCAGGCACACTGACGCACCATCATCCCACATCCTTTCTTCAACAGGCACCTCTTTAATAAAAGGAATCTCTATCAGCAGTATAAAGAATTCATATAGACAAGTTCATAGTTTAGCCAGGTGAACACCTCGCTAGTGGAAGTATAAAAAGTCACGAAGGAAAGTGGTTTTAGACAACTACAACACAAGCCCCACGGTACTTATTCGTTCTACTGTAGTAACGAATATAGAGAAGAAGAGTCACTTAAACAAAAATTAAGATCTGTGAATCGACGTATTCTTACTAGTTTTGACGCATAATGCTAATGGAAGAGTTATGTTAATACTGTAATAGATGTTTGATTCTCATTACCCTTGCCTAATCTCGTTTTTATGCGTGCTCGCTTACGGCTGCAGGATCGCGCACATTTTTATCTTTTATAATATATATTTTGTATTCTACTCATTAGTGTACTCTACGTACTAAGAGTAAATACAATATATTAGATGTGCAGCGAAGCCAGGTGAACACGTCTTGTGAGTGAGACGGATGATGTTCTCTTTTTTTTAAAGAGAGCATCATCCGTTTACTACTATAGAGAACGTAAAAATTATCAGGATACGGATATGGATATGCTATGGTAGCCCGAAGAGCCATCAGGAAGAGGGGGCGCGAGCTGCGGGTCTTGCACATTGCCTTCCATATCGATAGCGCGTGCCACAACAGTATAGCTGCCAGCTTGCGGTTGCCAGGGAATCTGCCAGAGTACCCAGGAGAGAGAAGAGAGGGGCTTTTTCAATGTTGCGGTCTGCCATGTCTGCCCCGCATCGAAGCTCACATCCACCTCGCTGATACCTTTGTTGCCAGAGAATGCAACACCTGCAACATAGGTACGTGTATTTGCTTTCAGGGATGCGCCACCTGAGAGAGGCGTATCGATGCGTGTCGTCATGCGTATGGGGGCTTCATCGCTCCAGCCGCTTTGCTGCCAGTAACCTTTGTAATCGACGCTTACAACCTCAATTTGCGTCATCCATTTGACGTGTTTCATGCCATAGATACCAGGAACGAGCAGGCGTGCCGGGTAGCCATGTCCTTGTGGTAGCGTTTCGCCATTCATGCGAACAGCAACAAGCGTGGTTGGTTCGAGCGCTTTGGCCAGGTGAATGCTATCGGTATAGCTATCAGCTGCATGCAAGACAACCTTGGTTGCGCCGGGTTTTATGGCACCTGCACGCGCCAATAGATCTTTCAGTGGAACGCCTTCCCATAAAGCGTTACTCATATAAGTCCCACCCACCTCGTTGCTGATGCACATCATACTTTCGTATTGTTTCTGCATCGGCAAGGCCATCAGATCTTTGTAGGTCAGGGTATAAGCGTGCGCCACCTCGCCATCGACCGTTAATTGCCAGCTTCCGGCATCTACTGTTGGATCTGAAGTGATATTTTTTGAGACCACATAGTACTGACTATTGGGTGTTATCTCAGTTGAGAGCAGTGGCGACTCTTGAATTGTGCCGTACTTCGGGGTTGGGGGAGGAGAAATCTTGCCCTGGTATTTTTTGACTAGTGAGGTCTGCGAAGATTGCGATAGGGAAGAGCCGCTGCTCCCGCTCCCAGTAATAAAGCGCCATGCGGCCCAGCCGAGTGCGCTCAGGCCCAGCACTGCGAATCCTGTACGTATAAACGTGCGTCGTTGTTCGGTTTGCTGCCTTGCGATCAAATCTGTTTCAGCTTTACTCTCAGCCTCTTGCGCCTGTTGTTTGAGTAAGAGCCAGTTGTGGATAAAAACAAATGAGGTACCAAATACAATGCCAACCACGGCCAGGCTCACCATTGCATTCACTGCCCCGACCACAAGCTGTGAACCGAAAAAGCCGCCTCCGGTCAGAGGTAGGAAGAGACATCCCGTCAAGAACCAGAGGATGAAAGCGAGGACGAAGCCGGCGTCCCATTTCAGGCGTCCTTGCGTATCGCGTGCCCGGCTGAATCTCACAGGGTCCAGTAACAAATTAGAGAGGCCTCCGCATAATGCGAAGATCAGGCATTGTCCAACTAACACAATGAGGAAGAGATAGTACTTAGCGTCGCCGCCGATAAGCTGGTGCAGGTAGTTGAAGAGAGAAAGTGGCATTGCCAGAGCAATTACAGAACTGAGAATATCTGGCAACGAAGCACCGCCCAATGTGAGCGCCAGTAGTAGCATCAGAGCAGAAGCAACAATGCCTGCAACGAGGCCAGCCACAAACCCAGAAGAGAAACGACTCTTCTTTGAAGAGAGTATTATTTGCATAGTAAGGGCCCCTTAACGAAGATGAGATGAGCGAAACAGAGTTATATTATAGCTTAAGCTTGCCACTTCTGCACTCATTTTGAGATCATACATCGGAATTTTATCATGGTCAAGAAAGCTCATTCTTTATCCAAGGGTATAAGGACAGGAATAAAACCCTCACCAGGTTTGTAATCGGGCGATTGATGACGAAAGTAGGTATTATAAAGATCAGCGTAGTGGCCGCCCCGGCGCATGAGTAGCTCGTGACTGCCTTCCTCCACGATACGCCCGGAGCTTAATACAATGATGCGGTCAGCATGTTTGATGGTTGAAAGGCGGTGCGCGATCACAATAGCGGTACGATGTTGCAGCAGCACATCCAGCCCTTCCTGAATTTGTGCTTCGGTGAGTGGGTCAACGCTGGCAGTAGCTTCATCCATAATAATGATGGCCGGGTCCTGGAGCAGGACGCGAGCCAGGGCAACGAGCTGACGCTGGCCCATCGAGAGTGCTTTGCCGGTCTCACCTACTAGCGTTTGCAGGCCATCGGGTAGCACCTCTAACCAATCGCCATTCCCTATACTCTGTGCGACCCGTTCGATCTCTGCATCGCTCGCCTCTGGTCGTGCATAGCGGATATTATCTGCTACCGTGCCGGAGAAGAGAAATGGTATTTGTGGCACGATGCCTAGCTGGCGATGATAAGCTGGCAGATTGAACGTGCGAATATTGTGGTCATCGATCAGAATCTCTCCCCCCTGAAACTCATAGAAACGAGCAATCAGCTTGCCCAGGCTTGACTTCCCCGCACCGGTATGCCCCACGAACGCAATTGTTTCTCCCGCTTGAATTGTTAGATTGAAGTCCGCCAGCACGGTCTGACGTTGGTCATAACTGAAGAAGATATGCTGAAACTCGATTTTGCCGTGCAAACGTGGGACGGGCTGGTCTGCAGTTTGATTAACGCGTGGCTCCGCATCGAGCAGGGCAAAGACGCGCTCACTCGCGGCCAGGCCAAGCTGGAACTGGCTCCAGAAGGATGCGATGCTGGTCAACGGAAACCAGAGTAACCCGATGCTTTGTATAAAGAGGAACCAATCGCCTGCTGAGATTGTATGATTGATGACGCTCATGCCCCCGAAGTAGACAACGATTGTCGTGCCTGCATTGGCGATCAGGATCAGAATGGGGAAGACGCCATTGTACAGGAAGCCCGAACGCAGGTTAACATAGTATGATTGTGCGTTGATCTGCTTGAAGTCTTCATACATATTCTGTTCCTGGCGAAAGTTTTTGGCGATAGTGATGCCACTGATTACTTCCTGTACATTTGAATTAACGCGTGCCAACGAACGTTGTGACCTGCGGGTAAAGCTCCGTGCCAGCTTGCGGAAGCCAAGGGCCACCCCAACAATTAAAGGTGTAATCATCATTGCCAGCAAGGCTAGCTGGACATTGCGGAAGAAGAGAATAACGATGATTAAAAGGAACAATAGTACCTGACTGAGTAGATTAAGTGTAAGCGTAACCACCGTAGCGAAATTTTCGGTATCGGACGTAACTCTACTTACGATCTTGCCTGAAGAGAATTCGTCGAAGAAAGACATATCACGGTCCATCACGGCTGAAAACGTATCTTCGCGCAACTGTAGTACGACATCGCCAACTGCTTGTGCGCTGAAACGTTGCCGGAACAGGTTGCAGGTCCACGAAAGTGCACCTGACAGCAGGATGAAACCTACGAGTATGATGGCCGTTTGCACGGCCTTTGTACCAACCAGCGTATCAATGCTGTGCGCTATCAAGAGCGGGAATGCAGTATCCAGGCCAGCATTGAACACAATCAGAAGCGTAATTGTGCCCATAAGCGCCAATTTGGGCTTGAAGTAGCGCACGATGCGCCCCAGCAGTTGCCCATCGGTATAAGTACGATCATAGGCCTCGGCATCCAGGCCATCCATAATAAAACCCATCTGGAGAATTCCTTTCTGTTTTGCTACTCGCCACTGGTGACAGGTGTTGGGATTGCCGAGTCATAATGTGAGAAGATGCGGCGATAGGTTTCGCAGCGTGCTAATAGTTCTGTGTGCGTGCCCTGATCGATTAACTCACCACGACGAATAACCAGGATGCTATCAGCCCAGCGAATCTGGGAGAGGCGATGGGTGATTAAGAGCGTGGTGCGTCCCTCCAGTACGCGGCGAATAGCCTTCTGGATCTCGTCTTCTGTTGCACTATCGATGGCGCTGGTGGAATCATCCAGGATCAGGATGCGTGGATCGGTTAGCAGGGCACGGGCGATAGCGATTCGCTGGCGTTGCCCACCTGATAGAGTCACGCCGCGCTCCCCAATCTCCGTCTCGTAGCCTTCTTTGAAGCTTTGAATAAACTCGTCCGCCTGTGCATCGCGTGCAGCCTCCCTGATAGCCGCGCGATCCTCTTTCTGATCCAGGCCATAGGCAATATTTTCAGCAATCGAGCGTGAAAAGAGGAACACATCTTGCTCAATAGTCGAGATTTGTGAGCGCAAAGAATCCAGGTTCCAGTCCTGTACATCAACACCATCGATCAGCACACGTCCCGAGTTAACATCATAGATGCGGTTGACCAGTTTGGTGATAGTACTCTTGCCTGCGCCCGTCTGACCAACAATAGCGATTGTCTGGCCGGGGCGAGCGTGGAAAGAGATATCCTTCAGGATAGGTGTATCTCCATAGCCAAACGTCACATGCTCGAACACGATATCGCCGCGTATAGCTGCAGCATAACCATGCTCATTTTCATCCAGTTCAGTCTCTTCTTTCATCAGAGCGAGAATCCGACTGGCCCCGGCGATGCCCAGCTGAACCATACTAAAGCTCCAGGTTGACATAAAGGTCACGAAGCGTAAGTTTGCCATTAAGCCCATAAAGGCGATCAGGCCACCAAGTGAGAGCTGGTGGTTTGAGACCAGAAAGAGACCATGTAAGAAGGCCAGAGCCAGGGCGACACCTAGTAGCAAAGTGGGTAGATAGCGTCCCTGTATCTTACCATTTTTAACATAGAGGTCACGGTATCGTCCGGCACTATGAGCAAACTTGTGAATCTCCTGTTGTTCCTGAGCCGTCGCCTTGACCACTTCAATGCCTGCTACTGCCTCATTCAAAACTGCGTTCGTTGTGCCAAATTGTGCACGCATCTCGTTCGAGACCGGGTTGAGCTGGCGCGAATAAGAGCGCAGGGCAATCAAGAAGACAAAGGCATAGAGTAGTGGCACAAGCAGCAATTGTGGGCTAATAAAGCCGATGAAAGTGATATTGACGGCAAGGCTACTAAACGAATCGAAGATCATGTCAAAGGCAGGCGAGACCATATTGCTGAGCTCGGTCATATCGTTAGAGGCGCGTGCCATCACATCGCCAACGCGTTGGCGATTGTGAAACGTCTGGCTCTTACCTAGCAGGCTGATATAAAGCTCCTCGCGAGAGTCGCGTGCCAGGCGTTTGCTTAGCACTTCAGCTGAGAAGCGTGCGACCAGGTCGCAGCAGCCCTGTAGTAGGATCACGGCCAGCAGTGTGAATGCAATTACAAGTAGTGTATTGCGTGCAGCCTCACCTTGAAGGACCGCATTGAACGCGGCACCCGTCAACGTAGCTACGGATGAGTAGAGTGTATTTGTGAAGATACATAAAAGCATGCAACCGAATAAAAAGTGTTTATAGCGTAAAAGATGGGATGCAATCCAGCGTGCTGGACTGGTACGATTATAGTGATATTCGTTAGCAACCGTAAATTCACGTTTGGACAGCAAAGGATACCTCCAAGGGAATCGAGGTACAAACTACAAATAAGATCAAAATGACAGCAAGACTGTTACATGACAAGTGCGCTGTGGCAACAATAAGCATCGCTCTATTGTTTCTAGATGTGGACAAGAAAACCGGAAACCATGAAACACGTGTTCGCACATACCACTCCCAATTATACCTCATTATTCCTGACATCTCCTGTCTGGTTTTATGAAATTTGGGGGTGGTTTTGGAATTTCTTTGCATCGAGACAAAACTCCGCCAGCCGAAATACGACTTGACACATCGGTCGCAAAAGCAGCTCGGTGGCCAGAACTGAGATGCTTTGTCAAACATGTGTTATTGCACCCTTTTTGCTAGAGGCGAGGACGCACCACAGGGGTCATCGGCAACCACAAGGTGCCGCTACGCGAGCCGGGGCCGATGCCCCTGTGGTTGATTGTCCTCGCCCGCCATGACACGGCCCAACGAGATGGTTCGAATGAAGTTTGACTGAGCAATATATCCTTTCTTCTTATTGTCCCTTGATGAGCGTCTCAGTGACGGTGCTCGTATACGTGCCAGCAGCCGTACCAGGCGGAATAGCCAATGAAAACGTCGCCGTGACGGTCACATCGCCTGTCCCCGTTCCACCGTTGGCGCTGAAAAAATAGATAGCAGTAGGAGCGGTCGCAGCAGCAGGCACAGTGAGAGGGTAGCCACTAACTCCATTGGTCGGCACGACACACGTTTGCCCTGCGGTACAAGCCGCGCTGACCGCGGTAATGGTCATGGACGTTGATGGCAACGTGTTGCCTCCCAAGGTGAAGAGCGTAGAAGTGATGGTCACGTGCCAACCGACCGCTGATCCCGCGGCACTAAAGACTTTGAAGGTATGTGCAGACGTGATCGTACCAGTCGTCCCCGTGAGGGTGTAGGAAAATGAGGGACTGGTGAGAGGTGTCAAGAACAAACTGCTGCTTGCACTATTATACTGGCTAAGGATTACTTGGCTGGTCAAAGCACTGCCATAGACACGGACTTCGTCGAGGGTGCCAGCGAAGTCCAGGAAAGTACCACCAGTTCCTTTGTAGGCTCCTACTGTGAATGGCTCAGTGGTGCTGTAGGTGTTGGCGAAGGAACAGGTCGAGAAGTTGACTGTGGTCCCGGACACTACTGTTCCACAGAATGTTTTGCTCAGCGGCTGAGCCACACCATCGACGTAGATCTGAGCAGTTTTCGCTGTCTGGTCAATGACCATCACTGCCTGATGCCAGTTTCCGTCATTGAAGGTTGTAGTGGTAGCAAATTGCACAGTGTTGCCAGAGGTCCCATTCGCTCCAAGATCGCCACTAACGCATCCGGTGGTGCAACTACTACTGTTGAGACCGAGGTAGAAGCCACTATTCCAGCTAGAGAGTCCCGAACTCACCATACGGCCCGCTGAAGTGCTTGTCGATTTGAACCAGGACGAGATGCTGAAACTCTGTGTTGTTGAATTCGAGGGTAGTGGGAGTACTCATGGACACATAGTTGCTCGTCCCATTGAAACTGAGAGCGGAGTTAATCACTCCTGCTGTCCAACCGGCTCCAGTTATGGCTCCCGTATTGCCGTTGCCAGAAAGATCAGCCGTCGTCGTCCCGCTATTCTCACTGAATGGCCAGTATCCCGCGAGGGCAGGGGTAGCATCAGTGGCGTATTGGTTCTGGATCTGGGAACTGCTCAGAGCATTATTGTAGACGCGGACTTCGTCGAGGCTACCAACGAAAGCAAACAAGGTGCTAGCACCTGAATGATAGGCACCCAATGTGAACGGGTCGGTGTTGGTCGCGTTTGCGCTGCCACAGCCTGAGATATCTATGCTCGTGGTCCCCACGGTCCCGCAGGTACCCGTCTGTTTCGTCAGCGACTGGACGACCCCATCCACATAGAGCTGCCCGGTCTTGGCGCTCTGGTCAATGACCATGGCGGCCTGGTGCCAGTTGTTATCTTTGAAGGTCGCCGCCGTGGTGCCAAATGCGACGCTGGCTCCCTGGCTGCCTCCTCCTATTTCTGCAGAAACACAGCCCGCACTGCAGGTACTGGTTGTACTAACCGATAAATCAAAACCAGTGCTATAACTATTTACCCCCTCACCCACCATGCGCCCTATCGTGGTCTGTGACGTCTTGAACCAGGACATGACAGTGAAGCTGGTAGCCCCAAATTTGAGGGGGGTCGGGGTTCCCATCGTGACGTAGTTGGTGGTCCCGGTGAAGCTGAGAGCTCCGTTGATCTGTCCGGTAGTCCAGGTGGCTCCGCTAATGGTTCCCGTATCGCCATTAGTGGAGAGATCGGCCGTCGTCGTTCCGCTTCCTTCATCCAACGGCCAGTATCCCGCGAGAGTGAGGGATGCAATGTTGAACGCCCTGGTGTTGGCCGAACCCACCCCCGTACTACTGCTTGTCAGGATATAGCCAGTCCAAGCCAGATTAATCGAGAGGTCCGAAAAGGTCGCCACGCCAGCGACAGCGGAGATTGGGATAGTGCCGCTGAGCACGGCTCCTCCTGCCCCCGTTCCAGTCTTGATGCTCACAGAGACGTTGCCCGTGAAATCAGAGAATACTCCACCTGATCCCACATCAATCAAGCTTGAAGCTATGCTGAACGTCGCCCCTGGTACGATGCTACTTGCTGGCTGCGTAGTAACACTCTGACTTGTCTGGAACTTGAGGATACGGTTGTTCGTCATGTCAGCAGTGTAGAGATTTCCGCCAGTATCGATTACACTCCTTATTGGAGAACTAAGGCTGGTGGCACTCACGGTATTAGCCATGCCCCCAGTGTTGTTGACCGAGGCAGAGGAGAAACTGCCATTCTGGCCATAGACACGTGTCGCAGTCGTGCTGCCCGAGGGTAGTAGAGGACGCGATTGTTGCCGAAGTCAGTGATATAGACGTTATTGTTACTATCAAGAGTGACAGCACGGGGACCGCTAAGGCTGGTGGCACTCACGGTATTAGGCAGCCCAAAGTGTTGTTGTTCAGGGCAGTGCCGGTATTGTTATTCTGACCATAGACACGTGTCGCAGTCGTGCTGCCCGAGGGGTAGTAGAGGACGCGATTGTCCGCCACATCAGCGATATAGAGATTCCCACTACTATCAAGGGCCATGCCTTCGGGATCGCTAAGGCTGGTGGTACTCACGGTAGTAGGCGTGCCCAAAGTGTTGTTGTCCAGGGCAGTGTTGGGATTGTTATTCTGACCATAGATGCGGGATGCCGTGGTACTTCCCGCCGTATAATATAATACCCGATGGTTAGTGGGATCGGCGATATAGAGGTTGTTGTTGTGGTCCAGTGCGATGTCGTTGGCGTTAGCAAGGCTGTCAGCACTGACGCCACCTTTATTGGAAGTGTTCGTGGTAAAAACGCCGCCCTGGCCATAGACGCGGGATGCTGTGGTACTTCCCGCCGCATAATATAATACCCGATAGTTGGTAGAATCGGCGACATAGAGGCCGCCGAGAGTGTCGAGGGCGACATCAAAGGGATTGTCAAGGCTGGTGGCAGTAGGCGAGGCAGTAGGTGTGCCCAAGTTGTTGTTGACCAGGGCAGAGGTGTAACTGCCATTCTGACCATAGACATTCGTCGGAGTAGGGGTGCCTGCGGTGAAGTAGAGGACGCGATTGTTGCTGTAGTCAGCGATATAGTAGTCGCCGCTGCTATCAAAACAAATAGATCTTGGGCTATTAAGGGTGCTAGCGGTAGTACCGGAACCAGCGGTCGCAAAATTGTTCCCCTGCCCATACACGCTGACCGCCTTGGGACTGACTACGTTGACGGCATAGGCACGATGGTGTATCCAGACGGCGTTACCCGTGAGGAGGAGGAGTAAAACCACTACTCTGAGAACGTTTTTCCAATTTTTTCTTGCGAAAAGTGAATGCTGTAAAAAATAATGTCTTACTATATTAAATATATTTTTAATAGAAAAGGTGTAGAGCTTGCTGTCCATTAGTTTCTCCAATCAAGGTTATGCAGTACAATCGGTTCTCGTTTGAGCACAGCCCCAGATGCTAGCAATTGTTCTTTTGCCTCAGCAGATGGGAAAAGAACAACGGAGCAATACAGCCCGCGTCGTAAATAACTCTCAAAACGACACTAAATGCCATTTATCCAAATACTAACTATAGTTTATATATGCAGTATAGTCAGAGAATAAAATTAGGTTCATACAAGGAGACATATTTATTCGATTTTATACAGTTTTATACAGTTTTATATAGCAACGTTTTCGCATGCAACAAATACATCAATATATTTCTCTTTTTTACAGCATTCTGCCTTTTATACTAAATGTAACTTGGCATAAAGACTGGGGGACGAATACGTAGCTGAAAGTGGTGCTTCTGGTATTTTTATGCTGCGATTGTTTTCTTTACAGAAAATTGCACAGGTGGGAGAAGGAAATTATTATGCATCATGCAAAGAATACTCGGACATCTCTGACACATGCTGGACTACTGATCCGAGCTTTTTTTCTGAGTCTACTTTTAATGGGGAGTCTACTTGCCTCGGCCTCCTCTCTAGTTGGAAGCCAGGTATTTGCACAGAGAGTACCAACAATAAGTCAGCAATCGATAACAAAGTTAAAACCCCTTGCTGTTCTATCCACAAAAAAAAGTTTACGATCTGAAAAACAAATAACATCTTCGATCAACAAAGGCCCATCTACGTCTTTAAATTCTCTTGGTGTGCCTCCTTATATGTCTATGACTTCAGATATCAAGGTAGCGACACCCTACGAGGTGGATCGGACGTTCATATTTGACTTGAATATCACAAATACAAGTTTGACCACAAGTATTGACAGTACATCAGGTGTTCAGGTAAAAGATCCTATCCTTGGATTGACCAACATTGGGATAACTGGGGGAAGTGCTTGGGATATTATTAGCAATACTAGTCCTATACAAGCTAATTACATTGGCCCTACTGTCGCCCCCGGAGGAGTACTGCCCCCTCTCGAAATTACTGGTATATTTACGAATGATGCGATCCCAGTCTGGAATAATACTGCTGCTGCAACTGATACTCTATATCCAAATACGCCTGCATACTCAGGATTGAGCGAGCTTGTTTATCCTTCAACTCAAACCCCGACGCCCACAGCAATACCGACGCCAACCGATACACCAATACCAACGCCAACCGATACACCAATACCAACGCCAACCGATACACCAATACCGACACCAACCGATACACCAATACCAACACCAACCGATACACCAATAGCAACACCAACGGATACACCAATACCAACACCAACGGATACACCAATAGCGACGCCAACCGATACACCAATAGCAACACCAACCGATACACCAATAGCAACGCCAACCGATACACCGGTAGCAACGCCAACGGATACACCAATAGCGACGCCAACGGATACACCAATAGCGACGCCAACAGTTCAGCCTCAACTGTCTATTACCAATTCAACAACTGGCGGTAGCACATATTACGTTGGGCAGACCATCAATTTTAGTTTAATTATTACGAATCTTCCTTCAAGCCTTGCGAATCTTCCTTCAAACCTTGTTCAAAGTCAGCCGATTATTGTTCATGATGCGTTTTCAGTTGGCCTCGATAATATAGTTGCAACTGGGAGTGGCTGGACTATCAATCTGAGTAGTATGACAAGCCCAGCCGAGGTTACTGCTACCTATGATGGCCCCTACCCTCTCGCACCTGGCGCTATACTCCCGATAATCTCCATTAGCGGTAATCTGACGGCAGCAGCCTCATCTCTCACGAGTAGTGCTACTGTTAATGCTGCTGATGATCCAAATCCACCGTCTAATCCGTCGATAAACACTATCACCATTCTTGATGGTACTGCAACGCCGATAGCTACCATGATACCTGATCTCTCGGTTGTAAAAATTAACCTGGGGGGTGATCATTTCAAAGTAGGTGACAGGGTGACCTATGTGATTATCGTCTCGAATGGTTCAGAAAATGCGCCGGTCGGCTCTCCCATCACCGTCTCGGACGTCATTCCACTTGGTCTGAGCAACATTGAAGTGAAGGCTCCTGACTGGCATATCTCAGTCAGCGATCATACAAGCCCGGCTGTCATCACCGCTAACTATAATGGGAGCTTTCCTGTTGCACCAGGTCAGATCTTGTCTCCGATTACCATCAGTGGTACGCTGAACGAGAATGCAGTTCCTTCTCTCACGGGAACGGCAACTGTTGCTACTCTGGGTGATATCAATGAAGGTAATAATACAGCAACAGACACCATTTTTGTGAATGATAATAGCCACCAGGACAACACAAATAAGGGTAGCCACCAGGACAACACAAATAAGGGTAGCCACCAGGACAACACAAATAAAGGCAGCCATCAGGACAACACAAATAAAGGCAGCCATCAGGACAACAATAATAGTAACCGGAACTCATCGTCTCCAGGCCTGCCTGCAACTGGTGGTGCAGCGGAAGACTGGAGTGACCTGTAAAAGATAAGAAATCTCTTCGTCCGAACCTTAAAGGTATGTATCGCTTTTGTCGTGATACATACCTTTTTCAGGTCACGTTTTTCTATGTATTCGCATGCTAAAATGTGTTTAAGAGTGTAATAGAGATAATACCTGTGTAGATACCAAGAGGTGAGTCAGCTGGAACAGTAAATGTTCCATCAGTCTTGTTAGAGTAATCTCCATCAGTGGCAAGCGTATGACTGGTATCGCCTACCGTCAGGAAGCGAGCAGTAGTTGTAGTTAGTATGATTGGAGTGAAGGTGGTAGGAGGGCAGGTTCCATTGGTACAAGAAGAGGCAATATCTTTCCCAGTGAGGCTTAGTGGCAGGGTCGTCATTCCATTGACTATCCCAGCTGAGGCAGCCGAGAGAACCCAGCCAAGGGCAAGTCCACGATGATCTTTCGTCACGGTGGTAAAGGTGAAAGGGGAGACAATGGATGAACCCGGCGAGGTGATAGGTATACCAGGAGCAACAGCAGTATTCGTCGATATCAATTTACCACGATTGACGACCACAATCGTAATCGACATGCCACAAGTTGCTGAACCCGCCCCTGCGCTCAGTGGTGTATTGCGTGCGCAGGCAGCTGCGAAAGCATGGGTACTCTGTGTGGCGAGTAGAGTGACTGCCAGGGCACCGACTGACAAGAGGCTTGCACAGCATTTCAAGACGAAGATTTTCTGGTAACTGTACATGAAATAAAACCCTTTCGTTTGAATGTATCAATGTAGTCTGGATTGTTTTACTGAAAACTATAATCGACCATTTACAGAAAATATGGAATGTATATTAGTCTGTCAAACTTCAATTAGCGGCACGCCGCGTAGCGACAACGGCTTGTCCTTGTCGTCCTGGACCGGTTCGACAGGCGGTTCGACGACGACAACCACAAGGGATTGTCGCTACGCGGCCTCCGGTCAATTGAAGATTAACGGTCTAATATTGCTTTGACCCACTTCAATTAACGGCACGCCGCGTAGCGACAACGGCTTGTCCTTGTCGTCCTGGACCGGTTCGACAGGCGGTTCGACGACGACAACCACAAGGGATTGTCGCTACGCGGCCTCCGGTCAATTGAAGATTAACGGTCTAATATATCGCAAACTGGTGTCATTAGATTTGTATACACTTAAAGAATGGTTGGAGAAGAGATTATAGCAAAATAGACATTGGTATGGCTCTTCGCATAAGAGAAGAGCCATACCAATGTCTATCCACTACGTCTAATGTGTTAAATATCACCAGGATATTAAACAGGCATTAGCGTGTTAAAATGTATTTAGGAGAGTGACGGATATAATGCCTGTGTAGGTACCAGAAGGTGATCCGCTAGGAATTGTAAATGCTCCATCAGTCTTGTTGGAGTAATCCCCATCAATGGCAAGCGTATGACCCGCATTACCTGTTGTCAGGAAGCGTGCAGAGGTTGCCGTCAGTGTGACTGGAGTGAAGGTAGTAGAAGAGCAGGTTCCATTGATACAGGTAGAGGCAGCATCTCTCGCAGTGAGGTTTAGTGGCAGGGTCGTTGTTCCATTGATTATCCCAGGTGAGGCAGCCGAGAGAACCCAGCCAAGAGCAAGTCCGCGATGATCTTTCACCAGGCTGGTAAAGGTAAAGTTGGCAACAATGGGTGAACCTAAGAGTGTGAATGGTGTACCAGCCACAAGAGCAGTGGCATCATTTGCCAATGTCAACCCGCCGGAATTGACTGTTGCAGATATCGCCATGTCACAAGCCGCAGAACCCGCACTTGCGTCAAGCGGGGCAGCGGGGTTACAGGCAGCTGCGAAGGCATGGGTACTCTGTATAGCGAGCAGAGAGACTGCCAGGCCGCTGACTAGCAAGAGACTTGCACACCATCTCAATAAAGGGGTTTTCTGGTAACTATACATTGAATAAAGTCCTTTCATTGTAGATACAAGTATAGATCATGTATTTCCACATTCAATAAGGTATTCTATTTTGTTGTAACAAAAAATAATAATCGACCATTTGCAGAGAACATGAAGAGTATATCTATTGTAGCGTGAAATTGATACATTTGATGATATCTATATATACCGTACTAAAAACGCTTTGTCCTGTCCTGTCCTACTCTCCTGCTGATTTATGTTTAGAATAGACATGGCGCTATTTATGGTATGAGCTATGCCAAGGGATCGTGATTGAGGAGAAAAAATTGAGTATTTTCCGCCCTGCTGGAGGGCGGAAAGACAATACACAAACCTGACCTGATGTGATATGGAGAAACGCAGAGTTTGATGGGCAAAAATCGGCTCTACTTTTTACGTAGCACACGTTTTGCGGTTTTCTGGATCTTTTGACCCCAGAAAAAGAGTGCACTCAGAATAAGAAAAAGTGCAGATATGCCAACGACATAGTGCCAGGGTGTCAATGTACTGAAAATATCACCAGAAGGAGGTGTGACCAGATCTTGAATCACGTCGATAACCTGCCCCTTCTTTGGCAGTGGTGTATAGAAGCTCGTCGTATAGTTCAAGACGTGATTGTGTTCATATGTTAAGTGTAACTTTGCAGTATAGCTTCTCCCAAGAGGGATCGCCTTGTTTCGTATATAGACGGGATAATCAATAGATGTCTGTGGTAAAAAAGTATCCATCGCAATTGGTATATTTTGAAGTACCCGTCCTTGTTTATCTATTATGTATAGGTTTCCAGAGGGATGGAGCAATTGTGTGCCGGTATTCCCAAGGGCAACCAATACCCTTTGATGAGTGCTTTTCTGGTCATAGTCGATGCTGGTTGCTTGCAAACGCTCAACAGTGGGGCCAGGAAGATTGACGAGAACACCTAGACCAATAAATGACTGTATGCCTATTGTTGCACTACTTCCCTGCTTGGAACGCGCAATGTTTTCCTGCTCCTGATGCATGTCTTCGGCCATGATTATTCCTCCATGTTGGCCAGGACGTACGTGGAGCGGGACGGTCAATGTGAATGGGACTTCTATGCTTTGCCCTGGATCAAGCGTGATATGTTGCTGACTCAGAGTAATCCAGGTTCCAACATCAACCTGTCGCTCATTACGTGGGCGGACGCTTGTCCCACTCGTCTGTCCGGTAATTGCATCTACTGGATAGAGACTGATCGTGCCTCTTACTAAGCCACCATTCGTTATATGGATGCTATCGTCTGTGTGAGCGCCAGGAAAAGTATTATACGTGAAATATGCCCTGGGCGCTGAGGAATAGGCACCAGAAAAACTGGGTTCAAGACTGAATGGGGAACTACCAAGGGCATAAGAGACCGGAACTCTCGTCGCTCCTGACAGAATCACAATCGTTATCATACCCGTCAGCAAACGCAAGAGCACCCTCTGATAAAAAACGAGAGATGGAACAAGCATCAGATATCTCCATTGTTTTCAAACAAGGAGCGTGTGGTTACACTACCGCTTCTCATTTACGCGCCAAATAGTCAAGAATGCACTCGAAGGCTAAAATGTGTTCAAGAGTGTAATGGTGATAGTGCCTGAATAGGTACCAGGAGGTGATCCAGGTGGAATGGTAAAGCTACCGTCAATCTTGTTGGAGTAATCCCCATCAACAATGCTGCCTCCATGAGCAGTGATGCCTGCGGTCATGAAGGTTACGGATGTCGTTGTCAGTGTGATTGCAGTGAAAACACTAGGATATGTACAGCTTCCATTGGTACAGGTAGAGGCAACATCTTTCGCAGTGAGGAGCAGGGGTAGGGTAGTTCCTCCATTGACGATCCCCGCTGAGTTAGCTTTGAGAATCCAGCCATTGTTGAGGCCACGATGGTCTTTCACCAGGCTAGTAAAGGTGAACGTGGGGGTTTGAGCTATACCAGTGAGGGTAAATGGCGAACCAACCACAACGGCGGCGGCATCATTTGCCAATGTCAACACGCCGGAATTGACTACCGCAGATATCGACATGTCACAAGCCGCCACAGGAGTTCCAGTGCTTGCGTCAATCGGGGTAGCGGGGTTACAGGCAGCCGCGAAGGTATGAGTACTGTGTATAACGAGCAGAGAGACGGCCAGGGCACCGACTAGCAAGGGTCTTATACACCGTCTCAATAAAGTGGTTTGCTGATAACAATACATTGAATAAAGTCCTTTCATTGTAGCATGCTCGCCTACCCCATTTCGCCATAGGCTTCGCAATGCATGCTGAATTGAGTAGCTGAAATCGCAGTGAATTCAACATAAATCCTCTGCCGGAGTACTTCTGTATTTACTATACACATCACTAAAAAAGAAGTACTTCATTTTATTGTGGTAAATTGGTGAAAAGTGGGCAACTTTTGACCTTATTTACTTACTTTATTGATCTCAACCGGACTAACCAAAGTACTGTATCATCTATCTGTCATATCAAATCCTTTGCATTAATCGTAGTCTGTTAATCTTCAATTGACGGTTGGCCGCGTAGCGACAATCCCTTGTGGTTGTCGTCGTGGAACCGCCTGTAGAGCCGGGCAAGGACAACAGGGACAAGCCACTGTCGCTACGCGGCAAGCCGTCAAATGACCCGCAACGGTCTAATGGTGCTTTGTTGATCTTCATGTGAAGGGAGGCCGCGTAGCGACCCCACAGTGGCACGGCAAGCCGCACTGACTCCAACTTATTTGTGTTGGGGTTCGAAAAGGCTGTATGAGGAGATTTCAGGGTGAGTAGCCTCTTTTCAATCCCATATATAACCTATGTATAATCATAGCGATTGAGGTCATAAATGGTAGAATGTGCCAGGAAAATAGTTTGTGGAGGAAGGTAGAGCACTCGTGTTAAACGCTGCCAGGGATGTGATAAAGGAGGTTGGGTGGATTTCAAGGGTGCGTGAGAGGAGAGCGAGGTAGGGGACGTGATAGGGGAAATCTGGTCCTACATTCACACGCGATAAAGCGCTAGTGAAGATGTAATAGGGGAATAGGGTGTATTTCAAGGGGAACGTGGGAGGAGATCAAGGGTAGGGGACGCGATAGGGGAAATCCGATCACTATGTTCTCGCGCGATAAATCGCTAGTGAAGATGTAATAGGGGGTGAGAAGATGGATTTCAAGGGGAACGTGGGAGGAGAGTGCGTCCACTACCCGCACTCTCCTCCCACGTTCCCCTTGAAATACACCCACCCACCCTATCGTGTCCCCTACTGCTCTGGCCCAGTTCATTTAACGGGAAGCCGCGTAGCAACCACAAGGGATTGCCGTGCCCCTTTGGGGTTGCCGTGAGCCCTGCTCTCACCTGGCTTGCCGTGCCAACTCCAACTAATTCAAAGGGTCGTTTTCTTTTGACGATTGCGGTTGCCAGCAGGAGGTGATCATAACGCGGTACACGAAACAACGGTACATCGGAAGGAGGCCAACAATACACACGCAGATCATAGACGAGGAACATCACGCTGGATACGGGTACTGGGTCGAATGATGCCAAGGGAGCGGCCGATGTGAGCCAGCTCACCGACAGGGTCGATCCCTTTGGCAAGCAAGCGAGGCAGTTCACGCAACAACAATTCCAGGGAGATCATTGACTTCCGGCAAATGAATAACAGACCGTCAAGCATAGGACCATACAACATGTCGAACAGCCAGGCTACTCAGCTATCTTACGATAAGCTAATGTAGCCTGGCTTGCTCTGACATGAACCTCATCAGGGGAAAGATTATTTTCAAGAGAGGCCGCACTAAAAGTATTCAGGCATGCACGCGAAGGCTAAAATGTGTTTAAGAGTGTAATGGTGATAGTGCCTGAATAGGTACCCGCAGGTGCTGCAGCTGGAATGGTAAAGCTACCGTCAATTACGTTGGAGTAATCCCCAGGTAATAACGGCGGTTCCGTCGCCTGCAGTCATAAAGCTTGCGGCTGTCGTTGTCAGTGGTACTGCGGCGGCGGCGAAGGCACTGGCAGTTGTGCATAATGCTCCTGTTGTTCCTGATTGGTGACAGGCAGAGGCAGCATCTTTCCCGGTGAGGGTTAGTCCCAGGTTAGTTCCTGCTCCTAATCCTCCGATGGTGAGCCCCGCAGAGTTAGCTTCGAGATTCCAGCCACTGGTGGACCCACGATGATCTTTCACCAGGCTAGTAAAGGTGAATGTGGGGTGAATATCTGCACCAGCGAGGGCAAATGTCCCCAGATTACTCACTGTGGCGGCGGCATCATTTGCCAATGTCAACCCGCCGGAAGTGACCGCTGCAGTTATCGACATGTCACAATTCACAGGAGCTCCAGCTGTTGAAGCTGCTGCGTCGAGCGGGGCAGCGGGGTCACAGGCAGCTGCGAAGGCATGAGTATTCTGTATAGCGAGCAGAGAGATTGCCAGGGCACTGACTAGCAAGAGGCTTGCACACCATCTCAATAAAGGAGTTTGCTGGTAACTGTACATTAAATAATGTCCTTTCGTTGTAACATGCTGCCTACCCCATTTCGCAATGGGCTTCGCAATACATGCATGCATGAGTTAAACAAAGAAGAAGATTCAACATAAATCCTCTGCCGGAGTACTCTGTTTCTGCTGTACGCATCACTAAAAAGAAGTACCTCTTTATGTTTAGTGATGATGCCTCTCGTTATAGCATGCTGCCTACCCCATTTCGCAATGGGCTTCGCAATGCATGCTGGATTGAAGAGCTGAACAAAGCAGAAGCTTCAACATAAATCCTCTGCCGGAGTACTCTGTTTTTACTATACGCACTACTAAAAAAGAAGTACTTCATTTTATTGATGGTGCTTCACTTTTGAGTAGTGACGCGCTTGAACCGCATAGCCCGTTCTCGGTTGTAGTCATAGAGGAAGCGGGGTACGCTGTTTTTACTATACGCACTACCAAAAAAGAAGTACTTCATTTTATTGATGGTGCCTCACTTTTGAGTAGTGACTCACTTGAGTAGCATAGCCCGTTCTCGGTTGTAGTCATAGAGGAAGCGGGGTACGCTGTTTTTACTATACGCACTACCAAAAAAGAAGTACTTCATTTTATTGATGGTGCCTCACTTTTGAGTAGTATACACATCAACATAAGAATGGATGAGCTTATTGAGCGAGAAAAGAAAGGCATGGGCATTGTATTTTTCGTGTAAAATACAACGAAACATATATATGGCTATAGGTGCCGATTTATCGTGCACCGTAAGTGCCATCAACGTAAGAATGGATGAGCTTATTCTGAATGAGAAAAGTGACGCAGACATCGCTTTTGCTCATGAAACATCTGGAATCTATAGGTGCCAATTTATTGTGCTGGAAACCAGTGTGTTTCTTGATGAGAAAGTATAAGTTTTTTATCAGGAGAATTCGTTATTTGTAAATGCAGTGTCAGAAGTGCCATCAACGTAAGAATAGATGAGCTTATTTCGGATGAGAAACATGACGCAGACATCGCTTTTGCTCATGAAACATCTGGAATCTATAGGTGCCAATTCATTGTGCACATACCGGCTTCAGCCGGAGGGTTCCACAGGAACTTCCTAATACACGAAACGTTCACTTTGCCTTTCCAAGCCGAATAATTCACATGTGTTCTATATTTTTAGCATCAAAAGGGGCGATGTCTGTAATTTGAGCAAAAGAGATAGGTGAACATTTGTGTATAGAAGCACGTTTTGTGGTTCCCTCCGGCTGAAGCCGGGATGTGCACAATGAATTGGCACCTATAGGTTTCGGAGCATATTGCATGAAAAATGCGATATGCGTACTTTTCTTTTTCCCACTCAATAAGCTCAGCAATTCTTTAGTTGATGGCAATTGGTGCCGATTTGTCGTGCACCCCACAGGGGCACGGCAGGCCGGCTTCAACCTCCGAACGCACCACAAAATATGCTTCTACACACAAATGTTCACCTGTCTTATTTGCATAAAATACACGTATCGCTCCTTTTATCGATGAAAATATAGGACAAATGTGAATTATTCGGGTTGAAAAGGCAATCGGAAAGCAGAGATGCCCTGATATTTTTCAGGGCATCTTTCTATTTAAGTAGTGAAAGTAAGTAAACGGTGTATCAGGACACGTAAGAGGAACATCTATAGTGGAGGGAGCTCATGTGCTGGCATGTGAGCGTACTTCTCATTCAGCAACGAGAAAGACGAGCATCAGAGGAGCTCCAATAAAGAGTAGGGTAAGAAAAGGACTGTACCAGCTTAGCCCCAACCAGTTCAGGTTGATACGAGCGGTATTGGGAATATTCAACACTGTAAATAGCGCCAGGGCGGCTCCCATAAAAAAGGAGCCAACAAAGGTTAAGATTAACGCCTCCAGGGGCTTTTTAATGCTACGTATGCCTCTTCCGAGCAAATTGCCGATGATGGAGAGCACAAGCATGGCTAAGATCAAAAAAAGCAGGCTTGTCAGTCCCGCACCATTACTTCCTGTGACACTCGCAAGTGTTGGAAATGTGAGAGCTCCTGCAAGCGAGAAGAGAAACAATAGCACAAGAACAACGAGTGCTTTCAATGCCACCATTCCAAAATTCATACTGCCTCCTATAAGCACTATTTACCGGATAATTCTATGAAAGAATACTGTACACACTCCTAAAGGATACTATACACCATTCTGTTGTGTTTTGCACGAAATTGTGTTGCGATTAATGGCTGGCGGTAGCTAAGGATAACTAAAAATTTGACGTACGTATAGAGAGGGTTTATAATCTCTCAGATAGCTATCGGTTTGCAGGGAAGAGGCCGTATGGCCGTTTTTCTCTGTCTCCTCCCCACTGTGTTTAAGGAAATTTACCAATGCCAAAGATGTATGGATGGGTGCGTGAGGTAGTACCCGAAAGCCCTGCAGACCGTGCAGGGCTACAATCAGGCGATCTTGTGCGTACGATTAATGGCCACACCATTCGCGATCTTGTAGATTATAGATTTTACATTGCAGACGAAGATCTGGTGATAGGTTTTGATCGGCAGCAGGATCAGCATGAAGTGCGTGTCACCAAAAGGATCGATGAGAATTTTGGTGTATTGTTTGGTGAGGAGCCCACCCCCTTCATTCGTCAATGTGCCAATAAATGTGTTTTTTGCTTTATCAAAGGTTTGCCAGAACGCTTTGCCCCCCAGCCTGGCCTGGCACATGGTATGCGCTCTTCGCTCTATATTAAAGATGATGATTATCGCTATTCTTTCCTCTTCGGAAACTTTATTACGTTAACAAACTTAAAAGAGCAGGATTGGCAACGCCTCGATGAACAAAAGCTAACACCGCTTTATGTCTCGGTCCATACAACTAATCCTGAACTACGGCGCAAGGTTGTGGATGGTCCCAGGTCGGGTGAGATTATTGAACATATCCAGCGTCTTGGCTCGATGAATCTGACCTGTCACACACAACTGGTGCTTTTACCAACGATCAACGATGGCTCCGAACTTGAACGCAGTATTCGCGATCTCATCGCGCTACGTCCCATCGTCGAGTCCATTTCTGTTGTACCAGTCGGCTTGACCAGGTATAATAATATGATCAAGACTGGCGACCTCCCGCCGCTACGTCACTATACGCGTACGGAGGCCGAATCTATCATTGATCTGGTTGAGGGCTATCAGCGCGAGTTCGCTGCCAATGACCCTGACGAAAATCCTTTTGTCTATCTATCAGATGAATGGTATTATCTTACGGGACGCGATTTTCCGCCAGCTCGGCATTATGGACTATATGCTCAGGTCGAGAATGGTGTGGGCATGACGCGCTTTCTGCTTGATCAATGGTCTCATGGCAGGCGCAGATTGCCTGTACGGATGTCAGAGCCACGGCGCATTACGCTGGTAACGGGCCTGATGGCTTTACCCGTCATCAACCGGTTGGCAGAAGATTTGCATGCAATTGAGCAGTTGAATGTGCAGTTATTGCCCGTTGTAAATACGTTTTTTGGTGAGCAAGTTACCGTTGCGGGCCTTTTATGTGGTCAAGATGTGTTGGATGCACTCTACGCGCAGGATGAGCGTGCTGACCTGATTTTACTGCCACGTGTCATGCTGGATAACGAGGGCGTACGCTTCCTGGATGATATAACTGTGGAAGACTTTAAAGCAAAATTGGCACCAGCACGCGTGGAGTTTGTACGCAATGCCCAGGAAACAATCGATGCGCTACGCTCACTCGCGGGAATTGCTAAAGTTGACGGACGGAAACTGGTACGCGTCCAGTCTCGTTTGTAAATTTTTAGTTCAAAGAGAGTGTCATTCATTACAGCATTTACCTTTCCGCACAATCATTTGCGGAAAGGTAAATGCTGTAATGAATGACTATACTAATGGTATAAACTTCGATAGTATATATAGTAAAAAGGTGGCCATCTATGATGTTTATGGCTCTTCTTACAAAAGAACTACGCTTGCGATTACGTAGTGAACGCACGATGTGGGGCATGGTTAGCTATGTCGTGCTGATTGGATTATTGGGCTGGTTTATCTATTATAGTTCCACTCAAAGTAACTTTAGCCCCGACAACTTTGGCTCTACCCTCTACTCCTGGCTGATTGGCATCCAATTCTTCCTCATTTTTTGTACCACTCCTGCTTATACATCAACCGCTATTAATGGGGAGAAGCAGCGGCAGACGTTTGATCTGCTGGTGTGTTCGCAACTCTCTGCATTCTCTCTGTCGGCTGGCAAGTTGATAGCGGGCATTATTAATGCGTTATTGTTGATTGCCGCAGTTCTGCCTGTGTTTAGCCTTGTGTTTTTGTTTGGTGGCGTATCTCCGATCCAATTTTTGGAGACACTGCTTGTGTTTGTGGTTTCCGCTTTCCTGATAGGGACAGTTGGGCTATTCTTTTCTGCTTTGTTAAAAAGCCCTATCCTTTCAACTACCCTTACGTATTTTACATGTTTAATCTGGGTTGTGTTACCATATTTTCTGCTCATTTTCTGGAGCCTTGCTGCGCGTACTTCCCTGGCAGAGACTACGAAATTGGTGTACCTCTGGAATCCAATCAGTGCTCTTCTCAGTGTTATTATCCCTGGCATAGAAACTGTATGGGCGATTCAGGCCTGGGTATCATATGTTGTCATAAGCCTCTGCCTTGCGTCGCTCTTCTTTACGCTCTGTGTACTTATTGTGAAGCCAGGGGATAGAAGGCCGCAACGCCTAAAACGCAAGGCCAATAAGAATGCTCTGCCAGCAGGTAATATTGCAGCCTGACAGACTGAAGATAGGTCAAATGACACTATTTCCAAAAGCGACGTTTTATGTATGCTTTGCTCAGAGCGATTAAGAAAGAAAATAGATTTGAGCAATAAAGTAATGAAGCGGAATCAACGTGCGCAATATGTGTCTATTTGTGTTTTTATAGGTTTTCTGCTTATGCAAGGAGGTGTCGTCTTTTTGCTTGTTGCGCAGAGCTTTAATGATATCTATCAGCAAGTGATACTCACTATCGGTATTCTTTTGCTTATAGGTGGTGGAATTTTCTTGTCAGGATATCTCATATGGAAGCATCCGACTTAATGGATGCTTCCATATGAGATATAATTGCTGAGGTCGAGGTGGGATGTCAGAAGAGACGAGCCATCTATGCAATCAATTCGGCGCTATCATGTTTAGGGTTGTTGACGAGGCGGGATACTGGACGTGCGATCATCTCCTCCGCAGGATATGCGTCGAGCAAGTGGATAAGGGCGGACTCATCCCTGTTTGTTGGGTCAAGCCATAGGTCACGTGCCTCTGGCGAGAGAATTGCAGGCATGCGATTGTGGATATTGACCATGAGTTCGTTAGGTTTTGTTGTGATGATTGTGCAGGTACGGATCTGTTCGCCGGCAGGATTTTTCCAGCTATCCCATAAGCCTGCAAAGGTTAATAGCTCACCGTCCTTGAGTTGGATATACATGGGCGTTTTAGCCTTTGAGCCGGGCTCCTGGGCCCACTCATAGAAACCATCTGCGACAATCAGGCAGCGCCTGCTATTGAGCAACCGTTTAAAGCTTGCCTTCTCCGCCAGCGTTTCTGCGCGTGCGTTGATCATGCGCGAGCCAACGCTTTCTTCTTTTGCCCAGGACGGGATCAAGCCCCAGCGCAGCATAGCTAGATGAATTTCCTCGTCGCGCATTACGGTCACTATATTCTGCGTTGGCGCAATATTATAGTGCGGCACGATCTGTAAAGCTGCTGGAGCTGTAGCATGAAATGCTTTAGCGATACTTTGTATATCATGTGTAAGTGTAAAACGACCGCACATATGTGCCTCCCTCATGGCTTTGATACTATTTGAGAATTGTTTCTGATACCTTCTGCACTATTTCTTTTTTATTACGATGGAGACGGTAATCTAGATATGTATTTAGAGTGTGGTGTCACCAGATCCACTGCAAAGAAAGAGAAAAGGTGTATAAAATATATAAAAGCTGGTCATCGTGGTTCTTTCTTTGGTTGTTTAAGCCAGGTAAGAGATTATTATAGGAGTTTTGTGGCATATTTTATAAGAAATTAGACATTTTTATGAGTGATTGTTTAAAATATGACTTATGATATTTGGATGAAGATGGAGGTGAGGCAATGGAACTATCGGAGCCAAAACGGAACACTAAGTGCATTGGGCGGCATGCCGAAGCTGTGATAATTGCAAAGCTTTTGGAGGTGGGATATAACGTACTTGTTCCATATCTGGGGGAGAATTCACGTTATGACCTAGTAATTGAGGATGCAAACGGAGAATTATGGCGTATCCAATGTAAGAGTGGTAAGCAGCATCGTAGTCAGGAATATATCGAGTTTAATGCTTCAAGCAGTTACTATCATCATAAAAAAGAGGGGACCACCTGGGGGAGAAAATCCTATCATGGCCAGATAGACTACTTTGCGGTCTATTGTCCTGATACACGGTGTGTTTATCTTATACCAGTTGACCATATACCTAATACAGAAGGGAGGTTGCGTCTACTTCCCACACGTAATGGACAGGAGAAGAACATTCGCTGGGCAAAAGATTATGAGCTATAAAAAGAGCCGGTGATCAGAGTCGAACTGATGACCGACGGTTTACAAAACCGTTGCTCTGCCACTGAGCTACACCGGCTGGCATTTGCATATTCCGTTGTGGATTATACAGCGATAGCGGCTCTCTGTCAAGCGTTTTCCTGCTGCGTTTTTAGCGGATATGTATATTGCAGGCAGAGTTTGCAGGCTTTTTGAGTTGAGCGTATCGTGTGGTGGCGTTTCTCGTGTATTGAGATGGGTGCTGGAAACAGGTCGTGCACTTTGGTGCCAACTGTTCCCAGCGCATATCATAGCGAAAGATGACGGTGAGAGGGTTGTGTCTGGCTTGCTAGCTGGCTTCCGCAGGTAAACTGCGGCGATGCCAGTCGGTGAGTTGTTGATAGGCGTGGGCTATGCGTAAAACGGTTGCCTCCTCAAATGATTTGCCTACGATCTGCAGGCCAATGGGTAAGCCAGCGGCACTGAATCCGCAGGGGCACGAGAGCGCGGGCAGGCCAGAAAGATTAAATGGCATGGTCAGGCGCAGGTACGCGGTTGTGGCGTTTTCGCTGACACCATCAATCAGGATCTCCGTTCCGGCTAGTTCGCTTGGGATTGCTGGTATGGGAAGTGTCGGGAGCACAAAGGCATCGACGCGTTGCATGATTGAACGCAGACTGCTGGAGAATAGACGCCGCTCGTGCAGTGCATTGAGATAGTCAACAGCCGGGATCTGTTGGCCCTCTGTCAGGCGCGTGCGTAAAAGTTCGCTGTAGAGGTCACTGTGCTGTGGGAACCAGTTCTTTTGCATATGCGCGAGGCTGGCCTCCGGCTTCTGGATGGTACGGTAGAGGTCCATCGTTGGACACGGTAATTCGACCTCGACGACCTCACCGCCCTCTTCCTCAAGGACGTGTAGTGCTGAGCGCCAGGCGTTCCGTACTTGGGGATCGAGTGGGGCCATGAATGCATCCTGTGGGGTGCCGATGATGAGACCTTGCAATGAGAGAGGGCCGCGCCCTTCCACGCCGCCGATCAATGCTGTGGTTGAGCGATTGGTCGAGGTTGTGGGGCCGGAAACGCTATTGGGGTCGCGGGGATCATATCTGGCAATGGCATCAAAGAGAATTGCACAGTCTTCCGCGCTGCGCCCGATAGGGCCAACGTGATCCAGCGACCAGCTAAGCGGGATAACGCCATAGCAACTGACGCGTCCATAAGTCGGCTTGAGCCCTGTGACACCACAGCAGGCGGCAGGAATGCGAATAGATCCACCTGTATCGGTGCCGATTGCACCCAGGCTCATGCCGGATATAACAGCCGCCGCCGAACCACCACTGGAGCCTCCGGTTGTGCGTGTATGATCCCAGGGATTGCGTGTAGGGGGTGCGTAAGGGCCATAAGCAAATTCAAATGTGTTTGTTTTTCCTATGATGATTGCACCACTTTTGCGCAGTTGCTCCACGACATGCGCATCTTCACGGGAAATATGGTCGGCTAACACTTTTGAGCTTGCCGTCGTACGTACATCCTTGACGGCGATCAGATCTTTAATCGCTATCGGGATACCGTGAAGTGGGCTACGATATAAGCCGGTGCGCATCTCACGCTCAGCCTTCTCGGCATCCGAAAGAGCCTGCTCACGCATAACGGTGACATAAGCCTGTATTTCATCGTCTTGAGCATCGATACGTTCGATAGTCTCAAGAACTAGTTCAGTTGGCGTAATAATCCCCGCATGAAGCTCCTGGGCCGCTTCGCTTATGGAAGTATAGGGCATAAACATTTACTCCTTATGATTTCTCAGCGTCATTTTGTAGCTGTCTTTTGTGCGTGTCTAGCTCATTATAGCAAACCCTTACTGATAGACACCACCTGACACAAGGTCTGTAAATGACTGCTGGTCTCTTAAGCGAGTATCAGCCTCCCATCACGTCCACATTATCGCTGCATAAGTTTACGCGGCAAAGGTAATGTCAAGCATTATTGTACAATATGCAATTTTGCCGCCTTCTCGTCCAATGCTCGAAAAGGCGGCAAAATGCAATTATGAAAGATCGGAAAATCTCGGTAAACGGCATACGATAGAGATGATTTTCATCGGGTAGTGAAGAACTTCAAAGAGCGGTTGGCCTCAACAGAGAAGCTACCACCAGTATTGCGACTGTAAAGCTGTTGTCCTCTGCTATAGAGATTGGCATCGTTATAGTTCATCCCATAACATCCCTGTGTTGTTGCTGCATGAAGCTGGATTCCATAGCGTTGTCCAGCTGTAACGGCAATATTGGGAGAAATAATGACGTTGCGTGGCGACCATCCGATGCTGCTCGCGGCGATGCTCTGGGTGCTCAACGTTCCTGCTGGCTGCCCTTGTGCGTTGACATTAACAATATTGATAATGAGATTGGCATTGGGAGATCCGGCCTGAAATGTCGTTACCGCAACATGTGTAAGGGTTCCTGACTGTGATGGGGTGAAGGTTTGCAGCCGTTCTACATTGTTTCCAATATCACAGAAGGAGATAAAACCATTGACACCAGACGATTGGTCCAGGCCTGCAATGGATTTCTGGCTACCCGCCTGTCCCGTCGTCAAGGTGATCTGAAACGAGCTGGTACACGAAAACGGCTGAATACTCCCATTACTATTAAAGGTAAGCGGTGTCCAGAAGTAGTTCGCCAGTGCTTCATTATGAGCACCATTATTCCAGAGATCGCTTGCATACATATAGGTCGTCCCTGTGGGAGTTGGCAGGAGCGCGACAAAAGAGGCTTGACCCGCGCACGAATTAGCGTTGAGCGTCGTTGGCGCTGACCAGGTACCCAGGAGACTTGTCGCGGTACTATACTCGGTCCTTGCATTATTACAATAGGGGCAAGAAGGTCCATACACGAGATAGTATGTACTATGATACTTGAAGATATCAGGCGATTCGACACCGGACTGTCCAACTCGTACATTGTGGCCAGTCCCGCTGGTGTAGTTAGCGTTTAGCTGTTCAACATAAAGGCTGGCCTGGCTGGCGATGTTGGTATAGACAATATAGGCGACCCCATTGCTATCAACGAAGAGACCAAAATCTCCATTGGTGACGGCTTTTCCCGTTCCCTGTACAGCCAGCTTGGGTTCGGCCTGTTCGGTGAACGGTCCGAGTGGGCTGGTTGAGGTGAAGACATGATACCCACTGGCATTATCATAGCCGTTAATCCAGAGGATGTAGTTTCTGGTACTGGTATTATAGATCACATGTGGGCGGAAGCAACCGTAGGTGGAACCGTTACAGCGTGCTTGCCAGGTTGAAGTTGTGGCATCAAATAAAAGGCCTTTATCGGTCCAATGAACCAGATCGGTGGATGTATAGACTTTAAAGCCGCAAAACGGTGCCCCGGCCGCCAGCCAGGTGAAGCCACAATTATAGCTGGTACCATAGAGATAATATGTAGAGCCAAATAACGCGATCATGCCATCATGGGCATCGACGGCATTGCCATTAGTATCATAACGCGTGATTTGATGCCCCGATGCATCAAAATTTGTGATGGTCGATGTGACGCCCGCAGCTCTGGCGGGGGTGCTATCGACGAAAGAGAGCGTTGCCACTAGCAGGAGACAAGCAAACGCTGCGAGTCCCGCTTTGATAGTAGTCTTCGTTGTCCATTCCAGGACATGAGAGATACAGTTCATTTCGAATCCTTTCCTGTGTTCTGTATTGATCGCCGGGATGACGCCATCGTCCAGAGCAGGGCATGTATGAGCGCAGAACTTTCCAGGGATTGCGCTCTTTGAGTCTCTGAAAGCGCTGTGTGGTAACAGATAACGCTGTTTCCATCATCTGGTTATCTTTCACACACAACGAGTCACCTGCAAGGTCTTCCCTAAGTATACCTGATCAACCAGATAACTGGATAGGCTTTTCCTGCTTCGGACAGGGCGCTTCAAAAGTCGCTTCTGTTTGCACATTTTGTATTTCTGCAAATACTGCACTTTGAGTATTATTTGCAGAAATACAAAATATGTAAACTTATGCAAAAAAAAGAATGAATGCTGCTTCACATTCTCGGGCGAACCTGCCCTAGCCCCATCGCCGTTTTGTACCCAACGCCACTATAGAAGGCCAGGTGTGCTAAGAGCATGATCTGCTGCCGGATCGTCAAAGGCGTCTCGGCGGTACTTCTCTCGTTAGGGCCGCGCAATTGATAGGTACAGGTACCGACGAAACCGGGCTGCATATGGGTCGTAAAGTGGACATGGTGTGCCTTGAGATCGTAATCAGTCACGATGATCCCGTCCTCTTGCAGATACTGCTCGATGCGCTCTTTCTGGATAAGAGGAGCCAGCTCCGGGGGCGCGACATCTTCCCAGCGGCGCAGCAGATTCGTGAAAACAAAATCAGGCAGTGGAAATAGGGCTGGATAGTTTCCATGGCTGTTCTTATTTGCGCCACGATTGAATGTGGTGAGGGTAGCAAATTCGAGCGTGAGTGATGTGGATGAGCCAGGGCGTATGCTCCTGACCTGCTCAACCAGGGTCGCCAACGAGGTAAAGCCGGTCCAGCCTGCCGTCTCGTCATTGTTGTCATTAGTGAGCAGGACCTCTTCTAACAGGAAAAGCTGCTTGCCCAGGCGTAGAAACGGGGGATTGGTCGTGCTTGCCGGGCTGGCATGAGCGTTCATCAACGCATTGTGGAAGAGCGGAAAAAGCTCGCCGAGCAGCAAGGTGAGGCGTAGCGTGTACGTCTTCTCCGGGTCGAGTGGCAGGTGGATATTCTCTCGTTCGGCCTGCTGAAAACGCTGTGGGTTACGCGGAAAGTTCAGGCTGGAGCAGGTGAACAGGCGGCGTTTCTGGCCCTCATGCAGCCACTCTGCAACATCGGGAGCCGCCGCCGATAGCCATTTGAGAAGAGCTCCATGGACGAGCTCGCCTGAGAACGGCATCAACGTTCCCTGTTGGAGAGGGCGCAATTTCAGCAGGAAAGCGTATAGCCTTGAGTTGGTCGTGGTTGTGAGGGGACGCTCTTCTGTAGAGTCACCTATTGCTTGTGACATTATGTAACTATCCTTTCTGCACCGGAATCACAGGTATCTTGAAGAGAATAAAAGCATCTTTATTCTTCTTATAGTAATCTAAAAATAGACGATTATTACGTGTTTTCTCATTGTTTGTGTGTATTAAACTCTCCAACTTTTCAATGGTTGTTTCTTCGAACACCTTATCACTTATGCTCTTATGAATGGTCGTGTGCACGACGTAGTGAATGCCCTGCTGCTGTGCTGCAAATGTTGCCAGGGCCGCCATCCCTTTGCGACCGCCAGAGATTGTCAGTTCGATCTGACAGGATGGATTTTGTTGCCGTTGTTCTCGTATTATCTGCTCAAGTAGCGCTTGATACGTGATACATGCGTCTGGTGTGTCTATATCTTCCCAACCCTCAAGCGGGACCAGTTTATATTTGACATCCTTGCTTGTAAATGCCTCACATACAATATTCACACTCGCAAGCACATCGGCATGTTGCGTATGCACCAGGATTACCGAATGTACCTTATGCCCTTTATCAATATATAACTGGTACAATTGAGTCGCGACCATGGGGGACGTTGCAAGAGGAACGATTAAGATATGCTCTTCTGGCTCTGCGCTCTCTTGAGGAAAAGCATCTTCGAGTTTTTCCGTCTCTAGCGGGAAGGTTAATTTTTTCACAATCTCTTTAAGAGAAGGGTATTCACCTCTAACTTCTATCGGAAGGGCAGAGACTACAACCCTTTTAATATTAGCCTCTGGGTGAGCTTTGATGTCTACTCGGGGTCGGTATGGAAAACTGGACGTTCAGCCGTATGATCGCGCTTGTAATAATGGAAATGTAGACCTTCTATATCGGACGGATAGGATCATGAGACATCCCGGTTCAAGATAGGTGCAAAGTGCATTACTGGTAAAAGCATTTTGCGAAGTTTTTTGCGTGCGTCACATCAAACTTCCGCATCTCGCGATACTGCTCTACTACCGCCTTTGTCAGCTCTACATTGATAAATTTGCCCTGGCCATTATTTTTGTTCATCTGATTATAGTATGTGATCGTCTTCGCCTCTTCCGCATCCTGCTCCCACAACGTATCGAGCTGTTCATCGGTCAGGGGGGCATACAGGAGAGACTTCACCTCTTCGTTGAGGTGCTGTTCGCCATAAGCGTAAGGGATGGAGATCAGGTTTACGCGCTCGTGTGAGGGAAATAAGAAACGCTGTCGCTCTGTCGGTGGCAAGCCGTGTAACTGCCCGGTTGTCAAGAAATGATCGTTCTTTTTGCCCTCGTCCTTGTCTAAAATGTGGTAGAGTTTTTTCACACATGTGAAGAGTGGTGCAAGCAGGGCCATGAGTGTGGCCATGCTCTTGCGTCCACCGGCCAGGGAGAGATAGACGATATCCTCATTCTTTTGATGCTTGTCGAGCTCTAGATACATTTTATGCAGAAAATTGTATGTTGCGTCTTCTCCACTTACATCTTCGAAATCCAGGCTGATACCCTGTACAGCACACTTTTTTTGTAATGATGGAAGGATCAGATCCTCGTAACCGACGCTCGCGAATTCATTTGCCGGATAGAAAACTTTTAGCTGGTCAATGCTCTTTTGCTCTTTTTGTAATAAATCACTCAACAGGTCAAACATAGCTGTAACCACGACGGGCGAGTCACCAAGTGATGCAATCAATACTGTTGCCATGCTACCTCTCTTGTCTCTCTTGTTTGCTTGCTAAGGCGTATTCGGGATACGTGTGCCATGATTCTTAGGATTGTCGAACCATTCATAGTCAGGATAGTCGTAGCGTATAGTAGGATCGGCGGGCCAGCCCCAGATGCGACGCAAGTCTTGTAAAGAGACTGGGACGAGTTGCGTCGTCTGAAAAGTGGTAGACAGCTTGTCGCGCAGCTGTATGATAGCGTCGTATGTATACTCTGTTTGGCCGCTGCTGCCAGGTTGTGCATAGCGGCTGGCGTAGTCGATAAGAGCCATACTTTGTGGCTTGAGGTGGACGGAGCCCAGGCCGAGCGGTTTGGCATAACCGAGCTTGTGCCTCATCCCCTCCTCTAGTGTGATGGCGTGTAGTAGTGCGGCGAATTCGTCTGTCGTCAGACCGTTAAAGTCCAGGCGCGTCTGAAACGTTGTTCCTTTGGCGAGAGGCTGAATATAGCTGTTGTAATTGGTTACTCGTTGTGTTGTCAGAGGTTTGGTTGCATGATGGAAGTAGTATTTACGCCCTGCAATGGCATTTTTCGTGATATCAAGATAGAAGTCATCGTGGTGTGGCTGTGGTCCCATCAAGTCTACCAGACGTATTTTATCATAGAGGGGAGATGTCTTTGGGGCACTGGCATCACCTATATTGACCTTACCTAGAAACAGGTTTTTGCCGATCCCCACCTCTGAGTCTGAATTGCCCTGTCCACGTTTGGGCCGCATCATGCCAAAGATGCGGCAGGAGAGGCAGAGTTCGTTATTGTTGGTGCAGCGTAGAAAGCTTTTCGGGACGAGCTTCTTGTATGGTGCTCTATAACTATCACGACGTCCACTCTTCCTGTCTGGCTCATAATCGCCGTCAAAGAGCGTCAGGCATCCTCGCCCTAATGTTTCCACAACACAACGGAGCATACCTTTTAAAGAGCTGCCAGGGATGATATACTCGCCACTCTGCCGACTGCGTAGTGATAGCATTGGTTGGGTATTGGCGTATGGATCACGGATCAAGAACGGTGTTTCTGTCTGAATGGTCAGCTCCATATGTCCGCTATAAAGTTGTTGCTGGCCCGGACCGACGAGTTGATAGTGCCAGATGGGTTTCTCGCGCAAAGGAGGCTTCTCCCAATCGATGCGCACAAAATCATAAGGATTCATTATGCCTCCTTCACATCGACAAAGCGATGTAGTGCAACCTGTTTTGTCTTCTCATCGAGATATTCTTGCACGACCAGCCGCACATACGGCTTTTGCCCATCTACGGGGTAGTGTAATAGACGTGGAATGCGTGCCTCGGCAAATTCTCCCTTGCGTGCTGGTCTCCCGATTTTCTCTGTCCCCTTGTTGTCTATCACACGCTCGCCGAAGAGATAGTAGGATTGTTGTTCGACGCTTTTCTCTATCTTTAGATTCTCTATGGGTTGCAACGATGGTAGTTCGCGCTTGACGCCGATATATATGACGCGTATCATGCCTGAATCGTATTGCCAGCGGAGTTCGAAGTCAGGGTGAAAGATGCGCCCATAGGTATATTTTGCGTACGTCTCATTAGAAAGTTCAACGTCAAAGCGTATGAAGCGGATCAGCTTATCGCGCTCTTTAGGATTAACGATCTGGAGAGGAAAGTCCTCCCCTAGAAAAATCCCGTGCTGTAGAAATGGGCGGCATGTCTCAAGGAGCGTTATAAGATCCGCCTCACTCAACATATTACTACAGACGATCTCTGCCTCCATCTCAAGTTCCTCTCTATGAACGTCTGGCTGCATTTACCGCTCCTAATTGTGTCTCCGGGGGCCACGCTTTCATGCGACGAATGAAGTGGTCGATTGTTCCTAGACGTAAGGCGGTGAGTGCATCGTCTTTGAAGACACGCTGTAAACGAATGCCGCGTTCAATCGGCTTAACGTCCATAGGCAATGTGAGCAGATCATCGCGCCATGTGCCATAGTGATTGTTGCCTGGGAACGATAATGATAGCAGTGTGTCGTCTTTCATCGGCTCATCTCTGCCCTCATCGAGCCATCTACCCATCCCCCAGAGTTCATTGGGTTGTTCGGCCCCCTCTTCTGCCTCACGTATTGTATTGATAATAACACCGCCCTGGCGTGCAGGGCGATCTTGTAGCACGATCTCGGTTTTGACCTTGCCCAGGCCGCGTGAGCGCCCTGAGCCAAGTGGAATCAGCTCGTCCTCCATATCCTGTAGAATAATGAAGAGCATACCAAGTTGCCATAGCTCAAAGTTGCGCAGGTGAATATCCGTCTCAAAGGCGACGCCGCTGGCAACCACTTCCAGGTTGAATTTTGCCCTATCGCTCGCCCCACCTGTCAGCCGATCAATTCCTACGCCATCACGCAATTCCTTGTTTAATCTTGTATCAGAGGCAAGATATGCGTCATTGATGGCGATACGCCCAATGAAGCTTGTTGAGCCGAAAAGACGGCAGGTGGGACAGGATGCAGCATATATAACGTCTTTATGCGCATCGAGGTGTTTGCTGCGCTTTTCGCTCATATCATCATCATTCTTTTTCGCAATTTTATTAAATAGCTCGCCGCATGATTCGCGATAATCGCGTCTGCGCTGTTCCCGGTCGGCTTCTTTGTTCTCTTCAACTGCAAAAGGATAGCAGGTAATATGGGCTTTTAAAGTACCTATGACACGCTCGATATGGCTGCGAAAGACCCCTTTGAGCGAACTACCAGGGATAAACACTTCCTGCTTCTCATTGCGAAAGGTGAGCACAGGCGTCATATTGGGGCCGCTCACCGTCGCATACCCAGATTTAATCAGCAGTGGCCCGGTCGTTGTAATGCGTACGGTTAAGGAAGCTTCATTGACGATTTTTTTTAGCATTGCTTACCCCTTTATACCAAAGATGCCTTTAATGTGTCGATTGAGAAATTGCTCCCCCGGCTCTGGTTCCATCGAGAATTTTCGGTTGAGGAGATAATTTTGTAGGCGATCCTTACTCTCTTCTGGGCGGATGTCTTTTCCACTAATGTCTTTTCCTGTTAGTTCAAGTGATGATGCTGTGAGACCTTGTAGCTCGCATGCGCCCAGGCCGCGTGAGCGTTTGCCGCCGATCATACCGAAACTATGTACGAACTCGCTGAGCCCTATGCTGATAAGCTGCAAGTCCGACTTTGTGGCATTTTCGAGAACGAGACGCAATTTGAATTTTGCACTGGCAGGTACAACCTCAAAATCGTATTTTAAACCATCCTTTGCCGTCTCGCTATCGCGGTCAATGACCACACCATCGCGGATCTGGATGCCACCATCCCAGTCATCGTTTACAAGGTAGAGATCATTCACATTTATGCGTGCAGCTGTGAATGGGGAACCGAAGAGCTGGCAGGTGCTACAAAGATAAGGAAGCTCGTACTGCTCAAGATCATAGTCCTGGCCGTCTTGCTCCCATTTTCGCCGTATATCTCTGATGCCTCGTTGCCGTGTTGTCGGACACGATTTGGGCTCATCTTTTTTCTCTGTCTCCGCTTTCTGTTGGTCTTTGGGCAATTCAATCAACGCACATGAGCTGAGTTTGGCATCGGTTGGTAGCCTTGGGACAAGCTTCTCTACGGTGCTACGTAATGCGCCTTTAAAGCTGGAACCGGGGATAAAGGGATGCCCGGTGGCTGTAAGTACAACCGGGCTATTGCTGGGACTGAGTGATGCTGTGCCCCCGCCAATGTGCAGCCCTGTTTGCATCACGAGTTGTCCTTCAAAGAGATAGCGGTTGCGCAACTCGTAGCAATTCTCTAATTCAGCCATAGCTTTCACTCCTCTTCTTAATTATCTGGCTTCAACATGCCATGCTCTGCGATAATATGCTGGATAAACTCGCGGGCTAGTAGTAGCATCAGTTCATCCATTTCTTGCTTTGTTGGTGGTGCTGTGACCAACTGGAATTCTTCTTGTAGGCGCTTTTGCTGCATGGCACGTAGTGCCTGGAAAAGTCTTTCATAGAATATCTTATCAACTTTGCGGTCGATCTGATGCCTGATGTAATCAATGATATGGCTGTATCTGGCATTTTCGACGATGTTGAGTAATCCCATCACCTGATTGTTGTCCGGGAGATGCTTTACCTCTTCGTCGTCCGCCAGTTCGCGCATAAAAATCACCGCCTCGGGGTAAAGGATGGTATCGCTTATCAGCCAGAGCTTTTTGTAAAACGCATCATTGAGTGCCATTGCGTCTTGCTCCCTTACCAAAATACACCTGGAATTCATACTCAACTGCCATCTGACGGATAAACTGGCGTATGAGCAGGAGCTGTATTCTGCGGCGCTCCTGCCGTCCCGGCTCGGTCTTATCGTTGATCCCCAGGCCTGCGCTGATAGTCCTTTGTTCGCTGGCAAGTTTTATCTCTAATTTCTCCAGCAATGTCTTGCCAAATCCTTCGTGTTGCCAATGCTCGTGGCGTGCGGTCTGGCGCTTAATGTAGTCAAAGACATCTGAGAGTTTGAAGGTGCTCTCAGCGATTTTTTCAAGCCCAGTGATCTGTGCACGATGCTTTTCTCCAAATGTACGAGCGGCATGATCGCCCAGTTCTTTCGCCTCTTCATAGAGGGCGTCGGCCCGCAATTGCACTTCGCGGATGATCTTCATCTCGTCTATCTTATTTTGCGCTTCGTCTGTTTTGTTCTGCGGTTCGTTTTTCATCGCAAATCCCTTTCTGTATGGAATGGATCAGAGATACAGACGCGCCCAAATCCTTCGGCCCGCCGTTGCCCTATGCCTCGCTCTTCAAGCTTGAACAGTGCTTGTGCCAGGCGATCCTCTTTATCATCAGCAAGCGAGTGTGTAAGGGCAAAGAGAAAGACTGAGCCTGCATCAAGTGCATACTCATGTGTATGCGGCAATCCCCATAAATCCTGCCAGCCCATGATGCGTCGCACACTCGCTGAGTGATAGAGCAACTCAAAGCTATCCTCTGGCAGTCCTGTCAGAGCGGCAAGCCGTTTTTCTGAAATAGTGCCCTCATAACGCAACAGCTCATCATAGAGCAGGGTGGGTGCGTGCAGCGTGAGTGCGATGTAAAATGGCCGATGTGCATCTATTTGTGCATAATCATGCAAGGCTTGATTGAAGCTATACAGTCGTTGCTTGAACGCTTCAAAATCGTCCTGAGTATCTCTTTGCCGCCCTATTTCAAACTCTACCTGACCGAAGCCACGTGTCCGCGCAGTGCCAAGGCGGGCAAAATCGGTGAGCAGCAAAGGGCCCTCGTCGGCGCTCTCTTTAGCAAAGATGAACTTTTGTAAATCGTCTGCGACATCATCTTCGGCTTGAATAATGCCAAAGAAGATATTGTCTTCCTCAAACACTTCACGACTATAGAGTATCTTATCTTCGACGGTACCAGATTTACGATTGATCCCTGTACGTGTGAGGAGTCGTTTATCTGGCCTGGCAGCTGCACGGTCATTATTCCTCCAACGATAGAACCCGTCGAAGCTATCCAGCGGCTCACCACAGGGACAATCTCTATTTTGCTTGTCTTGTAGCGTTGAGATGATTTGCTCTCTCTCTGCTTCTGTGGTAGCCTGCCGTGCTTTGTCTGATAAAGCGAATATTGCCCAGTTAAACAAATTATCGCGCACACCATGGTGCTGATCATCATCATCAAGGTCGTCGTCAAGCAGAGGCTTGAAGCCTTTAAAGCGTTTACAAGTCTGAGCGGTGCGTGGAATGCAATAGAGAGGAGAGAATAAATCCTGTATCTTGCCATTTTTGAATGATGCAGGATAGAGATTAGGATACTGTACTTTATCGCTGAGGAAGAGCTTGACGAACTCTTCTTTCTGGCCGTCGCGAAGCAGCCGGTGTGCCGCAGCGAGGCTGCCGATGAAGGTTGAGCCAGGGATATAGGGCGCAACATCGGCACGCGTGGGCGAGTGGTCGGCACGAATAGCGAGTGGAGAAAGGGCTCTTACTTTAATGGCAAAGCGTTTCATACCTCCTCCTGTAGCATCAGTGAATAGTAAGAGAGAACGTGAAGATGTTGTAACCATTCTTCCCATTTCCCCTTAGCAGGAGTAGTAGTTTTGGTCTTTTCAGTCTCTTCAAGGACAAATGTAGCATCATTGATTTTGAGCTGTGTAATCCTGCAACGACACTCACCTTTGCCCGTTGATGTATTGCCTCCCAGGTGCTCTAGCATATATAGTCCTGCTAGTAGCAACAGTAACGAGTATGTCGGGTCGTTTTCGCCCTTTCCTGAAAATATCTCATCTACCTCGTCAGTGATTGGCATGCATTCCAGACCTCCGACAATACTTCCCTGAAAGACCATCTTACGCACACCGAATTCGCTGCTATAAAGTGCTCCTCTCACAGCTGTGCGCGTGAGACGGTTGAGCCGCACCTGGGTATAGAGATCGGTTTGCATGTTCTGGTAACGTTTTTTTTCATCATTAGCGTCGTAGCGCTCTTTATCATCTTTTGTCAGTCTTGCATCGTTAAAGCAAAGGCGACCAGGGCGAATTTGTGAGCCGAAGATGCGGGTGACAATGGTTGGTGGTGCTCCCAGGTCTTTCAGCGCAATCTCTTTGTCGTGGGGAGAGATCATCCTTGAGCGCATCTTGTCATCGCTATCCTCATAGAAACGCGCCAATTGCTCACATAATTCGCGCACAACGCCCTTGATGGTAGAGCCGGGCACATAGAGATAATCCCCATTATCGCGCACCACCGAACGGTCGATTAAGCCCCTCCTGATCCCGGTTCCGAAGTGGAAGGGGGCGGAAAATTCCAGTGTATAGTAGATCTGAATGCGATCAGTTTTCGTCATACTCACCGTCACCCTCTTGTGCTGCAAAATCATAAAGCTCAACAAAATCAAGGAGAAGCGTGCTATGCCGCTTGAGATCCTTCTCCTTCTCAATCACCCAGGGAAAGGTGACAACGGGAAAATTTGCCGCTGGATTCTGCTTCATCCCATTGAGTGAGCGGATTGTAGACCTCTTTTACCATGAAATCCCGCTCATCTGCTTTCCAGGTGCGCAACAATGCAAGGCTCTCAGTTACCGAGGTTGAACGATTGAGCTGCAAAACCGCCTCGCGTAACTGATGCAATTTGCTTCGCCCTAATGCATATTTGTTTCCCTCTTTGAGCCTCTTAAGCAAAAATTCAAGTTGCTCTACGGTATAGGGACGCATCGTTGCATAGAAAGAGTCTGTCTTTCTCTTCTTATACAACTGTTTATACACCTTATCAAAGTCATGGCTTGTACTACCGGCAACTACCAGAAAGTTGATGCGCGTTTTGTCGTACTCACTCTTTTTCTTCTCAATCCTCTTTGAGCCATCCTTTTTAGCAAATTTTAGCGTACTCTCAGCGAGCTTGCGCAGGAGTGAGAAGGGATAGTTTGTTGGGGCAAGTACAACACCAATCGAGAGCGAGTGCTTTTCTGCTTCTTTTGTACCATCTCCACACTCTTTTTTCTCTTTATCTTTTGCTTGCTCGTCCTGATTATCATTTGCTGACTTGTCCTGATTTGCGAATTTATAAAATTGTTTGGCAAGCGCGTGAGCGACGGACATGGCCTGAGCGGCGGGCGCGACGAAAACCAGATCGTCACCCCCGATAAGCAGGATATCAAAAGGAAATACCAGGCCATCAATCCCTTTTTTCACAGGCAATTGATCCTGGATAACATCACACATTGCCCAGTAGACCGCTTTATCAATGTTTAGAGCAAATTCTTGTATCTCCAGCAACGTCTTGAGGTCTTCGATCTTCCTACCCATCCCATTTGCATCGGCGTAGATCAGTCCAAGATAGTCTTTCGCTTGCCGAAACTCACGAAAGACGTTGAGGTCTTCTGGGCGTTTCACGTCATTATCATCATCATCTGTTAGACGGTAGTTATAGTGATTTAGTCGGCTAAGCACTGTTTTCCAGAGTGGGCTTTCGAAGTTTTTACGTGGGTTCTGTATTTTTATCCATGTGGTAATATATCTCTTCACATCATCATCCTCCTGCCGTTTGTTCTGGCAAACCTGGCAGTAGAATGCTTGCTCGCCGCGAGCATACGTTGCGGCATAGTAGGTGCCACACGAGTCGCAGGGGCGCATAAGGGGATGCGAGACCTCAGTAGTATATGTGTCAGGATTATCCTTTCGTTGGCGCAAACGGTAGCGCAACAACGCCAGTGTATGGGGCATACGATACGTCATAATCGCTTCTCGCGTCTGTGGCGCACCCTCTGGCAACTCTTGTATTACATAGGTAACCGTGGCACCCCCGGCTGTCAGGCGTTGATATTCTTGCTGTACTCGTGTAGCGAACTCTTCTGCTTTGTTGGAGTCGATAAGAAAGAGGCCAGAGCCACCATTCGCATATATTGTTTCCCCATCCAATCGCTTTGCTTCCTTTTCCATTACATTGCGGTTAAGGCGATCAAGCAGGGAGCTGGCTCCACGAATCTCTTTCAGCGTGTCAGTTGCGAAGACGTAGCTTTTGATATGGTCTGTATCCAATGCTATCAATGATTGTGCTTCCACTATTTCCTCTCTGCGCTAATAACTTTCTATTTCAAATGGCTAGATGCTTTGCATATATGCGAAACAGGCCGAGGTGAGGAGAACAAGACAACAATGGGTGGTGTGCTGAAGAATATCCCTTTCCGCTTCTATCAATCTGGTCTGGCCTGATTATATACTAGACGATAAAGAGGTATGACTGATCAGATAATTTGTAGTTGAATAATGCCCCGAAAGTAAATTCCTTCGCTTATGTCTTCTATTATAGCGAGTGTGAGAGGGAAAAGTGGTAAAGTAGGCATAAATTACCAGTTGAAAATGTGAGATGTGCCAAAGAAGTTAGCAAGTAGATATCAATCTTTACTTATGGATCGCGATGAGCAGCGGTTTGTACTTTTCTACGACGTGAAAGAATTCAATTGTACTCCTGTGGATAATTCGAGGGGCGAATGTGCAAAAGTACACAAGAAGTATCATCATTTCTTGCCGCAATGACGCCGCTATGTTGAGATGTGCTGGAACTAGAGCATGTAAGTCAATAGTTAGATTATACAGTGAACCTTTGTCTATGGACACTGCATGTCCTGTCGCGTTGTCGTACTGCTATATTAATGCCAGCCATCACTAATTATCACCACTATTATCACTGCTATCACCATCGCTATTACAATTTCTACTATCACCGTTGTCATCAATGTTCTTGTGACTGGCGCTGTTTTTTTGCTTGGAGCTATCGCTATTTTGCACCTGGTTTAGAGGGGCTTGCTGAGATATAAGCAACGGAGATTGGTAAACTGCGTGAGAAGCTTCACTTACCATAATCGGCGCTGGTGGGGGTGTTGGGATGGGGGTAGGAGGCGGAAGAGTTGGTACAGATGGGTGTGTTGGTATTGTTATTACTGTCTTATACATAACATGAGCTTTTGAAGATGTCAGATAGTGTGAGTGGGCTTGCAAAGAAGAGAAAGAAAAACCGAGAAACAGCGCTACCATCGATAAAAGTGTCGCGGCTACCAATCCTACAGCCATTCTTTGCGTATTTTGTCCTGCATATGTAGAAATTCTACTGATAGGAGAAAATTGAACTGATTGTGTTGATCGTACTGCTACCGGAAGCGTCTCTGCGCTCCCACTGGCTCGTTGATAGGCTTGTGCGAGCTCATTTACTGTCTGAAAGCGATCCTGTGGCTTCTTTTCAAGTGCCCGCAACACAACTCTATCGACAGCAGGAGTAATAGCCGGATTGTGTGAAGATGGGGGTGCGGGTAGCTCTTCTCGATGTTTCCAGAGGGTGGCCATTGGATGTTCTGCTTTAAAAGGAGCATGTCCTGTGAGCATCTGATAAAGTAACACACCGAGGGCATAAATATCGCTACTGATTGTTGCTGGTCCTTCCGTTAACTCAGGAGCCATGTAATCGGGGGTGCCAAACAACTGGTTTGCTTGTATGAGGTAGCTCTTCTCTCTTCGCAGTTGGGCCAGGCCAAAGTCAATGAGATAGACATGTTGCTTATCATCTAGAAGAACATTCGAGGGTTTAATGTCACGATGAAGCATGCCCTGATCATGAGTGAACTGCAAGGCACTAGCCAGCTGTCTGAGAACGTTGCCAGCTTCTTCTTCTGTCAATGGCCCTTGTGTTAGCCGCTTCGCCAGCGTCCCATATGCAATGTATGGGATGGCCATATAGCACCACGAGCCCTGCATTCCATATCCCAGGACCGGGAGAATATTATTGTGCGTTAATGCTTTGAGCGCTTTTATCTCGCGTTGAAGGCGTTCACAATGGTTGTGAATACTTTTATGTACTAGTTTGATCGCGACGATCTTTCCTGTCCATATATCGCGGGCAAGGTAGATCTCGGACATGCCACCTCGTGCAAGACGCTGTTGAATCTGATAATGGCCGATGATAGCGCCTTCTAATGTCTGGACGACTGTACTATATACTTTATAACTGGGTCTCCCTAAAACAGAACGCATCTGCGGCCCTCCGAATTATATTGCTGCTCGATAGCTTTCTGAGAGAAGCGAGTGGCGCACACAACTGTAGGCGTGCTCGTTGGACATACGTTTTCGCGGTTGCCTCTGGCATATGATGTAGTGTTTGGTCAACGCTGGAGAAGTGCCATGACCCGGTTAACGTAAGAACCTCGTCGCTCCCTAGAAGCGTACCTGCTTTTGGGAGGGATTTCAAGGATTTTAGTGGTGCTCACACAACATTTTCAATGCTATCAGCAAAAAATAATCACATTAGAAAGTAATGTGACTTTTCCTAATAAAATAACACTTAAATTGATACTATTTTCAAACAAATTGTAGCTGTACAAGAAAGGCTCAACCTCTACTAACCGATATGAGTCTCTATCTTCTGAGAAAATAGTTTTGATAACTTTGTGCCGAATCAATTGTATTTTGAAGTAAGGTATCAACGAGAAAAAGAACTATAACGAAATAAAATTATACTCTCTTCTAAAGAGCTAGAAGATTATATAGGTATAAAGGTCAAACATTGTATACTTTCTGTGGATCTTACCCGTGAAGAAAGAGAAGTTCATCTATTCTACTACGCTATATATTATATCAATGGGTCATATTGATATTATGAAACAAACAATTGGATATTCAAGATGAATATCTTAGCAAAAAGGAGTTTTAGTATTGCGAAGAAACGCTATTACGATGGGAATATCACGGTTTGTGCTGCTCGCACTTTGTAGCGCATTATTCACTGCTACTACATTTGTCTCATCCCATACTAATGTACAGGCGGCCGCCAGCCTTGTACCCTGGCCCGCCTTTGATGGTGGTGGTCAGCGTACCGGGGTCAATAGCGCTGAAACGACTATTAGTGCTGCTAATGTGGGCTCGCTCAAGCGGCTCTGGCAACAGACTCTCCCTGCTACCGTCGATGGTGCTCCAGCTGAATTACCCAATGTCACGACGGCAACAGGTACTAAGACGCTTCTGTTTGTGACAACGAAGACCGGCAGTTTGCTAGCTATCGATGCCAGCAACGGCACCCAGGTATGGAGCAAGACTACGAGCGGTCCGAACTATACAACGAGCTCGCCTGCTATTGACTCGTCTGGCACGTTTGTCTATGGGTATGGACTGGATGGGAAAGTACATAAGTACGCCGTTGGCACCGGTGCCGAAACTATCGATAGTACCTGGCCTGTGTTACTGACAAACATGCCAACTGTAGAGAAAGGTTCATCTTCTCTTAATATCATCAATGGATATCTCTACATGAGCATGGGTGGATATCCTGGAGATGGAGGTCATTACGAAGGCCATATTGTTGCTGTCAAGTTGAGCACAGGAGTTGTATCTGTTTGGAATGCCGTATGTGCAAACATCAGAGCATGTCTTAAGCGCCACAGAATGTGCCGATGTACAAACCGCTATTTGGGGACGCGCCGCGCCAACGTATGATCCAGTAACAGGCAATATCTTTGTTGCAACAGGGAATGGACCATTCAGAGGCGATGGACTCAGTTTTGGTGATAGTATCATTGAACTGACGCCGGATCTATCCAAAGTAGTTGATAGCTATACACCATCTGATCTATGCCACGCTCCAGGCCAACGACCAGGACCTTGGTAGCACAGATCCAGTGATCCTTCCTACGCAGGCAGGTAGCTCAACACCGAATCTGATAGTGCAGTCAGGCAAGGATAACAATCTGCGCCTCCTCAATCGCCAAAATCTCTCCGGGCAAGGGAGTGCCAATCACATTGGTGGCGCATTACAGATAGTTGCCCAGCCAATAAAAGGCGATGTGGACACGCAACCCGCCGTCTGGACTGATAGCAGTGGTGTCACCTGGGTCTTCGTTACCAACTTCTCTGGCTTGATGGCCTACAAGGTGGTGACCAGCAACAAGAAAACCACATTGCAATTGGCTTATCAGAACAGCGACAGCGGTAGTTCACCTTTTATCGCGAATGGTATTCTGTTTGTGCAAGGGAGTAACGTGTTGCGTGCCTTGAATCCTGCAACCGGAGCTCTGCTGTGGAGTAGTAGCCAGAGCTCTGCTGGAGGCTCAATTGGCAGTTTGCATTGGCAGAGTCCGATAGTTGTCAACGGAAAAATCTATGTCCCTGATAACGATAGCCATCTGACAGCCTACGGTCTGTAGTGATAAAAGATTAGCTAGCTTTTAGAAGCGCGAAGAAAAGGCTCCTCAATCTGCTGAGATAGAATTCTCAATATGAACTTTGCAGATTGAGGAGTCATTTATTCAAGCATAGAAAAAAGGGCATAACGCTATGACTAACGATGTATGCTACCATCGGGCATTATTGCTCCGGCAAGTGAGTGGACATGGGCTAATAGATCATTGTTCAGACCAAGGGTATCGCGGAGGTTGGCTCCTGCCAGGTTAGCCCCTGTCAGGTTGACATTATGCATATCACACGCTTGAAAGTTGGTATTTGTAAGGTTGGCGTTTGCCAGGTTCGCGAAGGTGAGTATTGCATCGCTAAGAATGGCTCCATGTAGATCGGCCCCGCTCAAGTTAATGCCCACGAGATAAGTATCGCGTATGTCAATATTGGCCATGTGAGCACCGTGAACATCAGCTTCGGTCATATTGATGATGTGCGTATCGTTACTAATAAGTTTGGTCCGATACAGAAAGCGCATGAGTTCGGCTTTGCGATCCGGGTCTAGCTTACGTAATGCCTCTTCTGTGTAGGCATCGGCCACCAATTTTGCTGCATCTGCGGGGTGAGCTTGCAGTAGTTTATCCTGTACCATCAGCTCCGCGATCTTGTCTCTATAATTTAAGAGCGTTGTTTCGCGCTGCTGATCGGTGGCTATGCTCAGTGTTATATCTCGTTGTTGCTTGCTTAATGCCACGCTATTCTGGTTTTGCTGCACGCCGAGCCAGAGGATGCTGGCGATGAGAACAATGCTAAAGACCGGCAAGAGTAGCCGCTCCCAGGCAGGTTTTATGGTCGTTTTTCCCAACGGCTGTTCAGGGTTCTCAGAAGTTATATTTTCCATAGATCCTCACATATTGCCTATTGAATATCTCCAGGTTGATTCAGGATTGTCGCAGCAACTAGCGCTCTTTTTCATTTTTCTGCGTCTCGGCTTCGCATCGATTTCACCTTATGATCCACATTAACTCTGTATTTTATGGCTGTGGTTGCACGAAGATGTGCACCTCTGTATAAATTTTACCAGATTTCTCGGCTTTCACTTTACTAGAGCCGGTCAAGGTTAGTAGCTTGGCCTTCTATGGGGCCTGTTTTAGTGGTAAAGGTGCAACATTGATCTGAGATAAAAGAGCTATCATGACATTTATATCAGTATATTTCTCCGTGGCGTATGGTATAATGCTAATATAGTGCCAGATATAGCATATTGTTTTATGGGAAGCTGTACTATATTAGTACCAGCTATGTCTGCTCAAATGACTGGAGGCGCATAATGGATGATAAAGTCGTTAAACAGCTTATTTTAGAAATACATCAACAATTGAAGCCGATTTCGGAGCTGTCTGCGTCTGTGGTTGTACGGGCTGAGCTGCAATCTTATACAGAAGATTTATACAATCAACTTGTTCAGCTCGCATACGAGGGTATAGAATTTCTTGCGCAATTAGAAGTTGGCCAGGTTGTTGATGCGAACTTGCTTGCGCGTAGGGATGAGTTGGTTGCGCGTGCACAGCGTATGGTTCTTGATGCTCCTAATGCGCAGAGCAAGCCTGACGCTTTGTAATAGGTGAATTGGGATATTATGATCTTTTTCTAAAAGGATCATGTATAATAAAAGAATGAGCGTGGCTAGGCTATGCGAATATAGAACTGCCTACTTTGGAAGTATTGGAGATTACTGCTATGCAGCCAGAAGAGATGGTTGGCCTGGTTTTGGACCATTATCGCATTATCGAGCCTATCAGGAAACGGTCAGCATGCCAATAATTCCTCCTGTTCGCTCTAAACTTTTTATGCCCCGGCGTTCGCCGCTAATTGGACTGCTGATTGGTGTCATTGTGTTCGCGTCTTTTGGGGCCTGGTATAGCATGCCTTATTTACAGGCGAAAGGCATCCTTGGACCTGGGTCTGCTGCTACTGTAAAGTCATCCTCTGGTACAACGCTCAAAGCAACTACTCTCGCTTCTGCAACTGGGCTTACAACTTCACAGACTGCTTGTCCTGCCAAAGGGACCGCGCGTGCTGCCATCCTTCCTCCACTCTTAGGGGCGCAGGAAAAACATCAGGATGTTGTCTATGTGTCAAATCACAACTATAGAACGGGGCCCAGTGGCGTTCTTGTGCGCTATGATGCTGAAAATGGGAAACAAATAACGATTACCGCACTACCCGACGTTCAGATTAGCAATGCTCAGGTTTCCGCTGATGGACAATGGATTCTTTTTTTATCGCAATTAGCACAAAATCAAAATAACTACTATAAAATACAAATGGTGCGCATAGATGGAAAAGATTTGCAAACTTTGTACTGTACAGATTTGCGTGTTGCAAATATATCGCTCTCACCATTTTCCTATAATGCTTCAAATTATGTTGTTTTTGATACAAACGATATGAAAAGGATCAATACGATATATCAACTAAATCTGAATACTGGCAGTATGCAGCAAGAGCTACAAGGGCAGCAATCCTATGATGTCATTGGTTGGCGTGCTCCTGATAGTGTTTATCTGCATGAGGGTCTAACTCAACGTAATGTTACTCAAAATCAGCGCAATGTTTACTTGCTGAATCTTTCAGCAGGTAATAAGCCAGGGAATAATCTTCATCTATTTAGTACTAGCTCGCGTTGCGATGATTTTAGTCCTGATGGAGAAGATGGTTTCTCTTTATATACCAGCAGTTGTGTAGGCTGGGGTGGCTACAGGATTTGTGAGTTGGCGAATTGTCCTGCAACATCCGGTCCGAGTACAATCAGTGTTTGGAATTTTGATGATAAAACACAACAATATCAGAAAAAGCAAATCTCTTCTACCGACGATCTTATGGCTGTGGTGCAGATACATGTTGTCTCCTCCCATACGTTATTGGCTTTTGTTGGTCATAGTGGTACTGGTGCGAACACAGCTAAAAATGGTGTGTGGAAACTGGATATAAACACTAAAAAGTGGCAAATGCTTGTTTCTAACACTTTACCAGGTGCCTCATTTATGCTCAATGTGGGTTCACAACAGATCTGGTCCAATGTGTCGCGTGATGGGCAGAAGTATGCCGTGCGTGCCGCTTCTCCACAATCGTTGGGTTACGATGCTTTATATATGGGCGCAATGGATGGTCGCGGTATGCTAAAGTTTGCCTCCTCCGTAGATGGTGCACAATTATTACTTGCTGGATGGACAACAATATAGTAGATTTATAATGCAAAGCATGCATAAACGTCTAGAGGGTGGTCGAGTGCGAAGAGTGCTGTTGTTGTTGCCACATATGTCGGTATGACCCCTCCTCTTGCAATAGCTGATAGTGTGTGCCGCGTTCTACAATCTGGCCTGCTTGCAGTACCAGGATCTCGTCGGCCATCTCCATCTCTGTTAGCCGATGGGTGACGAGCAGGGTGGTGCGGCCCTGGCGCAATATGTCGATGGCCTGCAATACTGCACGCTCAGTAATGGCGTCCAGATTGACGGTTGGTTCGTCGAGGATGAGTATGGGTGCATTCTTGAGGAAGGCGCGGGCGATTGCAATACGCTGACGTTCACCGCCGCTCAGGAGTAGCCCCTGTTCGCCGACCTGGGTATCGTAATCGTTGGGTAGCCCCTGTACGAAGTCGTGCAGTTGTGCCTGTCGGGCAGCTTCGATCATCTCTTCCTCCACTGCGTCTGAACGCGCCAGCATCAGGTTTTCGCGAATAGTCGTGTTAAAGAGGTGGGTGTCCTGCTCTACTACGCTGACATGACGGTAGAGATCATCCTGCTGATACTGCTGCAGTTGGTGTCCTCCGAGCAGGATGTGCCCTTCTTGATAGTCCCAGAAGCGTAGTAAGAGGTGTGCCAGCGTGGATTTGCCCGATCCGCTCGGCCCAACCAGCGCCAGACAATGGCCCTGGGGCAGGGTGAAGTTGATATCGCGCAATACATATGGCTCTTTAGCATCGTAGCGGAAGTTGAGATGTTGCACGACAATTATCTTGTCATCTAGCTCAGGTGATGGTACTACTGAATTTTTTACAACTGGCGGCGCATCGACGATCTCGAATAATCTGCGTGCTGCCTCCACGCTACTGCCTACTTGCTGGAATGCTGTGGGCAAGGGCAGCACAATCTCGAAGCTGGCAAGTGATGCTAGCACGAGTAAGGCAAGGAAGAGACCATCAAGCCGACCACTGTAGACGATTGGGATGGCGAATAGCAGAATGGTCCAGGCGGTCAGATTCATAAGGAGATTGGTCAGGCTACCCTGCAAGCCGCTGATGTAGGCCATACCCATTTGCATCCTGTTAAGCTTCTTGTTGAGCGCTTGAATCTGCTCGGCCTGACGCTGCTCCTGTCCAAAGGCCACGAGGTCGGCGAGACCTTGAACGCTATCGACGAGCTGAACATGCAAGTCTGCACGAGTCGCAACCATCTGCCGACCGATTTTTTTGCTCAATAGGTAAGCGAGCAGCGGCACTCCGATGCTGGAGACAAGGAAGAAGACGATATAGATCAAGGCAAAGAGTCCATCAAAGGCTCCCAGCAAGATCCACATTACGATGCCAATAATTATTGCGACCAGTGGCGGCGCAATGACGCGAATATAGAAATTTTGCAGGATGTCGATGTCGGCCACGGCACGCTGTAGCAGGTCACCGCTATGTAGCTCCTGCATTGTGCCATCTTTCTGTGCCAGCAGGCGTGCGGGCATGAGTGGTTCGAGTGCGCTATAGAACCAGACGCGCATGTTGGTGAGCAGGCGAAATGTTGCGCGGTGCGATACCAGACGCTCAAGATAGCGAAAAGTTCCGCGTGCGATGCCGAAGAAGCGTACACCAACAATAGCGACCTGCAGTACTGCTACTGATGGGTGCAGGGCCGCAGCCGAGATAAGATAGGCCGATGTGGCAAGCAGACCGATACCACTCATGACGGTCAGGCTGCCAAGAAGGGTAGCTAGCAGCATCCAGTTTTTGACTGGTAGGGCCAGCATGAGCAGGCGCTTAAATGTGCTCTTGAACATAGTATTGGATGTGTATGTGCTACTCATATGCGGGCCTCCTCATCTTCATAATCTTTATAAACAGTATCATCTGCGTATGCTGCGACTAGCCTTTGATAGAGAGGCGAAGATGCCAGGAGCGCCTGATGTGATCCGCTATCTGCCACTCGTCCATCCTCCAGTACGACAATCTGGTCGGCGCTTGTAATAGTGTTGAGACGGTGTGCAATGACTAGAACGATGCGATCCTGCGCGATAGTCTCGATGGTCTGTGAGATATATGCTTCGCTCTCCGCATCAAGGGTCGAAGTAGCCTCGTCTAACACAAGGATTGGAGCATCTTTTAAGAAGACGCGTGCCAGGCTCAGACGCTGTGCCTGTCCGCCGCTCAGACGGGTGCCGCGCTCCCCGATCACGGTATCATAGCCGTCGGGCAACGCCTCGATAAAGTCATGGCTGTTCGCCTGTTTAGCTGCTTGTACAACTTGTTCTTGTGTGGCTGTAGGATTGCCCAGGCGAATATTGTCGGCGACTGTTGCATTGAACAAGTAAGGACGCTGTGGCTGCCAGGCAACCAGAGTGCGCCAGTCCTCCGCGCTAAACGTCTGTATGGGCACGCCGTCAATAGTGATGTTGCCCTGATCAGGTTCAATAAAGCGCAGCAGGAGGTTGGCGATGGTGCTTTTGCCCGCTCCACTGGGTCCTACCATCGCTATCTTCTGGCCTGGACGCATTGCAAACGAAGCGCCTTTGAGTGTTGGATAGCTCGTATTGTCAGCCGTTGGATAGGCATAATATACAGCGTCGAACTCTAATGAGTGTCGCACAACCCGTTCTGGTATATTCTTGCCTTCGTCCGCTTGCTTCTGTACAGGAGTTTCGAGGATATCGAAGATGCGTTGCGCACCAGCCGCACTCTCCATACTGGCATGAAATTGTGCTCCTAAAGCCCGCAATGGCTGATAAAACTCAGGTGTTAACAACAGGACGAAGAATGCCTGCTCAAATGGAATATTGCCGTAGAGGAGCCGCAGCCCGATCTCCACGGCGATAATCGCGTTGCTGATCGTCGCACCCATCTCCATCACAAATGAGGATAAAAAGGCCACTCGCAACACCTTCATCGTCGTATCACCGTAGCGCTCGCTGATGCGCCGAATTGTCGCTTGCTGGATTTTATTGCGCCCGAATAGCTTAAGCGTCGTCATGCCCTGCAGGACATCCAGGAAGTGGGCGCTCAGATGGCTGAGTAAGTGCCAGCGGCGCTCGGTCATCGCGCTGGCCTGCTTGCCAATCAGGATCATGAAAAAAGGCAGGATCGGCCACGTCACTAACAGCACGATGCCTGAGAGCGTATCAGTAGCAAAGACAACTACCAGGATGACGGTCGGAATGATCAGTGTCGCACACGCCTGCGGGAAAAACTGATTAAAGTAGGCGTCGAGCGCCTCCACACCATCGGCGGCGGTGTTAACGATCTCGCCGCTGCGTTCACCCTTCACATAGAGCGGTCCCAGCTTGAAGATATGTTTAAAGAGGCGCAGGCGCAGATCGCTTTTGACCGTACTGGAGACAAAATTCGTCGCAGCCTCGCCACCCCAGACCAGCGCTGCACGCCCGATCAGGACGAGTAACAGGACGAACATGGCTGCTGTGAGTTGCGCAAGTGGTTGCCTGGCGAGGAAGGCTCCATTGATAATCTGCGCAATATAATGAGATTGCAAGACGATGCATAGCGCTGTAAGCAGACCCAGCAGGGCGACCACTACAACGTAGATACGCATCGTTTTGACATATTGAAGAAGGCGTTTGTTAATATTCATAATAGCGCCAGCCTATTTATCCTATCTATTCCCTGGCTGATACATGCTCGTTATTGCGGCATGTATAGAAAGCATGTCGCAATAGCGGTGCAACAGTTTATATAATTCTCGTATATTTTTAGTGCTGGCCGATAGTATGTGGCTCAATACGTTTCCTGAATATCCAGTAATTCCAGGCCTGGTAGAGCAAGACGAATGGCACGATGCTCAGAGCGATCCAGCTCGTCACCAGCAACGAGTAGGGGCTGGAAGCCGTATTGGCGACCGTCAGGCTCCAGGCCGGATTCAGGCTAGAGAGCATCACATGTGGGTACATGCTCAGTCCAACAGTCGCAGCGACCAGTATGATAACGATTGTTGTCATCGTAAATGCCCAGCCACTGTGTCCTTTCGTTACCAACCAGGGAATCACGATCAGTGCGGCCAGAATCGCATAATCCAGAGGCACTATCTTTGGGTCCAGGATAACATGGTGAAAGACATCCGAAAGATTGTATCCAAGGCCAACGATCAACAGGAACAGGGTGATCGTCGGCAACCATACGAGCCGGGCAACCTTCTGTGCTCGCTTGACCATACTACCGGTAACGCGTAAGCTAATGAAAATCGTCCCATGCAGTGTAAAGAGTACTACGAGAGTTATACCACACAATAACGCAAATGGATTGAATGGCGTTAAGAGTGTCCCTATATAATTCATGTTTGCATCAATCGGCATACCATGAATCATGTTCGCAACGACGATGCCCCACAAAAAGCCTGGTAGCAGGCTGCCTGCGAAGATCATCCAATCCCAGCATGTGTGCCAGAGTGGGCTATCCTGCTTGTTGCGAAACTCAATGGCGGCTCCGCGCAAGATGAGCGCAAGCAGGATAAAAAACATCTCCAGGTAGAAGCCACTGAACATCGTTGCATACCAGTTGGGGAATGCAGCGAAGAGCGCCCCACCAGCCGCAATCAACCATACTTCATTCCCATCCCAGAAAGGGCCAATGCTACTAATGATCATACGCCGCTCGCCATCGCTCTTACCCAACAGTGGTAAGAGGATGCCGACACCGTAGTCAAAGCCTTCCAGTACGAAGAAGCCCGTGAAGAGGATGGCGATCAGTAGAAACCAGAGCAAATGCAGGTCCATTGAATTTCCAACCTCTCTCAATATGTAATAACGAGCCGCTCTTCCTGGCTCTCGGATGTCTGCTCAGCAGGAAATACGCCCAACTTAGCATATTTCGTGAGCAAGAAGGCGTCGATAACTGCAAGTATAGCATATACAGTGATAAATGTGATAAGTGTGAAGAGCACCATGCCTGCGCTGACCGAGGGCGAGACACCAGCCGAAGTCTTGAGTACACCGAAGACAAGCCAGGGTTGACGACCAATCTCCGCTAATATCCAGCCTGCTGTGTTCGCGATGTAGGGTAACGCGATGCTCCCTATTAATATCATCAGGAACCAGCGTGATTGCTCCAGACGTTTCTTCCACAGCAAGAAGATGCCAGCCATTGATAACAAGGCCATGATGATACCCATTGCTATCATGAGACGGAAGCTCCAGTATGTGACGATAACTGGTGGTACATAGTTGCCAGGGCCATACTGACGAATATATTGAGCTTGTAGCTCTTTGATACCCTGCACTGGCGTTGTAAAGTTATTGTACGAAAGAAAACTCAGTGCATAGGGCACTTTGATGGCTACGATATCTTTCATCTGGCTCTGATCGGCGATAGTGAAGAGCGAGAAAGATGCCGGACCCTCCGTGTCCCACAGAGATTCTGCGGCGGCCATCTTCAGAGGCTGCGTTTGTACGACGTGTTGAGCCTGGAGATGACCCGCCAGGGAAACTGCGATGCTGCCAAGCAAGGCAACCGTCAGGCCGAGGCGCATTGAGCGTTGAAAGAACTCCTGATCTTTATTCTTCTTTAAAAGGTGGTAGGCGCTGATACCTACCACGAAGAACGTGCCCGTTACCAGCGCTCCAAAGACAACGTGCGGGAACTGGTACCAGAGATTTGAATTTTTCAGCAGGGCGAAGAAATCAGTCATTTCTGCACGGCCATTGCGGATAGCATAACCCACTGGTTCCTGCATAAAAGAGTTGGCGATAATGATCCAGAAGGCGGACAGGTGCGAACCGATCACCACCAGCCAGATCGCCGCCAGATGTAATTTCGGTGAAAGGAGTTCCCAGCCGAATACCCAGATGCCCAGAAATGTGGATTCCAGGAAAAAGGCCAGCAGGGCTTCAATTGCCAGCGGTGCTCCAAATACATCGCCTATAAAACGTGAATATGCGGACCAGTTCATACCAAACTGGAACTCCTGCACAATCCCCGTTACCACCCCAAGGGCAAAGTTAATAAGAAAGAGTTTGCCCCAGAATTGCGCCATGCGCTTGTATGTTATATTTCCGCTACGAACGTAGAGGGTCTCCATGATTGCTATGAGCAAGGCCAGGCCCATCGTCAAGGGTACAAACAGAAAGTGGTAGACGATAGTGGAACCGAACTGTAAACGTGATAATGTCAATACATCCATAGATGCGCTCCTTGGAAGAAGGGTCTCAATTTTGATTGTTTGTCGTGATCTCTTTATCTTTTCGTTGTTGTGTTGCTTCACTGCTTTTTTCTTCTTTGTTCTTACTGCCATAGTATGCCACCGGTCAGGGGTACATGGCATCAGCCCTTCACCCGATTTGCGACCTGATTATTATTTGGGGTTTTATACCGGAAATGATTCACTACATGTGTGAACAGTATGGTCTCTAAGGTAGACATCCGAAAATGCTTAGAGAGTGTTAGCTTACGGTGCGACTATGTTATAATGCAGCACAAATGGGCTCTGCCATATAAGTCTCTATTGAGTTTTTACCTAGTAAGAAGCTTGATCCTATGGAACAAATACCTGCTCAAAACCAGGAAATAGACCTGAGAGCGAAGCGGAGGGCACGCCGCATAATAGCCTTTCTGTATCAAGTAGAGAAGATATGCTTTTATCTCTATCTTACATATATAGGGTTGCTATTGCTTATTTTGTTGTCCGGGATGATATTTATGCGTACGGTGTGGGGGGTGTTTGTACTAGGAGGAGTGGTGCCGTGGCTATGGATCTTGCCCATATCGCTGTTTGTGGCCTTTGTTTTTCCGCTTGCAGACTCTTTTATTCAAAGCAGTGAGGAACAATGGTTTGCACGCTATGGAACGACTGTCCTGGCAACGGTGGCGGGCTTCGATGCTATAAAAGGGTTCAGCATACGTTTCTTTACCTGGAACGCCGCAGAGTATCGTGTACGCCTGTCGTGGCGGCAACCGGATACGGAGCAGATGTATTCTTATAGCCTGCGTGTTCGCGATCAGAGGTTGCCGCGTGAGAATAGCCCGTCTGCCCATCACTATTGATTATGATGATCCTGCGTATTATCTCAAGAGGGATATAAAAGATCCATCACTTCTCATTTAGTTTAAATTGCAACTTTTTATACCAATTGCTCTTTTTACATATTTTTGCGCAATTGCGCAAAAATGTGTAAATGATGTTATATCAATACCGATGTCTCAGTATTACTACTTCTGGCGCTCTGGAAGACTTGTCCCAGGCGTGCGATGCCCTCTCTGATTTGTGCTGGTTGGGCGTTTGAGAAGTTCAGGCGCAGAGTGTTTTTGCGGCTGGCCAGTGGGTAGAACGATGTACCAGGGACGAAGGCAACTTTGTTAGCAAGTGCTTCGCCGAGCAGTCCTGCGGCATCTACCTCTTCCGGCAACGTGACCCATAGGAACATTCCACCCTCAGGTCGTGTCCAACTTACGCCATCTGGAAAGTGTTGTTGCATGGCGTTGAGCATCACGTCGCGCCGCTCGCGATAGACGCTGCGAATGGTTTGAATGTGTCGTGATAGAAAGTCGCCCTGGATAACCTCTGCGGTTAACATCTGGTTAAATGTTGCCGATTGCAGATCCATGCCCTGCTTGGCCTGAGCCATTTTCCCGATGACCTCAGTTGGAGCAATGATCCATCCCAGGCGCAGCCCCGGCGCTAGAATCTTGGAGAAGGTGCCCAGGTAAATTACATTGCTGTGTAGTCCTTTTGTGCCTGGTGTTTGTAGCTGTCCCGCTAACTGGATGAGTGATGGCAAGGGCTCGCCCTCGAAGCGTAGGTGTACATATGGGTCATCTTCTATCAGCGGGACGCCATGGCGGTTGGACATCTCGACCAATTGCTGGCGGCGCTTCAGGCTCAATGTGAGGCCGGTAGGATTCTGGAAGTTGGGCATCGTATAGATCCATTTGGGGCCGGATTTTAAGAGCGCTTCCAGCTCCTGGGCGATGATGCCGTCGTTATCAGCTGGAACGACCTGGTAGCGTGCGCCATAGGCCGACCAGGCTTGTAATGCTCCCATATAAGTTGGCGAATCTACCAGGATAGTATCGCCTTCATTTAGAAAGACCTTCCCCAGTATATCCAGGGCTTGCTGTGAGCCAGAGGTTATGAGCACATTGTCGGGGGAGATAGATATTTTTCCTGCTGATACATAGTGTGCTATAAATTCACGTAAAGGCAGATAACCCTCGGTTGTACTATATTGTAAGGACTGTGGCCCCTTCTCGCGCAACACTTTCTGTGCAGCCTGCGCGATCTCCTCGATTGGAAAGACTTCGGGTGCTGGTAGGCCACCTCCAAACGAGATACAGCCGGGAATTTGCGTTACTTTCAAGAGCTCCCTTATAGCAGAGCTTTTTAGCCATTGAACTCGTTGAGCATAATTATTTTCCCATATTGTTTGCATGTAGCTGTCTCCTTTATTCCTATATTCATGCCCTGTCCATTGGCACTACTTATACAACTTTGTATAAAGAAAATATAGTCTTTTTGCATGGATACGTATAGAGCCAATGTATGTCTCATGGTGCCATTGCTGATCAGCCAAATGATATGGAGAAATAAAGGAAAGGAATTTGAGCACCGGAGGCGTGAGGACTAAGAGAGCATAAGAGTTTCTACCCACTGCCAGCAACGTAGTGTTATATCTTTCCCTTCTACTGCCAGGGCTCCTGCATACTCAAGTCCAGGCTCCAGTTTATAAAATTGCCAGCGTTGTACTTCTCGTGGATCTTCGCGTGAGTCGATGAGAGCACAAGGCTCTTCTGGTTGAATAGAAACATCGAAAATGTTGAGTGGGAGGGAAAGTCCCATGCCTCGGCCTTTAATATAGGCTTCTTTGCTTGTCCAGCATTTAAAAAAGGCAGAGGCCTTTTGTATTTGTGGAAGATTTTGTAGCATTTGTTGCTCTAAAGGTGAGAAGCTATGGCGAGATATCTCTTCATAAGAGATATTTGACATATATTCAACATCTACACCAACTACATTTTTTTGCGCAAAAGCAAAGAGTGCAAGATTCTTTGAGTGTGAAAGGTTAAATTGGAAAGAGTCATGCATGTCGGAACGCGATAATGATGGTTTACCGTATTCGTTTAATTGAAATGTAATCTTCCCTGGATCGCTCTCAAGGTACTTTCCTAGCAGGAAACGCAGGACGCCATGCGCAACTGTCCAGGTGTGACGATCACGTTCAAAATAAAAACGTTTGGCTCTGGTTAGTTCCTCTGGCGAAAGAAGTGCCTGATAGCGAGGTAGACTTGTGGACGTAACGTTGAGATCTGCTCGCCAGACATGCACTTCATTTTCTTGTAATTGGTTGAAAGGTGTGAAAGGTGTTGGTGTTATCCATGAATGTTCAAACATATTTATGTCCTATTTAGTCCTTTCTGACTTCACCATTTAAAAATCTACTTATGCCATACTGTTGTATGTATTGTGGAGGCTGTACTTGAGGATCAGGAAGGATCTGTCTCAAATAACTTTGCATCCCTTTCTCTTGATCCCAATTATTTTTATAGCCAAGAGAGACTTCTTCAAATCTGGTACCATTAATGTAATCGGTTGCTCGTACATGGACGTGTCCGTAAACAACTACCGAGATAGGAAAGCGTGTGATCCAATCCTGAGTTCTGCTGGTGCCGCACCAGATAGAAAATTGTGGAATGTTATTGACACGTACATGTTCACGGCGAATGGGAAAATGGTTGATAAGAATGATCGAGTACGCAGGCGGGATCTCTTTTAGTCGTCGCTCGGCTTCATCGCAGCGAGCCTGGCACCAGGCACCTCTTGAAGCATAGGGGGCAGGATTAAGGAGAAATTCGTCGGTACAAACCACATTGGCCTCTTCTGCCCTGGTCATTGCCTGTTCGAAGGATAAGTTATTGTCACGAAAGCTATAGTCGTAGAGCAGAAAAAGTGGCACGATAAGCGTAGGTTTTCCATCACCAGGCCATACAGGATATGGGTCTTCGGGAGTAATCACGCCATAACTACGACAAACCTTGACAAGATAGTAATATCTCTCTTCACCTATGAGATGAGCTTCAGATGAGGATGGAATAGTCCAAAGGTCATGGTTTCCTGGTACCCAGATGACTTGCGCAAAGTGCCTGGTAAGGATGTTAAGCGTGTAATGTAGATGCTGTACGGTCTCCCCAATATCGCCGGCTATGATAAGCCAATCATTTGGATAGAAGGGTAAGGCTGCTAATGCTTGCTCATTGCACTTAACCCCTACATGCAAATCACTAATTGCATATAATTTCATAAAAGATTTTTTACCTCTTTTACCAAAGAAGTCTGGAAAGCTTGTCTTGCTGTTTGATTATCAATGTTGACCATATCATGAAACTGAGATAGCTGTCAAGGAAGCTGTATAGCTTTTTTAGTAGAACTTGTATTCTCAATATGAACGACCGATATCTGGAAAAGAACCACATAATCTATTGCCACGATTGTCCTGGAGGCATATACTTATGACAAAATAATCGGGGGCTTCACATTTGTACTCTAATTGAAGAAATTGAATGCACAAAAATGTTTATTGAGATAGAATAATAATATGTAGTAATGCTTTCCTTAAAACCCCGTAGAAACGAAACTTAGAGGTGGAACATGGGTGAAACAGCGCGATCCGGCCGCCCTTTTCTGGTGGCCAATGCTCCGCGTGACCGCGTGTTGCAAGCTATGTTCGCGAATATGCGAGCGTGGATCATACGCTATACACATGCTAATGGTGGAGAGATTCATCAGCGCAATGGAGCGACATGGGTATATACGCCAGACGAGGGTGGAGATGCGCTGATCGCATTTCCCGACCTTGATCCTGCGCATGCCGGTGAGCAGCTAGACGATATTATTGCCTATTATCGCCAGCGCCAGCCCCTCAAAGATGTTATTTTCTGGTCAACCGAGCCGCCTCGGCCTACAGATATTGAGGCGCAGTTGATAGCTCGTGGCTTTGAATGGAGTTCGCAACCGCACTGGATGTGGCTCGATATGCGCAATTTGCGGCAGCCGACGACTATTCCCAAGGGATTGCGTATTGAAGTAATGGAGAATGCGCCGCTCTGGAATGTCACAGATCTCCCTTACTATAATCGTAACGTCGTACAGCGCCGACGAGCACGGAAGAGTGCACGTATTCCCTATGTATGGCATATCGCTGCCAGCCTGGATGGGCAGCTTGTTGGTCATGCTATTCTCCACCTGACGACTGGAGAACTGGGTGTGGCAGGTATCTTTGATGTAGGAGTTGTGCCTGAGGCTCGCAACAAAGGTGTAGGTAAGGCGATTACTTTTTCCGCCTGCAGTCTGGCGCAGAAGATGGGTTGCCGCCACGCCGTGCTCAATTCCACCCCATTAGGTGAACCTGTCTATAAGCGGCTTGGCTTTGGTTCGCTGGGCAATGGGCATGTCTGGCTGCTGCGCTCGAAGACTCTGGCAGTTCCACCTGCATCATCCGGGCTTGTCGCCTGCGCTGAGGCTGTTGGGCGCGGAGATGTTGAGGCACTGGAGCAACTTGCCCGCTCGCAGCCCCAGACTAAATTTGATGGATGCTTGCCCAGCGGAATCTCATTGTTGCAAATTGCCGTCAATTTGCGCCAGCGTGCAGCAGCCGAATGGCTTATTGCTCATGGCGCGAACCTTGATGTCGTATCAGCCTGGGATCTGGGCTGGCACGAACGTGCGCGTGAACTGTTAATGGTCGCGCCTGAACAGGCAAATAGGCGCATGGGAACGACGCAACTGACACCGTTGCATATTGCAACTGAGCGTGGTGATGCTGCACTGGCCCATCTTCTGCTGGCTGCTTACCCCGATCTCACACTCTCTGATAGCCAGTTCCACTCAACTGCTCTGGGCTGGGCTTATCAATATCAACGCTCAGAAATTATAGCTATGATTGAACAACATGCGCGTAAACGGCCTAGCCAGCAACGACAACCATGAAGAATTGCTGTCGTGGTATGCCCCTCTGGGGTTGCGCCGTGAAGTGCATGTTATGTTGTTAGCTTTCTAGTAACAGACCTTGCCGTTGTGCCTGTGCAATTGCTTCGGCACGCGACTGCACGCCTAGCTTGCCATACAGACTTGTTAGATGAGTCTCAACCGTTTTGACCGAGACATTTAAGCGTTGACTTATTTCGATATTGCGTAAGCCTTGTACCACTTCACGTAAGACTTCAAGTTCACGGCTTGTGAGCGGTTCTACTGGTGTGGTGAAGGCTTCCCCTTCTTCGGCTAAGATCTGGCGTACTTCAGGTCCCAGGCTACGCTTACCTTCCGCTACATCGTGGATGGCCTGACGGATATCGCTACTACGCGCACTTTTAAGCCAGTAGCCCTTGACGCCAAACTTAAGCATCGTCTGGATATATGCAATCTGATCATAGGCGGTCAATACAAGGATAGCAGGTGGATGGGGAAACATGGTGAGCAATGCTTGTGCCGCGCCAAAGCCATTCATACCTTTCATTGCAATATCCAGCACAACCACATCGGGTCGCGTATGCTGGCAGAAGGCAATAACCTGGTTGCCATCCTGAGCCTCGCCTATGACCTCTAAGGCCGGGTCCTCTTCTAAAATCTTATGTGTTCCTTCTCGCATCATTGCATGGTCGTCAGCTAACAAAATGCTGACGGTCTGTGTTTTTTTCATCTGGCAGCTTCCTTCTTTAATTCTATGTTCTCTAATGAAGAGAAAACCATGGCTTCCTTGCTATCTGCAGATATTGTACTTGTTTTAAATATAGATTGAGTTTCTCCAAAATGTGAACTGGTAGGTGTATGAGGTATAGGGGGGGTGTAGGTGGCACGTACAACTGTATGGTGTCCTGGTCGTGTCCATATCTGTATTTGTCCGCCGATGGCTCCCATTCTTTCGTGCATGCCGATAAGGCCCAGACTTTCGAGGTGTGGATCGCCCATTCGAAAGCCACGACCATTGTCGGCAATAACTAAAGAAATGCGCCCCTGAAAGCTATAACGTAGACGAACAACTGCCTTGCTGGCCTGCGCATGCTTTGCAACGTTACTGAGTGCTTCCTGGGCCACACGATAGAAGGCCAGCTCCACGGTATCGACTGCTCGTGTCCATGTTGCACCTTCCCGGTTGACACTGTATGCGAGCACCTTTAACTTCTGGCTGCTCATAGATTCTGTTTGTTGCGCGAGCCAGCGTAGCGCTTCGGCCAGCCCCAATTCTTCAAGTAGAGAAGGGCGTAGCGCCAGGCAGGTGCGGCGAAGATTGGTGACAACCGAGCGAGCCAGCGGCATGGCATCTGCAATGTCGCTCATTGTACTGGCATCGGAGAATTGGCGGACGAGTAGCATCGCTTCTTGCAGAACGTCATCATGCAGATCCAGTGCGAGGTGGCGGCGCTCGGTCTCTTGCGCTGAGATGACGCGACGATTGAGTGCTGTTAGCTTATGAGCGTCGGCCTGCGCCTGTTCTAGATAGCGGTTATTGACTTCCAGGACCGCGAGCTGGGCCGCCAGTGTGGTTAAAAAGCTTTTGTCCTGGCGACTGTATGGCTCCTGATTCTTTTTTGTGCTCAGGCAAAGAAAGCCACTGACCTGATCGCCGTCGTAGAGTGCGAGCAGCAGGGTATCGCCAAGCAACATGGGCTCATGTGAGCGTTGCTGAAAATGGATGAGAGCGAGATCGGCACACTGCCGCAGGTATGAGCTGGACAGGAGCAAGCCGGTAACTGGATAACGATACTGATGCCAGGTGCGCGTGGTTGCGTTGCCTGGCTCAATATTATAGCGTATCTCGTCCTGTGATGTTGCGCGTAGCAATAATGCTACCTCGGTCGCATTGAGGAGCTGTGCCAGTTGTGGTAGCAGGAAGTCGCTGATCTGGTTGATGCCGTGTAAGCTTGTCAGGGCTGTACTTAGCTGCTGCAAGGCGCGATTATACTGGTAGAAATCATGATAAAACACATGGTCACCGACTTCGCGTACTTTGTTCCAGACCAGAGGGAAGAGGCAGAGGCTGAAGACGAGCAATCCTGCATAGATGTAGTCGTGTATTTCAGGCTGTATGCTGGGGGTCCAGTTATCCGTCCAGCGTAGCAGGATCATAATTGGAAAAACGAAGAGGCTTGCCAGTAGCATCCATAAAAAGACGCGCATCACTCTGCGACTGAGCAGTCTGGTTGTGCCGACTAATTGGTTGCGGAAGAGCACATAGTCGCAAATGATAGGTAGAATGACGAGCGGGATGGGTGCCAGGTGAAGTGTACTTGTATGCAGGATAGTGTTAAGTGGTATTATACCCAGGCTTAACCCTGATATGAGCAATAAGAAGATCATTCCTAGCATCAGCATGCGGGCCAATGGCTGCTCATCTTTATTGAGATGTCCCAGACCCCAGATAAGTACCCAGATGACTACACATAGGCAGGCAATATTGTAGATCAGTGTGAGCAGCAGGATTCTAAATGTGAGTTGAGGTGCCATAAAGATTAGCGGCAGATTTAGCAATCCTAACCCGATACCAATACTTAAGGGAAGATAGGGTAGCCATGAGTTACGCACCCTATTTTTTTGATAATTGTGTGGATGTGGGAAAAGGCACACAAAGGTAGTTGAGAGGCCGCTGGTTAAGATAATGAAGATGGGCGTGCTAATCCAGGTGAGGATATGGTTGGGTATGGCGGACAGGGTGCTCATAAAAGAAACCACATAGAAGAGGCAGTAGGCAACATGTGCCGTCGGTCGATCTTGCGCACGGACAAAAATTAGGATGCCAGCCAGCTCAAAAGTTGTCGTTAGCATGCTGGCGATGACAAAATCTATTGTTGTCGAGGATGTAGGTATCGTATAAACAGCGAATATTGTATGGGGTCCCTCCGCAACGACTTCCAGTAGTGCCTGTTCACCCACAATCTGGCAATGCTGCAGTGATTTGGGAGAGAAAGGGAAAGGGAGCATAAGCGGATGCACGATAGCTCCAGGCTGCACCCCTTTTAGCCAGGCTTCGCTTAGTGGCCCTACGCTGACGACGCGACAAACCCACTCTTGACCATTGATTGGTTGCAGTGTTATCGCCGGTTGGCGAGAGGTTACAACGAGCAGCAGCAGGACTCCCAGTTGCAGTAGTAGCCCGGCTACTACGATAGACCAGCGTTTTACATGTGCATTTTTGTGTATTGACTCATCTAAAGAGAGTGTTTCTTGCATTGCGTTCCCTCGTTCGCCTCTTCTTTGGCAACCTCGCACCTATCCAGTATCTAATATTATTCCATGATAATTGTAAGGCATTTTTCGCTTTGGTACATCGGGGAATTCCCTGGTGATCTCAGGGGTTTCCCCGAAGACAATCTGCTGCAAAAAAAGTATGCTAACGGTAACTCATGTACATTGTAGAAGTCAGCTGAAGTGTGTGAACTCATATTGAACATCATATGCGATCCTGTATTATAGAGACCTATAAAAGATGGAGAATGCTTTAATGACGGCAGAAAATGTACCAATGCATAGTACTAAGTCCAGTACAATCGTGATGGGCAATCATCCTGGGTCTGCAAGTGTACCTGAGCGGCTGTGGCAGCGTATTACCCTGGCCGCTGTTCTCCTGCTCGCCACATTCCTGAATTTTTTTCAGATACAGCAAAACGGATATGGAAACGGCTACTATGCTGCAGCAGTAAAGAGCATGCTTACGAGCTGGCATAATTTCTTTTTTGTATCATTCGATCCAGGCGGTTTTGTAACCGTTGATAAGCCTCCACTGGCGCTCTGGATTCAGGCGGCCAGTGCCAAATTGTTTGGCTATTCTGGTTTCACTCTGCTTCTTCCGCAAGCTGTTGCTGGTATTATCTCAGTATATATACTCTATCGTTTGGTAAAACGAACATTTGGCTCGATTGCTGGCTTACTTGCGGCTCTGGCCCTGGCAATTACGCCGATCAGCGTCGTGATGAACCGCGATAATAATATGGATACGTTGCTGGTACTGACTTTGTTGCTGGCGACATGGTGTGTGATGAAGGCGACTGAGGCTGGTAGTCTGCGCTGGTTGGTGTTGTGTGGCGTGCTGGTTGGCCTGGGCTTTAATATCAAGACGCTTGAGGCATATCTGGTGGTGCCTGCTTTTGGCCTGCTCTACTTGCTGGGCTCACCTCTGAGCTGGGGCAAACGGGCCTGGCACCTTGCTCTGGCCTTGCTGATTATGCTTGTCGTCTCGTTTTCCTGGCTGGTGGCAGTTGATCTAACCCCTGCCGCGCAACGACCTTATGTTGGTTCAAGCCAGACAAACTCGGAGATCGAGCTGGCCCTGGGCTATAATGGGTTGCAGCGTTTAACTGGGATGGGTGGAGGAGGAGGACGCACAGGTAATATGAACAATGCTGTACCTCCAGCATCCCCTGCGGCTTCACAGCCTACCTCTGCCGTGCCTCGTTCTTCACAACCTGTGCCGGCTGCACCTGGTGGTGGAGCAGGTGCCAATAATCCTTTCAGCGAAGGTGGTTCACCCAGCGTCTTGCGTATGTTTACGGTGCAATTGGGCGGTCAGGTGAGCTGGCTTCTGCCGCTGGCCCTTATCAGCCTGCTGGCGCTTGGGTGGCAGACGCGTCTGCGCTTACCACTTACACGCCAGCATCAGGCCCTGGTATTGTGGGGCATGTGGCTATTGACGACGGGAGCGTTTTTCAGCGTTGCTGGCTTCTTTCATAGCTACTATCTGGTGACTATTGCACCTGCGATCAGCGCACTAGCTGGTATTGGATTAGTACTTTTGTGGCGTGCGTATAGCTCAAACTCAAGCGCTGATTGGCGTACCTGGATGCTGCCCCTGGCTTTGCTCTTAACGGCTGCTGAACAGGTCTACCTTCTCCTTTCATATACGCCCTGGAATACTTTTCTGACACCTTTGATACTTGTGCTTTGCCTGCTCTCTGTTGCTGTTCTCATAATTGCGAAGATGCGGTCAGGCATGCGTTTGATGCAAAGGGCGCAAAATCCTGCGATTTTTGTTGGTATGCTTGCGCTTTTGATTACACCAGCGATCTGGTCCGGCTACTCGACTCTGGTACCTGGAAACTCGTCTCTACCTACAGGTGGGCCGGTGGTGGCAGACTCAGGTTTTGCGAATTTTGCGCGTGGTGCAGGCCGTGGCACTGGCCCTGTCAATCGGGGTCGTGCTAACGGAGGGATAGCTGGATTTGGTTCTGAACAGGCTAATGGCAAGCTTGTGAGTTATCTGGAGGCAAACCAGGGTAATAGTCGCTACTTGCTAGCTACCCAGAGTGCAATAAGTGCTGCACCAATTATTATTGCAACCGGCAAACCCGTAATGGCGATGGGCGGTTTTGTTGGCAGCGATCCGATTCTCAATCAGCAGCAGCTTGTGAATATAGTGCAGGCTGGCACTGTCCGCTTCTTCTTGTTGCAGGGCTTACCGAATATGAATGCATTGCCTGCAAATATACGTACACAAATGGGGAGTAGGCCGTTTGGTCGTGGTGGTAGTCCTTTTGGCGATAATGCGACAACTAGTTGGGTACAGAAGAATTGTAAGATAGTACCAACTGATCTATGGCAAGCGAACACATCAGGCGCGAGTCGCCTGGCTATCCCGGCGGATGCTCAAGTTCGTCCTGGTAATCAGCCGGGCGGCTTTAGTGGTGCAGGTGAGCAGTTGTATGACTGCTCTCCCGTGCACTAATCTTGTTGCTTTTCATTGCAAGAGGCATCTTTGAAAAGAACAAGCCAATGCTTTTAGCAAAAGGATCAATATGGTGTGTATTGAAGAGTGTATAATATAGATTAGAGTTTTTATAATGTGTATAGTTCTATGTAAGCGTGTACCAGGGTTCCCTCTACTATGTTAGGAGAGAGTGTGTTTCTATGATAGCTCCACAGGAAAATATGGTGCCGGATGCACTGACGCAACCAGTATATTCAATTGTGGCTCCAGTGTTTAATGAAGAAGAGACCCTGCCGCATTTCTATGAGCGCATAGTGCAGGTTATGGAACAGGTAGGAGAACCTTTTGAGCTTGTGCTGGTTAATGATGGGAGCCGTGATGGTTCTTATCGCGTCATGCAGGAAATACATGAGCGTGATCCACGAGTGTGCGTAATTGATTTTTCGCGCAACTTTGGTCATCAGATAGCCATTTCCGCTGGTCTTGACTATGCACAGGGGAAGGCGGTTGTGGTGATAGACTCAGACTTGCAAGACCCGCCAGAGGTGATTCCTTCTTTAATTGAACGCTGGAAGTTTGGAGCTGAAGTTGTTTACGCCCAGCGTGCTACACGGATGGGTGAAACGAAATTTAAGCTGCTGACGGCTTCGCTCTTCTACCAATTGATCGGGCGTATTACTTCGGTTAGCATTCCTCGTAACGTTGGCGATTTCCGGTTGATGGATCGTAGCGTTGTCGATACTCTGGTCAAGATGCGTGAGCATCATCGTTTTATGCGCGGTCTTTCGGCCTGGGTTGGCTTTCGTCAGGAAGCGGTGCAGTATGACAGGCAAGAGCGTTTTGCAGGCACAACCAAGTATCCGTTGACGAAGATGATTAAGTTTTCATTGGATGCTATTACTAGCTTTAGCCATCTTCCATTGCAACTGGCAACAAGTTTTGGTTTTGTGCTTGCGGGTATTAGCCTGCTTGGTATTATCGTTGCTATCTTCTTGCGCCTCGTCACAGGGGCAATTGTGGGGCAGGCATCGACGCTTATACTCGTGCTATTCCTGGGTGGGATTCAGCTCATTTTTCTGGGCATCATCGGCGAGTATCTTGGCCGTATCTATGATGAGGTGCGTGCCCGACCGCTCTATGTTGTGCATCATACCCTGGGTGCACAAAAGCATGAGATAACGCAGGAGTCTCTTGCCAAAAAATAAAAGGCGTAAGAGCCTCTTGCCCAGATTAGAAATAGCAATGCACTTGTCAGGATAACCGCTTGCCATTGATAAAGTTTTGTGCTTTGTGCCAGACCGTGGCGGCTACTTTGTATCCTAATAGCTTTCCGTCACTATCGCTCTTCACGAAGTGGACGCCGCCGTAGATCTGCGACATACCTGCCTCCGCCGCGGCAGATGAGAAAGTTTTCCAACTGAGCGTTATATTGTTCGCGGGCACGCTACCCGGTTCAATAAGCGAAGTGCCGGCGAGTCGAGTATAGGACCCGCCGAAATAGTTGCTACCTGTGAACCAGTTCAATATGGCTGCACTGGTGGCACTAAAAGCGCTATGTTCGGAGCAGTATGCAGGCGATGTGGGTGTGACAATCTCTGTGGGCTGATATGGCTGCCAGTTTTGCCCTTCAAGCAGCCGTGTCCCTCGCTGAGGACCAGCCCAGGCATGGATGAGCCGTCCCTTGAAGAGCGAACGAATGATGCTTAGTGGGCGAGCCGCATTATAAGCACGCTTGCAATCCCAGCAGGCAATACTGGCATCCAATAGTGCATTTGTCAGAATGAAGAACAGCTTGATAGTTGTGTCAAGATTATAAGCATCGCGTCGGGCAATATATTGGGCAATCAGGCACCAGTGTCCTGGTGGCTGCTCACTATCTGGCCCGTTGCTCCAGTACTCGATACATACTTTTTGCCGATCAGTCAGGCTCGCACTGCTATGCAGAATCTGCATTATATGTTCACTGGCGTGTATGTCGTTCACGTGTTGTTTGTCGGGCCGAAATTGTGCGCCATGCATCATGGCGAATGGTTGGACCTTGCCCCAGTAGGGCACATCAAATTGCTGTACAGAAGAGCCATGTGCCGTTGTGATACGTTGCGGCTGCCAGCAATTGAGGTTACGGATGTGATCTGGGCCATTGATCGTAGTATAGTCTGTATAATCGGAGTAAGCCTGCGCGTAGAGATCCCCCAACTGATTTGAGCCATCCCAGTGACGGTTAGAGAGGATGGTTTTCGCAGCCAGTTTTCCAATGCTGGCGGGAGTATTTGTATGCAGGGAAAGCTGTGCAAGGATTGTATCCGATGGAAATCATGACGGCCCTGAAGTTGTCTTCTTGCGTCGGAAACAAATCCTGTAATGCATAGTAGGCTGCGTAGCTAATGGCCTCTTCTTTGTTGGAGAGAGTGCGCTCAGAGAGTGGTCTGCGCAGAATTTCACCGGCTGGGTATACTTAACGCTATAGGATCATATGCTGCCCACGCTGTATACATACATGTATGCAGGATAGCCAGGGCGCGAGCGGCAACTGGCATAGCTGGTTTTGTCTCACGAATTGCTTGTAGCGCCGTATTATTCCAAAGCACTGGAACGGTAAAAGTGTTTGGTTCTATAAGGCCTGGCACACGATTTAATAGAGCAGTGCCTTTTTGCAGCGCTTCTCCCAGCGTGTCGAATGAACTTTTGGCTCGTGCTCCCGATGCTCCTGATGTTCCCAATACCCATCTCCACTATCCCCCTTGCCAGGATTGCTTGCCGAATTTCTTATACTATGCTTATAGCTACTATACCGGGCAGACTATAATGCAATTGGTCGTTGTATCGATGCAGAGCAAGCTTGTGTAGCGACAAAGCGGAGCACTCACGAGAAAAGAGAGGTGGCGATGGGAGTTAAATGCGCTCTTAGAAGAATTTGTGCCTATCAAAGTGCTCATGTATTGCTGGCCGCTATCGTGTTTGGTTACGGTCTGGCGCATGTTGGGCTGGATTGTTTTACTCAAGCTGTCTATGCTGCCTCGTATTCTTCTATGCCCCTGCTCGCTGGCTCTACCGATATAAACCTTATTGAGGCGAATGCCGGTGGGAGAGACTTTCAGGTGGGGCAACAGCTTGATTCAGTCCTATCGATCAGCAATCAGGAGACCGCTAAACCAGTTACCAGCGCGCATCCCGTCACTGTAATCGATATGTTGCCCAAAGGGCTGGCAAGCTTGAGCTCTTCTGGCGTATATTGGCGGATCACGCTCAGTGCAGCCAATAGTCCAGCTACGTTGACGGCTATCTACAATGGACCCTATCCTCTGGCTGCAGGAATGGTCTTGCCGCCCATTATCGTGAGTGGTATCTTCACGAAAGCTGCTATACCAATTGTTACCAGTAATGTCCTGCTCGAAATGTCGGACCAGAGCAACGTGCTTTATACAGTATCAACGTATAAAGTGCATACTGCTGCAATCGTGCCATCGCACACACATCTAGCTGCAGCGCAATCCACGATAATGCGGCCGCCCTATCCTCGCAACTATCTCACACCCCTGCCGGATAATACCTTCTATCCAGATCTGCCTCATACCGGTTATTAGCATATTAAGAGTAAATTGTATTCGCGAAGAAGCCATCCCTGTGCAGCTTATTCTCTAAAAATTGTATTATTAAAATGTAGCTATTTTATATTCTGTTTTTGATGCGGGCATATGGGAAGGTTGTAATATGCTATGAAGAGAATGTTTGTATTGCCAGTTATTGTCGTTGTTATATTACTTGCCTGGTGTTCTGCTGCTGCTATCTATGCCAGTGCCGCACGCCAGACTCAACAAGCTCAACGGACTCAACATAGCATAAAAAGGCAGGCCACAGCAGTGTACTCCAACGCCTTTATCCATCGTAGACAAAGCTGTGACCATACCAGCCGTTCTCAAGGGTAGCGTCATTTCACAAGGGAATGATAAACGCCACGAGATTGCATTGACGTTTGACGATGGACCGTACCCGTATTATACCGCGCAGATACTAACTATCTTGCAGAGATACCAGGTACACGCTACTTTCTTCTGCGTCGGTAAGAATGTACAGAATTATCCAGTGCTCGTACAACAGGAGTATGCTGCTGGCAACGCAGTTGAGAACCATACCTGGGACCATGCCGATCTCACCAGGTTATCCAGGCTGGGGATACAACGTGAGATTAACAATACAAGCAGTATCATCCAAAACACTATTGGCGTTGCTCCCATCCTGCTCCGTCCACCCTATGGAGCCATTAATATAAGCGTGAGAGCACAGATTGTGCAGCTGCACTTAGTGCCAGTGTTGTGGAGTGTCGATACGAAAGATTGGCAGCGTCCCGGCACTGCTGCAATTATCAATACTGCACTCACACGCTCCACAAACGGTAGCATTATCCTGATGCACGACGGTGGTGGCAATCGTGCGCAAACCGTCGCTGCCCTGCCGGGCATTATTGAATCGCTCAGGCTACGTGGCTACGACTTCGTCACCGTGCCGCAACTGATCGGCGAGAAGTCAGGAAATGATAGTTAAGGCAATATGTAGGTTTTTTTATTTATTCCAGATTTTACTTTATTTTCACACGAAAATAAAGTAAAATAGAATAAATAAGTTCTCCTTCTATCCACTACTAAAGCAAAAACTACTCTATAGCCATTTTACCAGCCAGCACCGAGGTATCACCTTCTTCTATTTGTGGCTTATGGTGTTGCAATGTAGCTTCCATGTCAGTCTCAATTTCCTGAATGATACCGGGCGAGCGGCGGCTGACCATAAAGAGCCATGTTGCTCCAATAAGCATATACGCCAGGAAGATATAAGGAAAGAGGTTTACAGGATAAGCGGGAACAGGATAAACGCTACCAACCGTGGGCACGAGCAGGCAGAGCACAGCCAGTACCGTAATCATGATATTAAACGGACGGAGCTCGCCGATGCGACGCAGATACACGGATGCTGCAATCGAGATGAGGAAGTAGGCTAACAAAAAGCCAAAGGCAGCCAGCGTACCAGCATCGTTGAAGCCAGTCAATGTATCCGTAAACAGGGAGAAGCCAGTTGAGATGAGAAACATGATTACGATGTAAGCTGTGATGGCAACGTGGGGTGTCTGGTTGGTTGTATGTGCCTTACCCATCGACGTGTGGAAGAACGAGTGGCGTGCCATCGGGAAGATGATGCGTGATCCAGCATTGAGGCAGGATAGCGAGAGCGAGAAGAAGCTAATGATAGCTCCAATTGAGAGCGGAATTTTAAAGTAGCTCACATTGAAAAGGTCCGCTAACACATTGAGGGGAGCCCCTATCTGATCGAGCGTTGTTTTGTAGCCGCGTACGCCCGCAACCTCTACATAGCTCATCAGCACAAAGAAGAGGCCCGTCAGAATCAGACTCCAGATCACAGCGCGAGGAATATTCTTTAAGGGATTCTTTGCCTCGCCACCAAGCGCGGTCGCACTCTCGAAGCCAACGAGGCTGAAGATACAGGCCACAACTCCCAGGCTCATGCCTGGTAGCGTAATACCCTTCAGCGTCACCTGGCTGGTATCGATTGCAAAACCATGGCCAAATAATACAATGGCGGCCAGGCCCAGAATAAATAGTACCGATACGCCTTCTAGCACCAGCGTTAGTATGGCCGAGATGCGGATATCTTTATAGGCCAGGTACCAGCAGCCAGCCCCACTGAGCAAGAAAAAGAGTAGCGGCGGAACATGAAGTCCCACGCCAAGTGCGCTGAGCAGTTGATCGCAAAAGATTGCGAAGCCATTCATACCTGCGATACCAATAAATAAGTAGGCCCAGATTAACGCCCAGCCGGATAAAACACCGCCGCGTGCACCCAGTCCACGACCTATATAGGCATACATCGAGCCGGGAGCCGTCGAGCGCTTCGCAAACTGGTTGAGATTAAAGACCACAAAGAGTAGCATCACGGTCGCAAAGAGATAGGTCAGCCAGGCACCCGGACCCGCGAATGAAAAGGTTAAAGGGATGATCAAGACCGCAGTCATAGTAGGCGAGATCAACGCAATAGACTGGGCAAGTACTTCAGGGTAGGCCAGACTATTGGCACGCAGCCCCGAACTTTTTCCGGTGAATGAGATGGGAAGTTGCATAGAATAAATTCCTCCTCATAGTGTGAAACGATGAGACAGCATGTTGGAATGATGACAGTTTGTCTTATCTAGTGTGCAAAGCAAGAAAATTGCGATGTACAGATGAATGATAAGTAAACTGACCCCTTCTCTATGTATGGTCGAAGTCTCTCACTGCAATGTGAAGAGTGCGTAATACCGTAAGCTACAAAACTACACTCCTTTTCGTCGGGGATGATGATAGATAAAACTGGCAATGTAGATTCGCAGCACTGCGAGGAATGCAATGGAATAGCCCTGATGTGATAGGAATTTCGTCGATAGTGTCGAAAATAACCATTCACTTATGTATTATGGTAACATGGAATTTTTGACTTTACAAGGATCATAGCGATTGAAAAATGAGTTTTTAATTCTACTTTCTGCAAAATTTGTTTTTATGGATAGAAAATATATATATACAATCTCAAAATAATATTTGTGTATATAGTGTACATCTCTCTTGCTGAGCCTTTTCTTAGCTATAAGCAAGTAGGCATTCCTAAAGTAGAGAAGGATCAGTAGATGGCGGGGAGACCAGAGCCGATGGGAAAAATTGTATTGTGTTGAAATGAACATAAAAGAGCTTTGTGCTTTATGGTTTTAACCGGGCAAAATATACAGCGACAAATATAGGCTACAAACAGATATGTTTACTATGAACATGGAATCTCGCTATTGCAAAAACATTGGGCCTTTTCGGCTTTCCCATGTGCAATGTAATTCCTCAAAGCGTAGGTGGTCTGGTTGAGACAGAGTGCTGATCTGCTTGAGGATACTGAAAGTGTTTGATGAGGTAGTCAAACAATTGGGCGTCGATACTGATGCGCTGTTTGCTGGTCAGGCCGTGGAAGCTATGGCCGCCATTATAACTAATGTATTGGACAGGTACATTATATTTTTGTAGAGCATTGAAGAGAGCCTGCGATTGAGCCGGTGGGACAGTAGTATCCTGGTTGCCCTGCACAATGACCATGGGCGCGGTGTCAGCTGCGATGTTGAAGAGTGGCGAGGCGTCGTGGTAGAGTTGTGGGTTGTTTTGTAGAGTCGCGCCACCAAGAAGTGTTGTAATCTGGCCTGTTAGCAGGGGGAAGCTTTGGGTGAGGTCCGTGGGGCCATAGTAGTCCAGCACACATGATACAGCGGGCGACTCATCGCTGAAGAGTTGTGCCTCATCGCCGGGATGAATCTTTTTGAGTGCACCGAGAAAGACTGCCAGGTGTCCGCCTGCGGAGGTGCCCCAGGCGCAGAGACGTTGCGGGTCGAGGTTAAGATCGCTGGCATGTCTGCGTAGCCAGCGCACTGCTAGCTGGGCATCTACCAACGGGGCGGGCCACTGTGTTGTTGGCTGCTTGTTATCGGCGAGGCGATAGTTGATGTTGGCGGTTACAAAGCCTTGCTGCGCCAGGATCGTGCAATATGTGCCAAGTCCCCGCTTGTCTCCCTGTGTCCAGCCCCCGCCATGAATAATCAGTACGCCAGGGTGCAAACCTTTAGGCCCCACAGGATAACACAAGTCGAGCTTCTCACTCGCCTGTGGACCATAGGAGATATCCGTTTGTTTTTCAATTGTATAGCGCGGAATGGGTAGTGGGAGAAGAACGTGTGGCTTGTCGATTGTAGCCGGAGGGAGGAGTGCCGATATGGGTGTGGGTGTGGGTGTGGGTGTTCCACATGTTGTGAGGATGAAGGGCAGGAATATGATAAGCAGAGTGTGGATGAAGCCCAGGAGCCTGCCTTTTGTGCCTGCATGTGTGATTTGTAACACGTCTGCACCTTCTTTAATATAGAGCCCAAAAACCGCATCTTTTACACTGCAGATCTTTGAATTGTTGCCGCTAGAAAGTCGGCGCGTATCCATCTCTAATGGTAGAGAAAAATTGAAGAATAGTCAAGTGGTAAAGTATCTTTCCATTAAAACAATCTACATTGCAAAGAGTCTTTGCCACTATAAGTGTGCTTGCCCCTGGTTTTGCTCCATTGGCTGATAGATTATTTCTTTGAGGTCTGGGCTTGACATAATAACGATATATCGTTATTATTATCAATAACGATATATCGTTATTGATAGAAAGGAAAACACTTTATTGGAACAACACATTACTATTATCGGTGCTGGCCTTGGTGGCCTCACCCTCGCTAGCGTGTTGCATAGGCACGGTATTGACGCCACCATTTACGAGCTTGAAGCATCGGCTACTGCCCGTCATCAGGGGAGCGTCCTGGACATGCATGAAGAGTCTGGTCAGCTTGCCTTGCAGAAGGCTGGACTTTTTGAGGCTTTTCGAAAGAGTATCATCCCAGGTGGCGACGACTTGCGTATTCTTGACAAGACCGGGACCGTTGGCTGGGAAGACAGTGGGAACGGTACTCGACCAGAGGTTGATCGCGGGACGCTGCGCGACCTCTTGTTGCAATCACTGCCAGCTCACTTCATTCATTGGGGAAGCAAAGTTACCAGGGTCGTCAAACTGGAAGGTGGAAGACATGAGGTCACGCTGGCGAGTGGAGAGACGTTCAAAACAGCCTTGTTGATCGGCGCGGATGGTGCCTGGTCAAAAGTCAGGCCGTTGCTTTCAGACGCGCAACCGATATACTTAGGCATCTCATTCGTTGAAACGCATCTCTTTGATGCAGATGTGCGTCATCCTGAGAGCGCTGCCCTGGTTGGGCGCGGCTCGATGTTTGCACTATCCGACGAAAAGGGTCTGATTGCGCACCAAGAGGGCGATGGACGGATCAACGTCTATATTGCGCTCAAGACCCCCAAGCCCTGGGCGACTTCCAGTGAGATCGACTTCCGTGATACTGAGGCGGCCAAACTATGGTTGCTCAACCACTTTACTGGCTGGAATGACCGGTTACGTGCCCTCATTGCTGAGAGTGATACAGATCTTATTCCTCGCTCCATCTACACGCTGCCCATTGGTCACCGCTGGGAACGCACCCCAGGGGTCACGTTGCTTGGCGATGCCGCTCACCTGATGTCGCCGTTCGCTGGCGAGGGTGCCAATCTCGCCATGCTTGATGGTGCGGAGTTGGCAGAAGCCATTCTTGCTCACCCGGACGACATGGAAACAGCTCTCGCATCCTATGAAGCAGCGTCATTTCCTCGCAGCGAAGCCGCCGCCGCTGAATCCGCCAGCAATCTCATCATCAGCTTCCGCTCCGATGCGCCTCAAGGCATGCTTGATCTGATGGCTCGTTATGCCCACCAGGAAAGTTAAGTAATGGGCCGTACCCTCACTGGCGCGGCTCTACTATTTATGGGTGCGCATAGATCTGGCTCACATCTTTAATCGCGATTGCATGAGATGGCATATTAATAGTTATAGGTTCATTAAACTTACTAAACTCAAAGCGTAGTGTATTGACCGTCGTAAACGTTATTGTACCATTACTGTGCTCATAACTGACTGTATTATCCAGTCGATAGATATAGCCAGTATTGTCATCAAACCAGAAATCGGTGCTGCCCTGTGGGTTCTGGACGGAGGCGGCCTTTACTATGGGCCAGCTATAATTTTCAACGTCAATAGCTTTTATATCATCAAATGTGTTTTTGTTATATCGTGCAATTATATGACGCAGTGGCTTATTATCGATAGTTGTATCGCCCATATCGCTTAACGAGCCCTCGCGTATTGCCAGGGAGATGAGTGCCTGCGCCTGCACCATTCCATAGTCTGCATATGCAGTGTTTTCTGGATGAGTTAGCAGATATGCCTTCGAGAGAAGACACCACTGATTATTGCTTCCCTGGTTGTTGTTGCCTAAGATGTAAAATGCATCTTTATTGACGACCTCATCCAGTGTGAAAGGCGAGCCGGAACCCGCGTCTCCTCTTGTTTCACGGAGAGAGAAGCGTGAAGAGACGTTGGCTGGATCAGGGGCAACCTCATCGCCCTTGCCTTGCATCTCGGTCGGATGTGGTCCACCGAGCGGATTGAGCAGTTGGGAAAGATCTGCTGATGGCGACTCGATCATGGCTGGATTCATTGCAGTGGTTAGAGTAAAGTGTACCGATTTTGGTGCTGCCATAGAGTGACCAACATGTTGCAATAACTCTGTTGGACCTGGACCGCCTTTTTGTTTGGTCAGAGCTTTAATTTGATGCGGAATTGTGTTGGGGACAGGCTTAGTAGTAGTGGACATCGTTCCACAAGCAGTGAGTATTAATGTTAGCAGCAAGACACAGAAAATTGTGCGTTGAACTTTTCCGTTCATAGTAGGTAACTCCTTCTGTTTTATGCCTTATCTGTTATACAGCCGTCGTATAAGAGAGCTATTGTCTATTTGCGTGGCTACTGATACAAAGTATGTAATGCAGATAAGGTATGAAACAGCTTGTTTACACATCATCTCCGCACCGATTGCACACCATCTATAGTATTTTCCCGGTAGAGGCTAGCATAAATGGACAATGAGGCATACAATAAAGGGGAAGTGCGTGACTTCTGGATGGTTACACTGGCTTGTGAACTATAAGAGAGCATACACAGCATAACAGAAATTTATAAGAAGGGAAATATAGAATTATTATGGCCCATGATAGTGCAAATATGCAAAACCCCTTTATCATTGGAGAGCGGCTTTATTTACGACCATTAGAGCCTGCGCAAGACAATCACCTGTACGCGACCTGGCTCAATGATGAGGAGATTCGGCGTTATTTCTCAGTCTATCCGACCAGCGATACGCGTGGTCGAGAGCGGCTGGACAATCTTTACAAGGATACACACCACATTATTTTCGGCGTTGTGCGTATAGAGGATAATCAGTTGATCGGACTGGTTGGCTTGAAGGATATTAATGTCCTCAACCAGAGTGCCGAGTTCTATGTGATTATTGGTGATCGTTCGGCCTGGGGCAAGGGCTTCGGTACCGAGGCAACAAAGCTTATGATTCGCTATGGCTTTATGGAATTGAACCTGAACCGTATTCAGACGCAGGATATGGAAGAGAACATTGGTGGCTGGCGTGCCGATGAGAAGGCTGGCTTCAAATACGAGGCCACCCTGCGCGAAGTTATCTCCCGCTTCGGCAAGTTCCATAACGTGCGCGTCTATAGCCTGCTGCGCAGCGAGTTTCTAGAGAGTGTTTAATGCGCGGCTTCGCCGCGCTTCCAATTCATATTATTACATCTATTTTACATTTTTATATATTTTTGCTATGCAAAAATATATAAAAATGTAAAATAGATGTAGTAATAAAAGCGGTTTGAGCGTTGCAGACGTAAGTAATGGAAGTCTGACACTTTCTAGAAAAGAGGCGGTATGGAAGTTCGGATCATTAAAGATCGCCAGCTATGGAATGACTTTGTAGCGTCCTCCCAGTACTGCAATATTATGCAGTCGTATGAATGGGGTGAGCTTGCATCTTCGATAGGGGCCGAAGAAGTAATGCGCATCGGGGTGGTAGACGCTGATGGCAAGCTATGCGCGGCTATGCTTACAGAAATCACAAGTATACCCATGCTCAATCAGGCCTATTTTTACGCGCCACGCGGCCCTATTATTGATGATCCCACTTCGCCAGCGCTGACTATGCTACTCAACTTCATCAAGGCCGAGGCCCATAGACGACACGCTTTTATGTTAAAGCTTGAGCCAGGAGTTCCTGATGACAACAAAGCATGGTTGGCGGCCCTCAATCAGCGCGGCTTCCGCATCAATCCTAACCATATGAATGTACGCAACGAGTGGGTGTTAGATATTCGGCCGGACGAGAAGACGTTGCTCGCGAGTATGAAGGAGAAGTGGCGCTATAATATTCGCCTGGCTGGCCGTAAAGGAGTGACGGTACGGCGTGGCGCAGGTCCAGCTGATATTGATGCTTTCTATCATCTGTATCGGACAACGAGCGAGCGAGATTTTTTTGCCATTAACCAGAAGTCGTTCTATGAAGCGGTGTTGCGCCTATTTGAGGTCGAGAATCATGCCGCGCTCTTCCTGGCCGAGTATGAGGGGCAGGCGATCTCAGCAATGATCGTTATCACGCTTGGCACCTGGAGCTGGTATATGTACGGGGCGTCAGCGAATGAGCAGCGCGAGAAGATGCCAAACCATCTCTTGCAGTGGACGGCGATTCAGTGGGCTAAAGCGCAGGGTTGCCACTACTACAACTTTCGCGGCATCCCCGAGATTCTAGAGGAGGGGCAAGAGATGTGGGGGATCTACCTTTTTAAACGTGGCTTTGGTGGTAGCGCCATACATTTCCTGCCCACGCAAGATCTTGTCTACCAGCCCCTGATCTATATGGCTTATAGAAAATTGTTGGATGTCAAACATTGGCGCGATATGCGTCGTCAGAAGCGCATCGTTACGCAGGTTGCGCATCCCGTTAGTTCCGTTTAAATAAACATTTTGCCTTTTTTATTGCCATGGCAATAAAAAAGGCAAAATGTTTATTTAAACGGAACAGAACAACTACGAGCGTGTACGCAACTCTTGCAGGGTTGCCAGGCGCTCACGAGCAATGGAGCTGCCGGGAACGACCTTCGCAAGGTTGCGATAGACGCGACTGGCCTGCTCATACTCGCCCACGGACTGATACGTCTGGCCCAGCATATCGTAGGCATCGTGATCTGTGCGATCAATCGTGATCAATTGCTGCAGGGCGGCGACCGCTTCTTTGACCTGCTGGGTCTCGAAGTAGTGACGTGCGATTCTGCTCTGATATCTGGCAGCCTCCTGATTGCGGCCAAGTTGTAAGTGGAAGCCGACGATCTCGCGTAACATATCAATAGAATCGCCTTTGAGTTCGACTGCACGCACCAGATTAGCCAGTGCCTCCTCTGTATTGCCCATCTCTGCATAGATATTGCCGACGCGTTGCAGTGCTTCGGCCGCATCTTCAAGGCGGCCCAGGCGCAGATCGATATCGGCCAGCAGACGTAGTTCTGCCATACCTTCATCCAGCAGGCCACGGCTGACATAGATATCGGCTAATTCAACATGTGCCCGTGGGTCCTGGGGAGCCAGACGAACCATTTCATTGAGCACGTTAAGTGCGTTATCAATCTGGCGGCTCTGGCGATAGTGGCGTACCATGTCTGAATATTCCTGTAACGTCGTACTCACATCGCTCTGACGAGCAGCAATCTCAGCGATACTCGAAGAGACCTCATTCTGTTCCGGTCGTCCCTGTTTCACCTGGCGCAAGATGGCCTGCCTCTGTTCCTCGCGCCCGGTTCTGCCGTACGCCTTTGCCAGTTGCATAGAGATCTCAACCTCTGGTGCCTTATGTTCTTCGCCTTCTTCGCGTGGACGTGCGGCCCAGGTTGGCGGGTCTATTGTGTGTGGCGAACGGCGCACTAGCTGCAATGCTTGCTCAAACTGTTGAATGGCTGCTTCCGGTTTTCCCTGTATGAGCAGGACCTGCGCCGCACTGACGCGGGCCAGAATTTCAACGGCACTATCACGCATCGCCAGAATATACTCATCTATTGCACGATCAAACACACCACATTGCTGATAAATTTGACCAAGTGAGTAGTGAACATCAGCGTTATTGGGATAGATCTCCGCACTTTGAGTATATTCGCGTAGGATACTATCCGAGAGCTTCTGGCCCTCTCCACGCAACTGCCAGCGAATGCGGGTTAACACTTCCAATGTACTAGAGCGGGCAGTGCCTATGCCTGTAATCATCGCGATATGCCAGCGCACCAGGGCAGTGATATTACGTGGATCGATCTGTAACACGCGCTGATATTCAGCGACTGCCTGTTGTGAACGACCAAGTTTTTGTAGGGCCAGCGCATAGTTCAGGCGGGTGGGTATACTTGTCGGGCTTTCCTGCAGAGCCTGTTCCAGCTCGGTCATAGCACGATCCATATAGCCCAGGCGCAGATAGGATTCGGCGGCCAACGTCCGTTCGCGCAGAAGATCTTCTTTATTACCCTGCGTAGAGAGCAGATTGATGAGGCGCATACGATACGTCAGGTTGTTGGGTTCCAATTGTAAGATACGCCGATATGTTGCAACGGCATCATCGATACGCCCATTCACAATATAGGTATCAACCAGGATAGCGTATTTCGTGATTGCCTGCTCAACCCTGCCCTCGCGAACATAGATCTCACAGAGAATCTGATGCACATCCAGGTATTGTGGAGCAATATCAATGACGCGCAAGCATTCTTCGGTAGCAGAGTTCAGCAAGTTGTGGTTGATAAAGCGCTGAATATCTTGCATCGAGCGTACAACCTGGAGCCGGACATTTTCGGGCAAGTTGGCTGTGCTTGTCAGAACGGCGTCTGCGACATGGCTGAGTTCATCGACATGTGAGCCAGCCATTTGGCTAAGCAGTTCTTCAAGGCCAGGTTTCTGCTCTGGTATCGTCCTGTATGTGTTCGAAGCCATCGATTGTAGCTCATCAAACATTGCAGGCATAGCTGCAGGTGGTGCCTGCTGTACCTGGGGCATTGGTGGTGGCATGGGCATAGCTGTCTGGGCGAATGGATCAGGCATCTGTTGCGGAGCAGGCTGTGGTGCTGTGCAGGATATTGTTGCGGAGCATATTGCTGTGGAACAGGCTGTGGTTGTGCATATTGCTGTGGAGCAGGCTGTGGTTGTGCATATTGCTGTGGAGCAGGCTGTGGTTGTGCATATTGCTGTGGAGCAGGCTGTGGTTGTGCATATTGCTGTGGAGCAGGCTGTTGTGGAGCAGGTTGCTGTGAACCTGTGTGAGCATATTGCTGTTGTTCTTGTTCAGCAGGAGCAACGCGTGTTGTATTTGGTTTTGAGTCATCGGTAAGCCATGAAGGCACCGCTGGAGCCTGGGCTGCTTGTGGAGCAGGCTGTTCTAGCGGTGCGGATGGCTGGCGTGGAGCGGGTGGCTCCAGTGGCGCGGATGGCTGGCGTGGAGCAGCCTGATTGGCCTGCGAACTGGTTGGAATTCTTTGTTCTACCGTTGGCATATCGGTAGGTGGAGGTGGCACATTTGTTTTTGGCGAAGGAACAGACGGTTTAGGTTGTGCAGCCAGCGTCTTATCCGAGTCGTTTAAGATACCAGTGAGCCAGTCGGGCAATTCTCCAACCGAGCTATTAGACTGTGGCTGAGCAACGTTTGCTGATCCATTTAAATTAACAAGATTGCTAGCATTAATCTCCATTGTAGGAGCTTCAGGTATCTGAGATGATGGTGAGAATGGCTGTGATGTGGGCGATTGTTGATATCCCCCCATCTGTTCCTGGCGCATAGAGCCGGGTTGAGGAGTGACTGGTCGCGCGGGCATGGGCGTATTCTGGGCTTGTTGCAGCATAAAATCGACTTGCGCAACTTTTTCGCTCCAGCCGCGACTGCGTAAGAAACCTAGCAAAGCATTATAGACCGTCAATGCCTGTTCTTGTTCACCTAATAAGCGGTGAGCTTCGGCAGCTTCTTGACAGAGTTGAACGAGCTGGTCGGATTCCTCGGCTGTCAGAGCATCCAGATTTACGCGATCTACTGCTTCATCAAAGTGAATAGTTGCCGTGCGCAGGTCGCCACGTGCTCGATAGCACTGACCTAACGCATAGTAGCAAGAAAGAGCATAATCAGGATCGTTGAGAAGAAGTTGGAACTGCTGAATCGCCTCGTCCCAACGTTGTTGTTCTTGATAGAGCCAACCTAAAAAATAGCGAGCGTCTGGACGATCAAAGCCACTTTCAAGGATCTGTTCACAGAGGTCGATGGCATCATCGAAACGGCCCTGGTTTTGAAAAGTTTGCGCCTGCTGTAATGCCCCTGTGACCTGGTTGGCAGTAATTCTCTTGCGAGGAGCGGAACCCATTCCGTCGCCATTGCCTGCTACGGCTGATGACCCAGAATTTTGTCCTCCTCCAAAATTGCCCGCGCTACCCATATTACCCATGATGCCAGTATTCCCTCCGGTTGTATTTCCTGATGTAACTGTTCCGGTGAGGTTTGCTGGCTGATTAATGCTTACTGTAGGATTGTCTACAGGAAAACCACCACCGTTATCAGGATGAATTGATGAAATTATTGTGCCGCCTGCCAGAATCTGTGTAAGTAGTTGTTGTGCCTGTACATTGGCCCCATCGGCACGCAAGGCCTCTTCGCAGTGTTGGCGTGCCAGACCAAGCTCATTTCGGAGAAGATAGCCTTGAGCCGCTGCCAGGCGTTCCTGAAGCATGCGGTGAATGTCTTTCCTCTCAAAATAATAGTTTGCCAGACGCTCATGTGGTTCCGGGTCGCCAGGGGACAACTGAACTGCTTTCTGCCAGGCTGCTTCGGCGCGTTCGCTCTGCCCCGCTTGCGAGTACAGATCTGCCAGGTATAAGTAAGCCTGGTATGCATCGCTATGTCTATTAAGAATGACATAGAGCTCTGCTGTTTTACTCAGGGCAATGATGTTGCCGGGCTCACGCTGTAGTATGATTTCATACTCGTTAAGTGCATACTGCCACTGTTTCATCTGCATATAGCAGTAGCCTAGACCATTGTGGGCAGCCACATCTTCTGGGAACTCGGTGAGTGCTTTCTGATATCCCTGTATAGCCTCCGCCCAGTGACTATCCCAACGGTAGCGGTCGGCAACATCTATTGCTGCACTAAAGTTTTCACTGTTCCCAGTCATGAAAGGGTCCGCTTTCTCTAACGAGCGCGCAACGTAGTGGTAGATACTTCGCTCGCTCCTTGTATACAGAAGCACCATTACTATCGCGCTTGTAAGTGTGGTCTAGTCAAAACTAGGTTACTACAAATCCTTGAACTGAGCACTTACTTTGGTACTAAAGTACTGTGCATATATACAGTTTCTTTTCTACCCTTTTGTATCTTGCGAGCCGTGAGCTGAAATTAGCCGCGATAGTTAATGTATTGCAGCGGAACTGGATAGTCCTTTTGTTTCAGGAGGGCTATAACTGCTTGCAGCTCATCTCGACTCTTTGCAGTCACGCGCACGCTATCGCCCTGAACCTGCGTACGTATCTTTGGGTAACTATCACGGATAATTTTACTAATTTCCTTTGCTTGCTCTTGTGTGATACCTTGTTGTAATTCTATGACCTGGCGTATACGACTACCAGCGGCATCTTCTTCTTTGCCAGGCTTAAAAATCTTGAGCGATAATTTACGACGGACCGCCTTTGATTCCAGGATGTCGCGTACGCTTTTAAGCGAAAGGTTACTATCGGTAACGATAGTGATATTGTCCTTTCCCTGTGCAATTTCGGTCTTCGTATCCTTCAGGTCATAACGCGTCTGGACCTCACGCCGTGTCTGGTCGATTGCATTAACCAACTCTTGCTCGTCAAATTGCGATACTATATCAAATGAACAGTCGGCTGCCATGAAAATCCTCTCTTTGACTTATATTTGGTACAAAATGGCTAGCGGAGGAATGCGCTACGCGTTCAGCTATCTATCTTGTATAGAAGCCCTCTCTGGCATTGTAACGCATTTCGCATTGCGTTTCCACTTTATCCCCCAAGTGTCATAAATGAAATCTAAATATGGTGTATGGCTATTCATGGTACACTATTTTGTAACAAAACTACAATAGAAGTTTTTTTATTTTAGTCGGGCTGTATTTAGTAATATTCATCGCTACTGCTTCTGCTGGCCCTGGGGAAATTGCCGGTGAGGTGGATGGTAACGCCCGTTTTCTCCAGAGCATTTCTTACCTCTTGTATGCTGGCGTCGCCGTCGAGTATAAGTATGCATGGTGCGATCTCGCGCACATTCCAGCGCTGGAACCTTTCCTGGGCAGCGATCTGTTTAGTGACACTCTCACTGGGGGCTTCGATGAGCATTACCATGGAGAGCCGTGTCTCTTTATAGAGTTTAGCCCAGTCCTGAAGTGTATAGAGCACATTTTGTGGGAGTGCTTTTTGTGTGTGCTCTTCTAAAATCTGGATGATCTGCGTTATCGTTTTGCCTGTTGCCATACCGCGATGCAGTGCTGTTTGAGAGAGCATTAACTGGCTTGCCTGGCTGATTTGTTTTACCTGTGTGAAAGGCAAAACGCTATAGATAGTAGGGAGATCTAACTGGAGTTGCAATACCTCAAAGCTGGGTTGAATAATAAGAGAACGTGCATTCGTTATAGTTGTCGCATGAGTCATAGTATTAATAGGACCAGTGGTTTGTGGACGTTTGCCAGCGAGCATCTGGGTTCCCAGTGTAGTAATACGAAAAGCCTTTGGTGTATGCAGCTCATCCTCATCGCTGCTCTTTTCATAACCAAGATCGATAAGACCGAGTTCATGCAGTGAAGAGCTGAGCATGCTAACATAATAAATGGCATTATCTTTGTACCATCGACCATAAGATTCTCTAGCTTTTTTCTCTTCGGTTTTGCGCGTTAGTGTCGATCTGCGCTGACGTAAGCTAAGCGGATCTACCGACCAGATCTCGCGCAGTAGTGAATCGACGCTATACCATTGTCCTGGTATAGCGTCGCCCAGGTGGGTAAGCAGCGTTGTACGGCCCCCCAGGAGATTAATAGTGAAGGTCCAATTCCAGGACTCAAAGTGACCTGGATAGCTAACATCGCCGTCGTCGTCCGCGTCTAACATTGATAGTTCTGCCAGCTCACCAGAGTCATCCCAATGCATATTTTTCTGCCAATGTTCGAGGAGTATACGTGTTTGTTCCGCCATATTGCACTCTGTCCACATTGGTAGCTTGTTGCCTGCCTGGAAACGCGACTTCATGTTGTCCACAGGAGGCTTAACTTCTTTAATGAGATGCAGTGCTTTCATAATGTCAAAGAGCATATCGACATATTCATCATTGTCGCTCATGTATGAGATGCGTGCCATGCCTTTTAGCAGAGGGTAGAGCTTCTTCGTGATACGCTTGGGAACTCTCCCATCTTTTGTGGGTTCGATAGAAAGCTGGTAGACAGCATTAACCAATGTTGCGATATCATAGATCATCACCGTGTCTGCCTGCTCAATAACTGCGGGTGCTGTTTCGAGCGGTGCCTGCATTGTTGCTACTCCTCTGGCTCGTATTGTTCGAGATAGCGAATGACTTCGCGTGTTAACTGGCTGGGAGTGGAGGCTCCGGCGGTGACCGCTATGCGTTTCTTGCCCTGGAGCCACTTTACATTGAGCTGTGAGATATCTTCAATGCGTACTGCAGGCACGCCAGCCAGATCTTCCGAGACCTGGACCAGGCGATTGGTGTTGTTACTACGCGGATCGCCGACAACTATTGTCAGGTCTGCCCCGGTGGCCTGTGTTGCGACGGCCTCTTGTCGTGTTTGTGTTGCTGCGCATATGTCGATATGTACTTCAGCCTGTGGGTAGCGCTGTTTGATATACTGGATGACGCGCCGTGTATCCCATTGTGAGAGTGTGGTTTGAGTGGAGACGGCGATCTTCTGTTCTTGCTCGGATGTGAGTTGGAGCGTGTCTACATCCTCTTCAGTTTCGATCAGGCTGATATGGTCGGGTATTTCGCCGATGACCCCCTCCGGCTCAGGATGGCCTTTTTTGCCAACATAGAGAATGTAATAGCCTTTGGCGGCGAGATCTTTCACAAGGTCGTGCGTTTTTGTAACATCGGGACAGGTTGCATCGATACAAGTCAGGCCGCGCTCGTGTGCACGTTGTCTGACTGCGGGTGAGACGCCGTGTGCCGTGAAAATCACTGTGCCTTCGGTCACCTGCTCTAATATTTCCAGGCGATTGGGGCCATCAAGAGTGAGGATACCCAATGTACTCAGTTCATTAATCGAGTGACGGTTATGAATAATTTGTCCAATAATGTAAATTGGTCGTGGTAGTGTTGCATCTTTTGCTGCGTTGCGTGCGATTGTTAAGGCATCAACAACGCCATAGCAGTAACCACGTGGCGATATTTTTATAACTTCCATGAAGCTTCTTCCACCAAGAGTAATTGACCCAACTAAAAGATTGTTCTCTTTCTCATGTTACCACGTCAATGCAATCAGGTTAAATACAACCGGACTTTTTGTCTTGCTCGCACCTCTTGTTTTACATTCTTTATTTGCATTTTTCAAAATTGTAAGTTAAAGAATGTAAAACGATCAAGATGCCTTCATCTCAAGTTTGGTCAGGATGCGGCTAATGTCATCTGGAGTGTAGAGGCAGACGGCGGGGAGCAGACCTGCCAGCTCTTCAACAGAGGTGGAAGGGGCAAGATCAAAGATGAGCAATGGTGTACGCCTGCCCTCACAGCCTCTGGCTATATCTGCAGCTTTGATAAATGTTGGTGGATATCCGTCCGCAGTTTGTGTGGGTAAGTTAATAAGTAATTGGACATGTGGAAGCAGCGACGAGACTCTGGCTACGTTGTCTTCCTGATAAATACATTTCATACGTGCCCGTCGTAGTAGCTGCATATATTGGTAACGTAACTCTTTCGGTCCTATCAATAACGCGGAACGACCTTGCAGGTCACCGAGGCAAGCGTCTGCGATAGATACTACCTCTGGTGCGATGTTGAACATCGATTATTCTCCTCTATGGTATGTCATTATCCAATAATTGCCTGCTTTTGTGAACATGTATGTGTCGTTGCGACCAGTTATATTTCTGATATCTGTATACTATAGCAAGACAATGACGAAACGTCATCAGGTACTTTCCCTATTTTATTATACTGTGTGTAATGTACGGCATCGAATGCCTGCAAGTTTGGATCGCATGAGTTGCACCGAACGCGGACAATAAGCACGTGCTTGTCGTCCGCGTTCGCTAATAAGCGGCTACTGAAAATCTGGCTTGTACTTGTGTCGTTCGTGTGCTAAGCTCTTCTTGGAACCTTAAGTGAGTGTCGTCCTTTCCTACTAGTTATAATAAGGATATAAACTACAATGCCCTATGCTATGGGTGAATATTATGAGCGGGTTGCTGATTATGATCTGGAATATCAGAACCAATCATTGCTCGATGTGCCTTTCTGGCACGAGCTGGTGATGCGCTATACGCCACAACGTGTGCTGGAACTGGCCTGTGGCAGTGGGCGCATTGGCCTGGAGCTGTTGCGTGGTCCCGGCTCTTTTCATTTAGAGGGCCTGGACCTTGAGAGCGAGATGCTGACCGCCTATCGACGCAGGCTACAGCGTGAGCCGGAGGATGTGCAGGCCCGCGTAACGCTGCACGAAGGCGATATGCGTAATTATCAACTTGAACATAAAGGCGAGTTCGATTTAATCTTTCTGCCCTTCAATTCTATTTGTCATCTTTATGAAATTGAGGATCAGCTTGATGCATTTCGTACGACATTTGAGCATCTTGTTCCGGGCGGCCATTTCGTTGTGGATACCTTTCTACCAGATATTGATTTTCTTAGCGATGCCCTCAATCGACCGTCAACGGTCTATTTAGAGGATGAGATTGAGGCGGCAGATAACGAATTTACGATGCTGCTTTATACAACCAGAAAATACGACCAATACGAGCAAGTTCAACACCTGACATGGACACATGAGAAGTTCTTTACGACCGGTGAGAATGAGCGCTATTTCTCAAAGCTCGATATGCACATCTTTTTTCCACGCGAGCTTCAGATGCTTTTCCTGGCGAGCGGCTTTGCCATTGATGCCATCTATGGCGACTATCAGTGGAAACCCTTCGGTAGAGGCACACGCCAGATCGTTATAGGGCGCAAACCGAAATAGAGATATAGTTTTTTTACAAACACATTGCCCTTGTATGCTTGCGAAACAAGCATACAAGGGCAATGTGTTTGTAAAAAAAGAGTTCAAAGGGCACAAATTTTTGTAATAGTTGACGCTCGTCATCCACGGTGCTAGAATATATCCTAGTGAATAGGTCGGAATAATTAGGAAGTATCACAGACGGCACAACGCTGAGAAGGGAAAGACCATGATGTTAAGGGTCTCGACAAAAGGTGAATATGGTGTGCGGATCATGGTTGATCTCGCACGTCATTATGGCGGTCGTCCCCGCTCGCTTACTGATATTTCGCAGGCCGAGATGTTGCCTCTGGCTTATCTGGAGCAACTGGTAAAACTGTTACGCGAGGCGGAGCCCTCATTGGTTGTGAGTACGAGAGGGGCGCATGGCGGTTATAAGCTGGGTCGTGATCCCTCGCACATTACGATGGGTGAGATTGTGCGTGTGCTGGAAGGCCCGATAGCCCCAATGATCTGTGCAACGGAAGGCGAGATGACGCAGGTCTGCAATTTTCTTGACTCCTGCCGGACGAAATATCTCTGGTCACGAGTGCGCGATGCTGTTGCTCAGACGCTTGATTCTATGACTTTAGCGGAACTCGCGATGGTTTCAGATATGCCTGAAGGACAAAATGCTGCCGCGCAGTTTATTGCTCTCTCTGATATTCACGTAGGTGTGAGCACAAGTGCTGTAAAAGACGTGTTCTATTTACCTGCAAAAGATGGTGAACCGGAAGTTCGCCCTTTACCATAACATAGATAGTTAAGGAAGGTATCTCTCAGTATGGCATCAGAACTTATTATTAAAAATCTCCATGCCAATATAGAAGGCAAGCCGATTCTGCGTGGTGTTGATCTGGCAGTACGGCAGGGTGAAATTCATGCGTTGATGGGACCCAATGGCTCAGGCAAGAGCACATTGTCAAATGTTATTATGGGCAACCCGAAATATGAGGTGGTTGAAGGCGAGATCTGGTTTAAGGGCGAGAATATTCTGGAGTATTCGCCCGACCGTCGCGCACGTATGGGCCTCTTCCTGGCATTTCAGTATCCTATGTCGATTCCTGGTGTGAGTGTGGCAAATTTCTTGCGTCGCGCCCTTGAGGCCGTACGCGAGGGGAATAAGCCGCTGGAAGAGGGTGATAACCCCACCGGTCAGATTTCGAAGCGTAAGAAGACCATGCCCCCAGGTGAGTTCCGCAAGTTGCTGCAAGAGAAGATGAGATTGCTCAAGGTCGATAATAGCTTTATCAATCGTGCAATCAATGATGGTTTCTCTGGCGGTGAGAAGAAGCGTGCCGAGATTCTACAGATGGCCCTGCTGCAACCTGAGATTGCCTTGATGGACGAGACCGATTCTGGCCTGGATATCGATGCACTCAGGATTGTATCGGAGAGCGTAAACGCGCTCACTGGTCCTAACCTGGGCATTTTGCTTATCACGCACTACCAGCGTATGCTCAATTATATCAAGCCAGATTTTGTGCATGTGATGTTCGATGGCCGTATCGTGAAGTCCGGTGGCCGTGAACTGGCGTTGGAGCTTGAGGAGAAGGGCTACGAGTGGCTAAAACCTGTGGATGAGGAGAATGGAGTGACTGCCGATGCTTAATATGTTGGCTCCTGGCTTCTCGCGTGCGGCGTTAGAAGGACTGTCGCGTCAGAGAGGTGAGCCTGAGTGGCTGCTAGCGTTACGCTTGCAGGCCTGGGAAATATATGAAAGTACTCCGGCTCCGCTGGGTCGGCGTGGCGATCTGGGTACTTTGCGTACCGTAGCGAATTTTAAGTTTCAAGATCTGAACCCTTTTACCCCTACCGAGAAAGATGCCGCTCTGCCAGCTTTTATTGAGCACGCGTTGCAGGATTCTTTGCTCAGTGAGCGCTCAGGCCAGATTGTGCAGCTCAACTCCAGCGTTGTCCATACCGAACTGCGCGAGAACCTCAAGCAGCAGGGGGTAATTCTGACCGACCTGGATACTGCAGTACGCGAATATCCAGAATTGGTACGCGAGTACTTTATGACGGATTGTGTGCCTGTTGCGACCAGCAAGTATACAGCCCTGCATGCGGCCTTTTGGACGGGCGGCTTTTTCCTGTATGTTCCGCGTGGGGTGGTGATCGAAGAGCCTATTCTGGCACAGGTCTGGCTCGATAGGCCGTTGAGCGCCTTTTTCTCACATACTCTGATCATTGCAGGTGAAGAGAGCAGTGTTCGTATAGTCGAGGAGTACAATTCGCAATTTGCAGGTGAAGAGCCCTCGTTGTTGAGCGATGTGGTTGAAGTACATGCGAAGCGTGAGGCACGAGTTGAATTTAGCAATCTGCAAGACCTCGGCCAGAATGTCTGGAATATTACGGATAAGAACGCGTTGTATGGCAATGATGGTAGCGTGACCTTTGTGACGGCAGATCTTGGTAGTAAGGTTAATCTTGAGACGGTGGGTGCTGGTTTAAGTGGCAACGGCAGCGCAGGCGAGTTAGTGGGGGTCTTCTTCACCGACCACGATCAACGTTTTGCGATCCATTCGCTTTCGGACCATATTGGCCTCTCGACCAATGCGGAGACGCTGGTCAAGGGCGTGCTCACCGACCATTCGCGTGTAGAGTTCGATGGTATGATCCGTGTTCGCCCAAAGGCGCAGCAGACGGCATCGTTCTTGTCGGCACACGGCTTGATGTTGAGCAAGCATGCACGTGGCGAATTTATACCGGGACTGGAGATAGCTGCTAACCAGGTGAGCGCCAGTCATGGTGCGACCAGTGGGCAGATCGACGAAGAGCAGCTTTTCTATCTGATGGTGCGTGGTATTCCGCGTGCCGAGGCCGAGCGTATCATCGTGCAGGGCTTTTTCGAGCCTGTATTGCAACGCATCCCCCTGGAGACGCTGCGTATTCGCCTGCGACGTGGCATCATTAATCGTATGAGTGGTGCCTCCGAGTCCGAGGCTGATACCTGGCTTGATGCTCAGGAGCGCTGGGAGATCGAAGGTGTCGATGAGGTGGCCGTCCATCTGGGCGGCAATCCGAACGATGAAGAGATTAAGCTGGCAGAATATTAATTTCCTGAGAGCGACTTTTTCATTACCTAATTTGCATTTTGTACATTGTTGCACATGCACAAAAATGTACAAAATGCAATTAGGTAATGAAAAAATCACAGGAGCAGTGAAGCCGCGCTTCAGTTCATTCTTCTATTCTTTCCATTTTTCATAAATTTTTGCCCGGCAAAAATTTATGAAAAATGGAAAGAATAGAAGAATGAATAAAACAGACGCGAACGCCGAAGGCGTGAGCACTCTTAGAAGAAATCAGGTTTGTTATTATGGTTACATCGGATAATAGAGTTCCAAAGGCTCAGGCCGCTCCTGCCTCTGCTACGCGTAGCAGTGAGGAGATTCGCCAGGACTTCCCTATACTGTCGCGTCAGGTGCATAGCAAGCCTTTTGTATACCTGGATAGTACGGCGAGTTCGCAGAAGCCTGCTCTGGTGATCGAGGCGATGAGCCATTATTATCAGAGCTACAATGCGAATGTTCATCGCGGCGTCTACGAGATTAGCGAAGAGGCAACGGCGGCAATGGAGAAGGCGCGAGTGAAGATCGCTCGTTTCATCAATGCTCGCCAGAGTAAGCAAATTATATTTACGCGCAACACTACCGAGAGTATTAATCTGGTTGCCTATAGCTGGGGGAGCGCGAATATTCACGCCGGCGATCTGATCGTGCTGACCGAGATGGAACATCATAGCAACCTTGTGCCGTGGCAACTGCTGGCGCAGCGTACGGGGGCGCGGCTCGAATTTGTGCCTGTTACTGATGATGGGTTGTTGCAGTTTGATATCTATGCGAAGCTTTTAGAACAGCAGCCAAAGCTTGTTGCTTTTACGCATATGTCTAATGTGCTGGGCACGATTAATCCGGCGCAGGAGATGGTTGCGCAAGCGCATGCAGCGGGGGCAGTTGTGCTCATCGATGCGGCGCAGAGCGTGCCTCATCTGCCTGTGGATGTGCAGGCGTTAGATGCCGATTTTCTATGTTTTAGTGCGCATAAGATGCTTGGCCCCACTGGCATTGGCGTGTTATATGGGAAGAAAGCTTTGCTGGAAGCTATGCCTCCGTTTATGGGTGGAGGTGATATGATACGTACAGTACATCTACGCGAATCAACCTGGAATGATCTGCCCTGGAAGTTTGAGGCGGGTACGCCTGCAATCGCGGAGGCCATTGGCTTTGGTGCAGCTATTGATTACTTGAATGCACTGGGCATGGACTTTGTACGCCAGCATGAGATAGAAATTACGGCCTATGCACTGGAACAATTGCAGACGGTTGCGAGCCTGCGGATCTATGGTCCGACGACTACGGCTGAACGTGGGGGCGTCATCTCTTTTACGCTGGGCGATATCCATCCCCATGACCTTGCGTCAATCCTTGATCAAGAGGTAGGCGTGGCAGTTCGCGCGGGCCATCACTGTGCCCAACCGCTTATGGATCGTTATAACCTGTCAGCAACCGCGCGAGCTAGCTTTTACATCTATACTTTAAAAGAGGATATTGATATTCTGGTACAAGGTCTACATAAAGCGCAGCAAATCTTTAGTTTCTAATACTTCTTTTCCTTGCTTGTAAAGGAAAGAGAAGGATAGCTCAGGACGCCAGCCGGAAGGGGGATGTTCTATGTCAATGGATTATCGTGAATATATTCTTGATCACTATCGCGACCCGCGCAACTATGGCAAGCTGGAGAAGCCCGATGTACATAGCGAAGATTCGAATCCGCTGTGTGGGGATCAATTGGGTATGGATCTGCAGATTGAGGGGGATCGCGTGACTGAGGTGCGCTTCCAGGGGCGTGGCTGCGCAATCAGCCAGGCAACGGCCTCGATGCTCTCAGAGATGATCGAGGGCAAGACGATAGAAGAGGTTACCCGTCTGGGTAAAGATGATGTCCTGGAGGCCCTGGGTATCCCGATTAGTCCGGCACGCACAAAATGTGCATTTCTCTCATTGCGCGTGCTCCATCGCGGGCTGGCAATGGCGGGCTTGGAGCATCCTGCTGAGGATGAGGACGAATAATCAGGCAAATTTTTCATTATATATTTTTACATTTTGTATTTTTTGCACGAGGCGCAAAAAAAATACAAAATGTAAAAATATATAATATACAGGGAAAAGAGAATGATGGCCGAAGGATTTATTAAAGTTGCGCAATTGGACGAGCTTGAAGAAGATACTTTGTACCCTATAGATGTAGATGGTGAGCCGGTTTGCTTGACGAAGATTGCTGGCACTGTCTACGCCTTCACTGATAATTGCACGCATATCAGTGGCCCTCTCAATGAGGGCGAGTTTGCCGATTGTATCGTGACCTGCCCGTGGCATGGGGCACGCTTCGATGTGCGGAATGGTAAGGTGCTACGTGGCCCGGCCCGCCAGGATCTCTATACCTATGTTGTGAAGATTGAGGATGATGCTGTTTTTATTGAACTGCCGCCAGAAGAGTAGCCAATGTGTTCTAGTGGTCAGTTGATTAGCTTTGGTCACACAATGCACCCAACAAACGTGAGTGTCCCTATTCTGTGAAAGAATCCGCCTCGGACTGGCCGTCAGAGACACTGCCAGAGAAATTTGCCAGACTTACCGTCCTCGGAAAGAAAGGCATATCCAACACCTGCATCCCCAAAATTTATATAGAAAGGGGCAGTTGCAGAATCTAGTTGCAAGAGGAGTCGCCAGTTGCCCCCCGCTGGAAACTCCGGGCCTTGCAGAAAAACAGGAGTTCCGCCAACCTTGATCTCACTCCTTAACTCTGTAAATTGTGTCCAGGCTGGAGAACTTCCATCAGGCTCAACAATTACCTCCGGGTCTTCACCAGGAGAGGCCTCAACCGCGAACTCACAACTTACAGGGATAAGTTCCTGTTGAGAGGGATGATTTACCATTTTGTACAAGGTAGGGCCTGTCAATAAAGGTTCGGTTGGTATCTCACTGGTTCCGGGCTGGATGATGACGGCATTTTCTCCACTATCAGGATCAAATGTGTCATCTACAAATGTATCGTCGGTGATAAAGAGATAGGCCATGCGTCCTGGTATCTCGCCGAAAACGTGTGGATCTAGAGCTATCTGGCAAATAAACTGCATGGGTTCTTCTGTTGAGCGGCTTAGGGGCCACTGAGGAGCCGTCAACCACGTGGGCTGTCCCCCAAATTTCGTTGTAGGCTGTGTGATTGGCTGTTGTACCTCGTGAAGTACGAGTGAGTATTTAGGTCTCATTGTTTTTCTCCTGAGAGTATTTCGTAGTGCATAATCATTCTGCACTTCCATCCTATTCTCAATTAGCTCTACAAAAGAGGCAAAAAGTCTTTCACGATCCGTTTGAGGGCGCTGAAATAGAACTGTTATGTTTTCTGTTGAGACGTCTGTCTCTTAGCTTTTTCCATATGGTTCGCAACAGAGCAATATCATCATCGCTCATGCCTAAGCCTTTTTTTAAGAGCATATGATCTGTTATTGTAAGCACCGCAGCAATGTCTTTTTGCCGTAGAAGTGCATCGATTTCATACAAGTTAAGCATATCAGATCCAATGAGAGGGATGCGAAGTTTCTCGGCTTCAGTCGGTTCGAGCTCAAGTACGCCACCTCCGTAGCTGCGACCAAAAATTTCTGAGAAGGCAAATGTGAGCGAGTTTGTAAATGCTGCAACCGTCTTCTGTGGCGATGTATTGCCGCGAAATTTCACACGATGAATAGTATCTGTAGAGGTTGCGTGTGCGTCATTAAAAATAATTTTTGGATAATTATACACCTGGCGTAGCATAAACGCTTGCGGAACCCATACTGAGGGGACGACATACCATTTCTTTCTTATTTTGCACTTATAACCCTTATGTATGCCTTGATCTTCCCCGGACTTTATATAGTTTCTCAGTTCGGCCGGAAGAAGATCAAAGGGTAAAGCTGGAACGTTGAGCAGAAAAGTCGGCAATTGCTTTTTTACATTCTTGTCCCAATCCGCCTGGGTCAAGATAAGGCCTTGACATTGTGCGGCCCTACCAACAAGTGGTTGCACATAGGGTGTAAGATGATGGTCTTTTACCTGCTGTTCATTAAGCACAAAGAATTTATTTAAGCCTGTTACTATACCAACATCGACATCGATAACATCACTAGCAATAGTTAACCGTGTATCGAGGCTTAACTTGCGAATAAGCTGTATTTCATTTTCTTGCAGGAAGTACATGATCCATTTTTCAGAGGAATGGTCCATCGCTTTTAATGTATCCATAGACTGAATAGTATGCTTGTAGGTAGAGAGGTCATATATATCATCTAGTTCGACGGTTCTAATTCCTGCATGTTCAGCTCCATCTCGTTCGCCTAATAGCAATACAACTTCTTGCTGGATATCTTCGAAGATAAGCTTTTTGAACGTGATAAGCGTGAGGCGTTTATAGTATTGGCTGAGAAATTGTCTGAGTTCGGCCGCATAATTGACTTGTAGTAACTCAGCCGGGATGACCATTGCGAGCCGACCATGATCGTTGAGAAGAAATGTGGATGCAACGAGAAAAGGTACCCATGCGTTTGTGAGTTTATTTGGATGGAGCCCACCCTGTTTCATAAGCTCAAAGGCTATATCACGATGTTCTGCAGGGAAGTTCTGGTAACGAATAAAGGGAGGATTACCAATAATAGTATCAAATAGACGTTGATCCGCAAGATGAGCTTTGCAGTAAGCAAAGAAATCTTCGCCGTGAATAGTGGTATTGTGAATAGTAGAGAGCGGTAACCCGGTAAGTGTACTTATTCTTTCAGAGGCTTTTAGCGCTTCCTGTAGATCAAACTCGACGCCGTGTATGAGCTTATGAATATTTGTCTTACGCGTGCCTAGCCTTATGAATGTATTGAATGCAGCTTCTAAAAGATGGCCGTCGCCACAGCTTGGCTCTAAAAGCTGTGCATCGGGTGATTGAATGGCCCAGGAGGCAAGAAAATTGGCGATAGGCTCTGGAGTGTAGTACCCTCCCCGCAGTTTTTGATATGTTGCGATTGTCTTCATAAAAAAATATATATACCCTTCCTACCTGTTTTTAATTATAACAATTCCCACACCTCTATGTTTGTTAGACCTTTACAAACCCCCACTGCTGGTTCAGGCCACCTGCAGAGGGCCATATGATTACTGCAGCACCGTCAGCGGTAGAACCATTGGCAACATCGGCATACAGGCCATTGCGGTCATTGACGAGGTTGAAGTAGGGATAACCACCACCGACAGTGACCAGTTTCCACCATTGATTGCTGCTAGTCGTATCGGACCACTGATCCAACTGCGTTCCATTTGTAGTAGAGCTACCAGGATTATCGAGGACACAACTGCTGGCACGATTGATCAGCTTGTAGGAACCGTCGCTTTGATAGACAAGCCGCCATTGCTGGCTCGTGCTACTACTGGCAGTGTTCTGGACCGCTTTAGCTCCATTGCCTGTCGAACTTCCGGCGATATCCAGCACTTTGCCGCTATTACGATTGACGATCTGGTAGTAGGTTATGCCACTGGTGCCGGTGATAGTAACAGTAGTATCTGTGCCCGCTGGCAGAGAGAGGACACGGGCAAATGATCCCAACGACGAGGAGGCGATCTGTGCGCTACTTGTGATGCTGCCAATCCCGCGCCGGTTGATGAGCGTGACATTCTGCGCGATATCTGAGTGTAGTGTAGCATTCACCGTGCCATTGGAGAGATTCCAGCTCAAGTTTGTAATGGTGATACGATTGCGCCCTTTCACTCCGCTGATAGAGCCCTGTGTGAGATAATCGGGTATTGCAGGCAGCAGTTCTAAGATACCGGGCCAGGAGTCGATGAGCATCTCGATCAGGATGGCCGGTAAACTGTGTGCCATATCGGCGTTGTAGGTGTTCAGGTTTGGATAGTGCGAGGTCATCAGGCTACGAAAAACAGAGTTACCCGACAGAACCTTCGATAGCATGGCAGAAACATTGAAACCATCTTTAAGCCGTGCAAGTGCAAGTGCCCGATGTGCGTAGCCATGTGCCGCACCTTCCGGGTTGCCGCGCAACAGGAGGGCTTTACTGGCTGCGGTAGCCAGTGTAGGAGTATCGTCAGGATTAATGTCATGTAGCGGCCAGACGGGATAGAGATGGCTGACATGGCGGTGGTCATAGTAATCCGTGAGACTGGGCCAGATCCACTCTGCCAGCGCTCCATCGCTGTTGACACGATAGGCTGGCATATTAGCCAGCATGGCCGTCCAACGTGGCACTCCCTGCCCTGATCCTTGTTCAACCCCCAGAATGTTAGCGACGTTGATAGCCGTTTGCAGTGCATGTTTGCCGGCAGCAACATCCATTGTGGCATTGATGGATGTTGGCACTCCTGAACTGGCTGGCGCATTCTCTGGCGAATAAGATGGTACGAAGATATACTTGCCGTTAGAGTCTGTTTTCTTTAAGAAGTCTTCGTAGAAGTAGGCCAGCTGCTCCAACCAGGGCCATAACTTGTTCTGCAAAAATGTCTTATCCCCGGTGGTCAGATAGTACTCATAGATCGGATACAACAGCCAATCAGCTCCGGCTGTCCACATCTCGCCGGGGAAGCCGGTATCAAAGTGGTACTGGTAGCCGTTGGTACCATCGGTCCTGGTGCCGGCGAGAATGCCACGTGTGCCATAAATATTGGTGGCATTCGTCTGCCAGTTGCTGATCTCACTGAAAATCATATTATTGTATGCCTGTACTAACTCAGGCATATCTCCGATGTTGCCACCAGCCATTTGAAGGTTGACATTGACATCGGTCGTAAAGTCATCGGACCATGATGCTCCCCAGGCCCCGATCCACAGCCCGGTCAGGCGCGGCGGGAAATAGCCGCTGGAACTCATAAAGTGATAACGCCCGGCGTTAAACATGTTTTCCAGCATTGCCGCATTGAGTGTGAAGCCAGCACTAATTTGCTTGCTAATCAGGTCGGTGGTTGAGAGGGCGCGGTCACTGGCACTACCATTGAAGTCAACTGCCAGGCGGTCATAGATCGGTTGATGAATTGCTACATGCTTATTGAGGAGTGTAGTGTAATCCGTAGAGATCTTGATCAACGTGGCCTGTAGCGCTTTGTTATTCCAATTGGTTGCTGTAGCATAGCGATCCGTCTGGGTTAGCAGCAACAATGAATTCGCATTCGAGATGGTAAGCGTTGTCCCGCTGATGCTCTGTGTGCCTCCATTGAGTACAGCCCAGGTCACCCCTTCGTAGCCGGGATCGCTGGCATTGGAATCATATTGGACGCGGAGATTGAGAAACGTGTGTGCGTTAGCATCGGTGGAGACAAGATTGGAGAAAACCAGACTAGAGGGGGCACCACCCAGAGCGCCGTTGAGTTGTATGGCTACATTGAGTTTGCCGTTTGATGGGGCCGTGAGGTATTGCACCACAACATTGTCGGCGCGGGAGACAAAGCTCTTCCTGGTCCAATTGCCCAGGCCATCGCTCCATTGCACAATGATCTCGCCCGTTTCAAAGTTTGTCGTACGTTTATAATTGCTGATCGTGCCGTTGCTTGTCGTGGTGAGCAGCATCTCATAGCCTGGATGGAAAGGTTGTGTCCAGTGCAAGGTCCAGCCGGAGGCAAATTCCGTCTGGGCGGTGGAGTACTTGCCAGCCAGCAGGTCAGTTTGTACTTGTGCGAGGCGGCTGGCGAGCTGAGGAGGCTGTACATTGAGGCTACCATTCGGTTGTTCAAACTTGTGATCGTTGAAAATAACTGTTTCGCTGAGCGGGTTGCCATAGACCATAATTCCATAGCGGCCATTACCACTTAGCATTGCATTGGTCCAGTCGCTGGCTGCTGCGGAATCGTAAATGCTACGTGACAATGTAGCTGCATGTGCTGTCTGAGCACCCTGTAATGCGAGGCCCTCGAATGCGCCTCCTGCTGCCGCAATAGCAGTGGCGGAGGCCGAGAGTTCCAAAAAGCGGCGACGACTTATATAACTATCCATGAGATTCCATTCTCCTGTGTAATGATCTCTACATTTTCTTATTTAAAGAAGCGAAAAATGTAACTATCCTTTGTCAATTGCGCCCTCCAGATCTATAGTCGTGACAAACATTCCTTTGTATGCAACGACGCAAAAAATGCGCAAACTATCCAGAAAGAATAGTAATAGATCTTTGAGGTTTCTTCCGCCAGATAGGGGACTGTTCCATTTTTGCCGAGTAAATCTTGTTATCTTTATCGAACCATGTATCACCTCCTGGATGTTTTTTTGCCTGGACGACGGACACTATATGGTAGAGGTACAGGTCTACTAGACGAAGTGCTTTGCTGCCCGTTTGATTGTCTTCTATTATCTCTACTTTAGTTGGTTTTCCTTGTTTTTGCAAGTCTATAAGGGCCTGAAAGCTACAACTGATCCAAATGTGATGCTCTGCTCTGATAATCATGTGCCTCGTCTATAATATAGGTTGATAATTAGATAAATTGTAGCAGAGTAGTGAAGTGGTGAAGTGGTGATTTTATTGTTGACCAAATCTTCCTAACGATTTATACTGGTATACTGGCGTATATTAGAAACTTGTGGTTACGAAGGGTCAGGTAGTCTTTTCATGCAACAACGGTCGTCTACAGTGAACTTCCCCCCATTTGCAGGGTTGAGTCTGGGAGCATGCACACAAGGTTATTCAAATTCCTTCATCTATTGAGGTAAAGAGACGTTTTATGGAAGGTCGCTCACATTTGTTGATTGGTTTAACGGCTGGCGTGGTGTTGGATAGTGTGGTGCACGTCACTGGTTCTCCATTGACTCTGGCGGATAAGGTGCCGCTCTCCTTGATTTTGGATAAGGTGGTCTATTATTGCGCGGTGGCTTTTGGTGCGCTCTTGCCCGATATCGATAACGCACGCAGCATCATGGGGCATCGCTTTGGCATTGTAAGTAAAGAGATTCAGAGGATCGCGGGACATCGTACTATTTTTCATAGCTTGCTTGGCCTTGCGCTTGGCTCGTTGCTGGCAATCGGTCTGGAACAGGTTGTTGTCTCTTTACTGAGCCAGCGTGGTTTTGATCTGCCAGCCGCCATCGTTGCCGACTCGCATCTAGTCTTTTTGGTGTCCTGTTTGGCTGTGTGATGCATATCGCAGCAGATGCTTTGACGCTTGGTGGTGTGCCATTACTCTGGCCCAACCGTAAGCGCTTTGGTTTTCCGCCCAACCCGCACTGGCGCTTTCGGACCGGCTCATGGCCCGAACCTGTAATCGTCTGGTCATTTATGATTCTTGTTGGCATTGGCATCTGGCTCTCGGTTATCACGATTTAATGAAAAGGATAACAGAAGCCACTATTGAGGTATAAAAAAAGGTTTGGGGTTATCAGGATTTAAAGGATAAAAGTGGTCAAAACTTGGCGTTTGGACATGATAAAAGGTTTGCGCTCTGGTAGGTATTTCTCGCATGCCGTGCAGCAACGTGTCGCATGGATCTTGCTTCTATTGCTGATGGTCGTCTATTTTTTATGGATGAGCGACCAGGCTGTGTTGCGTTATGATACATTTAAGGCCACTGCCTTTGATCTAGGGAATATGGATCAGGCGGTCTGGAACACGCTGCATGGGCATCCCTTCGAGTTTACCAATCGCTCGGATAACTACTATGGTGCGCCGATTCGTCTGGCCCAACATGTTGAGCCGATCATGTTGCTACTCGCGCCGCTCTATATATTTCATGCCGATGCCCGCATCCTGCTCATCTTCCAGACAGTAGCGGTTGTGCTGGGTGCTTTGCCAACTTTTTTGCTCACGCGGAAGTATCTACCGATGCTGCCGCTGCTTGCGCCGCTTATGGCAGCGGCGTATCTGTTTGCCCCTGCCTCAATCGGCCAGAACATCTACGACTTTCACCCGGTCACATTGGCCGCGCCGCTTCTGCTGTATGCTATTCTGGCACTGACCTATCAGCGCTATGGCTGGTTTCTGCTGGCCTGTCTTCTCACGGCTGCCTGTAAAGAAGAGATGCCGCTAGTCGTCGCAATGCTTGGCCTGCTCGTGGCCTGGAAATATAAATTGCCGCGCCTGGGTCTGTTACTCTTTGTTGGTGGTATTATGTTGAGCGCCATAGCATTTTTAGTTATCGAGCCTCATTTTAATGTAGGGGCAAAGCAAAACACCTACTGGTATCGCTACGCTGTGCTGGGAAGTTCCCCGCAAGCAGCCATCGTCAACGTCTTGTTGCATCCCTGGTTGCCATTTGTCTTATTTGTCACCTTTGATCGTATTTATTACCTGGCCAGTCTGGTGCGTAGTAGTGGTTTCCTGGCTTTACTCGCGCCTGAATGGTTGCTACCCACGCTACCCAGCCTTGCCGTTAACCTGCTCTCGATAGAAGTATATCAGCACAGCGGCGTCTATCAATATAACGCGGCCATTATTCCCTTTGTAGTTATTGCATCTATTCATGGTATGCAACGCATATTTTCCTTCTGGTATGGTTGGCGAGAAGAGGAACCGCGTAGCGACAATCCCTTGTGGTTGTCGACGCCCCGTGTCAGCGGCAATCCCTTGTGGTTGTCGCGCCCCCTCTGGTTGTCGCCCCCCCAAAGAGGGCATATCCCGTTAGGGGTACACGGTACCCCTGGCGAGGCACGCAGCGGCAAGCCCTCGTGGTTGTCATTCTTCGCTCAACCCTATCTCACCTCGCCTAACGACAAACCGGCGCAGTTGTCGTGGTATCGCACTCTGTTGGGCCTTATAAACACCCATCTTCTATCGGGTCGCCTTACACGTAACGTCTTGAACATAGTGCGTACAAAAGGCATTGCAACATGGGCAAGGTGGCGCAAAAGAGCCTATCTTTTGGATCTACGCATAGTAGAGCTAGCGCGTGTAGTGTCAATACCCCTTTTACAATGGATCATGACCGTTTGGATTATCAGTATGATTGTACTAAATATAGTTGTTATGACCCCGTGGCTAAATATCTTCTGGGCTGATCATCGTCCTGGTGAGCGTGAGCAACATATTCAGCAGCTCCTCGCGCTAATCCCGGCGGATGCCTCAGTCTCAGCGGGAGGCAATCTCAACCCGCATCTCTCGGATCGGCGTTATGTCACCGTATTTCCAGAGATCAGTGTAGCTGCACTTGGTGATAAAGAGAGTAGAGTTGTTGACTACGTAGTAATTGATTTAGATAACGTATCCCCCGAAAACAAAGACTTTTCGGCAAATTTTGTAGATGTTTTGAATCAATTGCAGTCCACAAAGCAATTTAGACTTATTGCACAAGCTGAGGGGGTTATTCTCTTAGTGAGGGTAAAACCGTAGCATAGCAGAGAAAAAGAATGGTATAATGCTCCTAAGAGCAGCACATACTACCTTCCATGTTTGTACGAGCTTGTACGTGCTTACATATGCTTACACATGCTTGACTAGTTGTATTGAGAGGATTGCAGGATGCGCAACAATCCATACCCAGAAGACCCTGGTCGTGCTCAGCCTACCGAAGTAATGCCATCAAATAGAGAGCGTATGGAAGATTTACCACCAAAACCCGTACCACAAATATCGACTCCTCCGCCTGCTAGCGAATTGGCAGCCGAGGTTGAGAATGCCGAGACGCGCCAGGATGAGGCACGTACCGTTCGCTATGCTATTGGCAAGCTGAATGACTTTTTGCAGTGGTTCCTGATAGTAATGGAAATCACCCTGGTGATTCGTTTTTTCTTCAAGTTGATCGGGGCCGATCCTGCAAACTTATTTGCAGGCTTTTTATATGCTTTAACGGATATAGTGCTTTTCCCATTTGCCAACATTGTCCGTTCGCCATCTATTCATCCGCCTTATCAGGCATTTGAGTGGTCAACACTTATCGCAATGATCATTTATTGGTTACTCTTTTGGGCTGTCAGACGCTTCTTAAGTATTTTAATCTCGAACCCTGATGAAGTCCCTGAATAAGTGAGGATTAGCAGGAAAAGATAGCGAGCTCCAGTTATCCTCTATTGAATCATAATGCAAAAGAAAGGTATGGAGTAAAACAATACTCCATACCTTTCTTTTGTCATATACTCATATTTTACATGTATTGAAGCGTATCATCGCTTTTATCGAAAGTAGCCAAGATATCGAACGTATCCAGGATGTTGCTTTATTTTATAGTTGCCAAAGAACTCTGTCTATAATAGTAAGTACAAAATAAAAGTGTTAATATTGTGTTCTCAAATTACATAACTTTTCCATTGGATGTTCTCTTTACAGCAAACCCATGTGTTATTTAAATGATCGTCTTAATGATTATTGAGAACGAACAGTCGCCTGGAGGAAGGGACATCTGAAGGGAGAAGATCTGTTGAGGTGGAATATATTGTATTAAAGAAATAAAATAAGACAAAGTAAAGAGCACAAATTACACTTTTGCTTACAAGGGGAGGCCAACCGAAAATGCTCACCTTGTGATATACTTTTGTCTACTAGGAGGTGCAATTTGGACAACTTAAGTATCTTCAGCGGAAACGCAAACCGTCCGCTCGCGGCAGCTATTTGTCGGTATCTGCGTATTCCGCTGGGTGATGCAGACGTATTTCAATTTAGTAATGAGAATATTTTCGTCAAAATCAATGAAAATGTACGCGGCAATGACGTTTTTGTGATTCAGCCATTTAGTACTCCAGTCAATCGTTCGATTATGGAGCTGCTCATTATTATTGACGCCTTAAAGAGGGCATCAGCGGATCGTATCACCGCAGTCATCCCACACTATGCATATGGTCGTACGGACAAGAAGGATCAGCCGCGCGTCCCTATTACAGCTCGTTTGATAGCTGATTGTATTACGGTTGCGGGTGCACATAGAGTTTTGACCATGGATATGCATGCCGGGCAGATCCAGGGTTTTTTTAATATTCCGGTTGATGAACTTACTGCACAGATCATCCAGGCGCGTTACTTCGTAGACAAAAATATAGAGAATCTGACGGTTGTGTCGGCGGACGAAGGTTTTGCGAAGAAGGCACGCAAGCTGGCGGATCGTCTGGATGCGCCCCTGGCAATTGTGGAGAAGCGCCGCCTGGACAATGATGGAGTGAGTGAGGCTATGGGTATTATTGGCAATGTAGCCGGGCAAAATGTGCTTATTGCAGATGATGAGATCGATACAGCTGGCTCGATTACCCAGGCTGTGCGTGTGGTCAAAGAGCATGGTGCTTTAGATGTCTATTGCTGCGCCACGCATGGAATTTTCTCGGGTACAGCGATTGATCGCCTCAGCAATGCATGCATCAAAGAGATTGTTGTGACCGATTCAGTTCCTCCTCCTGATCCTGATAGTCTCCCCAATCTCACCGTGCTTTCAGTTGCCGAACTGATTGGCGGCACGATCAGCCGCATTCATGATGGGCGCTCAGTCTCCGAACTATTCTGGTGATAGCCCGCCGTAATATAAAGTCTGATCAGGGAAATTAGCAAGCGTTCACATCCCTACTATTTGTTTGTCTTATTACGGGATCACCTTTGCTTTACCTTTATGGAATTTTATACTTCTTTACAAAGAGCAATAGATGCATTATATTTTAAAGGGTATTATAAAGATATTAATAGTATTGAAGAGCGGTAATAATCAATTTATATTAGCATAGTTCTTATTTTCAGGCTTGCCTGCTTGTGTTCGTAGTGAATTATGAATAATCGAGCGGTTTGCATTTTTCTTGTGAGTTGGCTTGTGGAGTGGTTTTAGAGATGATATTGTTAGCTGCTAATTTTGTTAATTAATGTTATAATAGACACCAATTGTATTCTATCTGGGCATTTTCAGTACCAGGAAAGGGTGGAGGGGCATTCCATGAAACCACTTGTTGCCATCGTAGGCCGACCGAACGTCGGCAAATCCACATTTTTTAATCGTATGATTGGCGAGCGTCTCGCCATCGTTGAAGATATGCCGGGCACGACCCGCGACCGCCTGTATGGTGATACAGATTGGAACGGACGTGTTTTTACGTTTATCGATACTGGCGGGCTTGAGCTTGGCACGGGTATTCCGGTTGGGCAAGTTGGCCTCACGGGACAGCCGGGCGACCTGATGAGCCATGTGATGGCACAGGCCGATCTGGCCATTGAAGAGGCTGACGTCATCGTGTTTATGGTTGATGCGCGTTCGGGCATTACATCTGCCGATGAAGATGTTGCGCATCTCTTGCGCCGCACGAAGAAGCCAGTCATTCTAGCGGCAAATAAAGCCGATAATAAAGATCGCCGCATGGATGCCGTAGAGTTCTATCGCCTGGGTCTGGGTGAGCCAATCGTCGTCTCATCTATTCAGGGCGTTGGCACGGGTGACCTGCTAGATCGCATTGTTGAAGAGTTACCTCCTCCCGACGATAGTGATGATGAGGGAGACGAAGAGATATCGCGTATTGCAATTGTGGGTCGGCCGAATGTAGGGAAGTCCTCGCTCCTCAATTCTGTATTGGGTGTAAAGCGCTCGATTGTCAGCGATGTACCTGGTACAACGCGCGATGCAATCGATACCCGGCTTGAGTTTGAAGGGCACAAGATCGTGCTGATCGATACAGCTGGTATTCGTCGCCGTGGTCGTGTGGGTGCTGGCGTCGAGAAGTATAGCGTGCTGCGCTCTACACGTGCGATAGACCGTTGTGATGTCGCTCTCTTACTGGTAGATGCTAGCGAAGGTCTTGCGGCCCAGGATACCCATATCGCTGGTGAAATCCATAAACAAGCCAAGGGTGTGGTTGTCATTGTCAATAAATGGGATCTGGCACAAGAGCAGCGCAAAGATGAACGTGAGGGGAAATTTGCGCATCCAAATGATGAGATCGATAGTGCGGAAGAGTATCGAGATATCCTGGCAGAAGGGCTCAAGTTTATCCCATATGCACCCTATCATCTTTGCATCGGCCAAGACCGGTTACCATGTAAAGTCGATCATGGAAGCGGCCCTGAAAGTCGCAGAGATGCGCTTTCTACGCGTGCCCACCTCACGGCTCAATGAAGTGTTGCAGGATGCGACGCGGCGTCATAATCCTACGGTGCTCAAGCATAAGCCGCTGAAAATTTATTATGCGACGCAGGCGCGTGTGAACCCACCAACTTTCATCTTTTTTGTCAACGACCCCGACGCGGTGCATTTTTCTTATGAACGTTATCTAGAAAATCGCCTGCGTGAAGCATTTAGCTTTAGAGGCACTGCGATCCGTATGCAATTCAGGCCGCGCTCCCCTAAAGAAGAAAAGGAGAAGGGGCAGAAGGGGCGCTAGAAGAAAATTGTCGGTAGTGTGTTGGTGGCAGTCGTATGAGCTGGTATGATCTGTATTGCTTAACAACAGGTGCCATTGATTTCATTTCGCAACCATCATGCTTTATAGTACGTATATATGGAGTATACATACGCAACACACACTACTGAAATGTACATATTATACATGTTATATTCATATACCTATGGAATTCGGTATACTGCAATTGTCATGAATAGTGCTATATGCTATAGTGAACAGAGAATGGACAGAGGAGTCTCCTGCTTGGGTGAGGTAGAACTATTATGTTAAAACTTACTGCTGCTGATAAGACTGACGTTGGAAAGCAACGTGAGCAAAATGAAGATTATGTTTATAAGCGAATACAATCTTCAGACGATGGTGATCGTGGTTTGTTTATTGTTGCTGATGGTATGGGTGGTTATAAGGCAGGAGAGGTGGCAAGCAGATTAGCCGTTGAAACAATAAGTAAAGCACTAGATTTTTTCTTCAAACCTTTACATGATCAGCCAACAATTAAATTAGATAAAGCATCTCTTAACCTCAATAATACCAACGCATCTTCTTCTAGTGTGCAGGGAGTACAAAAGACCCAGAAGTTATCTGAGACCCAGGCGGTAGCAGCGATTGAGGATAACTTTGCATCCGCCATACAACAAGCGAATAAGGCGATAGTACGATACGGTGAACAGAAATCGGCTGCGCGTGGACTTGGCAGTACGGTGACTGCTACTTTAATTCAAAATGAACAGGCATATATTGCCAACGTTGGAGACAGTCGTACGTATCTTTTACGAGGGAACAAGTTAACTCCCATGACGCGGGACCACTCACTGGTCGCAAGGCTAGTAGAGTCGAAGCAGATCGAGCCAGAGGATGTCTATACCCACCCGCAGCGCAACCTGATCTATCGTTCTCTAGGGGCGGGTCATAAAAATGTTGAGGTAGACATTTTCCATGAGATGTTACAACCCGATGATAAGCTGTTACTCTGTTCTGATGGATTGTGGGAAATGATACGGCATCAGGATCTGCTCAACGCGCTTAGTGAGCAGAGTAGCCCGCAAGTGATTTGCGATAAGTTGATCAAGCTGGCTAATGAAAATGGTGGCGAGGATAATATCACAGCTATTGTTATTCATGTCAGTGCCCACTGAACAATCTAAGCGTATATTGGAGAAGATGTTTGTATGGCTCTCCCAATAGGTACGGTCCTTGACGGAAAATTTAAGATTGTGCAGATTCTTGGCGAAGGTGGTATGGGTACTGTCTACAAGGTAGAGCAAATAGGCACTCCACCTGGCACTCCTCCATATTATTATGCCGTAAAAGAACTGTTGATCAGTCCCAATACGAGTGAAGAGGAACGCAAGGCGGCTATTGAACGCTTTAATAAAGAGATAGCTCTGCTGCGTAGTTTAAAACATCCACGCATCGCAGCCCTGATGCTCCCTTTCCAGGAGCGTGGTAATTCTTACTTTGCGATGGAGTTTGTGCCCGGACGTAATCTGGAAAAGAAGCTGGAGGATGCTAAAGACCCACTGCCAGAGTTGCAGGTAATCAAGTGGATGGTCCAGGTCTGTGAGGCGCTAAGCTATATCCATACCCGTACTCCGCCCATTATTCTTCGTGATCTGAAGCCGGGTAATATTATGATTACGCCGGATGACGAAGTGCAGTTGATTGACTTTGGTATCGCACGCCGTTTTGACCCGAATAAGCGTACCAATACTGAGAATCTGGGTACAATTTCTTATGCATCGCCTGAACACCTGGGTTCGATTACGATGCCTGGTCAGAGGCGTACGGCGCAGAATCCAGGCAAGTTAGTACAGACAGATGCACGCTCTGACATCTATTCTTTAGGTGCTACTATGTACCACCTCTTGACAAACTATGAGCCCGATCCCATTCAGACGCCTGCGCCGGGGAGCATTCTGGCGAAGAATCCGCGTTTGCGCACGATAGTAGTGAACGGTAAGATCGTTTGTCCTGTGGAGCAAGTCATCATTAGAGCTATGCAGCAGGAGCCATCTCAACGTTTCCAGAGTGCTGATGAAATGCGGATAGCTTTATTGCAATGCCTGCCGAATGCTGCGCCTGCCACCGTACAGATGCCGGCCATGACGGCGAATGCAACAATAGTTGTGCCTCAGTTGAACGGCAGTGCGGTCCCTGTTTATGTCAGTAATGGTGCCACTGCCGGGGGGATAGTCTGCCCAAAATGCGGTTTTCATAATCGACCGGGCGCGAAATTTTGTAAGCGTGATGGGCAGCCGCTCGTCGCAGGTGTCGCGCCTCCCCCACAAATCCGCGCTCAGGCAGTGCGAGTACCGATTCAAGCTCGCCCCGTTCAACCGGCAACCCTGGCTCGTCCGCCGCAGCCAATCAAGGCACGACCAGTGCAGACAAGGGGGAACAGTATACAGGCACGTCCGGTACAATCAATCAAGGCCCGTCCCGTTACCAATACTCCTGCCGCTAATGATCCTATGCTTGCTTACCGGACAGGCTTGCAGCAACTGGCGAATAAAAACTTTGCTGAGGCGATTAACCAATTCAGGCTGGCACAAATGCAAGGCAATGCATCTTATGATGTGCTCTACAATCTGGGTCGCACGTATCGTCAGTATGGTCAGTCTGTGCGCGAACAGGGCCAGAAATTGTATCGCGAAAATATAACGCATGCAGCAGAATACTTTGAGGAAGCTGTGCGCCTGCGGCCCGATGCACTTGATGCATACTTCCAACTTGGTATGTGCTATCGGGACATCGCACTTTATCCCAGGGCTGAAACAGCTTTTAGAAAAGCGCTTGCCCTTGCCCCACAGGACCCTGCAGTCTATTATCAGCTTGGCCTGGTTGCTATGGAGCAAGGCTCTAAGCGTGAGGCCGAAAGCTACTTTCTGGATGGCCTGAAAATTAATCCAGATCACGCGTTGATTCTTGTGACGCTTGGTCGCTTGTATGCCGAGAGCAAGCAGCAACTTCCAAATGCGATTGGCTTCTTGCGCAGGGCTACACAGATTGATCCGGCCTTATGGGAGGCCTGGTACGAGTTGGGGTGTGCGCACATAAAAGAAAAAGAATGGAAATATGCCTTGAGTGCATTGGAACGCGCTCGCCAGGTGAATGTCTCTGCCTCAGAGATCTATAGTGCGATGGCGCTATGTTACCTCAAAATGAATAAAAAACCAGAAGCTCGGCAGATGGTAAGCGAGGCATTACAACGCGATCCAAAAAATGCCGAGGCGATTCACTTACAAAAACAAATCTAAAAGGAGGGCAGAAATGCTCTGTCCGTTGTGTCATACACAAAATCGAGACAACGCTAAATTTTGCAAGGTCTGCGGGCGCATCCTGATTGTTGAGGCAGGAGCCTCTGAGCAACCTGCCTCAACAGAGCAATATTCAGATCCCCCCGGACAAGCACTGGCCCACGATGTATCCCCTCCGCCTATACAGGCTACCGAGGGCGTTGCTCGTGGACAGGACCCTCAGCAAGCAGCAGGGGATGCAGTTTCTACTGAGACTTCACCAAATGACTATGGACGCACTGGTCAACCTGAAGATATAAGTAACATACCAACTCAGATTCTGACCTCGCAGCAGATGCTAGCATTTCATCAGCGGCGCTGGCAACAGGAGCTAGAACGCGAGAAGCAAGAAACTATAAATACCGATGTTGCCGATATGCCAACAACATGGAAGCAGTCTCCATCTGCATCCTTGCCCGATGCGACGCGGGATATTGCCGACTATCCAACGATTGTAACATCACCAATGCATGAGGCACCTGTACCACATTCGCCGGACACAAACGTTACAGTACCATCTATTGCAACAACAAATACATCACCGGCGGGAGTATCGTCGCAAGGGAAAACGCCTTCTGCGGAGCCGGTGAAGGTGTCCGCTGTTGCCGAAGTGGCACCTGACGGGAAATCCAATAAAATGCCTGGCGCGGTTCAGGAAGAAGCTATAAATAAGCATGAGGCCGAGAATGAAACGGTAGCGAAGAATACCACTGCGGCTTCTATTAGCAATGAGGAGGGTTTTGTGGAGCAAATGACTGGCCCAGAGGCAGTGAACGAGCAAAAGGCTACAACAGAGGGAGAAAATGTTTCAAGTGCAACACAGGTCGAAAGTAAAAATAATTTGCAGGAGCATGCAACAGCGGACTTTCCTCTTTTAGCTGTAGGCACACTGGTTGGAGCACGTTATGAGGTCACACAGGTAACCAGCGATTCAGCCGAAGAACACATTTATGCAGTGACCGACCACCAGGGTTATCAGCGTTGCTGGAATTGTAGCTCACAAGAGAATGTAGAGGGCGACGAGTTTTGTAATGATTGTGGAGCTGAATTGCTCAACGCACCTTATATCATGCATGAGTATCCTCTGGTCGGAAACCAGAGCGGAGATGCGCGTGTGCTCCAGGGTACGTTGGCTAACACCCTCATGGATCAGGGACACACATACGTAATAGAGCAGCCTCAGCCCACTCAAATTGCTTTCCCCAATGGCGTGCATCTTGTGGCTTCGAGCAGTTCGGATGCAGGTATGGTGCGACGGAGTGAGGTAAATGAAGATAGTACACTGGCTCTGCTCTTTGAGCGCGTGCACGAGTCTTCTTCGATGCCAATGGGCATTTTCGTCGTAGCTGACGGCATGGGAGGCCATGCGAATGGGCAGGGGGCAAGCCGGGCAACTATTGGCATGATCTCTGAACGGATTGTGCGCGAGTTAATTATGCCACCGCTTAGCGCAGAAAAGGCCGGTGAGAGTGGTAAGAGCATGGACGAAGAAGCTTTGCTCGCACTCCTGCATGGTTCGATTGAGGATGCCAACACCGCGCTCTGCCAGATGAATCAGCGCGATAAAAGCGATATGGGTTCGACGCTAACAGGCTTTATGCTTGTTGGAGATCATGCGTATATATTCAACGTTGGCGATAGTCGCACGTATATGTTACGAGATGAAAAACTTTATCAGTTAACGCATGATCATTCTCTTGTTGGGCAATTGGTTGCTGGTGGTCTGATTGAGCCAGAAGATGTCTACACGCATCCTCAGCGCAATCAAATTTTCCGCAGCATTGGCGATAAGCTCAATGTGCAGATAGACCTCTTTAAGCAACAGGTGCATCCAGGTGATATTCTGCTTAGCTGTTCTGATGGTTTGTGGGAAATGGTGCGCGATCCGCAAATCACCGATATCCTGAATCATGCGACCGATCCACAGACTGCATGTATGCAGTTAATAGAGGCCGCCAATGCCAATGGTGGAGAAGATAATGTAAGCGCAGTTGTCGTCTTTGTGCGTTAATATAAAATAGTTTATTTTATATGAATCCTGGGTCTGTTTCAGGGTTTAGCACGAGACGCGAAGCGCTGTTGGCACTAGTGTATGATATACTACTTTCAGTACCCGCAAAATTTCAGTACCCCCAAACGGGTCGTGAAAGGTATTGACTGCAGCCCCTTTCAGAGGGAAAGTATATACACGAAACTTGAGAAGGTCAAGTGAGATTGCACTGGAACCAACTGAATGTGAAAGGAGCTGATCTATATGCCTGGAGAGGTAACGCTGGCCCACCAATTGGGAAAAGATTACATGCCCGTTACTGGTGGTAGCCAGCTGGCATACGTTTTGTTAGAAGCCAAACCAACTGCTTTGATGGCGCAGGTACGTATGCCATTGAACTTTGCCCTGGTGATTGACCATTCTGGCTCTATGAAGGGCGCGAAATTAAGAAATGTGCGCGAAGCCGTGAAAATGGTCATCGACCGTCTGGAGCCTACTGATTATATATCGGTGGTAATCTTTGATGATAGCGCACAGGTAATTATTCCATCAATGCCTTGCAACGATAAACCTGGTATGAAGGCAGCTATTGATCGTATTCTGGATGCGGGCGGCACGACGATGTCGCTTGGTATGATTCAGGGCCTGGGTGAGTTGCGCCGCTGGAATATTCCAAATGCGATTAATCGTATGATCCTCTTGACCGATGGCGTGACCTACGGTGATACCGACCGCTGCCGCCAGCTGGCTCGTGATGCAGCTGCCGCCGGTATCGCAATCTATCCACTCGGCATCGGTTCCGATTGGGATGAGAATCTGCTGGATGATATAGGGCAGTTGAGCGGTGGTATGCCCGCCGAGTTTATTAAATCTCCTTCTGATGCAATGCTGATCTTTGAGCAGCAGTTGCAGAGCGCGGTGGCGGTGGCTGTGCGTAATGCAACCATGACATTGCGTTTGCCAGCGGGCGTATCGCCAAGGAAAGCCGTGAAGGTGCTACCGATCATTCGCGATGTTGACGCCTCTTCGTTGTCGGATCGCCAGGTGGTGATTTCACTGGGAGACCTGGAGAAGGATACATCACAGTCTGTACTGGTGGAGCTGATGATTGATCCTCGTCCGGCTGGCCTTTTCCGTATTGCACAGGTGGAGCTGACCTATGATGTGCCTGTGGTGGGCCTGGTCGGTGAAAAGCTGCGCGAAGATGTGAAGGTTACGTTCAGTAATGATGCCGAACAGACCGCTCAGGTGAATGCGTTGGTCATGAACTTCGCGGAGAAAGCGAACGCACAGCGCCTGGTGACCCGTATACTGGATGAGTACAAGCGTACTGGTAAGGCGACGACAAAGCTAGCGCCTAACGTGACCCGCGTGCTTGATTCAGAAACTCTTGGTGCTATCGAGCAGATCAATCAAGGTCAGCAAATTTCGCAAGAACAGGTAAAATCAATCGGCAATAAAACACGTAAACTAACACAACGTTTAGACGATCTGTTGCCTTAATACAAAAAGATTATGAGCTATCAAACATAATACATAGGACTTTGGACGATGGTAACAGAAGAGTCCTTTTACACCATACGCTACTATATAATTGTAAATGCTTATAATACAGAGGAAGGATAGATTCTCATGTCAGTAAGATGTTCGTTGGGGCACGAAAATCCTGATGGATCGGCATTTTGTGATGAATGTGGAGAGCCGCTGTCGAGTGGCTCACAGGCAGCGGTGGCGACGCAGATTGCGCCTGCACCACATGTTGCAGCGCCTGTATCGGCTCAACATGACGCAATTGGCACGCAGCCTTGCCCAACATGCGGCGCTCTCAATCCAGCGGGCGAGGCTTTCTGCTCAACATGCGGTGGCAGCCTTCAGGGTGCCCCGGTTCCGGTTGAATCCGTAGCACAGCCTGTGGCCGTAGCACAGCCAATGGCGGATGCAGCGGTTGAGCCTGTACAGCAAGGAGCTTTGCAGGCCCGGCTGATCGTAGAGGCTGATAATCAGGAATTTGATCTGAGCGGTAAAGATAATATTACCATTGGGCGCGAAGATGCGGTGAGCAATATGTATCCCGATGTGGATCTGACTCCACATGGTGGCGAAGAAGGCGGCGTCTCACGTCAGCATGCACGCATCTTTGTAGAGAATGGTCAATATATGCTCGAGGACGAAAATAGTACCAATTTCACATTCCTCAATCGCCAGCGCCTGGCTGGTAAGACACCAACACCTTTGCATGATAATGACGAAGTTCGACTTGGTCGCGTGCTCTTGCGCTTCAAGGTTTCGTAGAACTCTCTAAGAGAGTGCTTGATTCTCATCGCGCTCACCTTCTTTCGCGTGGCGAAGGTGCGAGAGAGCAAGCGAGCATAAGAAAAGATGGCGACATCCAAAGTGGTTGTCGCCACGTATAATTTTAAAGAAGTATAGCATAGAGTGGGTGAGCAGAATTGACAGCATGTCCTATACTCGTTATAATCTACGGGATTAACCTACGGGATATCTTAAGTGGAGGCAATAGAAAGATTTTATGAAACGTACCTGGCAACCAAAACGCATTCCGCGTAAACGTGAACATGGCTTTATGAAACGCATGTCCACACGCAACGGACGTCGTGTGCTTAAAGCTCGCCGCGCTAAAGGGCGCTGGAGCTTGACAGTCTAGTAAAAACAGACATTATTGTGGCACTCAATCGTGCGTTACGCTTACGTAAGAATAGTGATTTTCAGCGAGTAAGGCAGCAGGGACGTAGTACAGCTTCCCGGCTGCTTATCCTCGCGTGTGCACCAAATAAGCAAGCGGTGCTGCGTGTAGGTTTTGTTGTGAGCAAGCGTGTTTCAAAACACGCAGTAGAACGGAATTATATTAAAAGGTTACTCTCCGAGGCAGTCCGGCCTGTTCTTTCAAATATTCCTGCAGGCTGGGATTTAGTATTCAGTGCAAAAAGTCAGACGATGGGTATTGGTCTCCCTGTTCTTGCACAGGATGTTTCGCAACTGTTACGGCGAGCGCGATTGCTCGAACTTCCCGCTGTCGTGAAAACGGGCAATTGAAAACGCACGAGGGTTCTCAACATGAAATATATAGCACTTGCTTTTATACGTATATATCAGCACACTTTGTCGGTAGTCCTGCCTTCATCGTGTCGGTTTTACCCCTCATGTTCGCACTATGGATATGAGGCTATTGAACGTTATGGCTTTTTGCGTGGTGGGTGGCTAGCGATAAAGCGTATCGGACGGTGCCATCCTTTCTATAACGGTGACCTCTATGATCCGGTTCCCGAACGTCTCGGTAGCTAGATCAAGGAAGGCAGGAGAGTATTCGTGGGCGAGATAGGTAACTTATTCAATCTAATTTTCACTTTTCCCATCTTCAATGGCCTGGTGCTGCTCTATAACCTCTTTGGCGACTTTGGTCTGGCCATTGTGGTTCTGACACTGATCATTAAGCTGGTTCTGTTCCCTTTGACGTTGCAACAACTTAAATCGATGAAGGCTACTCAAGTCTTGCAACCAATGATGGCAGAGATTCGCAAGAAGTATGCGAATGATCAACAGGCGCAGATGCAGGCGACACAGGCTTTGTATAAAGAGTATGGTGTGAATCCACTGTCTGGTTGTCTGCCACTGTTGGTCCAACTGCCTGTGCTCTATGGTTTGTATTATGCTCTCAGTACAGTAGTACGTACAAGTAGTTTAAAAGAAGTCAACGCCCACATTTATCCGTTTATCCCGCATTTCATAAAATTCCCTGATCTGACTTTTCGCTGGTTTGAATGGCTGTCATTTCTCAATCCGCTTCTCCACCTGACCTGGAGCTGGACGTTCCCTCTCAATGCTCCCGATCCTTCGCACGTATTGCCGATTATTGCCGGCCTGGCTACATTTGTGCAGTTACGTATGTCGCAGCCAAACACGGCGGCAGCGGCAGCAAGCGGCAAGGCGTCTGCTAAACCTGCTCAACCCGATCCTACTGCTCAGACAATGAAGACAATGCAATATGTTATGCCGTTCTTCACGGTCTTTATTGGTTGGAACTTCCCCGCTGGTCTGGCTCTTTATTGGACAATTTCTTCTATGTTTCAGGCGGTGCAGCAGTACTTTGTTACTGGTTGGGGTTCTTTGTTGACGACGCCAATCCTCACCAGGAAGGAAGTATCTGGGAGTGCGACACAGGTTGTGTCTGCAAACGGTTCCTCGAAAAATGGTTCTTCAAATGGCAAGGTTGTAGCGGCAACCCGTCGTGAGCCCACAAAGTCCATACCGGCACTACAGAGTGATGTCGAGATGGATGATGAAGAGGATGAGGATGAGGATGAGAGCCGTACGGTTGAGGCGAAAGCGCGCGTAGCTCCTAGACCTGTTGGCAGTGGCCCTGCGCAATATTCGCGTCGTCAACGTGGTGGGAGTGCTTCGGCACGTCGTCGTGGTGGTGCCCAAAGATCAAGACGCTGATTGAGGTCGCCCTGTTCGCAATCTAGCGGGGCGACTTATCGATAATTTTTACAGGGAGGCACGGAAATAGTGGAAAGCATAGAGGCTAGTGGCAAAAGTGTTGAAGAGGCGATCACGCAGGCCCTGGTGCGCCTGGGCAAACGTCGTGATGAAGTAGATATCGCCGTTTTGCAGGAACCCAGCCGTGGTGCCTTTGGGCTGGGGAGCCGGGATGCGCGTGTGCGGGTGACTGCCCGTGCTGCTGTTCCAAGCGTGAATGTTCCAAGCGCGGTGATTACGCCAGAGATGGCTGATGCAATGCTCGGCCCCGGTGGCATTGAGGTTCCTCTCCCTGATGACGATGAGGAACTTTATGAGAGGAGGAGGACGATGAGGAATATGAGGATGAGGAATATGAAGATGAGGAAGAAGAACTAGACGAGGAGGAGACCCCTTTTATCGCCTCGACTAATGTACCCCTTCAACCTCTTATTGAGCAGGTGGAGGAGAACGTTGCAGGTGGGGAACTGCGGGATGTAGAACATCCTTCGCGCGAGGATGTCGAGATCACGGTTGATGTACTTCAACATATTTTACGCTACATGAATATTCATGCAACTGTCCAGGTACGCTCAACCAGTCCTCTCACACTCAATATTCGCGGTATCAATGAGAATCTCGGCCTGCTTATCGGGCGGCGTGGGGAGACGCTGGCTTCCCTGCAGCTGCTTGTCAATCTGATTGTTAGCCATCGTACGAAACATCGTATGCGTATTATTGTGGATGCGGAAAATTATCGTGAACGTCGCGAGGAAAATTTGCGCTCCCTGGCATTACGTGTGGCACAACAGGTACGTAACTATCGTCGCTCAATCGCTCTTGAGGCTATGCCTCCCCATGAACGACGTATTGTGCACATAGCCTTATCCGATAGTAAAGATATCAGTACCGAGAGTATCGGTGAAGGTGAAGAGCGCCGTGTGGTTATCTCTCTTAAACGTATTTTGCGCTAAATTAGCCCAACTTTTATTACATCTATATTATAGATGTAATAAAAGTATCTACGTTATGAGAAGATTGGAATGATCTATGTATCCTCCGCATTCACAGCTTGATTTCCTCTCAATCGGCCATATCGCACGCGATGTTCAATCTGATGGCTCTTTTTCGCTTGGCGGCACTGTAACTTTTGCTGCTCTGACCGCCTATCATTTAGGATTAGTGAGCGGAATTGTGACGTGTTTAAATGTGCGAGACATGCAAGATATGCAGGAAGTACAAGCCAGGCAAGATGAGCAGGATATACCACCGATGACAAATATAGCAGGTTTGCCGCCAGCTATCTCTTTGCATATCAGTCCTTCTGAGCACACAACAACCTTTGCCAACCAGTATGAGCACGGATTTCGCACGCAATATCTCTATACTAAGGCGGCTGATCTGAAAAGCACAGATATTCCTGCTGATTGGCTGAATGCTGGCATTGTCTTATTTGGCCCTATTGCCCAGGAACTAGATGCGGATATGGTGCTGCGCTTCCCCCATCGGCCGGATAGGATTCTCGCGGCAACTCCGCAGGGCTGGTTGAGGCGCTGGGATGAAACGGGGCGCGTCTGGCCCACTCCCTGGCTCGATGCTGAACGGGTGTTGCCAGCCCTTGATGTGCTTATTCTTAGCCACGATGATTTGCTCCCCTTTGCAGATGGCAAGCGTGCGAATGCGGATGCTCTGTTGAGCAACTGGAGCTCATTCGTGCCTTTGCTCGTTGCGACCGATGGGCAACATGGCGCAACCCTTTTTCAGAAGGGCCAGAGACAACACTTCCCGGCCTATTCCACGCAGGAAGTAGATCCTACAGGTGCAGGTGATGTCTTTGCTGCCTCTTTCTTAACACACCTCTATCGTCACCATACTCCTGAGCAGGCGGTCGATTTCGCCAATTGTGTCGCGGCTTTTTCCATCATGCAGCCAGGCATAAAAGGTATCCCGACCCTGGCTATGGTTGAACAAAGATTCCGTGGGTAATTTCTGTCTCTTGCGCGTGCGTGCTCACTGTGAGCGCCGAAGGCGCGAATAAGCGTGGGAAAAGAGAGGACATGGGATGGCTTGTTGTCGTTAGTATTTAAATCTGATATAGTGGAATTGGTATTGATTTAGGTCCCCTGTCGTAGATGACTCTTTTCTATTTTGTGGACAGTGGGAAATGACTGGCTATTGCAATGTACTGGAGAGTACCTGTATGACAATACACGACAAGATAAATCCTCAATTGAAACGCACCCCCCTTTATGAACAACATCATGCACTTGGTGCTCGCATTGTTGAGTTTAGTGGATGGGAGATGCCTGTACACTATAGTGGTATTCTGGATGAGCATCACGCCGTTCGTTCGCGTGCAGGTCTTTTCGATGTCAGTCATATGGGTGAATTTAAGGTTGAGGGACATGATGCTCTGGCCTTCCTGCAATATCTTGTGCCTAATGATATTGCACGCCTTGCAGTCCAGCAAGCTCTCTACACGCAGTTGTGTCTCCCCAATGGCAATATCATCGACGATCTTCTTGTCTACCATCTGGCGGAGCAGCATTATATGCTGGTGGTGAATGCTGGCAACATTAGCAAGGATCTTGCCTGGGTGCAAGGGCAGACTCAGCACTTCCAGGATGTTACTGTAACCGATCAATCGGACGCAACGGCGTTGCTAGCAATTCAGGGACCTTTAGCCCAAGAGATCCTGCAATCGCTCACACAAGTTGATCTCAAAGAGCTGCGTTACTACCATTTTGTGGCCGACATAGTAGACGGCGTTAATTGTATCGTCTCGCGTACTGGCTATACTGGAGAGGATGGTTTCGAACTCTACTGTGCCTCCATCGATGGGGTCAAGCTATGGACTGATCTGCTGCAGGCTGGTAAGCCTCATGGCCTTGTACCGGCGGGCCTGGGAGCACGCGATACCTTACGCCTGGAGGCGGGCCTATGTTTGTATGGACATGAATTGGATGAGCAGACCAATCCTCTCGAAGCCAGACTGGGCTGGACGGTGAAGCTTAATAAAGGCAATTTTATTGGTGGTGAGATTCTGCGGCAGGTTAAAGAACATGGTCCACAACGTCTATTGGTAGGCGTTGAACTACTTGAGCGCGGAGTTTTGCGCGGTGGGTATCCACTTTATGCACAGGAACAGCACATTGGCAGCTTGACGAGCGGTGCTCCCGGCCCTACTGTGCATAAACATATCGGTATGGGTTATGTAGAGGCGTCACAGGCCGTAATAGGTAATCAGATACAGGTGGAGATTCGTGGCAGGCGTTGCGCAGCGCAGATCGTGCCATTACCCTTTTATAAACGTTAAGCGGCCGATTAACGTATTACGATAAGGCACACAAGTCCAATAAGCTAAACAAGCTTTGTTTGCCTCTCACCTTACTTTTTAAAGCGATTTGTTCTTTTTAAATGTAAAGCGTTCTTTTTTTTGTTCTTTCTTTACAAGGAAGGGAGATAAAAACAATGGTTAGTCTGAAGCATCCAGGCGATCTGAAATATAGCAAAACGGACGAATGGGTACGCGTAGAAGGCGACCAGGCTACAGTTGGCATTACTGACTATGCACAGGACCAACTGGGCGATATCGTCTATATAGAGTTGCCCTGGGACGCTGGTCAAACCGTCACCATTAATGAGAAGTTTGGCGATATCGAATCGGTTAAAGCAACATCAGAGCTTATTTCTCCTCTAAGTGGCGAGGTCGTTAAGGCTAACATAGACTTGAAAGAGCATCCCGAGCAGATAAATGACTATCCCTATGAAAGTGGCTGGTTGTTTGTTGTAAAGATTGCCGATGTATCGCAGCTCGATGAGCTTATGGATGCCACACGCTATCTCGAATATCTTCAGGGCCGTTAAGACGTTAAGTAGTAGAAATAAAACAATAGTTAACAGGTATAACCACATCCATGAAGCATTGCTTCGGAGCATGTCTAAACCAGGGGAGAGTCCATCGAATGAGTTATGTACCAAATACACCGGAAGAGCAGCAGGCCATGCTGGAGAGCCTTGGGCTTTCGACGCTAGAAGACCTGCTGGAGCCGGTGCCGGCCGAGGTGCGTTTACACGCACCTCTCGACCTGCCACCCGCTCTTTCTGAACCGGATTTAAAGCGTCTGATGGGTCGTATGGCGGCACGCAATCAGGATCTTGACCGCACCATCTCTTTCCTGGGCGCGGGGACTTATGATCGCTTAATTCCTAGCATGGTACCACATTTACAGCGCCGCTCCGAGTTTGTTACCTCTTATACCCCCTACCAGCCAGAAGTGAGCCAGGGTATGCTACAGGCGATCTACGAGTTTCAAACGCTGGTCTGTCAGGTGACTGGCATGGACATCGCCAATGCCTCGCTCTACGATGGCTCAACGGCGCTGGTCGAGGCTGTATTGATGGCGCTCGGCCCAGGTGGGCGGGGCGAGGTTGTTATATCAGCGGGTGTAGATCCGCAATATCGGCGCGTGCTACAAACCTATGCGTTCTCACGCGGCTTCACAATTAAAGAGGTGGCCATAGAGAATGGCGTCACCTCATTAGATGATCTGCGCTCCAGTGTAAGCGCCAGTACGGCGGCGGTGATTATCCAGCAACCGAACTTTTTTGGTTGCATCGAAGATGTCCATGCCATTGAACCAATTGCACATCAGGGCAGGACGCTTTTTGTATCTGTGATTACAGAGCCAGCCTCGCTTGGCCTGATTGCGCCGCCAGGGGAGTATAATGCCGATATCACCGTTGGCGAGATGATGAGCTTTGGTAATACGATGAGCTATGGCGGACCCGCACTTGGCTTTATGGCGACGAAACAGAAGTTTATGCGCCTCTTGCCCGGTCGCCTGGTTGGGCAGACGGTTGAGGAGGGCGAGAAAAAACAGACTGGTTATGTATTGACCCTACAGACACGTGAGCAGCATATTCGTCGCGAGCGGGCCACGTCAAATATCTGTACGAATCAATCTCTACTGGCGGTTGGCGCTACGATTTTTCTTGCCGCTCTTGGCAAACAAGGCTTCCGTGAGCTGGCTGAGCTCTGCGTGCAGAAGGCACACTATGCATTTCGCCAGATTACCGCTATTCCTGGTTTCGAGCCAGCTTTTAGCGGCCCATTCTTTGATGAGTTTGTGGTCAAGTGTCCAGTCTCTCTCGGCAAGCTTGAGCAGCATTTTACGCAGGCGGGCATTATCGGTGGTTATCCATTGGCGGAGAGCTATCCAGGCATGGATGGTGCAATGCTCTTCTGTGTTACGGAGATGCGTACAAAAGAAGATATCGACCTGCTGGTCGCTGTGTTGAAAGAGGTGCAGGCATGAGTGTTGAGTCATTGATTTTTGAGAAAGGCGCGACAGGTCGTCGTGCCGCGACCTTGCCTGCTATGGATGTACCAACCGAAGCGTTGGAGAGCATGATTCCAGCCTCCCTGCTACGTGAGCAGCCTGCGTCCTTGCCGGAGGTGAGCGAGATTGAGGTTGTGCGACACTACACGCACCTCTCGCAGCGCAACTTTGGTGTAGATACAGGCTTTTATCCTCTTGGCTCTTGTACCATGAAGTATAATCCCAAGCTAAACGAAGATATGGCCGTCCTGCCAGGCTTTGCGCATATTCACCCTTTACAGCCCGAACATACCATCCAGGGCGCGATCCAGTTGATCTATGAATTAGAGCGCTACCTTGCTGAAATCTCCGGCATGGCACGGGTTACGTTACAGCCATCTGCTGGTGCACATGGCGAACTGACGGGCATGATGCTAATTAAGGCCTATCATCAGAGTCGCGGCCAGGGCCATCGTAATCTTGTCCTTATACCCGACAATGCGCATGGCACCAATCCGGCAAGTGCGACTCTGGCCGACTATAAAGCGGTCGAGATCGCTAGCGATCCCAGGACGGGTGGTATCGAGATGAATCACCTGAAAAAAGTGCTGGAGGCGCAGGGGTCGAATGTCGCAGCTATTATGTTGACCAATCCCAATACGTTGGGCCTGTTCGACGAGAATATTGCAGAGATCGGGCGTATGATTCACGCAGTGGGTGGACAGTTGTATTATGATGGTGCAAATGCGAACGCGGTGTTGGGCATTACTCGGCCGGGCGATATGGGTTTTGATGTGGTGCATTTTAATCTGCATAAAACATGTAGCACTCCACATGGTGGTGGTGGCCCTGGCGCTGGCCCGATTGGCGTAAAGACTCATCTGGTGCCATTCCTGCCAGGCCCTTTGCCTGCTAAGAATGAGCAGGGGTATTATTGGCAGGATGTGGGCTCACAATCTATTGGCAAGGTGCGTGCGAACCTGGGCAACTTTGGTGTGCTGGTGCGTGCGTATGCTTATATCCGCTTCAATGGTCCCGACGGTCTTCGCCATGTTTCTGAGAGCGCTATTCTCAATGCGAACTATCTCAAGCATGAGTTGGCCGCTGATTACGAGATCGCTTATCCCCAAATCTGTCAGCATGAATTTGTTGCTACTGCCCAGCGCCAGAAGGATGAGCATGGAGTGACAGCCACGGATATCGCCAAACGTTTGTTGGATTTTGGAATATATGCACCTACAATCTATTTTCCTCTGATCGTACACGAGGCGATGATGATTGAACCAACTGAGACGGAGACGCGTGAGTCGCTAGATAACTTTGTACGTGTGATGCATCAGATTGCCGAGGAGGTGCATACGCAGCCGGATCTTGTCAAAACTGCACCACATACGACTGTTGTTGGCAGACTGGATCAAGCTCTGGCCGCACGCAAGCCTAATCTGCGTTGGACAAGCGGCCAGGAGGCTACACATTGAATATAGATTTACGCTTTCATATTTTTGCGCACTGCACAAAAATATGAAAGCGTAAATCTATATTTAGTTGCAGTAGAGCTGTGTTACACACTATTCTTAACTATTTACATTTTTCATAAATTTTGTGCACTGTGCAAAATTTATGAAAAATGTAAATAGTTAAGAATGAAGAGCGGGCGCAAACGCCGAAGGCGTGAGCACTTACGAGAAGAGAGATGGGCATAAGACATATTTTCAAATAGTTGCTGATTCTGCTGATGAAAGGTGTTTTGCGACAATGTCGATCAGAACATCGACATCGAAAGGCTTTTCTAGAAAATCATCAGCCCCGCTGGTATCTGCTACCCTGCTAGCATCTGAGTGGGCGGAGAGCATGATAACAGGAATATGTTGAGTGACCGGGTCGCTTTTGAGCGACCTGCAAATATCGCGCCCATCAACTCCTGCTAATAATACGTCGAGTAAGATTAAATCTGGCACGTCCTCTTTAAGAAGGTGTAAACCTTCGCCATCCATGTTTGTGCTTACTAGGTAGCCCTCGCCTTCTAAGACGATTTGCACGACTTCTGCAATGCCCTCATCATCATCAACTACCAGGATTTTTTTCCCCATTCCGATATCTCCTTGGGAGATTGTACTACTCACTTAGTTCCGCTTTAGTATATCATAGAATTCACTGTGCATCAGCTTATCCGCTTTTGTTATGTATAGACCCCCTTCGATTCCTGATAAACCTTTTTTACTTTCTTACCGCCTCAGTCCATGGAAGTTGTTGCCAGCGATTGCCCAGAGCAAAGCCAAAGCCACCATCGATAACTGTTCCCTGGTAACTGCTGGGGACCGCTTCAAAATACTGAGCCAGGTTGCGTGGGAAGATCCCCATCTCAAATATCCACGGGTTGCCTACTTTTTCGACAAGAGTACGCCAGACCAGATTTTCTTGCCATTCGTCTGTGAAGTAGGCTCCTAGTTCTGGGAATGTGCGGGCTAATTCGAGCAGGATATGCCAGATAGTTCGTCCTGCTTCTGCACTATAGGGAGAGGTTGGTGTTGCCTGTAATTCTGCAGTATCGATGAGCAGAGTAAAACTTATCCAGGATGGTAACTCTTCGATGCTGGGAACTGCTAATTTGGTGTAGAGTGCAATCTCGATGTCTTCACATGTAATTTTCTGTACACCTGCCGGTGCCAGTGTAACGGGTGAGGCGTAAACATCACCAAAGCTATCATCCTCTGACTCTGGTAGCGAGATCGATATGACCCAGTCGAGCACTTGCTCATCCTCACAGCCCAGGCGGATTAATGTGGTGCGAAAACGCTGAAGCAGCTCTGGAAAGGTTGCTTGTGTATATGTTGTATATGTTTGTATCTGTGCCTGCGCTGGCATCTTATCTTCCTCATCCTTTCGCACGTCTGTTATGAATTCTCCATGGAATTGATATACTTTTATAAACTTGACGAAACTCCATAGACTTCCATGAAATTATACACAATCCTACGCAATCTTATTACTTTTTTATGAACTCCTTACGAGCTAAAAATTACGCAATTCCTTCCAATTCGCTTTTAGGATCGCGTAGCATTAGCTCGGGAACCGCTTTGTGAGGATCAAGTCCTTCGAAAAGTACCAGACTAAGTTGCCGGGCAATCGGCATTTCAACATGATAGTGTGCTGCCAGCTGAAGCGCAGCCCTCGTAGTCGAAACTCCTTCGGCCACTGAATGTGTTGATTGTAATATATCTTGCAGCTTTTCGCCGGCTGCCAGGCGTTGTCCCAGCTGTTGATTACGACTTAATGTGCTTGTACAGGTAGCGATGAGATCACCCAGGCCAGTGAGACCGGCGAATGTCATAGGATTGGCCCCGGCCGCAACTCCAAGGCGCGATATCTCGGCCAGGCCGCGTGTGATCATAGCCGCCTTAGCATTTGCCCCATAGCCCAGCCCATCATTGATGCCTGCACTAATGGCAATAATATTTTTGAGAGCGCCACCCAGTTCGACGCCAATAACGTCATCTGAGGTATAGATACGAAATGCATTACTGCTAAGTAACATACGCACATGAATGGCAATGCTGTGCTCATGTGCTGCAACAACCGACGCTGTTGGTTTTTCTTCGGCCACTTCGCGTGAGAGGTTAGGTCCGCTCAGGGCCGCGGTATAGTTTTGAAAGCTGGGCAATTCTTCCTCAATAATTTCTGTCATACGTTTCAGGCTGTCTATTTCAATGCCTTTGCTGGCATTGACCAGTATAGTATCAGGCGCGAGGTAGGGTGCGAGAATGCGCAGGTTTTCACGGAAGCGTTGCGAGGGGGTGACAAGCAAAAGCATCTCTTTGCCCCGGACCGCTTCTGCTATCGACGATGTAACCTGCAATGTATCTGGAAAATAGAACGTAGGGAGGAACGTTGCGTTCTCTCGCTTGTTTTGCATTTGTGCCGCACGCTCGGCGTGATGATCCCAAAGCGTAGTTGTAATCCCTTTTCGGGCCAGTAGTAGGGCCAGAGTTGTACCCCAAGCGCCGCTACCAATGACACCAACTGCTCCCATCAAACTTCTCCTATGCTGGATTTTAGGGCGAGTTGACCCGGTTCAACTCGATTCTCAACAAGGCCATTGTAGCATAAGAGGGAAGCGATACTACAGAGAAATATCGAGTGCCTATCCTCTTTTCTTATTTATTCCATATTCATAATCATATGTAATCAAAGACGAAGTGCATCGGTAATATGGGTAGAGGTTGGCTTCAATGTTCTTCGGCGGGACTTTTGTGTTCTGCAGCAGGATTTGAGATCTCTGAGTAGACTTCGGGTTTTAAGATGCCGACATAGGGCAGGTTGCGGTAGCGCTGGGCGTAGTCCAGGCCATAACCGACGACAAACTTATCTGGAATCGTGAAGCCATAATAGTCGATCTGCACATTTTTGAGGCGTTCGCGTTCTTTGTTGAGTAGTGAACAGATGCGTAAACTGAGCGGATTGCGTCGTTTCAAGAGATCAATTAAATAGTGCAAGGTCAGGCCACTATCAATAATATCTTCAATGATCAGCAGGTGTTTCTGATCGATGGGCCCTTCGAGATCTTTGACGATGCGCACAACACCGCTCGAATGGGTAGTATCACCGTAGCTAGCGACAGCCATATAATCAAGCTCTAGCGGTAGGTCTATGGCCCGTGCAAGATCGGCAATAAAGGGGACCGCCCCTTTCAGCGTGCCGAGCAGTAGCAGATTTTTGCCGCGATAGTCGTGTGTGATCTGCTCACCTAATTCGGCGATCTTCGTGCGTATCTGTTCCTCTGTAATGAGAATCTCCTCAATATCCTTATACATATAGCCCTCCCTCGTGTGTGTCGTGTGTGTTATGAATGATAGCCAGACGTACAATATGTTTCGTCTCACTGGTCAGGCGTACTCGTTCATCGAGATGCACACCAGCTAGCCAGATACAGTGAGTAGCTGAGAAGAAGAGCGGAATCTGTGCTCGTGTCTCGCGTGGGATATGGCTATCAACCAGCACATCCTGTACTTTCTTTTCATGTTTCATACCCAATGGTTGGAGGCGATCACCGTCGCGTCTGGTTCTTACACGTAGCTCAGGTAGTGCACGATCCGAATTATCTCCTAGCTTGTCAGCATCCACATAAACAGCATAGCGCGTGGTGGGTAATATACTCCATACTGTATCCCAATTTTGGTGCTGTAATGCTGGATAGACCTCTTGTAACACTGCTTCTGGCACACTGTCTGCCATCGCTATCCACGATGTTCCTGGGACAGGCACCTGACCTGGCAGTGTGAGCCTGGCTTCTTCTGTGAGTAGACTGAAATTATGGTGTTCGGGTGGTCCAGGTTGCTCAGGTATGGATTTGAACACGAGTAGATCACCTGTACGTACAACACGGATATGTTGAGGTAAGTGCAGGGTCAGGGTTTCATTTGTCGCATCTCTGTGTATAAGGTCTTCAATTAAACGATAGTGGCGCAGTTCCAGTGGTGATTGACCGGCACTCAGGTGAGCAGATACGCGGCGTAGCAGATGACGTTGTAGACTTAATGGTAGTGCCAGCAGCGTGTGTATACGGAGTTGAATAGATGCATCTGGCTCTGCATCCTTTACATTTTCCACAACAGTTGACCAGTGTTGTTCTACCTGCTCTTCTATCCAGGCAAAATCGACCTGCATGATATCCGCATTGCGCAAAAGAGTCTCACGAAATCCCTGATTCATAGCTTCTAGTAGAGGCAGCAACTCGTGGCGAATTCTGTTGCGCAAGAAACGGGTATCGCTATTGCTAGCGTCTTCCTGTACGGGCAGCTGGTATGTAGCGCAATAGGCCGTTGTCTGTGCATGCGTGATAAAGAGCAAGGGGCGGATAATATCTTGTTGACGCGGCTGTAGGCCAACCATGCTCGCGAGGCCTCCGCCGCGTAGCCAGTGTAGTAACAGAGTTTCTACCTGATCATCCCGGTGATGGGCGACAGCGATTGGTCCTTTCTGCGCCACCTCGCGGAGAAAGTGATAGCGAGCGATACGAGCCGCATCCTCCAGAGAGCGTCGTTCCCTGCGTGCCAGAGCAGGAACGTCAATGCGACCGCATGTCACCGGAAGGTCCCAGGCTTGAGCAAGACTTGCAACCGCCAGTGCATCTTGTGCGCCGGCCTCACCGCGCAACTGATGATCGAGATATGCGGCATGGAGTTGTACCGCTGGATAGCGCTTGCCAGGCCCACAGAGCCGGTGCAAGATGTGTAGCAGGCAGAGCGAATCAGCCCCACCTGAAACGGCCACCACAATCTGTCCCTGTACGGGAATAAGCTCATGTTCCTCAATTGTTTTAACTACAGCACCAATAATATCCAATGTGTTTGCATCCGCTCAACGTCGTATGATACGATGTGAAATATACCACTGAGCTAAAGATTCAGTGGCATTAATGAGAAGCTCAGGTTCACCAGGCTCAGCTCATCAGCGCAAGCAGAGTTTTGGGTCAATGAGCCAGCTCTTTTCTTGATCGGGCAAGAGGAAGCCGGGCGGTTCATATATAAAGCTGAAAACTTAGTGGTTTTCTCGCCAGGTTTTTATAAATCAATTATAACATTATGTGTTGGTAGTCTGGTAGTCTGTTCAGTGTTGTGTAGGGGTCTGAAAGAATTATGTCCATCCGCAAAATTGTTACTACTGAAAATCCGATCCTGCGCCAGAAGGCGAAAAAGATTCATCGCTTCGACCCATCATTGCAAAAACTTATTGATGATATGTTTGAAACGATGCATGCTGCCAATGGTGTCGGCCTCGCGGCACCACAGATTGCTCAAACGATTCGCGTATTTGTGGCAGAATATGAGGATCATAAGGTCGCCATTTTTAATCCTGAGATCATTAAAGCGGAGGGCGAGGAGAGTGGCCCCGAGGGTTGCTTGAGCATTCCTGGCTATGTGGGCGAGAATATTCGTCGTGCTACCAAAGTAGTGGTCAAAGGGCAGGATGTACGTGGCAAACCTATGCGCGTAAATGCGGAAGGTTGGTTTGCACGTATTTTGCAGCACGAGATCGATCACTTGAATGGCATTCTCTTTATTGATCGCCTCGATAGCCCCGAAGATCTGCGCGAGGTGCGCGAGGATGATCTTGAGGAGAATGAGCCTGTCATGGCTGAGTAGTATTTTAGTGCATAAAGTTTTGCAGCTTCTCGTTGGAATATTATCCAATGAGAAGCTGTAAAACATTATGTGCTAAATCGACATAACTACAATTTTTGCTGTCTTCTTATCATCGGTAAGCGTTGGTGCCCAATGTTTTGCGCACAATTAGGGCAAGTATAGAAACCTTCGTCCTGGTAATTGAGTTCGCTGACATGATAGTGCAGGTAGCAGATGCCGCATCGTGTTGTCTCTGGCTGACTGGCGACCTGGCGATCATGTTCGAACAGGTCATGCAAAGATTGAAGCATCTGCTCAAAATCCTGTGTACTGGTATGTATCCTTTCAGTACTCAATGTGCCCAGACTGGGCAACGTGCCTGTCATATTACTTGCGCGTATCTCGCGGCGGCTCATAGACGTACTACCGTTGTTCGCAGTGCCGCCTTCAGGTTCAGCCGTATAATCATTGCTCAAGGCAAAAATCTCCCGTAAATTGAAAGGGATAGGAAAGTACTTCAGTTAAATTATACCTTTGAATGTTATATAAATCAAGCTACATAAAAAATATTATATAACTTGTATAAATTATGAGTAGGTTATTGTCGAAAAATAGATACTCTTCGCTCTATGAGGCGAAGAGATCCTCATCACTTAGTAACCTATCATGAAAGAAGTACTTTTGCAACCAGGAGATATAAGGCCGTTAAGAACACCTGGTTTCTTATCGCGCCATAGCAGCTGGCGCACTTAAGAGGACAAGAGCCTGAGATCGGATACCAGAGACTTATAGTAACTGGCTATTATCTCCAAGCACTCTATTCAGTGTTTCGCGTTTGATCCGATAGACCTGACGGGAATGTACATGTGGCAAGACCACAGCCTCAAGTACTCCTTGCTTTACCCACCTTCTTACCGTTGCATCATCGACACGTAAAATGCGGGCCACTTCAGATACGGTTAATAAATCGCTCATGAGATCGTTCATAGTTGCCTGCCTCCTAACTGATTCTTGTACTCTTCCATTCTCAATACTCTCTTCTCTTTTATAGGTATTTCATGCGTACGGAAAAAGATGTATGAGAATCGTCTCCAAAGAAGATTGTGTAAATATTGTAGGATATTACCAAACGCTTGTAAAGCACAATAAAAAGGAAATTACTAAGAAATTTCAAGTTGATAGATATTTTTAATGTGTAGCTAATCCTACGTAGCATAGCCCTAAAAAAGAGGTGTAGGCTATGCTAGATTAAAAGGCGAACTTAAATCTATTTATGCAGTTGCTCAGGCTCACTTGTCTACATAATAAACGTTGTAGAAGTGATACTTACGCATAGCTATTTTTTGTGTGCAGAGGCTCATAAAGACTTCGGGTTTCTATTTATGACTGTAATTTATGTGACATATGAAATTATGGTGTTTCAGCTTTTCAGTGAATCGTCCTTTTGGTGGATGACAACTTCCGTAGCTGACCTGTACACTTTTAAGCAAGTACCTGGAGTTTATATAGGGAGGTAGATTAAGATGATGAAGTAAATAGGGTGGAGATGGTAGAGGAGGAGTTCACATTGTTTTTCATGTTTATCTGTTTTCCATAGTAGCAACACAAGAATTACCTTGTAGAAATTATGCATAAGAGAAAGGGTATCTTTATGCAAAAACAAGAATATTTTCAATCGCGCTTTCAAGAAGCCTCTGATGGAGTTCTGGTGCGGCAGGTTCTTGCGGGCGACCAATCTGCTTTTGAAGGTCTTGTGGAGCGCTATCATACCATGCTCTATCGCTTTACTTATCATCACCTGAATGATTATGATCAATCATGCGATATAGTACAGCAAGTATTTCTCAAGTTGTATATTGCGCTGCCAAATTTACCAGGTGGTGAGCAACTGAAGCCATGGCTCTTTCGAGTGACCCAGAACTGTTGCCGTGACGAATTACGCAAGAGGCATAGACGACATGTTGTACTCTTCTCAACATTAGAGGTTCAGGCAGAGGAGGAAGAAATGCCCCCCCTCGCCGCTATTCCAGATATGTTACCGTTGCCTGAAGAGATTGCGGAGTATCATGATCTCCAGCATGCCCTGCAACAGGCTATACTGGCCTTGCCGCTCAAGTTTCGCTCGGTTGTACTGTTGCGTTATTTATATCAGTGCAGTTTTTCTGAAATTGGGCAAGTGCTGGAGATGCCGATGACAACGGCAAAAACCTATTATTATCGCGCTTGTTCTAAGTTGCGGGCTTCGTTACAAACGCGCTATTAAGTGCTCTCTGTAAAAGAGGGGATGCTAATTGGTTAGTGTCCCCTCTTCTCGTCGGGTTGTGTTCTGTTTCCTTATGTTGGTAAAGTTGGTTGGCTCAGGAGTGTATCAATGGTACTGCGGCGAACACGATATGCCTGACGTTTGCCCACATGAGGCAAAGAAACGGCTTCCAATGTACCATGCTTAATCCAACGGCGTACAGTTGTGTCATCGACGCGTAAGCGGCGAGCAACTTCATGAACTGTTAAAAGTTCATCGTTATGTTGTTCCATCATATATTTCCTCTCATTTGTGTATCTCAAAGTCGTTATCTCTTCTATTGTTATTATAATGATGGAATAAAGAGTATACTATTGATATGGAAATACGCTTTTTGGGTTGCAAAAAAGGTGCTGCAGGCGCATTTCGGTGCTATCTCTGCCTGCGCGACATACATTTTTGCCTGTGAATATCAGGTGGGCGAAGGTATATATGTCGCTCCAGGGTCCTAAAATGTGGAGAGTATTAAATTCGTGAGCATTTGAGCATGGGTATTGTTGTTCTGGGTGATAGATAGTCAATGGATTAGAATCTTTCGACGTAATGCGTATGGGCCAGCGGCTCTTTCTCTGGCTCGCTTCTACGCAGTAAGTTCAGGTCATAGGCTCTAGTTACAGCCTGTAGGCGTGTGTGAACGTGTAGTTTGGCGTAGATATTATTGAGATGCGTTTTGATTGTGCTTACTGTTACTACCAGGCGCAGCGCAATTTCTTGATTAGAGAGACACTGTGCTATTAAGCGTAAGACCATAAATTCCCGTTCACTGAGCTTCTCAATAAACGTATCCTCGTTTTCTTGTGAAACAAGCCATAGGGGAGGTTGTGCCTCTTTTTCTTCTGTGGATGAGTGTAATGTATGTTGGGTCGGGCGTAATATATGTGAAGCACTGGCTTTGGCCTCTGCTGCATGGTGCGTTGCATCTGCTATACAGCCATGTTGCTCATACCAGGCGCTAGCACGAGTATGAAGAGTGGAGATGAGTTGTGGGTATGTTTGCTTGAGCCGATGATGCAGGGTTTCGACGAAGAGGCGATCATAACGATACCACTGTTGCTGGTTATCCAGTGCTATGAGGAAGAGGTTTGATTGTGCGAGTTGCTCTAATATTATCTGACTCTCGCTTTGTTCTGTGACGGCATCACAGAGTGTAGCCTGTAAGCAATCTAGAATGGAAGTCATGAGCAGAAACTTTTGTACTTCTTCGCTGGTGTGAACTAATACCTCCTCGGTAAGGTAGGTCAGAATGTACCGGTTAGAGCCGTTAAACGCCTGGATGAATTTCTCGCTTGTGGCGGAGTCGGTGCGCAGTGATAGGGCAGCCAGTTGTAGGCCGGCTATCCATCCTTCTGTTCGTGTATTCATCTCTCTAGTATCCGTCTCACTGAGTGTAAGTCCCATACTGTGTTTGAGAAAAGCGCGGGTCTCCTGGGGTGTGAAACGTAGTGCGGCGGTGCGTATCTCGGTGAGTTTGCCTTGTACACGCAAACGTGCGAGTGGCAGTGGGGGATCAATACGGGTAACCAGGATAATGTGAACCTGGGCCGGTAAATGCTCCAATAAAAATGTCAGGCTCTGATGAATTGTGTCTTCGGTGATTGTATGATAGTCATCGAGGACAAGGATCATCTGTTCCGGCACAGCCATTAAGAGGTTGATCAGCATTGTAAGCATCGCTTCGAGATTGTATGGCTGTGAGCCCTGTTGCCAGGTCTCAATCTCTGTACAGTGCAGCGGATAAAGCTGATTGAGTGCTGTGATAAGATAGTGCCAGAAACAGGCGAGGTCGTTATCTGCACTGCCCAGTGAGACCCAGGCCGCCTTTAATGCACGTTGGCGTAGCCATTCGCTAAGCGTGGTCGTTTTTCCAAAGCCAACCGGAGCTGTGACGATCATCAGCGGCTTCTGCAGTCCTTCATCAAACTGCGTGTATATGCTTGTACGCGGGATAATCCTTTTCAGGTAGCTCTGTGGAATAGCGAGTTTTGTCGTAAGTAGGAGTGGGTCACGACTGCCTCTTTCCATTTTTATCTCCCTATCAATAAATGTACAACTAAAAATGTACCATTCCGTATACCGTATAAAAAATATCATGTAAACAGCATACTATATATACTGTTATGATGGCAAACGGCATATATAAATGATGCTTATAAATGTTTTGTTTAAAGCTTTGTGTGTGTGTCGATATGGCTCAATTTATACTTACTTTTATCGTTGCGCTATAAATTTTCTTTATGAAATGATTGTAGAAGTTTTGATCGGCATGCCGACCAAAAAAAAATCAACCGAAAGGTTGAAGACAGCGACTTTCGCTTTTGTGTAGACTATCATTCAGCAGGTCAACAAGCTCGTAAGGACAATAGTTTGGAAGTTCGTAGTCTCTCTGGCCCTAAAAATCAGGCGACCAGCCAGTCGGAAGGAAACAAAAAGGGTTGCTGAAAATGATGTTCACCACAAAGAGTATGCAGGATAAACACGATTTCGATATACAATTTGGCAATTACAATTTCTACCAGGTGCTCAAGTGTGGGGAACTGACGACGGTCTATCTGGGTGAGCAAAAGTATTTTGCCAATAAAGTTGTGGCTAAAGTATTGAATACCTGGGTTGCTACTGATATGCATGTCAAAAGCTTTTGTAGGGAAGCGCGTTTGCATGTTGGTTTGCGTCATCCCAATATTGTGCGGGTGCTGGACTTTGGGATGCAGGGAAGAATTCCTTTTATGATTATGGACTATGCGGCAAAGGGCACATTACAGGAATATATTGTGCCTGGAGTGCCGTTGCCTGTTGCTACAATTATACCTTTTGTCCTGCAAATTGCATCTGCGCTGCAATATGTCCACCAGCATGGCCTGATTCACCGCGATATCAAGCCGCAAAACATCCTGCTTAGTGCGGAAGATGAAGTCTGGTTGAGCGACTTTGGGATTTCCATTGCGCTGCAGCCGTGGAGTCGTCGCAAGTCAGAGGTATCGGTTGGTACCGCCATCTATGCTGCGCCGGAGCAGATCGATGGACGACCGCTGATGACCAGCGATCAATATGCGTTGGCCGTACTTGCCTATACCGGGCTCTGTGGCACGCCGCCTTTCAGCGGGACACCATTGCAGCTTTGTAAGCAACATCTCTATGCGCAGCCTCCTGCCTTGCGCAAACATGTGCCAAGGCTGTCGTATGAGGTGGAGAGTACGGTGTTGAGAGCATTATCGAAGGACCCATACCAGCGTTTTCCGTCCATACAAGACTTTGCTTACGCATTGCAAGATGCTGCGAATGCATATGAGACTGGATCGGCATTAGTAGTTGCCGTTACGTAGCCGTTAGTCTTTTGTATTCCAATTCCTGACCTTCTATTTTCTTTGGGTGGGGAAGGTTGCTTCATCGGAATTTGTGACGATATGCGCTGGGCGTGAGGTGGAAGATTGTGCGAAAGGCACGTGAGAGTTGGGTACTGTCGTTCAGACCGACCTGGTGAGCAATGCAGGTTGTCGAAAGTGTGGTTGTGCGTAGTAGCGTTTGGGCTCGCTCCAGGCGCAGGCGTCTGATATAGGCGGCTGGTGACATGCCAACTTCGCTCGAGAATAGTTCGGTAAAGCGGCTGGGCGAGAGAAACATTAGGGCCGCAAGTTGAGGTACGCTTATCGGTTCATGGAAGTGTTCGTCGCAGAAATGTAGAATCGCCGCTACCTCTATTTTCTGCGTTGTAACATCCGTTGGCCCCCCTTGACGCGTTTTAGCATTGAGTTGGTTGTGTTGTATTACCTGCCAGCGTGCCAGGTGGACTAGCAGACGAAAGAACTGGCTGTGTGTAAGGAGGGTTGCTTCATCTGTGGATGCGACAAACTCGCTACACAATTCTGCAATCATTATTTCAACTTCTCTATGTTTTTCGGGTGATAAGTGTAGATGATGATCGACTATTGCTTCAAGGGCAGAGGCTTCTCCTGTGTTAGTGGTTCCAATAGTAATTAACAGGTTCCAGAAGCCTGAGAGGTTACGCAGTGCCAGCAGTTCTTTATGTGAGAACAATTGAGGTGGAAAGTAGAAGGCATCAATGGTTAGCGTGTAATAATCCTGGTAGGCGTGAACGGCCCCTGGTGGCAATACATAGACATCTCCACGTGTGATACCATATGGACGCTTATTGATGACATGTATCCCCTTACCCTCCTGCACAATATAAAGGGCGTAGAAATCCTCATGGAGGTGTTGACCAGTATCGTTGCCATGTTCGTAGAACTCGCGCCGAATACAGAGCGGTAGTGAGTGGTGCTGGTAGTTGTACAGGCTGGTGAACAGGCTGCAATTGATATCGGAACGCAACTCAGACTTAAAATAATGATAGAGGCGTAGATTGTGTTGCACTTGTCCCTCCATTGCCCGCGAAAATGTCAATTTTCCTCTTGAATTTGCCAATTTTTTTTGCCTTTCCCATTGTAAGATTAACACATACTATCTGATAAACAATATTCTAGCTTGGAGGAAAAATGAGCGAAATGGTAACGAAGGGGTGTATACCTTTCATTGTGTCTGATCCCACCAGCAAGGCATTGCGCACACAGATGGATGAGTATGGTTATCTCTTCTTTCGTGCGCTTCTGCCTGCAGAAGTGGTGCTACAAGTGCGCCGTGATGTGATGGAGATACTATACGCGGCTGGCTGGCTTGATCCACGCTACGACATCATGGAGGGTATTGCTGCCCCTGGTATAGAGCCAAAGGTTGAAGGACAACGCGAATACGCGGCGGTCTATCGTCAGATTCTCCAATCGCCTCGTTTCCATGACTTCCCAACTCATCCGGCGTTGATGGCTCTTGCCAGGACCCTGCTGGATGGTGAGGTGATGGTGCATCCACGCCGCATTGGTCGTATTACCTTTCCTGGGTCGGTGAAAAACACAACGCCAGCGCACCAGGATTATTTCTATATTCGTGGTTCAGTGGAGACTTATTCATGCTGGACCCCATTGGGTGCCTGCCCCATCGAACTGGGAGGATTGGCGGTCCTGCCTGGCTCACATCGGCAAGGATTTCTTGAGCACAATGTTAGCCATCCTGGTGCCGTTGGTGGGCGTGGGGTGGCCGTGGATGAGTCGTCTGCAGTATGGCATACAGACAACTTTGGCATTGGTGATGTGCTCTTCTTCCGCTCGTATACTATTCACAAGGCGCTTCCCAATCTAACGCCGGATCGCTTACGCTTATCGACGGACAACCGTTACCAGGTAAACATCGATGAGATTGACCCCTCTGCCCTCCGTCCACACCATACTGCTTACATCGACATATAACAATTGTAGCGGGCCTGGCCCTTTCTTTTGATTGTTTCTATATAATACTTCGCACGTTTCCATATTTTTGCGCTTTGCACAGAAATATGGAAACGTGCGAAGTATTATATAGAAACGTAAAGCGTTTGATTACACGATTCTAATATTTATCATATAGTATAGCTATGAGAAACGAACTTTTGGCCTGGTTTGCCCGCGAAGAACTTGTGTTGAGTCAGGCTTCGATGAGCGCGGATGATCCGGCATATGACGAAGTGAAAATAACTATGAAAGCTCCTCTGGTGGCGCTGAGTCGAGCTAGCGATGATTTCCGCGAGTGTCCCGACCCGGTCCTTTTCGGGTATCCAGAGTCTGGGTTGGATATGATGAATATGGATGATATGCATCAGTTTGTGCTGGATTGGTTTGAACGGGCCGTTGCCGCCGGGATGGCACGCTGCTTCGTGTGTAATCAGTTACTCGATCTGGGCGAGAAGAAGCCGTGGGATGCAGTCTTTGTCACTATTGATATCTATTGCTGGCTGCTGGTCCATTTCGATTGTAAACGTTACCTCAATCGGGATCTTAAGGGTCGCCACCCTTTTGAAATCTCAGCTCAAGCTCCTGAATTTTTTGATCTGCGCTTAACCTGAAGGAGGTTCTATGGATAAAAGTGAAATTGCAGCTATGTTAGAGGGGACTGCGTCTCTGCTAGCGCTTAAAGAGGGCAGCAGCGTCTTTGAAATGCGGGCCTATGAGAATGCGGCTCGTACACTGAGTGCGCTTGACGGCGATATTACGCAATTGGTACGCGAGGGTAAGCTAAAGGGGATGCCGGGTTTGGGCTCCACAATCATTAAGCGTATCGAAGAGGCTGTGGAGACCGGGCATATTGCCTTTTATGATGAACTGGTTGCAACTACACCAGCCGTTAAACTGGATATGTTGCGCATTCCCGGCCTTGGCCCTAAGCGTATCAATGTGATTTACGACCAGTTAAAGGTGACAAGTCTGGCTGAGTTGGAGCAGGTGTGTAAAGAAGATCGTGTGGCTCATCTGCCCGGTTTTGGCAAGAAGACACAGGATAAAATACTACAAGGCCTGGAATTCGTGAGCCAGCACTCCGGCCGCTTTCTCTATAATGTGGCCGAGGTAGAAGCCGAATTTATGCATAGGGCGCTGGCCGCACTACCCGACATTGTACGTTTGCAGGTTGCAGGCAGTCTGCGGCGGCGGCGTGAGACTGTGAAAGATATTGATATGGTTGCCAGCGTGGATGACGCAACTGGCAACGAGGTACGTCGCTCGATTATGGATTTCTTTACCAGCCAGCCCTCAGTCAAGGCCATTACGGGCAAAGGCGAGACGAAATCGAGCGTGGTTCTCAATAGTGGCATTGCTATGGATCTGCGCCTGGTTGGCGATGGTCAGTTTCCCTACACCCTGCATCACTTCACTGGTTCGCGTGAACATCATATTCCATTGCGTCGGCGTGCCCTGAGTATGAATATGACGATTAACGACTATGGCCTGTTTAAGGTCGAGCATGGCAAGGAAACGCTAATCCCTTGCAAGACCGAGGCCGATATATATGCCGCGTTAGGCATGGATTATATTGAGCCTGAATTGCGCGAAGATATGGGTGAGATAGAGGCAGCGGCGCGTCACGATCTGCCTCAGTTGGTGCAGGAGGGCGACCTGCGCGGCGTGCTACACGCTCACTCTACCTGGAGCGATGGGCATAATACGATTCGTGAGATGGCCGAAGCTTGTATGGCACACGGCTATGCTTATCTGGGCCTGTGTGATCACAGTAAGGCTGCGGCTTATGCGGGTGGTCTGAATGCCGATGCCCTCAAACGGCAAGGTGAAGAGATTGATCAGCTCAATGAAGAGTTCAAGGGCCGCTTCTCTATTCTTAAAGGCACAGAGTGCGATATCCTGCGCGATGGGACGCTAGATTTTGATGATGAGACGCTCGCAAGCCTGGACTTTGTGGTTGCCTCTATTCATAGCAATTTTAACCTCGCGCAGGATGAGCAGACGCAACGTATGATTCGTGCGATTGAGAATCCTTACGTAGATATCATCGGCCATCCCACCGGGCGTATTCTACTAAGCAGATCAGGTTATCCGCTGGATGTCGATGCAATAATTGAAGCGGCAGCGGCTCACGGAAAGTGCATCGAGATCAACGCACACCCATCCAGACTAGACCTGGACTGGCATTATGTACATAAAGCTCGCATGAAGGGCATCAAGATTCCTGTGAATCCAGATGCTCACTCGCTCACAGGCATAGACGATATGCGCTATGGCATAGGGATCGCACGCAAAGGCTGGCTACGCCCTGATGATGTTCTCAATACTATGAACCTTGAAACGTTGCTTGCCTACTTTCGCGTAAGAAGAAGTAAGAAGTAGTTTATTTATTTACAAATTGAGCTTTTCCATATTTTTTGCGCTTTGCGCGAAAAATATGGAAAAGCTCAATTTGTAAGGAGAACGTAGACGCGAGAGGGATCAAACCCTCTTAGTAGTACTAAAGCTCAGAGCTCCGAAAATTCTGAAGCATAGATATGTCTTCATAGGATATAATGTAGAATGACTGGTATTGACTGGTCGCCCGCCCTTCGGGGCATGAGCTTTTCCCTTTATCTATATGGCAAGCCCTGGTGAGAAGTGAGCGTTAGACATGCGGATAATGATTGTGACGGACCAGTATCCTCCTATGGTAGGCGGAGTGCCTAATGTAACACATGGTTTGGCGGTTGATTTTGTGAATCGTGGGCATCAAGTGTGGGTTGTGGCACCCAGTTATGGTGCAAGAGATGTACGCCGTCTGGAACAGAAAGTACGCGTTTATCGCTTCTCCTCATTTGAGTGGCCCACGTATAAAGAGTTGCGTATCCCTTTCCTACCGTTTATGCCCATGCGTAATTTGATCAAGCGTAGCGACCCGGATATTATCCATATTCATTCTCCTATCGTACTGGGCAATATTGCGCAGATTTTAGCTGGCGGCCTGCGCAAACCTGTTATTGCCACAAATCACTACCTGCCAATTAATATGAGCCGCTCACTCATCGCAGACCCCTTTATTGGCAAGCACTTTAGCAATATTACCTACTCGTATCTGGTAAACTTCTGCAATCGTTGCGAATATGTCACAGCTCCCACGATGACGGCGCTGAACTTGCTCTATGAGCATGGTCTACGCGCTCCGGCCGCTGCCGTCTCCAATGGCATTGACCTGCAACAATTTGCCCCTGGCGAGTGCGATCCACGGATACTGCGTCGCTTTGGTCTGCCCGAGGATAAGCCGTTAATTATTCATGTGAATCGCCTGAGCGAAGAGAAGCGAGTGGATGTGCTGCTCAATGCTGTAGCAGAGATGAAATGTGATGCTCATGTCGCGCTGGTGAGCACCGGTCCGGCTGAGGCGGAGCTACGTGCCCAGGTGGAGCGTTTACAGATTGGTGATCGCGTCAGTTTTCTGGGCTATGTGCGTGATGAGGACCTGCTCGCTCTGCGTCGTTCGTCTGAGCTCTTTGTTATTCCTTCTGAGGCTGATCTGCAGAGCCTTGCAACTATGGAGGCCATGGCATGTGGCCTGCCCATTATTGCAGCAAATTCTTATGCCTTGCCTGAATTAGTGCATCATGGTGAGAATGGTTTCTTGTTCCAACCGGGTAATAGTCAGGAATTGGCCTCTAAGATCGATCTGCTGCTGGGCGACGCGCCGTTGCGGGCGAAAATGGGTGCCAAAGGTTTACAGATTATTGCCGCCCACGACCGTACGAAGATTCTGGATCAGTGGGAAGGGCTCTATCGTCGCCTCTCAATTGAATTTAAAGAAAACAAAGAGCGCCGTGAGCGTTTGCGTATGGCACGCAATTATCCTGGCTATATGGCGGATGAGACAAAGAGGGTGCAACGTCCCCGTATCCGTCGTACCGGTGATTTAGGTTTTGATCAGAAAGAACATGTGCGTCAGGATGGCCGCGCCTGGCGCAAGCCCTGAATAAAGTACATATTAGAAGCCGCACTTCTAGCATTTTATCTGTTCTTAAAAGGAAAGGTCCTCACACCTGCTGTGTGAGGACCTTTCCTTTTGTCTAGAGCTAGTATATATTAGTACATTCAGTTGAGCGATTCATTGACAAAAAAAGAATTTATTTAGTATAATATAGAGGTGCATTTATTGGTATCATAGAACGATTTAAACGATTGTTCTATTTTAGCGTATATAGATGTATGATATATTGTGAATATGTGGAATGAGTGGAAGTAAGCGTGGGTTAATTTGTATGGGTGTTTGTAGATGGTCAGGGTGTGAGACCGGGAAAAGGGGTTAGTTATGTTGTCTGGAGAAGAAGAGAAGCCCGTGCCTATGTCAACGTTAGAAAATGATCGTAAGGGAGGAAGTACGGTACGCGATAGATATGGGGAAGACTATTATCGCCGTATCGGAAGAAAAGGAGGGATCGCATTAAAAGAGAGCCGTGGCAGTGCCTATTACCGCGAGATAGCTCAGAAAGGTGGACAGGCCAACGTGAATAAGTATGATGCTAATCACTTTTCTGATATGGGAAAAAAAGGCGGTAATACTACCAAAGCACGTCAAGGCTCGGAGTTCTATAGCCGTATCGGGAAACTAGGTGGTGTTGCTAAACGTCAAAAGAGATTGGCTGCGCTGTCCAAGATCAAGACCGAGTAGCTCTAGAACGTTCTACGTATCTTGCATATTTTGTATCTTTAAAATGCAAAATATGCAAGAAAACTGATTGAATTAGACCTCTGCCTGCTTTTTGCCTGCCGTGATCTTTAGCTTTGCCAGCCCATCCGCGATAGCCGTGGCGACACCCGTTTCTTCTGTTTGACGGGCCACGCGCAGTGCGTTTTTAATGGCTCTGGCATTAGAGCGGCCATGTGAAACGATTGCGGAGCCATTAATGCCCAGCAGAGGGACGCCGCCATATTCAGCATAATCCAGGCGCTTAAAGACTTTGCGCAGACCGGGCCTGAGTATAGCGGCTGCGATCTTGTTTATAGGGGTACTGGTCATTTGCGCGGTCAATAGCCCGATGAGTGTCTCGCTCAATCCTTCACTCAATTTCAGCACCACATTGCCCACAAAGCCATCGCAGACCACAACATCAACATCGCCCGTGAAGATATCGCGGCCCTCAACGTTGCCGATGAAGTTCAGCCCCAGCGTAGTTGCGCTGGCCTTGAGCAGTTGATGAGTCTCGATGACGAGCTGATTCCCTTTTGTTTCCTCTTCGCCATTGGCGAGCAGCCCAATGCGCGGAGAGTCGATATGAAAGATCCGCTCCAGGTAAACAGAACCCATGAGCGCAAATTGTTGTAAATAGTCAGGTTTGCTGTCTGCATTTGCGCCTATATCGATGACGAGGCAGACGCCGCTTTTGGTCGGAAAGATACCGCCCAGGGCAGGACGACTCACTCCTGGCAGGCGCTTGAGTGTGAAAAGCGAGGCAGCCATCATCGCCCCGCTATTGCCAGCCGAGACTGCGCCCAGCGCATGACCATCGCGCACCTGTTGTAGTGCGAGGATCATCGATGCATTTTTCTTGGTCCGTACCGCATTTGCAGGATGATCATCCATTTCAATTACTTCATCGGTATGGATGATCGGCAAATCTAGCCCGCTAGTGTCGTGCTTAGCAAGTTCGGCCTTAATACTATCTTCTCGTCCGACGAGGTAGACTCCCATATTATATTCACGAGCTGCCAGAACCGCTCCAAGCACAGTTTCGGCAGGTGCCTTGTCGCCACCCATAGCATCAAGAGCAACGCGAACAGGAGCACCAACGCTAGCACTCATGCTTCTCTTCCCCCAGGTTCTCCAATAGTTTGTTTGACCAGCTCAACTAGCTTGTCAATGTCAAATGGTTTATAAACGATGTGTACGACTCCGGCCTCGCGGAACTCCTTCTCCTCGTTGCCCGCGCCCAGAAATGCCGTCACGACGATAACCGGTATGCGATGATCAACGGCCATCGCCATGAGTTTTAGTTCGTCGCGCCCATCCAGGTATGGCATCATGATATCAAGCAGAACAAGATCTGGCTTGTGCTCAAGTACGGCGTCATAGAAGCGTAGGCTTTGTGTCGTCATAAATGTTTCATAGCCCTCATCGGCTAGAGCTTCGGTGAGTAAGTCTGCGATTGTCGGCTCATCATCCATTATAAGGATTTTTTTTGTCATAAAACATCAACCCCCTGACCTCAAATACAACACTGCGCAGATGGGTGGCCCCCGATAGAGCAATCGTACATATGTAAGCGGACCCCCTTGCATTGATACGTGTATTATAACACTATGCGGTGGAGCGTGTCTGCTAAAAAGCCGTTATAGTACTTCAAATGCAAGCCCCTGTAAAGCGAATCTAACCCGTTCTTTATTTATGAGAACATAGTACGTCCAGCTTCTAAGTAAGTGGCTACTATCCATTATATTACCGACGAGATGTCACCGATTTCTTATACTATGATGGTAGGACTAATCATTTATTCATGGTGTGTATGCTAATAAACTATAACTGGCCCCGTTTACAATGGGGATGAACTTGCGCTATACTAGCCTGGGTATTTATAACATACGTTCTGTTGCTGGTGCATTCTGGAGGAAATTGTCGTGAAAATCACATGTAAGCAGCAAGACTTGAGCCGTGGCCTCTCTGTCGTGAGCCATGCCGTTTCAAGTCGGAGTACACTGCCCATTCTTGCAAATATTTTAGTGGCAACCGATCAGGGTCGTTTAAAGCTTTCTGCCACAAACCTGGAGATTGGGATAAATTGCTGGATCGATGCGGAAGTACGCGAGGAGGGGTCAACAACTGTTCCCGCCAAGACATTTATCGATCTCGTCAATAGTCTGCGCCAGGGGCAGGTCGAGCTGATTGTGCCTGATGAGTCTCATTCTGTAAATATTAAAAGTACGGGGAGTAATGCGAATATTAAGGGTATGGACCCCTCGGAATTTCCTCAGATCCCCAGTGCCGAGGGTGGTGAAGAGCCGATTATCCTGGATGCGGGCTTGCTCAAAGAGATGATTGCGCAAGTGGTCTTTGCAGCGGCCGATGATGATTCGCGTCCAGTGCTGACTGGTGTGCTCGTGGAGGTTGCCGACGAGCAGGTGTCGTTCGCTGCGGCCGATGCCTTCCGCCTGGCTTTACGCGTTGCATCACTGCCGGGCCACGATGTTGCGCATGGCAATATTCTTGTTCCGGCGCGTACTTTGAGCGAGTTGGCACGCATTCTACCTTCTGATGGTGCTGTACAGATGGTTGTGACTCCCAATCGCAGCCAGGTGCTTTTCCACACCGAGCATATTGATCTGGTATCGCGCCTGATCGAAGGGACGTTCCCAAATATTAAGGCCGCAATCCCGAAAGAACATATAACACGTGCTGTTGTTGAGACCAAAGAATTCGCCGCCGCTGTGAAGACGGTAACGCCCTTCGCACGCGATAGCTCAAATATTACGCGCATTAAGATCTCCAGCGGCACGGCTGAAGGCGAATCGGGTAACGGGACACTAACATTAGAGTCAACGGCTGAAGATGTTGGCAGCAACATTACAACTATTAACGCAGCAGTCGATGGCCCGGATCAGGAGATCATCTTTAATGTGAAGTATCTTACAGATGTGCTGGCAGTGCTGGACACGCCTGAGGCGGCGCTAGAAGTAACTTCGGCTGCACGCCCTGGCGTCGTTAAGCCTGTAAGTGCCGCCCAATATACCTATGTAATTATGCCGATGAGTACAAACCGCTAGCTTCCTGATTCTAAAGGCCGGTTAAGAATAGAGAGGAAAAAGCGAGGGAATACCTCGCTAGCGGTTTCTTTATTATATCTCCACGGATGGGTGCATGTATCTCTCCCTGCTTGCCTTGTCTGATTTTCGTAACTATAAGCAACTGGAGCTTCCCCTGGGGCCTGGACTTTTTTTGTTTCATGGCGCAAATGCACAGGGGAAAACCAATCTGCTGGAAGCTGTAAGTATGCTTGCGACGGCCAGCTCTTTTCATGCTTCTAATGATCGTGAAGTGGTGTACTGGTATGCCCCCGATCACGTTGCCCGCATCGACGGAACCGTGCAGCGCTGTGAAGATAAAGTTCAGCTTGAAATGATCGTCTTCGATCCTAATCCACCAGTTTTTGAGACGGACGACAACAGCAGGGCCCCGACACGTATACTTGAATTGCCCCCCGGCGCACCGCGCAAACGCTACAAAGTCAATGGAGTGCCCAAACGGACGATGGACATGATTGGGCAGATGAAGGTTGTCCTTTTTGCGCCCGCCGATCTGCACCTTGTGGACGGTGGACCAGATGAGCGCCGTCGCTTCCTGGATCGTGCGCTCTGCCAGGTGCAGCCTAAATACTGCCAGGCTTTGGTCAAGTATCGCAAAATTGTCATGCAGCGTTCCGCCCTGCTCAAACGCATTCGTGACAACCAGGAAGATCCCGTCATGCTCAATTATCTGGATGAGCAACTAACTCTGCTCGCCAATCAGATTATTGCCGAGCGGAAACGTATGGTGACGACACTCAATCAGCAGGCGAACGAATTTCAGAAGGCGATTAGTGGGGGGCGTGAACAACTCCAGATCGTCTATCATCCTTCCTTCAAGCTTGAGGATGCCTGGACCCTTGCTGAAGCTCCACAGCAGTTTCGGGCGCAGTTGCAGGCGGCGCGAAAGAAAGAGATCATGCAGGGCGTCTGCTTGTTGGGCCCGCATCGCGATGACCTGGAATTTTTGGTGAATGGTGCCAATGTGCTTGCCTACGGGTCACGGGGCCAACAACGCACTGTCGCGCTCTCGGCCAAACTGGCTGAGCTTGCTTTTATGCATCTAAGTACAGGCGACCAACCTATTCTTTTACTTGATGATGTATTTAGCGAACTGGACAATGCTCGTCGCGAATATTTACTCGATCAGGTTGCGAAATACGAACAAGTATTGCTCACTTCAACTGATACGACGAGTTTCCCCGCTGAAGTTTTGCGGCGTGCACACAGTTATAGTATTGTAGATGGTATAGCTCTGGGTGAATAGCCTGCTTGCTTATAATGATGATATTCTAGTACTGTCCAGCTTTTCTGCATCTTGTATATACCTATTGTCACACATTATTGTGCTACAATATACGTATGCTTGATTGAGGCATTTATATATCTTAATATTTTGAGGTAGGAAAAACAGTGTTGGGCGGGAAGCGCGATGCTGAAACTTTTCAATTGCTCTATTGCGTACTAATTACAGCTAGTTAAAGATAAGTTTACTCATGAACCTACCTCAAGATGACAAGGGATGCTTCACGTAACTATTTTTGAGGGACCATAAGTATTGCATGGAAGCAAGACGAGGAAGCATACTTGTAAGTACCTTTAAGTCCAAAGGAGGACGTGTATGTTACCCGATCAGCGTGCAGCTCTAGATGACATTGTTACCAAAATCCGTTCTGGCCGTTTGAGTCGTCGTAGTTTTCTCGAACGTGCCCTCGCAGTGGGTTTAAGTAGCAGTGCAGCCGTTTCCCTTCTTGAAGCATGCGGTGGTTCGAGCAATAGCACAGGTGGAAATGGTGCGGCGACGAACATCGTATGGCAAAGCGAGCAGGACCCGACCCCCACTTACAAGGGTCTTGCCCAGACATTCAATGATACTGTTGGGAAGCAAAAAGGCATTCATGTCACCTGGCAGAATGGTCCCTCCAGCACAAATGATATGTTGACCAAGTATATCAATATGCTACGTGCACGCAATAGTAGTATTGATGTTATGTCAATTGATATCGTCTATCCGGCTCAGTTCGCCGATAGTCAGTGGACAAAGGAGATCACTGATAGCCAATGGCCGGCAAGCGACCGTGCGAACTACTTGCAGGGGCCGATCCAGGGCTGTACCTATCAGGGAAAGGTCTGGGCTGCACCATTTCGTACCGATATTGGTTTGCTTTATTACCGCAAAGATCTAATCCCCACGCCTCCTAAAACCTGGGATGAGCTGGATAGTATGGCTGCGGGGACGGCCGGTAAAGTGAAATATGGATATGTATGGCAGGGTGCTCAATATGAGGGTCTGGTCTGTGACTTCATTGAGGTTCTTCATGGTTATGGGGGTGAAGTACTCGATCCCAAGAACTCTAAATCAGTGTTAGTGAATTCACCTGAGGCTCGTCAAGCTCTAGATCAGATGGTCAAATGGGTTGGTACTATCTCTCCAGCAGCTGTAACAACCTATATGGAAGACCCTTCCCGCCTTATCTGGCAGGATGGTAACGCAGCATTTATGCGCAACTGGCCCTATGCCTATGCTCTTGGTAATGATGCTGCCCAGTCCAAAATTGCAAACAAGTTTGATATTACTTCTTTGCCATATGGGGGTTCAAGCACTGTTGGTCACTCCGCTATTGGTGGTTGGAATCTTGCCATCAATGCATTTTCTTCTCATGCTGATCAATGCTGGGAATTTATCAAGTACATGCTTTCTGCTGATGCGCAGAAAAAGACGGCTATTCAGGCGTCGCTTACCACAACCTTATTGAGCGTCTACGACGACGCAGATGTGTTGGCGAAGCAGCCGCTTTTTGCGAAGCTCAAGCCAGTACTTCAGAACGCTCTTCCTCGTCCTATCTCACCAAAATATACCGATGTTTCAGACGCTATTCAACGTCGTATCTATCAGGCACTGAAGAAGCAGGCCAGTTCTGCTGCTGCGCTAAGTGGCCTTGAAACTGATCTTAAGGCGATAGTCTGATCGCGGTGCTAGACCAGCCCTCATGAGGAGTAGCATGTGCTTAGTGCTCCTCATAGGGTGAGGTTACAAAGGGTTACTATCTGCATTTGTGGGAGGCATAGAGAATGTAACTCTTTGCAGGTGTCATAGGATAAGTTGAATCTCTTCTTTTTTTCTGTTGTATAACTTTGATGAGGGAGATAAGCGTTATGGCAACGATAACACCGTCTACAGAAACTGTCGGCAAAGAAAAAGCTCCAATTTGGGAACGCTTAAACTCGCAGAGCGGCATATTGCCATATCTGCTTGTATTTCCCACAATGTTGTTGATTCTTGTCATCGCAGTCTATCCGATGTTGGATTCTGTGCGTATTAGCCTGCTGGATAATCCTCTGATTGCAAGTCCAAATTTTGTTGGGCTGCAAAACTATGTAAAAGTGTTGTCTGATCCTATCTTCACTACATCGATTAGCACAACATTGATCTACATGGTTATCAGCGTAGCTTTGGAAACCATACTGGGGTTGGGCGTAGCGGTTTTAATCAATAAGACCTTCCCTGGACGTGGTCTGGTACGTGCCGCTATTTTGGTACCGTGGGCCTTCCCGACCGTAGTTTCGGCAAACATGTGGCTCTTGATGTACAATGACCAGACGGGTATTATCACATATATTCTTCAGGGTCTACACTTGCTTGGCCCAGGTGATACGCTGATCGGGAGCCCTGGGGGGGTCATTACAGCGACAATCATTACGGACGTATGGAAAACGACACCGTTTATGGCTTTATTGATCCTGGCTGGCCTGCAGGTTATTCCAGCAGAACTTTATGAGGCGGCGAGCGTTGATGGTAGTACACGCTGGCAGCAGTTCACAAGCATTACGATGCCATTGTTAAAAAATCCATTGGTCATTGCACTACTCTTTCGTACTCTGGATGCTATTCGTGCGTTCGACATTTTCTATGTGTTTGGAGCGAAGTCGGTACAATCGATGGGCACATACGCGAATTTCAAGATGTTTGCAGGTACGCCAGGGGATTTTGCGCCCGGTGTGGCTGCTGCGGTTATTATCTTCATCTTCGGTATTATCATCAGTCTCATCTTTGTTTCGATGATACGTGATGTTTTCCAGCGGAGTTAGGCCGGGTGTTTGAATAGATCAAAGGAGATTTTCTATGGCAGTTCAAGAGCAAGTTGGGGTGCGGGCGAAGATAGATGCACGCGCGGCAAAACGTATAGAGCGCTTGCGCAAGGAGCAAGAAGGTGGTTGGTCATGGGGACAGATTGGGCGCTATGTCGCGGTTGTGATTGTGGTTTTCATCGCGCTGGCTCCCCTCTACTGGACATTTATCACGTCCGTTAAAAACGGTGTTGAAATTAATGCATCACCTCCAACCCTGTTTCCGCAGTCGTTTGATCTGAGCAATTATGTGCTGGTCGTTAATTCTTCGTTCTTCTTGTCGGATTTGCGTAATAGCGCGATTGTTGCGGGCTCGACAACTGTACTGGCGTTGTTATTTGGCGTGCTGTGTGCCTATGCCATCGCACGCTTGAACTTTTTCGGGAAATCAGCTGTACTCTCAACTGTCCTTTCCGTCAATATGTTTCCGTTCATCGCTATGGTTGGCCCGCTCTTTGTGCTCTTTACGGGGCCGCTTTACATCTACAACTCGTATCTGGCGTTGATTATCCCTGATCTGGTGCTTACGCTGCCGTTGACGATCTGGGTGCTCACTTCATTTTTCCGTGACTTGCCGTCGGACCTGGAAGAATCGGCTCGCGTTGACGGGGCATCGCGTCTGTACGCCCTATGGAAGATCATTGTGCCACTGACCGCACCGGGTGTGTTCGCGACCGCGATCCTGTCATTTATTGCCGTCTGGAACGATTTTCTGTTTGGCTTGACTCTGACAAGCGACGAAAATGCTCAACCGGTAACAGTGGGTATCACGCGCTTTAACTCTGAACATGTGATCGCTTATGGTCAGCTTGCGGCAGCCGCGATTATCGTCACCATTCCACTGGTGATCCTGGTACTAATTTTCCAGCGCCGTATTGTCTCTGGCTTGACAGCTGGTGCCGTTAAGGGATAAAGACGAGATACTAATAATATCTATTTATCCACATTTGGACGGACTTATCCACACTTAACCTCATTAAATGTGGATAAGTCAATAGATATCGCAGGAAAGTACTACTCTCTGGCTGAGATAAGTCTTGCCTGGAACTCTAATAGCTTCAGGGCATAAAAGTATATTACATGGCGACATGTCAACATGCTTCTATGCCTATGTTTGATTCTGCTTAACATCTTTTCTGTTCGTAGTCCTGAAAGATGCGATGTGCCTGTGTTGCCGGCCCGACTTGATCTTTCTGCATACGAACATAATTGAGGAAATGGCGCTTCTCTATGTGCTCGGAGGACATCCTGCTGATTGGTTCTGTGATAGGCGCTTTGGGATCACGGTTGGTGCTTACCGCCTGTGGTGGTAATTTTATTGCTCGACCACAATAGGTGCAAAATTGTCCATTAACTGCAATTGGTTTGGCACAATAGCAACAGGAGGTGGTGCGTGTCCAGTGCTCCACATCATGCCTGGTCTTCAAGAAGTTATAGAGGAAATGTGCAAATTTGTGCTTGAACTGCTGTTTAAGTATCGTGAACATAACCCATTCTTTCTACACTGCAACTGCCCTACATACGATACGGGAACTGGAGGATAGTGTAGAGCGAAGAGGGTCATTGTGTCAATATATATCTGTGTGATTTTATAAATTTATTATTAAAATTATTGTGTAAGTAAGCAGGTGAGCAAAGCTAGCATATTTATTTTGCATTTTTTCTATTTTTGCGAGGCGAAAATAGAAAAAATGCAAAATAAATATATTAAAAGGAAAAGGTAAAAAAACGGGCCCATCCATGGGATGGGCCCGTTCCTTGCTAGAGAGTGCTTGTGCTGCTTAGTTGGAGCCGCGTGCGTGGGTGTAGCGTTTTGCAACTACATCCCAGTTGACGACGTTCCACCAGGCATTGAGGTATTCAGGTCGGCGGTTCTGGTATTTCAGATAGTAAGCATGTTCCCACACATCGTTACCGAGCAGTGGGATATCTCCATCGGAGAGAGGGCTATCCTGGTTTGCGCTCGAAGTAACGGCCAGGTTGCCACTCTTATCAAGGATCAGCCAGGCCCAACCGGAGCCGAAGCGTTTGACGCCTGCATCGTTGAAAGCCTGCTTAAAGGCGGCCAGAGATCCGAATTTTGCATTGATAGCGGCCGCCAGCTCGCCTGTGGGCTCTTTGCTACCGCCAGGGGTCATCGTTTCCCAGAACAGAGTATGGTTGTAATGGCCGCCACCATTATTGCGGACCGCTGTTCGTGCGCTCTCAGGAACTTCGTTCAGGTGACGAATAACATGTTCAATCGAGAGATTAGCGAACTCATGACTTTGCAGCGCCGCATTTAAATTAGTAACATAGGCGGCGTGGTGCTTATCATGGTGTATCTGCATTGTCTGTGTATCAATGTATGGCTCCAATGCATCATAAGCGTAGGTAAGCGGTGGAACTTCAAAAGCCATAGAATATTTCTCCTTACTCAAATATAATTAGGAGGCACATACCTCCTGATTGACATGGGGTATCAACTTATTCTAGCCGTATCTTGTGGATAGAGCATCCTTGAGAGGATACAGTCTACATGTTTAGTTGTATGCGATAGAGATGGTTGTTGTCAAGCAGAAGTATAAATTCGTGGAACAATTTGAGACAAAAAAACATCAATGTCTATCTTTCTTCTGTAAAACGTGGTATATTCTAAACGTGATTTCATCTGATGATGAAATTGTTTATATGAGCTGGCTAACCGGTAACAACTTAGTGGAGTGATGTATGGCTCATGATGTAGAGCAAAAAGTAGGTGGTGAGCGTACTAGCGTGAAAACTGTTCTAGTTGTTGAAGATGATGTAAATATAGGTGAAGTGCTTGTTCAGGCGATTACTCAGGAGACACCTTTTTTAGCACTCCTCGTCTCCGATGGATTTGAAGCGTTAAGAGTAGTCAAGGGTGTGAAACCGAATCTGTTCATTTTAGATTATCAGTTGCCGCGTATGGATGGTATAGAACTGTATGATCATCTGCATGCGATAGAGGATCTGAAGCATATTCCTGCTATAATGACGAGCGCACGGCTACCACGCAAAGAGCTGGCGGCGCGTAAGATTGTAGGTATGAATAAACCTATCGACCTTGATGAATTTCTGCAAACTATCGAGGACCTGATCAAATAATCGTTTTTTTCCACATGTACCACCTCATTTACCTACCTACCCACTCAAAAGCCTTTGTGTGTGTTATAATGCCGCCAAAGCATTTGTTCTAATCGTTAGTATTTGTAGGTATCTGCCAGAGAGAATGCGCGTACGCCGACCCTGGGTTGCTGTGGTCGTGGTGGTATGAGTGCCGGAAAATGTTCATGCATTAAACAGAGCGTTGAGAGGTCCCCGAGAGGTATAGAAGATGATCATCGGGAAAATTGTCAAATCGGATTCACATATTAACTACGTGTGTCAGATTTATGGGGCACGCGAGGTTGAGAATCAACCAGGGCCCGCCGATTATGCGTTTGGTCGTTTTGTGCGCGTGGCCGTGCGCTCGCAACGGGCAGATGATCCAGATGCAGCCCTGGATTATGCCCTTGGACTGCGCCAGGAACCTGTGACGTATGCAATTGGGGTTATTTATGATACGATCCTGCAAAATCCGGCCTTTGGCGTGTTGGGACCACGCCTCTCGAATGAGACGCAGGTGGAGTTATTCTCGCCCGATTATGTCTCTGAGAAGGCTATTTTGATTTATATTATGGTGTTGGGTATGATGGAGCAACACAAGTTGCCTGCCGATGCGCCTGAGGTGATCTCGACTATGCATGGGGTGCCTCTGCTCTCGCTTGAGCTGGATAGTGAAATTGAGACGATGACCGATGACGAGGTACGCGCTTTTCACTATTTTAGCGATCCTGCCAATGGACCCGATGCTCAAAGTTCGTACTTACATATGGGATATTTACCGCATATTATCTCGCAGCGCAATAGCCTGTTGCCGATGGTGACGCTGCGTATTATCGATCAACTCGAGCGCTTATTCCCGCAAAATCTTTCCGTCCTTTCTATTGTAAAACGCAATTTTGCCTGGCGGCTTAAAGTGGAAACTACCGGGTAGTGGAGGTGCCCCGCAATGCTTAATCCCCAACAATCATCTCCGACTGCTCCGCGTCCCGCTCGTAAACCGGTTGGGATTACAAAAGGGCCGGGCGAGGCGAACCACGAGTATACATTTGTTTCGCGCGACGATGATCAGGTGCTCAAGAATGGCGAGTATGTCTATTATGAACTGGCCGATCCCGACTATGTTGCTTTAAATGGCACCACGTTAAATGCTCCGCTTCGACGTGTGCTGGGGCGTGTTATGAAGCGTGAGCCTTTGCAACTCTATCCAGATACGTTCCTGGGCGAGCCTGAGATCTCACCCGCTCAAGTTGCGGCGATGGTTGGCTATAATGCGCGTACAAATGAGCTCTTCGAGTTGCATGTAGCAATCATGGGCTATTATGATCCTGTGACGGGTTCGTTTATCAATCCGTGGATTCCCCCGCAATCTGGCAAACAGATTTTCCTGGCCGATGATCTGATGTTGACCGAAATTTTGAGCCGTAAGCAGGAGAAACAGCCGGGCTCGGCGACTATTGGTTCACTTCTTACACGCACGCCTAATGCGGTACCCATTGTGCTTTCGGTCAAGGATCTGGTGAGCACACACCTCGCGATCATTGCAAGCACAGGCGCAGGGAAAAGCTATCTAGCCAGCGTCATTATAGAAGAGTTGATGCAGCCTCATAATAGAGCTTGCATCTTGATTATCGATCCGCATGGGGAATATGGTACGCTCGATCAGATTGCCAACGCTCCACAGTTCTCTGAGGAGGGTGATGGCAGCGGGAATGGTTATCGTGCGCAGATACAGGTCTATAAGCCCGACCAGGTCAAGGTACGTATCTCAACGCTTAATATGGGCGATATGCGTCAGCTTTTACCAGAGATGACGGAGAAGCAGCAATATTTATTGGGCCGAGCCTTGCGTAAAGTGCAAGAGAATAAACGCGGCCATCCCTGGGGAGTGGCCGACTTGAAGCAAGCAATCAAAGCCGTCTCCAGGCAGAAAAATGATGAGGATAGCGAAGGTGCGGACGATTCCAGCACGGTACATGCGCTGACGTGGCGTGTGGAGCAGCGCTTTGAGAATAGCTTTACTTTCGATGATACCCAGCACCTGGATCTGCCAGAGATTTTTAAACCCGGCCAGTGTACTGTCTTGCAGCTGAATGAGATCGACGAACGCGACCAGCAGGTTATCGTCGCAACCTTGCTGCGTCGTTTGAATCAGGCGCGTATGGATACCGAGCGCGGCAAAGTCCATTCGGGCGAATCTTATCTCCCCTACCCGGTTTTCGTCTTACTAGAAGAGGCACATCACTTTGCCCCTGGCGGCACTGGCGTCGTCTCTACGCCCATTCTTAAGCAGGTACTTGCCGAAGGGCGTAAGTTTGGTATTGGGATGGGGCTTATTAGCCAGCGTCCGGGTAAGCTCGATGCCGATGTATTGAGCCAATGTCAGACACAATGTATTATGCGTATAGTCAATGAGATTGATCAGAAGAGTGTGGCGGCAGCGATTGAAGGGGTAGGTCGTGACCTGCTCAATAATCTGCCCGCGCTCTCTAAAGGCCAGGTCATCGTTGCCGGGGCCGCTGTCAATACTCCTGTCATCTGTCGCGTGCGTGCACGCTACACACAACATGGTGGTGAGAGTAAGGATGCACCCGATCTGTGGCGTCAGTATTTCAGCCGTGAGACCAAAGAGGATCGCCGTCGCACTGATGCCCCTCTGAATGGGAATCGAGGCTTTAATTTGTTACGCTAAGCATGCTTTCTTTCAGTATCCTCAAACTTTCAGTATCCTCAAAGCGGATCGATATTTCGTCCTGGTCAGGCTGCTCACGCCTTGAGGAATTATAGGTGGAAAAGCTGAAAAGATCAAGTGTTTTTGTATTAGAGAATGGCAGGGGGGTTATAGATGACTAATCGCGTATCGTTTTATACGCTGATAGCAATCGCCCCATTGTCCTGGGGTGGTTTACTCCTGTTCACGTACTACGTGCCGCCATCCAGCCCTATGGCGTTTGTAATTCTTTTTTTAATTGCGATGGTGGCGCTAACCAGTACATTTGCGCCGCTTGCCTATATGGTTGGCTGTCGTCTGCTGGCTGTATGGCACTATCATGCTACAATGCGTGCTGCAATTCGTCAGGGGGCGCTCATTGCGTTGGCTGTCGTGCTCAATATAATCTTCTATGCGCTTAATAGCTGGAATATCTTCATGGCCATTGTTATTTTGGCCGCTGCTGCTGTCGTTGAGATGTTGTCTCTCGCTCGTAAATAGGTTGTTCATATAAGCTTACTTACCATTGTAGTACTAGTGGGCGGCTTTCCTGTCATCTCGTGTTGCTAGATCCGTGTGAGAGATCAACTCATTAATAATGCTCCTGCCTCACGCTCAAATGCAGTAGTAGCAGTTGAGCTAGCTTGCGATTGCAATTTTGACAAAGCACAGTTTCATCTCTTAGTAGATCATCTATCAGCTTTTCTATTTCACCTCCTCCGAGAGATTTGTGGTTCTTGTGTAAATGAAGAGGCAAAGCCGAATTATTGTTTTCAACCTGATCAGGGGACTGTGCCGCATCTTCTGATAGAGCTAACAAGCCTAATTCATGAGGGCTCAGGTTAAAGAGATCACATAGTTGGCGACGGAAATGAATTGTTGGTGTACTAATACCTCTTTCCCATCGGCTAATGTTTAGATCGGATGATCCAATCCTTTCGGCTAAATAACTTTGTGTCCAGTTGCGTTTGAGCCGTTCCTCCTTAAGTCGTAAATTTATTTGAGTTGAAAAAGTCTTCTTTACCATATCCTTTACCTCTCTAAATGTCGGTAGTGGTTCTGCATAGAAGTAGTGATCTCAAGAAGTCCCTCTGGAAGAGGATTCGTGCTGTTTAGTACCTATTTAAATACATCTATACAGCGTCATTATCCAAATATTAAATGTCACATCGAAATAAGATAGTAGTTGATTAACTAAAGACTAATCTGTGATATTCTATTATATCATTTTTTATATTAATATGCATAGAGACAAGAATATTTCTCAATAAGGAATTAAGGAATGTTTCATCATTTGAATTATATTTTAATAATAAAACGCTTTTTGGGTTGATAGTGCATATTTGTTAAAATAACTATAAAGAATGAATTTAAGTATAAGAAGTTTGAAACTAAAGTGTATAAGGCTCGGAATTAAGACAAACCACAGTTTTAAAAATGTGCGAAGCAATTTGGTTGAGATTAACTGGGTATTAGCAATAATTCAAAAAATTCAGAGAGGTTTGAAATTATGGCAATCATTCATTATTGTCTAGACATTTATTTTGCTGCTGTATTAGGAATTGCTGGTATAACAAAAATTGATGATCCGCAAACCTTTGTGAGAACACTGAATAATTACTCCTTTCCTAAGTGGGGTATCCCTATCCTACAGCGAACATTTCCTTGGGTTGAAGTTATTTGCGCGTTCTTTCTACTTATAACATTCGATGTTTCTAAATTGGTTGTCGCCTTTTTACTTCTTATATTGTTCATTTCTTTTTTATTTCTCAATGTTTCATCATTTATTAGAAATGCGCCAGATAAAAATTGTGGTTGTTATGGGAGAGCTCTCCAACATGAGGAACGCAGTACAAAGGTTATAACTACTTTTATTCAAACCTTATTCACCATTGTTTTATTATTACTAGTTATTCAGACAAAACCTCTTCCAAGTATTTTTTACATTATAAGCTCATTGCTATTTGTTATTGTGTTGCTCTGGTTGTTATATAGAGTGTGGCAAAAAAATAACATGCCCTTGTATACAAACAGAGGTAGTTTGGCTGAGGAGGGACAAATCGAGCCATCATAAAATTATGGAATATGTGCCCATCAAAGAGAAGACCATAGACATCTCCGCCTCCTGAACATAGTTTTTGTAGATATCAAAAAAGAAAGAGAAACAAAATTGAAAGAAAAAAAACAACTTTTTTCGCGACGTTCCGTAGTAAAAGTAGGAACTGCTCTGTTCTCCTTCATTCCAGCCGCATTTTATTTGAACCAAGCAGCTCCTACAGCGTTCGCCTTTGTACCTTGCGTAGATGAAGCTACACTTACAAGTTGCAATGACTGGACGTGTGTTCATAATTCTTGTAATGGTCCAGGGATATGGGCTCGCGCATGTAGTACGTATGGAGTGAAGTCCCACGAAGAATGCAGTAGTTGGGCTGAAACGGATGGAGAGTGTTAAAGGTGATTTTATCACTATGAAAGCTCTGTATGTATGACCTGATAGGCAAATTTATCTGAACTAAACCAGCATTGAGAATGGAGTCTGGTTGGAAGCAGAGAGTTACACTCTTAGAGGAGATACAGCATGCAAAAGAAAATTGTTATTGGCCCATATGAGAAAGTGAATCAAATCACCGGTAAAAAAGCTCTGGGTGATCTGGTCGTAGAAGTTACAGATGTTGCCGTTGCCGATTGGAAAGACCAAAAGCACAGACTCACAGGAAATTCATTATCCGTACCAAAGACCTTCCACGAACTGATAGCACAGTGTTCTTCAACACAAAGCTCATCAACACAAAGCTCAACAAATCAAGTAACGCTTATCCACCTTATTAGCCAGCAACCATTTACACTTGACCTTTCCCCATGGAAGGGCATTGATCCAGGCAGATACGTACGAATAGATTATGGATGGGTTCGTAAAGGTGTGCGTTGGTAACCACAACTTCTAGCTAGTATTGCATCTTTCGTTAGAGCTATCATTATATCGTTTACAGCCAGCCAGGGCACTATGCTTGTGGCTGGTTTTTTATTGCCCTTCACTACCCACGTACAGGTTGCGATTTATTTACCAGATTTAGTACTTTCCTACTAAATCTCAACCAGATCATGCTTTTGGGTGGAGGTCTGTGATAAGATCAATTTCGTAGGCACTAAGCAATTTTTACCGCGATATGACTAATGTACTAGATATCCCCCTACTTTGAAAAGATGCACGTAAAGATCAGGAGAGAAGAGAGAACGATTTATGCAGATGTTAATGCGACCACAATCACCAAATCCATATAGACCAAATCGTGAATCTTTGCGTATACGCAAAAAGCGGCGTTTTTCTCCGTTTATGTCTATGGGAATAATTGTAACATTGCTGCTTATTATCGGGGCAGGGGGATTCCTGGTACTACAGCAAAAGACCAGTTCACTTGCAGCAGATGCAGAGATCAATTGTACATTGATTGTGCCTCCGCAGCCGCTGACCGCTCAGGGGTTAGCTACACCCTATCAATTAAGCGCCACAGGTGATGATGACCAGAATTGCAGAGAAGCAAATAAGCTGCAGGCCGCCTTTGTGCAGGCCGCGATATTTGATCCGGCTACGGGCCAGATCTCTGCTTACAATCCGCTGGTCACCGACAAAGGCAAGCAGCCAGCGATTAATCCAGTTGTGCCAAAGCTGCCTCAGGGAGCGATTGTGGCAGTCTGGTTTGGCTTTAATGGCACTAATTTGACATTGAAGAGCAAGGAAAATAGTCTGCAAGATGGGAAATGTGTGAATGGCTTGAAGAAGTCGCTCTTCACCCAGTTTGCCTATTGTAATGCTCCTGCCTTCTTCGATGCTGTCAATCAGGCGATTAAATCGGGTAAGCTGGTGCCGCCCGCGCTTGGTACGGGGAAAGATAATTTGGCCTGTCCAACGGTGCGTGACTTCGGTGTGGTAGACCAGGATCAGAGCGATAACGTCACGACTACATATCTTATCAACCGTAAAGGTCGTACGGCGCAGATGACTGCCGCGAATACGACACAATTGACTGCTTCGGATGCGAAAACGCAGGTGAACGGTAGCGATAATCGCCTGTTAGCAATCGCGCTGGATGGAGCTCTGGGTTGTAAGCCCTGGATGGTGTCCGATCTAGCTGATCCCGGACACACGGTCACATCACTGCCATTGGACGAGTTGCAGGCAGCCGCGCACCAGGCTCAGCCGGTTGCTCTTGTGCCCGCTGGCGATCCGATGACCAAAGTTGGCGATAACAAGAACTTGCGCAAGTTGAATCTCTATCGTGTAGGTGTGGACCAGCCCTCTGTACAGAATCTCGATGATGCCAGTACAAAAACATATTGTAAGAGCTTGCTAGCTATTGGCCCGGAACGTATCCTGGTCGATGCGAAATTGACGAAGGGCCGACCTTCACCCGATCCAGCTGCCGCTAATAACCTGTTCACATTCCTGGCCCAGCGTTTTAACACTAGCTTTGGCCCGATGGGTCTCAACTGTCAGGAGTTGCTTGATGCGAAGAGTCCGATCAAAGTGAAGACGAACGATGATGGGGTTACTACTTCAGCAACTATCTTTGGGATGCAGTCTATCGATACATCGAACTGTGTTGCCAATAATATGCTCGTCCAGAACTGTCAGGGTAAAACGCAGATCGACGATCAGACCTGTAGCTTTAAGCTCAACGTCAATGATAATAGTTCAGACCTCAGTTGTCCAAATGATAATAGTGGTGGTAGTAGCAACAGTAATAGCAGTGGTCATACTAAGAAGCACAAAAAGTAAAAGTGAAAACTATATGCTTTAAGCAAGAAAAAGGGTGCTCACGCCTGCTGCGTGAGCACCCTTTTTCTGCTTTGTATTGCTCTGACCCAGTTCATTTAACGGCTGACCGCGTAGCGACAACGGCTTGTCCTTGTCGTCGTGGAACCGCCTCTCACCTGGCTGGACGGCAACAACCACAAGGGATTGTCGCTACGCGGGACCCGTGCAATGAAGTTTGACAGAGCAGTATAACCTTATGCTTCAGGGACGGCGACAGCTTGCTCAGACGCGAGAAGCTCTGCGAGCGATGGGCGATCTGGGAACTCGCCGACGATGCTTACCGAGCGGCGCTCGCGTGTGTCATGGCCGAATTTGACGTAGCCATGAGTCAATGCAAACAATGTATGGTCACGACCAAGCCCGACATTCACGCCGGGACGAATTTTTGTGCCGCGCTGGCGAACAATGATACTGCCGGCGGTGACAAGTTGGCCGTCGAAGCGTTTAACGCCCAGCATCTTTGGCTTACTGTCACGACCGTTACGAGAGCTGCCTACACCTTTTTTATGTGCCATGATTTACTCCTCTGTATTGCTTTCGCTAACCGTGTGACTCTGGCTACTCTCTGTCTCAGCGGTATCTTTCGTGGTAGCAGGCTTGCTCTTTTGCTTTTCCTCTGCGGAGAGCAGGCTCTTGCCATTAGCGAGAATATCATCGATAGAAAGGATCGTCAGCTCCTGGCGATGACCGCGACGATGGCGATAGCGTTTTTTAGACTTGTACTTAAAGACAATCAGCTTTTCTCCGCGTGCCTGGCCTATAACGGTTGCCAGCACCTCTGCATTCTCAATGTAGGGTGCGCCCAGCATCGGCTGATCAGCGCCTCCGATCAGCAACACTTCTCCGATGCGGATCTGTGCGCCATCTTCGACTGCCAGGCGGTTTACTTCGAGTCTCTGGCCTGCGGAAACTTTGTACTGTCGTCCACCATTTTTGATAACTGCGTACATGCTCGTTTTTCTCCTTAGTATGGCTCCCTACGCGTACTTCCAGGTGGATACGAGGGAGGCATGGGTGGTGCGCCTGCCCGGACAGTTCCATTTTCCTGGTTGTTGTTTATCTTAATAAAAAGAGTTGTTGAACCGATCTTCTGGCACAGCACAATACATCGTACTAGCCGTTCAGCGTAGGGGGGTCGAATCCACAAATAATATCTGTGTGGTTCTTGAGGGTTTAAGATGCACTTTTGGGCATAATGAAACCATGCATGATCGGTGCGAGACTCATGATAGCAGTAATTGTGCTATTTGTCAAGTTTCTCTACTATGCTGATTTGGGAAAGGCGCGAGTAACCACCTCATAATCCTGAGCCTGATCGAGCATCACAAGCAGATCCTGGATGTGAGAGAGCTGGCCTAAACGATAGCTAAGGGCGAAAAGCTCGGCCTTAAAAAATCGTTTTATACATTTCTTTCATTATAATGACTTTATGCTTGATCGTCAAAAATCTAGCCAGTTTTGTATGCCTCTCTGGGGGTCGCTACGCGACTTCTGTTGTAGTGATAATATAATGAAGGTGATGCGACAATATGAAAGGAAAAGGTGCTCTATGGTTCAAGAACAATCCTTTAGCGCAGACATTCGTAAAGATCCAGCTATTGATACTACTGTTATTTCTCTTGCCTACCGGGATCGGGAAAATGCAGCTCGCAGTATCGATGTTGGCATTGCTCCCGACCTGGGTAGCAACATGTTTCGCTTCCGTGCAGGTACGCACGATATTATTTATAGTGAGCCGGATGTACTGAAGAAGATGGGTTTTACCGGTAATTTTGTGCTCTGGCCGTTTCCTAACCGCGTGCATGATAAGCGCTATAGCTATCAGGGTGAAGAATATTCGCTCGCCGATGTCGTACGCGTTGAGAGCGATGCCGCGCTTATTCATGGCCTGGTAATGGATCGGCAGTGGCAATATGAGCAACCCATCATTGGTGCTGATGCGGCGACCGTCACGACCTATGTTGAGGTCAATTCTTCAACTCCCCGCTATGCTGGCTATCCGTTTGAGAGCCGCTTATCTTTGACCTATACGCTGACTCGGTCCGGCGTAACCTGTATCTATCGTGTGCAGAACAAAGGTAGCCGTGTATTGCCGTTTGGTTTTGCGCTTCATCCCTATTTCTCTTTACTCTCAGGTAGAGATGAGACATTTGTAACCCTGCCTGCGCGTACAGTAATGGAGGCTGATGATGCGCTGCTGCCAACTGGTCGCCTGCTTGATGTGAGTGGCATTATGTATGCGATGTTTGATCTGCGTCAGCCGGTGGCGATAGGTTGCTTGAATCTGGATCATGTCTATACGGATTTGCAACCACGTGCACATGCGGTGATTGATTATCGCCAGCAAGCGATGCAGCTCGCTATCTCTGCAACCGATGATTTTACTCATGCGGTCATCTATGCACCACCCAACAGCTCATCTTTTTGTCTGGAGCATCAGACGTGCTCGACCGATGCGATCAATTTCAATAACCAGGGGCCGGAGCACAAAAAGATGGCCCATCTGCTAGAAGTACAGCCTGGTACTAGCCATACTGGTTCGATTCACTATACGTTGAGTTTTGGACGCTAAGACTTTTAATATAGCGTAAAAGTCGGTTTTCTTATCTCGTTAACCTCTACCGGCGGTGTTGCAGGTGCAAAAAGACAATGACGATCCGCTGGTAGATGCTGCGCTGGTGAATGTGCCCTCTCTTTTTTTCGTTGGTCAGATCCTCCCCGTCTTTGTTCGTCTGTGCGTCTGTGTATTTACATTGAAAATAATGTATGATTAGTTATACTGCATGGTTGTTACATTCGCTGCCGTAAGGCACAACGACGGAGATGACAAGTGTACGTATCTGCTGACAAAACTACTGACACAGGCAAATCTGCCGCGCGTTTTCCAATCTATGGGTCAATTGCTCTTGTGGTGTGTCTATTGGCCTGGGCGTGCTCCTGGCTGCATATCGAGCCTTTCTCTGCCTATAGTTTCTTCCCGCTTTGGCTGGGCTATATTCTCTTTGTGGATGCACTGGTTGTTGCCAGGCATGGTACTTCGCTGTTGCAGCGTATGCGCTGGCGTTATGTAATATTGTTCGGGATATCAAGTCTGTTCTGGTGGCTCTTTGAGTTTCTGAATATTCCTGTGCAGAACTGGCATTATGTTTCGGATCATGCTTATAGTCCATTTGACTATTTTTTACTTGCCAGTCTAAACTTTAGCACTGTCCTGCCTGCCGTGTTGGGGACGACCGAACTGCTCTCAACCTTTAAGCTGCTTCAGCCTCAACTCCTGGCTCATGAGTCTGGGCCGCGTATGTCTCTTCGGACATTGATTGTCTTTGAGGTAGTCGGGGTTGCGGCTCTGGTGTTACCCTGGGCCCTTCCTCACTATTGTTTCCCATTGATCTGGTTTGGTGTGACCTTGCTTCTTGACCCTATTAACAATTTCATGGGTCGTAAATCGGCATATGGGCATTTGGTGGTTCGCGATTGGCGTTTCTTTGTGCTGCCACTTGGGGCGCTGACGTGTGGCTTCTTCTGGGAAATGTGGAACTATTATGCGCTACCCAAGTGGTATTATACTGTTCCGTTTATTGGTGTCTGGAAGGTGTTTGAGATGCCTCTGCTTGGCTTTACTGGCTACTTGCCCTTTGGCCTTGAGCTTTTTGCGCTCTACCAGTTTGTTCTCCTTGTGACGCGCCAAAAGCAGGATTATCTGGCGATATAGCGATGAGGGGATGAGGGGATGCGATACTTGACATGCATTGGCATTTGTACTACTGTAATCATGTAAATGCTGCCAATGCTAAAGTGTAGTTAGGAATTGCATGTCGTTGTCTTCTTCACCGTTATTTTGTGACCATTGTGGTGCTGCTAATCGTGCACAGGCCTTGTTTTGTCGTGCTTGCGGGCGTCATTTCGCTATGGATGAAATGGTATCTATGAGCTCTACTCTGACGGGCTTGCTTGATGTACAGACGATGTTGAGGCAGCGCTATATCATCCTGGGCCGGGCGGGACAAGGGGGCTTTGGCGCTGTCTATAAGGCTTCTGACACTCAACTTGGTGGTCGTCTGGTGGCTATTAAGGAGATGAGCCAGAACTCTTTAAAGCTAGAGGAACTTATTGAGGCGACCGAATCGTTTAATAGAGAGGCTATGTTGCTTGCTAGCCTGAAGCATCCCAATTTGCCGCACATCTATGAGCAATTCACTGAAAATGCTCGCTCGTACCTGGTTATGGACTTTATCGATGGCGAGACTTTAGAGACGCGTTTGCAAAGATTGGGTCGTGTAAAGTTGCCAATCGAGCAGGTGCTTTCTATTGCCTTGCAGTTGTGCTCGGTCCTTGAATATTTGCACACGCGCCAGCCACCTGTTATCTTTCGTGATCTGAAGCCGGGCAATGTGATGATCACTTCTAGTGGACATGTTTTTCTCATCGATTTTGGTATTGCGCGTAATTTTAAACCTGGTCAGGAAAAGGATACAAAGGCTCTGGGTTCTTATGGATATGCACCTCCTGAGCAGTATGGTAAATCTCAGACGACGACGCGAGCCGATATCTATAGCCTGGGCGCAACGCTACATCAGTTGATTACTGGCGAGAATCCCTCGGAGACGCCTTTCCAATTTACTCCTTTGCGCTTAAGTGATCCTATGCTGGCCCGTTTAAATACTCTCGTGATGGATATGGTGAATGTCGATATTAATAAGCGACCGGTCCGTATCGATATTGTGCGCCAGGAATTGCAGAACATTGCTACGAGCTACGCGCAAAGCAGTATCTTGTCGCGCTCAACTATAAACGTTGCTGCTAAATCGAGTCTGCCATCGTTGCCATCGTTAACGCCTGTGCCACAGAACTCGACTATATCTGCTCCTTATACCTACTTACCGCCTGCTGCCCAGAAGGGGGCGCGAAAGCGTACGGCCAGGTCAGTTGCCCAGGCACAGATTTATCCACAGGCCAATCTGCTTTATATGTCCCTGGGTCATACCGGCCGTATTACCCAGGTTGCCTGGTCGCCGGATGGCAAGTATATTGCGTCGGCCAGTTACGATAAAACGGTCAGGCTATGGGATGCGGCCAGCGGCCAGCATGTGAGGACCTACAAGGGCCATAGTGCTCGTGTCAATGGTCTCGCCTGGTCATCTACTAGTAAGCTTATAACGACGGCTAGCGACGATAAAACAGTACGTATCTGGCATGTCGCGCAGGATGCGGCCACCTATATCTTTAATAAGCATCAGGGTCCCGTCAATGCTGTGACGTGGTCGCCTGATGGTACATCTATCGCTTCAGCTGGCGATGACAAGATTGTACGGGTCTGGCATGCCAGTGCGGCCTATGATGTATGGAGCAGCTATCGCGAACACACCGATATAATACTGACGATGGCCTGGTCACCTGATGGCCAGTACATTGCTTCCGGCGGTAAAGATCACAGCGTCAAAATCTGGGAGCCGGAAAAAATACAGCAAAAGCGCTCATTTTGGAGTAGCCTTTTTTCTTCTAACCAGGGTCAAATAAGCTGGGGCGGGCACACCGGGCAGATTTATTTTCTGGCGTGGTCTCCCGATAGTAAACAACTTGCCTCCGCCTGTAGTGACTATCGCGTGCGTATACGCAACGTCTATACAGAAAGTCTCTTAATTTTGCCCGGTGTGGATGCGTCAACCATTAAAAATACGGTTACCTGGTCACCTGATGGACAATATCTCGCCCTTGGTGGTAACGACAAGGCCGTACATATCTGGAATAGTACGACAAGGAAAGAGACATTTACATATTATGGGCACACTGGCTATGTTATGAGTGTTGCCTGGTCACCCGATGGTAGCCGTATAGCTTCGGCTGGCGTTGATCGCACTATTCAGGTCTGGCAGGCTGTTTAATTCGCATTCCACTATTTTTCTTGCTGCTCATAGTGTTAAATGTTATGCTATTTATTGCTCTGGCACAGTTCATTTAACGGTTGGCCGCGTAGCGACGATTTCCCTTGTGGTTGTCGTCGTTGCCCGGCTCTACAGGCGGTTCCACGGCAACAATCCCTTGTGGTTGTCGTCGCGGAACCGCCTCTCACCTGGGTGGACGGCAACAACCACAAGGGTCGTCGCTACGCGGCCAACCGTCAAATGACCCCGCAACGGTCTAATATTGCTGTAGCAACTGGTCGAGAATGGGTACAATAAGCTCTACATGGCTGGCGTTCCATTGTTGATAGGTTGCAACCGTTGCCTCCATCGTCAGTAGCTCCTCATGTTGATTCATAAGTCTGGTGAGTAAGTCGCGTTGGTGCCCGGACTCAAGGGCAATCCAACCCAGCTTATGGCGCTGTATAAATTCCAGGTTTGCCTCTTCCTGGCCGGGTATATAGGCTGTGGCGATAAACGGTTTTCCCAGCGTTACTGCTTCCAGGAGCATATTTGGACCCGCTTTACCCATAATAACGTCTGCGACTACCATAGAAGGCGCAATCTCTTTTGTAAATGGTAATACATATATATTTTGTACGCCGCGAAAGCGCTTTTGTAGGGCTTGATTGGTGCCTGCGGCAAGAATGACTTGTAGCCTGGGACTGACGGCCAGGACACGCTCTACGGTCTGGCTGAACTGTGCGGCTCCCTCCCCTCCGCCTTGTAAGAAGACAGTAAAAAGTGCCGGGTCCAGTCCCATCTTTTTGAACATGACGTCGCGCTGGCTTTTGTCGGCACTCTTGAATTGCTTACGTACGGGCCAGCCGACCAGGTGCAGATGTTCTGGTGGGAAGCCGGCTGTGAGGGCCTGAGCATAAGTTTCGCGCGTTGGAGCCAGTGTTGCGGTTGCTCTTTGTTCTGTGAGCCATGATGCATGGACACCATTAGGATCTGTAAAGAGCATTACAAATGGAATTGTAACGCCACGACTTTCTAAAACGTTAATGACTTCATAGGTAAGAAAGGGATAGACCGCGATAATCAGGTCTGGCCGTAGCTGCTCTAGCACTGTACTAAGCTTTTTGGCAATGAACCATGCAAAAATGCGATGGGCAAACAGTGCTCGTTGTGCTGTGTCGGTAACGCGAAATTCCGCCGACCAGAGCCAGAGGGCATAACGGCTAACCATGCGATAGTGCCAGTGAACGAAGCCTGACTGTGGATCAATGATCTTGACGTGATAGTTTTGTGCAAGTTGATCACTCAGTGCCTCCGCGATACTGACATGACCGCCACCAGTCTTTGAGGTGAGAATGAGGATTGTTTGTGCCATATAGCCACCTTTCTATCGTTCGCTACCTATTACGCATATATCCGTATTTTATGTTAGAGTGGAGGTGAGACTATCCTACCAAAACTACGACTTTTACCAATTGTTGTAGATTATTTTGCTGCTCTTATGTTATACATAAATTGTTGCTACTATACTCTTTATGCACAGGTAAATGGGAGCGAAAGAAGTAACTTATGCTACGTTACCGACTTGAAGGAAGTGGACCACCGCTCCTCCTCATTCACGGTTGGGGCGTGACCTATACAATCTGGCAGAATCTAGCTCCGCTGCTCCGACCATATTTTCAACTTATTATGATCGAATTGCCTGGTGTAGGTGGTTCACCGCAGGTTGCTTCCGATCAACCCTATTACCAGGCGTGTGCTGAGGCCATCGAGGAGGTAAGGTGTGCCCTGGGTTTAAAGCAGTGGTATGTGCTGGCATATTCTTCAGGTACACGGGCGGCCGAAGCCTATGTACAGCGCTACCCTCAATCAATTCTGCGCGTGATCTTTCTTTGTCCTATCTATTTGCTTGAGATATGGGCCTTGCTACTGCGCTTATTGCATGCCCCACACCCTCTTACGTTAAGGCGGTGGGTACTTTCGGATTGGCGTTTGCATAGCCTGGTGCGGACTTTTGGCTTTAATGGGCAGCATCATGACTATACCTATGTCTGGGTAAACGAGATTAAACTACAGTCGTCGGATACTCTGATACGCTCGCTGCGTGAGATGCCGGGGAGCGGGCGTGCTCCTTTTGAGCTCCCTGCCGTACCGACCCTCTTTATATGGGGCGGCCAGGATGCGTTGACTGCACCACCACGTTTGCCAGGCCCGGACGATGTGGTAATCCCGGCAAATCATAGTGCCCCTATGTTAGCCGCATCTTATGTGGCAGAGGTTGTGTTGCCTTTCTTAATAGAAGGGAGAAAGGTTCTCGCCTACCAGCCGCAACCGCATGTATACTCCTCGTATCGTGGTGAGGCGACATTAAATATTGAGCACAAGCGGCTGGCCCGCAGATCAAAACGTTCTAAGAGACGCTTCTCGTTACGCAAACAAAGTGCCCTGCAACATATACAATAGAGATGAAAAAGGAGAGCGCTCTCCTTTTTCGTCATCTATTGTATGGCAAGATTAAGAGTGGGCCATCGTTGGCTTTTCTATGATCTGCTCTCCTTTTTCTGTTACACTTGCACGTATGCTATTGAGCTCCTTATCTGAGACAACCTTGTCAGTTGCAGGATCGAAGACTACATTGTCGCGGCTGCAATAATACAGGTTGCGCCATTTCGCCGTAGCAATGTCCCAGGCTGGTAAAAGCAGAGTTGTTTCGTTATCGCCACTCACAACCCGTTGGAAGGCATAATAGGATATACCGAGTGCGGTGAGAATACAAATAAGTGTCACAACAGCAAGAATAAATTGGATGATTTGTGGCAAATTATCTTCGAGGCCACCAATAAGTGTAACGATACAAAAAACACAAATACCTATCAGGAAGACACCAACTGTAATATACTTTATTATAGAGACATTTTTGGTTGGCATGTCGGGTGGGGCTGTGCGTGCCACTCCTGTACTATAAGCGGCTTGCATGGTTTTTACTTGATCTGTCTGGTGACATACGGGACAGGTCGGTTGTGAGCTTTCGGCTGATGCCATCTAGAGCCTCCTTACATTCTTCGTTCAGTAGAGCGAACGAGTGTAGTTTTCTTTTTGAAAATAGCATAACACGTTGTTACATATTCGACAATGGCAGCGTAGTTCGCATCAGGACTATTGAAAACTGTTTACACTGGCGACGCGATGTGACCCTGCGTGAAGATGCCTGTCAAGTTCGCAAAGGCGATGCTCCTCGCGTTCTGGCCGTGCTCAACAGTTTTTTGTTGGCTACCCTCGATTTCCTGGGGGGTTCCAATGTGCCCAAGCAGATGCGCATCTTTGACGCTCATCCTTTGCTCGCTGTTCGCCTTTCCCTTGGCTCTCTGCTGACTTTTAAATAGCCCTGCTTGGTCCAGGTACATTTGTTCAACGGATCTCTCTTGTATCAAACACTTGACACAGATTAATCTGTGTTTAATGGAGAACCTTTAATTTTTAAGAAAGTAGGCAATAACCCTATGGATAATCATGGCATCTATCTGTGGCTCTTTGATGCGAATATATGGCTGTACATTCTATTTCCCTTGCTTGTAGGCGTCCTTATTGGGGCGAAGGGGTGGTATATGCGAAAGAAAAAAGAGACTGTGTCCACTTCTGAAAGGTGGATACAGGAGATACTAAAATGGCAAATTGTAGAGGAAGAAGATGAGCTACCTATCATTGCACAAACTATCCAATATTATTGGAACCACTTCATTCTCTCTTCTCTCTATCTCTGTCTGGGCGTAACACTTATCGTTTTCACTATAGGTGGCGCTCTGGTCTCATTTTTGATCACTAGAAGCCCTACAGGTCTCGTGACGACGGGAAGCAACCTCCAAATTCTGATACTCGCACTTGTTTTTCTGATTGGTAGCGGTAGTGGCATACTGATGGGTATCTGGCAGATGCGCCAGCAAACTGTCGGAATGGTGAACTATGGGGATGTGCGGCAGAGACGAGTTAGCGATTATCGTTCTTCTTTTTTCTGGGGCTGTATAGTTGTGGCACTCGTTGCACTGTGTGCTGTAACAGTGTTCTTTGCACCATTTATGGGCTCGTACCATATACAACTCGCAAGCGGACAAAAACTGATACTTCCTAATAATAATTTTTTCCTCTGCATTACCCCTTGTGTGATGATATGTTTTATTGCATTAATTGAGTGTTTTATAGTACTTGTCGTTACACAGCCACGTTTCCTTCTCTTGCCTAACCCCACTATATCGCAACGTGCTGATGATATGATACGTTCATGGCTTATAGGTTTATTACAAGGCGAGGAATTCTGGGTTGTAGGAATGTTGTATCAGTTTCAGTATAGACTCCTCTGGAGTGGCCACAGCTCGTCACTAGAAAATGCAGTGGGGATGGAAATCGTACTGCTTTCCATCTTCTTTCTTGGATGGGTTTTTATCGTATGTGGCTTATTCTGCTACATGTCCCATGGTCAGCTACGTGGTAGAGTAAAGAGACACATCGAAAGTACAGGGGTAATCTATAAATGAACACTACTCTTGTGCTCGTCAACCATCAAAGTTTAGTACCACCTTATGAGCAAATTCATTTGCAAATACGAGCGCTCATTACATCGGGGCAACTTGTGCCGGGGGATCGTCTCCCATCAGTGCGTCAATTAGCAAATGACTTGGCCGTTGCACCCAATACTGTCATGCGGGCATATAGCGAACTAGAACATGCCGGATGGGTGCAAACATCTGCAAGGCGAGGTGTGCTCGTAGCTCCAGAAGTGCCAAGAATGACTGAAGAGGAACGTCAGCATACACTTGAGGAAGTGGTACATCAGATGCTTATCACACTGCGGCAACACGGATTTACGATGAAGGAGATCTATTCAGAGATTTGCCAGCAAGTATCAGGCGACACCATACATAATGCATAATGAACGCCTGATTTCATCTGTTCTTCTTCCAGGGCTATTTGACACCTTCCCAGCTAAACAGTACACTACCAACAGTGCATGCAGCTAGCAGAGAGGATCTATTCATTATATGACGTATGCCGCGATTACGATTGTTGGTCTTGGGCCTGGTAGCATAAACGATCTTACCCTTGAAGCTCACAAAATATTAACTCAGGCGGCGGATGGTGGTCAGGCCATCTACTTTCGTACTATTATTCATCCAACCGTTGAAGCATTTAAACAAGCAACACCTGATGTACTTATAGAATCGTTTGATCGGCTCTACGATGAGTCGGATGATTGGACCGTGCTCTATGAGCAGATCGCTAGCGAACTCTGCGACCTTGCAGCGCAACGGCCGGTTATTTATGCCGTGCCAGGCCATCCACTGATTGGAGAGATTTCGGTGCAACTGGTCTTGAAACTGGCACGTGAGCGGCAATTGAGTACCAGGATCGTTTCTGGCCTCTCTTTTATAGAGCCAGTCTGCAATATGCTGGAACTCGATCCTTTCAATAGTGGTGCGCAACTTATTGATGCGACGAGCCTGGCAACCCTGACGTCTGATGAAGTGGCATCTAAGATTATCCCTACACTGCCTTTGCTGGTGGTGCAGGTCTATAATCGCCGCCTTGCGAGCGAGGTGAAACTTGCTCTGGGCGAGTGCTATCCCGATGAATGGTTGGTGAAGCTGGTCCGCGCCGCTGGAGTGGATGACGCCGAGACGGTGATCGAGATGCCTCTGTATGAGCTTGATCGCAACAATTTTGCGAATCATTTGAGCACGCTTTATGTTCCTCCTGTCGATGAGTTGACTGCGTTGCGCGTGCCTGAGACGTTGCGCTATATTATTATGCGCCTGCGCCGCGATCCCGATGGTTGTCCCTGGGATCGTAAGCAGACGCATCAGAGCCTCACAAGATATGTGATTGAAGAGACATATGAAGTGGTTGAGGCGCTCGAAGAGAATGATATGGAGAAACTGGCGGATGAACTGGGCGACCTGTTGTTACAGGTGTATTTGCATGCCGAAGTGGCACGCCAGGATGGTGATTTCTCGATTGGTGATGTCTTTGAACATGTCAATGCCAAACTGATCCGCCGCCATCCCCATATTTTTGGGAATGTAGAGGTCAGTGGGGCCGGCGAGGTTGTGCAAAACTGGGAGACGATCAAACGCCAGGAACGTGCGAATGCCGGCGTTGATGTGCAGCATGAGGGGGTGCTGGATCGCGTCCCGCAGTCTACCCCCTCGCTTATCGTTGCGCAAGAGTATCAGAAACGTGTTGCTAAGACTGGCTTTGAGTTTGCCAATCTGCAAGATGTCTATCACAAACTTGAAGAGGAGCTGAATGAGTTAAAGCAGGCAACCAGCCAGGAGGAGCTGCACGAAGAGCTCGGCGATCTGCTGTTTATCGTTGCCAAAGTTGCGCGTTTCCTCAATATCGATGCCGAAGAGTCTTTGCGCCATGCCAATCGCAAGTTTCGCAAGCGTTTCCAGGCAATGGAAAATGTTGCACGCCAGCAAGAACGCTCTCTGAACTCTTACTCTACTCAAGAGTGGCATGCCTTGTGGCAACAAGCGAAAATTGATTGTAAATAAAAAAGAAGTGCTCAAGCAGCAGGCTTGAGCACTTCTTTTTACTTGCGTTCGCTGAGTGGGACAAATTGCAGATCCATAGGCCCGGTATATTCGGCCTCTGGACGGATCAGACGATTGTTGTTGACTTGCTCCAGGATATGGGCTGTCCAACCGGCGCAGCGGCTTATAGCAAAAGTCGGTGTAAAGAGGTCACCGCTCAAGCCCACCGAATCCATCAATGCAGCCGAATAGTATTCAACGTTGGTGTACAGGCGGCGTCCAGGTTTGAGCTCGTCGAGCAACGAGATTGAGAGCTCTTCGACGCGGCGTGAGAATTGAAAACCTTCTGGATCGGCTATACGCGACATTTCGCGTAATTCTTCCGCGCGTGGATCAGTCGTCTTATAGACGCGATGACCGAACCCCATCAGCTTGACGCCGTTTGTGATGGCCGAACGTAGCCAGGGTTCAGCGTTATCTGCGGTCCCGATCTCTCTGAGCATGTCTTGTACCTTCGAAGGTGCGCCGCCATGCAATGGGCCTTTAAGCGCTCCCAGAGCCGCCACTAGCGATGATACGATATCTGATTCAGTGCTTGCGACGATACGAGAAGTGAACGTTGAAGCGTTCATGCCATGATCCGCGAGCAGGACCAGGTAAGAGTTGAGGCCTCTTACATGTTCTTCCTTTGGCACCTGCCCGGTCAATAGATAGAGGTAGTTTGCTGCATGCCCTAACTCGGACTGGGATTCCAGAGGCTCTTGCCCATGACGAAGACGGTTGAATGCGGCCAGGAGGAGCGGAAGGCGTGCTGTAACTGCAATTGCCTGCTGAATGTTGGGTTTGCCACTTACACTGATGGCACCCCAGGCGGAGACGGCTGTGCGTAGTACATCCATGGGCTCTGTTTTCGCGGGTAGTGCACGGATGGTTTGCATGACCATATCTGGAATACTTCGTTCTGCCACAAAACTTGCGTGCAGGTCGGTCAGCTCTTTCTGATTAGGGAGGTGCCCAAACCAGAGTAAGTGGGCTACTTCCTCAAATGTCGTGCTACGCGCCAGTTGGTGAATATCGTATCCTCTATAGACAAGCTGCCCGGCTGTCCCATCAACTTTGCTTATCGCGGTCGTGGCGGCCACAACTCCTTCTAATCCACCTTTGCTGGCTTTGGGGGGGGCTGCTTTATCCTTGAGGGGGTCTGTATCTGGCATCGTCGTTGACATGGTTTTTGTCGCTCCTTAGCTTTTTAAATTGTTATTAAATGGCCGATTGCTCGACTCTTTTTAGTTGTATCATCAATAATTATAAATGTCAATGAAACTTGATAGTACTTGATATCCATTGACAAACATGGATGCTACTTGATTTTCCTCTGGATTCATGAGATGATATGTGAGTGGGAATAAATCTACATGCTAATTGACAAATGTAACTTGTTTTCATATTATTAGAAAAACTATGTAATTACTGAATAAACGATAAGAAAAGGAGGATTATACTATGATAGAGCTGAACGGCGAAAATTATCTTGATGGTCATGAAGCTTCTCATTTGCTCGGCGTAAAATTGTCTACTCTCTATACTTATGTAAGTCGTGGCATAGTCAGAAGCTATAAGCAGGGAATTAAGCGGCAACGACTTTATAAGCAAGCGGAGCTCGAAGCTCTCTTACACTTACGACCAAGCGAGGAGGTGGCTCCGCCATCTGTCGAATTGCCTCACGCGGAAGATTGGGTTCCGAACGTATAAGCTCATGCAGCAGTAGAACGTGCCTCCGTTTTAGTGCTGCTTGAGAAGGGTTTTCTTTTTTGTGTATGCTCGTACCTTTGGCAGTTGCTCCTCTTTTCTTATATATCACATAATATTGGATGGCTTTACCTTATTTCATCAAAATATGTGTAGTCGTTGTCTGTGAAGTGGCCTGCTGACCGTTTTGATAATGGGCGGTAGCCGTGATACTGGCTGTAACCGTTCTCGTAAAGGGCGAACATATTTTTCTGGTTATGCGACATCGATTTTGTCGAAATCGGGTGCCCAGGCTGAGCCGTTAGAGAATTTGATGGTGTTGTTGCCGGCATTCAAGTTCACGGACAGCTTCATTGTCACCACAAGGTTCCAGTCACCGGAGGCGGGGAAGCTGACGGTGATCGGTGCCGCACCGTTGACGCTTATGGATGCGCTGCGCGATGAGCCAAGGCCCCAGACGGAACCGTCGCCATTGAGGTAGGAGATGACGATCTCGTGGCTTCCCGTTGTACTTGCGGCGATTTTGTTGAACTGGAGCGTTCCGTTGCCACCGTTGCCATTGCCAACCTGATTTACATCTTTACCGCCGGAGCATGATGCACAACTGACGACGCCCGCGCTACCCCCAAGTGTGTTGGCCGACGATTCCGCCTCGTATGTGGTTGCTACATGTGCGACCGGCGCTGCAATCTTATCGAAGTTGGGTGCCCAGGCCGCACTATTTGAGAACTTGAGCGTGTTATTGCCAGCATTCAAAATCACAGTTAGTTTTATAGTGCCAACCGTTGTCCAACTTCCGGTTGATGGGAAATTGACGGTTGTGCCGGCGCGACCATCGACGCTCAGTGTGGCTGTGCGCAGGGCGCTGTCACCGTTGATGTAGGAGATGGTGATTACCTGCGGACCCGAGAGGCTGGCCTGGATGTTGTTGAATTGGAGCGTGCCGTTTTTGCCGTCGCCGTTGCCGACATGAATGACATTGGAGCCACCAGAACAGGTGCTGCAAGCGCTCACGACTGCGCCGCCGCCAAGAGTGTTGGCTGATGATTCGGCCTCGTATGTGCTTTGTGGCCCTTCTGTTCCGCTGATCTTGAGCATGACGACGCCGTGCGAGGTAACGGATGCGGTGTAGCTATTGGCGAAATTTCCTCGGTTCGCGTGTGTCCATAGGTTGCGCACCTGGGCGTTGCCCGCTGCGAGGCCGATATCGCTCCAGTTGACGGTGATATTGGCGGTTGATGCTGTGCGATTGAATAAGACGACTGCTCGCTGGCCGCTTGTATTTAGTATCTTTGACCAGACTTGCAGGCCGCTTGCTGCTTCACTGACTTTTGTGCCTTGTAGGGCCAGCGGGTCCTGGTCAACGGCGATGACCTCGCTATTTGTCAGGGTTGTCTTTGTGGCTGCGCTCATGGTTGTGATATCGTTGCCGGCTAGAAGTGGGGCTCCGGCGATGGCCCAGAGGCTAAAGTGAGACTGGCTCTCGCTATCCGTGATGCCTGGTACGCCAACCTCCATCATGTCGGGATCGTTGAAGGCCCCTGGCGATTGGGAGGCTGGATAGAGGGTCGCGGTATCAAAGTTCTTCATGATGCCAGCCCAGGTGACCTTATTTTGTGTTGAACTGATATCGCTGGATGTGCGCCATGCGTTGCCGGTGGTTGGCCCCCATGTCCAGGGATTAACAAGCCCCCACTCGCAGATGCTGAAGCCCATTGGATGGCCCGTTTGAGCGGTTGCAGCCGCGATTGCATCGCGAACCTGTCCATACTGGGTAGCAGGATCTAGATTCAGCGCCTTGCCGCCACACCAGTCAACCTTCACATAGTCGAAGCCCCACCGCTCAAATTGCAGCATATCCTGGGCATAGTGTCCATAGCTGCCTTGCTTTGATCCTCCACAGCCATCGACGCCGATATCGGTATAGATGCCAGCTTTGAGACCTTTGCTGTGAATGTACGTCGCGACCGCTTGCATGCCGCCGGGCCATAGGGTGGTATCGACGGTGATTGCACCGTTGGCATCGCGCGTGCCTTTCCACCAGCCTTCATCGGTGTTGACGTATTGATAGCCGGCGGCTTGCATTCCGCTACTGACCATGGCGTCGGCGGCAGATTTGATGATAGATTCATTGATATTATTGAAGTGAGCATTCCAGCTTGACCAGCCCATAGGTGGCGTCTGGGCCACTCCGTTGGCGAGGGCATAGGTGACGCGGCTGGTGGGCAAAGAAAAATAGGCTGCGAACAGGCACGCAATACAGAGGAGAAGAGGGAGCCGTCTGGTAATAGTGCCAGCGACCTGTGACCCTTTTTGTGAGGGCGGATAGTGGTTGTCTTGCATATCCCAATCCTTTGTGATATTCATCGACGAGGTCCTTTAGATTTTTAGTATAAGTGAAGTTAGCCGAGACTTGAAAAATTGGATATTGACTATCAATCTATGAACTTGCTAAATCCTTTTCGAGCAGTTCACGATGTGGGTTGAAGGTACCTTTGATACTATACATTATAATTGTTGACTTATGCTAGCTGGCCTTCAAGCTTCCTCGCGGCTGCTTCTTCCATTATTTACATTTTGCATAAATTTGCGTTCGTTGATGGATGTTAAAGAACAATGAGTTGTAAAAATAAATAAAATATGTATAAGTTATAAATTGAAACAAATTGTCATTCTGTACTTCTTTCAGGAGAGATGAGGGGATTGTTGAGTGATTGAGAAATTGGACAACGACTCGATCACCGTCAGGAGGGCAGAGTGATCCAGGCCCCCATTGCCGTTGGCGACGAGCGAGGCGAACAGTTGCTCGACCATCGTCCCCAGCGGCAAGACCACGCCGTGTTCATGCGCGAGCTGCTTCACGATCTGGAGATCTTTGAGGTGAAATACTGCTTTTCCGCCTGGCTCAAACGAATGCTGGATCATCGAGGTCCCGCGCAAGTCCATGAAGCGGTTCTGTGCCAGGCCACCACTTAGCACCTTCACGATAATGTCGGGCGCGACACCCGCTTTTGCACCGAGCACCAGTGATTCAGAGACGGCCTCGATAATCAAGGCGATAAGCACCTGATTACAGGCCTTTACGATCTGACCGGAGCCAACCGGGCCGCAGTACGTGATCGTTTTGCCCAGTGCCGAGAAGAGCGGTTGCGCCCGTTGAAAATCTTCCTCGTTGCCACCAACCATGATAGAGAGCGTAGCCTGCCTGGCCCCCTCGACTCCTCCGCTCACCGGAGCATCAAGGGAGCGCACACCATAAGGCTCCAGGATACTCGCGATATGTCGTGTCGTGAGCGGTGAGATTGTACTCATATCGATCAAGAGCATCCCCGCGTGCATGCCTGCTTGTAAGCCATCGGGCCCTACAATGACAGATTCCACGTCTGGACCATCGGGCAACATCGTGATCACAATATCGCTCTGCTCCGCCACCTTGCGCGGCGAGTGAGCGGCCGTAGCACCTACGCTGACGAGTTCCTCGATGGCGGGACGGCTGCGATTGAAAATCGTGAGCTGATAGCCCGCTGTGAGCAGGTGGTATGCCATTGGCTTGCCCATCAGTCCCAGGCCGATAAAACCGATGCGTTCTGTCAAGATGGATGCTCCTTAAGATGTTTGTCTACAATTAATTATAGCTACGTGTAAGATGTGTAAGGTTAAGGATTTGTTGTGTTATTCTGTATGCAGTCTGGCTGAGGGCCAGTTGGATCAGCAGGATATATTCCGGCGATACAGGTATTCTGGCTGGCATCAGCGTGTAAAACGAAAATCACTTTATTCTCAGGGTTGCTATCAGAGCCAAAGCTAATGCGACCGCTAGCTCCTTGAAAGACCCCATTCCCTTTGTCATTCATCTTTTGAAGTGCTTGATGGATCTCATCCTGTAATAGATGAATATGATTCGATTTGCTATATGCTGCTAAGAAAGTGTTTGTTGCGTCATATGCTAGAATAGAATCACTTTCAGCGATAGAATAGTCAAAGGCGTTTGGAAACACATTCAGATGGTCAAAGGTCTTGCTGTACTCGCTGGAGAATGGCTGTGGCTGTGTGATATTCTGCCCATTATGGTATGTAGTAGCGAACGTCGTAAAGTAGATGTCGCGGAAATTGCTACCAATTTGCTGATAGCCTCCAACTTCATACAACCCATCACCGCCCATCACTGGAACCGTTGAATGTATAGCTAACAGGTTGCCTCGGATAGGATCAAAGTCGTTTGCATATCCTGCAAAGTAGATCAGATCCGGGTTATAGCTTAGTGCCTTCGTAACAAGTCCTGGTGCGACAGCATTGTCTTCATCGCGCGTATATTGGATAGAATATGTTGTGACACCGTTGTTTACTCCAATCGCGGCTGCAAAGCTTGTGGCCAGGCTGCGGCTGTAGAGATTCCCATAGTCCACGAAAATCACTACTTTTCGTGGATTCCATTGCTTTTCCGCGAAACGAGCACCATCCGTACTTTGTTGCAAATCAGGCGGAGCAATGCGGAAAAAGTAAGAGAAGACCCCACTAAAATCATTGCTTGACAATGTCGGAGAGATACTGGTGATATGCTGCTGCTCAAGCATCGTAAGGGCGTCCCTGGTCGAGGGCGTGCTGAACGGCCAACCAACAACCCCCAGGATCGTTTTATCATTTTTTGTCAGCTGTATAATATTGTTTGCCAGCGTGTTGGCATAGAGCGCATTCGAACCATCATTCGCCACAAGTAGACGTAAAGGTGGCAGATGCTTTGAATTCACTGTCTGATTGTACTCTTGTTGAGCAATCAAAGCTCCGCGCAAGACAACCTTGCCCACCGCAATCGAACTGCTATCAGCGCCGGTTAAGCTTACCGCGATTACAAGCGTGATGTGTGGTTTGCTGACATCAGGAACAGCGTCATAGTTTTCGGCATAAATTAATTGTTCGACATTGGTATTCTGATCATTACTCAACTGTTTGAAGCTTTTATCTGTGCCTGGCTTTCCATTCTCAAAGTCAAAGCATGATTCGTTACCACTAATACCTACAGGCTCTTGAGTAGGCAATTGGTAAGAGATGGTAGCCCCATTGAAGATACCTGCACAAAAGGTGGGCAGATGGGGAATAGTTGGCACAAGTGCGGTCAGCAAAACCACTACAACCAGCGTAGAAATTAGCGCCCACATCAGTCGCCAATCTCTATGTACTATTGATATGTGTGACAGCAATCTTGTGGTCGTACGCTTCTTCTGTGGAATGGTCAGCCTGCGCGAGCGATGGATGCTTCTCTGGTAAGAAAACCATGCCATACCTCTGTCTATCTGATTGCCAATCGCTTGAAGGATTTGTTCGCCAGGAGCTTTGAGGTAATCGGAATATTGAAGACAGCCGACAATTGTAGCAGGCACGGCCACAATCACTCCCAGGATAGCCGCAATACCCGATTGAAAAACGGAGTTGATCCACACAATAGCAACGATGATGAAAAAGACAATCACCGCGAAGAAGACAACCCATTGCCCGGTTCCGATTGGCGGTTGCGGAGTGCCGGGAGCAGGATGATTAGTGGGAGGAGGCTGTGTATCTGTTTCCATATATTACTCCCTCTGAAGAGGTTATTGATTAAAAAGTTATTATGGATAGTGGCTATAATTGTGTGAATACAGAGAAGTTAGTAAAACGAGAAAAGCCATAATTTTACAATTATAAGGGGTAAATCTGTATTTCGCAAGATGCGACATCGGTGTATCAGCGGTGAAATAGTGGATAGTGGGAAAAAGCTATTTAGATATGCTATCCATCGCAAATACAAAAAATTGTTAATGTGCATCTTAAGTATATAGACGTATCAATAGAGAAAATTTTCAATTGCCAGCACGTTGCTAGTCAGTTGTTGCGCTCTCATCTACCAATAATAGTAATAGTGCCAATACCATGTAGAGGAGCATCAAAAGTCACATACAAGCCATCATTACTATGATGATCTTTATAAGCAATGGCTTGATCATTGAGCGCTACTTTTATGGGTTGCCAGTTCTGGGGCAGCAAAATGTCGAAGGTAGCCTGTTGACCTGAGCCACTAAAATCAAGAGTCAAAGTGATGGTGCTATAATCAATGCTCATGTGATAGGAGATATAGCTCTGATTGCAAGCATAGCGAGCATAAACGCGTACATCATGGACTGTGGTAAGACACCAGCGAGGGGCGATAGTAACCTGCTGCCAGCATCCACCGTGATCTTTAAGTCCGGCGAGACCTTCTATGAGTGCATTGACCCATTGTGCCAGGCCCCAGGCGGCGTAGGGTACTTCATTAGGAGTGCGGAAGCCGGTCTCGCCATCGGGCCAATACCAGACGTGGGCTCCACCAGTGCGACGCAGATGATCGGCATACTGGCGTAAGAGTTCGACGCCGTAGCGGGCAAGGTCGTTTTGGAAGGCACCCAGGCAGAGTTCTCCACCGACCCAGGGCATTAAGCCCCCATTGGCATAGCCGCCTTGCTGGCAATAAGGATGTGAGAAGTAGCCAAGATTGTTGGGGTAACCGGGCTGGAGGCTCCACCAGGGATAAGCGTCGCCAGTTGTTAGATGGCGGCGACGATATTCCTCAATGATGAGTTGTGCCTGCTCCCGATTGGCGAGGCCACGTGTGATCGCCCAGGTGTTACCCATTGCCAGTTGTTGCATCTCATCAAAGTCTCCGTGATCGATGGGCGAGAGATGTACATGGTGCAGGAACTTTTGCCCATCCCAGAGCAATGCCACGGCACGTTGACGATAAGCTTCAGCTTGCTCGGCCCAATATGTTGCTCGCTCGCTATTCTCTAAAGAGCGGTACATCTGGCTCATGGCCTGGAATGCCTGATAGTAGCCGCTCTGGTCGCAAGTCGCGATCACATGACGTGTGTTGCCATCTGGCTCAACGCCGTCGATATCGAAGTCCCAGGTATCACAACTATGTTGGCGCATCACCAGATGATGCTGTGTATCCCAGTGGCGCGGATCGCTCTGAATGTAGCTCAAAGCTTTTTCAAGCTGGGGTAGTGAGCGTTGTAGCCATATTTGATCGCCCGTTGTAAGCCAGGTCTGCCATACACCCAGAACCAGAACATATTCCACGTCAGACTCGCCTCCCACGCGCCATGTCTTCCCGTTACGCTCAATGCCATCGGGGATCATACCATCTTCATCTTGCATTTGCAGGAAATGAGCTAAGCCGCAGGTCATATCGTGTTCCCAGTATTTGTAGGCCGGTAACGCATAGATCCAATCGCGTAACCAGATACCATCGAAATGCCAGGTATCGGCAGAGATATAGCCCACAAATTTGCCGTCCGGGAGCTGATACTCGCGGCGTCCCAACAACATAAGCTCATGGGAAAGGGGATAAATGCCATCAAAGTCGGCATCGCCGCTCTCGATGGCCGTCTCGCACTCGACCAGGAAATTGAGATAACGACTATGGTGCACTTCGTCAGGCCAGAAAAGATAGATATAGTGCGGCCCTAAAGTGCCAGCGGCTTTAAATTGCATCGTGCCCAGATTGTCTTGTAGCATCACCTGAACTTCGAAGTAGGTTTGCTGGTTGCTATCGCAGACGCGAATGAGCGCTTGCTGATCTCCCTGTTGGCGACCATAAATGTGTATCGTCACAGTGTCCAGGGGGCGATAGCGGCGGGCGTCAGTTGTTATGTTGCCGTAGGCGCTCCAGGTTGTCTGCTCCGGTTTAGCTCGTGCTGGGGTGATGCTATCCATTGCACTCCTAAATACTGCTCTGACCCAGTTCATCTGGGGGCTCGCCGCGTAGCGAAATCCTATGTTTCTCTGAACTTAAGAGGGACCCCACAGGGGCACGGCAAGCCGCTGTCGCTACGCGGCCTCGCGTCAATTGAGCCTTAACAGACTAATACGTAATAATAGTGTTTAGCAAATTACCCGATCCATTCCTGGATTTGTTTGGGCAACGGTCTATTCATCGTCTTGAGATAGATAGTAGCTTTTCCAAAGAAAATCAGCAATGCTTGCAGATAAACATCGAGCTGTAGTGCGACTGGCATAGTAAATCCGCCTCGATCAATCATCTTTGTTGAGTCCTCATCGGATAGGGCAGAGATTGTTGCTTTCATCTCGTCATCTAATGTTTGATACCAGGTCTTGAGTTGAGAGATGTGGCTCTGCAAGCCCGGTGTTGTGTTATGATATGACCAGTCTTGTTGAAAGGTTTTCAGTGATTGGATGTAAGAGTACTCAATTTCTCCTATCTGGCGGAACAACTCACCCAATGTTATATTCTCTCCTCCTGGGTTAAATGCCAAATCTGAGTCGTTCAAAATATCTATCAACTGTGAGCGCATGCCATGTGTTCCCTCAATCCAGGACCATTTCTCTTGCATCAAGTGATTCATCTGTTTCTTGCCTTCCTTTCTTTCATCTGGAACTTTTGTTTAGAATATATGGTCTATTATAGCATGAAATCCCAGGCAATGGAACAGTCATTTACAGAGAGCGTATCACCGGTCGAGCCACGAACAGATACAGCGAATACACGCCTACAATAGAAGCACAAAGCACAACAGTCAAAGGACCGCCGACCAGTGCAATTAAGCCGCTAGCGGGGAAATCGCCAAGAGGACGAATACCCATGATACAGAGCGTATTTAAGCTCATGATGCGTCCACGCATAGAAGGTGGCACACGTGTTTGTAGGAGCGTAATTGTTGAGGAACCCACGCCATTCTGACCGATACCCACGATAATAAGCATACCCATTGAGAGCCAGAAATTGTTGCTCACCCCAAATACGATCAACGCGGCCGCCCATATAAGGAATGAAACGAGCAGCAAGAGTCCTTTATATTGAAAGTCACCCAGCGATGCGACGATCAACGCCCCGACGATGACACCTAACCCGGAGGCAGAGAAGAGCAGACCAAGCTGAAATGGCTCAAGATGAAGTATTTGCGTCGCGAAAATAGGCAGGATCAATGAAGTCGAGGGACCAAAGAATAATAAAGACGCATATCCTGACAATATCCATGGAAGCGCCGGATCTTTTCTTACAAATCTCAATGACTCATAAATCGATTCGAGCATTGGCCCGCGACGCTCCCGGCTTTGTTGGGCGGCATCGTTCGGAACGCGGATGAGATAGAGCACGACCAGAACTCCAAGATAGCTGAGGCCATTGAGGAAAAAGTTACCGGCGTAACCTGCCAGGCTGCCTCCAACTCCAAAGTGTTGGCCCAGGCTCGTGAAGAGTGCGAGTGTAAGGGCGGCCAGCGTTGGGCCAATGAATGCTGCGCCCGTGAACACCACTGATTGTAATGTAATAGCATTCATCAGATCCTCACGTGGGACAAGCATGGGCACCAGTGAAGATCGGGCGGGTTGATCAAAGCTCAGCACGGTACCTGAAAGGAAGGCCAGGAGAACGATTGTCCAGACCTGAATGGTGCCTGTAAAAGTGAGCAGAGCAAAGATAAAGGCAAGCAACATCGATAGACTCTGCGTAATCAGCAAAAAACGTCGTTTGTCCGACTGGTCGGCAATGCTGCCACCGATAAAGGCAAATAGGAAGAACGATGCTGCCTGGGCGAGTGAAACTATCCCAAGCGCGATTGGTGAATTGTCAGTAATTTTAAGCACGAGTAGACTTTGCGATATTATTTGCAGCCAGGTGCCCACAGATGAGACGAGCAAACTGACCCATAAGAGGCTGAAGTTGCGATAGTGTAAAGCACGAAAAGTTTGTAGCCCCTTTCGGGTTGATGTTACCTGAGAGGAAGGCTCTGGAGGAGACGTTGTAGGCATCTAAAGGGCTGTCCTATCTTTATTATAAGTTTGACACGTTTTCATTATTATAGCAGAAGACAAGGTTAACGATACCACCAAAATCTTTCATGAGCCGACCAAGAAATGTAAAACTGGATTGCCCCATTGTAGCAATCCAGTTCCCAACTTTATTGTGCGTGGATACATGCAAAGGTGAGTTAGGGATACGTCCCGCGAACTTCAACCGCCTCACTTACGCGAGCAAGCGCGAGCAAGTAAGCTCCCATGCGCAGGTTCGTCTCTTGCACGCGCGCCTTCTCACGGACAGCCCGGTACGATTTCTGCATTACCCCTTCGAGGCGCTTATTAACCTCCTGCTCACTCCAGGAGAAGCGCTGTAGATTCTGGGCCCACTCAAAATAGCTCACCGTCACCCCACCGGCATTGGCAAGAATATCGGGCACCACAGTGATGCCACGACCATCGAGTATCTGCTCGGCTTCGGGCGTCGTCGGGCCATTGGCAGCCTCAACAACCAGGCGTGCCTTGATACGTCCAGCATTCCTGATCGTCAACTGGTTTTCCAGTGCCGCCGGGACTAGCACATCGCATGGCAGCTCAAGCAACTCCTCGTTTGTCACCCTTTCTGTGTCGGGTATGCCGATCAGGCTGCCCTGTGTCTTATAATGCAGTTGTGCCATTTGTGCATCGATGCCCCGGGGATTGTAGATACCACCCGCAATATCGCTCAGTCCTACAATCGTGCAGCCCATCTCGCTGAGCAGTTGTGCCGTGATGCTGCCCACATTGCCAAAGCCCTGTACCACCACGGAACAATTCTTCTGGCAGCATGCCAAGATCGAGCAACGTCTCACGTGTCACGACCTGAACACCGCGTGCCGTTGCCTCCAATCGGCCCTCACTTCCCCCGATAGACAGCGGTTTGCCCGTCACCACGGCCGGAACAGAATGTCCCTGGAGCGTCGAGTAGGTATCCATCATCCAGGCCATCACCTGCGGATTTGTGTTCATGTCAGGAGCTGGGATATCACTATCAGGGCCAATGAACGTCGCAATCTCGTTGGTATAACGACGTGTCATACGCTCAAGCTCGGCATTGGACATCGTCGAAGGATCACAAATAATGCCACCTTTGGCACCTCCGAAGGGGATATCGACCACCGCGCATTTCCAGGTCATCCACATCGCCAGTGCTCGCACCTCATCGAGTGAGACGTGCGGACTGAAGCGAATGCCGCCTTTGGCTGGACCACGCGTAACGTTATGTTGAACGCGATAGCCCGTAAACATCCTGATCTCGCCATTATCCATCCGTACGGGAAAATTGACCGTTAGTTCGCGTTTGGGTGTGCGTAAAAGAGCACGCGTTGCCTGTGATAAGCCAAGGTGATTAGCCGCTTCATCGAATTGTCCTATCGCAGTTGTATAGGGATTAATCGCAGCGATTTGTTTTATATCTATTGCCATAGCAAAGTACCTTTAAGCTCTATATTCACTTGTGTCCGGTGCAATAAGCTTATTTCATAGTGTGGTGCATTCATGGATTATATAACTGCACTGTATTTATTGCTGTCTTTGCAGTTAGCTGGATTCTATAAAAGCCTTACACTAAAAAACTGATTTTACAACGAGAGTGTTGTTGGACAACGTATGTGTGCGCTGTAAAACTTTGTTTTCAGTGTAAGGCTTTTATCTATCGTCTATAGGCAATCCAATCCATGATCTTATTATTCTAGTTCACGGCTTTATTTGCACCGTCCGCAACTTTATTATTTGTGGATGGCAGCTACTGAATTACTCCTCAGTAGCTGCCTATGAATTTAGCAAGTTGGTGTACAGCTTTATTGTTCGCGTACAGGTAGACCACCAACTTGTCTGTATGGAATTGTAAGACTTTATTTTCAGTGTAAGACTTTATTTTACACCTACAAAACAACCAAGTTTCTATGCCGTCTTGCTACTCCACGGTCACAGACTTTGCCAGGTTGCGTGGCTGATCAACGTTGCAGCCGCGAGCAACAGCTACGTGATAAGCGAAAAGTTGTAACGGCACTGAGGCCAGAATCGGAGTGAAGTCCTCCAGGGTGGCGGGCACGTAGAGAACATCATTGGCGTGAGCACGTATCTTCTCGTCCCCTTCGGTCGCCACGACGATGACATGTGCATCGCGTGCGCGTACCTCCTGGATGTTGCTCACGACCTTCTCATAGACGTGTGATTCGGTAGCGACGGCGACCAGTGGGGTCTCCGGGTCGAGCAAAGCGATTGAGCCATGTTTAAGTTCGCCAGCTGGGAAGCCTTCAGCATGTATATACGAGATTTCTTTGAGCTTGAGCGCACCCTCCAGGGCTGTAGGATAGCCAACACCGCGCCCAATGAACATAATGCTACTCACCTTCGCCATACGTTTTGCCAACGGCTCAATCAAATCCTCCGCGCTCTTCGCCTGGTCGAGAATATGCTGCACCTGCTCTGGCAAGTTCTCCAGTGCGTGCAAGAACACTGGTAGATTCTCATCGTTAATGCGCCCGCGTTTCTGGCCCAGGTAGAGTCCCAGCATATATAGAACCGCAACCGAACCGACAAACGTCTTCGTCGCCACCACCCCGATCTCCGGCCCGGCCTGCAAGTACAGTACTGCATCCGCAAGGCGCGTGATTGCGCTCTCGACAACGTTGGTTACAGCAATAACTGGTGCGCCATGTTCACGTGCCTGCCGAATACCGACCAGCGTATCCGCCGTCTCACCGGATTGCGTGACCGCAATACACAACGTCTCCGGCCCAACGATAGGTTCACAGTAGCGGAACTCGGCGGCCGTAATAGTTTCGACGGGTATACGTGCCCACTTCTCGATCACGTACTTTGCGATAATGCCTGCGTGAAAAGAAGTGCCGCAGGCGACAATGATGATGCGTTGGATATTGTCGAGCAGGCCAGCTGTATGCATACGCTCTAGCTCAGGCAGGTGCAGTTGTTCATTGCGAATGCGTCCCAGGAAGGCGCGGCGTAGCGCATCTGGCTGCTCGTTAATCTCTTTAATGACGAAGTGGGGATAGCCGCCCTTTTCTGCCGCCTTAACATCCCATTGGATGGTCAAGGGTTCGCGTTGTACAGGTGTGCCGTCGAGCGTACTGATAGTCACGCTCGTGGGTCGCAGGGCAACGATCTCACCCTCTTCAAGGATGAGGATGCGTCGGGTGTGTTTAAGAATCGCGGGGATATCCGAAGCCAGAAACTGCTCGTTTTCGCCCAGGCCAACGATAAGTGGTCCCGCGTAGCGTGCACCCACCAGTAGATCTGGATGTTCGCGGCTTACGACCGCAATAGAGTAAGAGCCGGTGACACCGCGTAGGGCGCAACGAACCGCCTCCAAGAGATCGTGTTCAGCTGAGCCAAAGTAGAATTTTTCGACCAGATGGGCCAGGACCTCGCTGTCCGTCTCGGATTGGAAGATGTGTCCCTCGTCCAGGAGTTGCTGACGCACTTCTTCGTAGTTTTCGATGATGCCATTATGCACAACGGTCAGGCTACCAGTGCAATCGGGATGGGGGTGAGCGTTGGTGTCGTTTGGTCGTCCATGGGTGGCCCAGCGTGTGTGGCCGATGCCCAGCGTGCCCATCTCTGGACGAACACCTTCCTCAACTGTAGCGACCAAATTGGCGATTTTGCCGGCGCGTCGGTGCAGGTCGATTGTCCCTGCTGTATTAAGGACAGCGATGCCAGCTGAATCGTAGCCGCGATACTCAAGTTTTGCCAGGCCTTCAAGTAATATGCTAGTAACATCGGTCTCTTCTGAGCCGACGTATCCTATGATACCGCACATGTGGTCGGGTACCTTTCTTTTTTGGAGTAAAACAGTTCTGTATTATGTGTTTTACTACATCACCGAGAGAGTTTTGTCCTTGTCGTTACCGACAGGCTTTGTACGCTCCCTTCTTAGGATCGTGACCAACCCTGGAGGCTTCCCGCTGACTTATCCGAACAGCCTCCTCCTCGTCAACCGTGGCTTCCTCCTAAATAGCCCGGCCCATGCGCTACTAGACACAACAACATTTATATAACCAAGTATAACATATTGCTGGTGAAGATTATGTGTAGTCCTGGTTGAGATCGTGTAATGCTTCTTGCCAACATGCGCTATTTCATCACAATCAACCTGTTAAAATGGACAGCCAAAAACCGTACGCTTAGCTAGTGCAAGAAGTACTATTTTGCTTTATACTGTAGCAAAGGGTGAAACACATCTCCTTTTCTTTGTAAGAACGTGCACACTGCAAATTTTTGCTTTTTTCTATATGTGTTCTATAAATGTGTGCCAAGGAGAATGTATCTATGGGATTTCATGGTATGGGTATGGGTATGCATGGTGGTGGAATGTCCACTTATCTAGAAGAACAGAAAAGGCGAGGCCGCAAAACGGATGCCCAGACCGTCAGGCGTGTTGCCATCGCCTTCAAGCCTTATAAACTACAGGTCGTATTCGTCCTGATCGCGATTGTGCTTACAACGGGCCTGGGCGTCATCAATCCATTGCTAATCCAGCGCATATTTGATGATACCATCGTCAAAAAAAATCTACCGTTGCTCATCATTTATGTCATTATTATGGTTATCACCCCGATTATATCGGGTATGATTGGCGTCTGGCAGACCTACCTGAATAATATGATCGGGCAGAATGTCATGCGCGACTTCCGCAACCGGCTCTATGAGCATTTGCAGAGTATGTCGCTCCGCTTTTTTACTGGCACACGAACCGGCGAGATTCAGTCGCGGCTCTCGAATGATGTGAATGGTGTGCAAGGCGTCGTCACAAATACAGCGACAAGTATTGTGGCTAACATCTCCACCGTCATCAGTACAATCATCGCAATGCTGTTTTTAAGCCCGCTACTCACCTTGATCTCGCTAGGCCTGTTGCCAATCTTCCTCTGGATTACGACGAAGGTGGGCAATGTACGCCGCGCGACTAGCAAAGAGACGCAGCAAAGTATGGCCTCGTTGACCTCAATGATGCAGGAGACGCTCTCTGTGAGCGGGATCTTGCTGATGAAGACCTTTGGCCGCCAGAAGTATGCACAGGATCTCTTTATAAAGGAGAACCAACACCTCACCGACCTGGAGATTCGCCAGCAGATGATTGGTCGCTGGTTCTTTATGTTCATTAATATCTTCTTCTCAATTACGCCTGCGATTGTTTATCTTGTGGCTGGTTGGCAGATTATCAGCGCCTCCGATCCCTTTATGACGCTTGGTAGGATCGTAGCTTTTACTACGCTGCAGAGCCGTCTCTTCTTCCCGGTCGGGCAGTTACTAACGATCCAGGTTGAGGTACAGGGTGCTCTGGCCTTGTTTGATCGCATCTTTGAATATCTGGATATGCCAATTGATATCCAGGACGCGCCGGATGCCCGTGCGCTCGATCCTGAGCAGACCGCTGGACGTGTGACCTTTAAGCATGTCTCATTCGCCTATAAAAGTGATGAGCCACAAGCTCTACTTGATGGCGCTAAACAGGACCGGCCGGATGGCGATAATTGGCGTAAGATGCTCCCATTCCGACGTCCTGCAATATCTGCTGAAGGCGTCTCAATAGCGGCAATAGACGGTTTACCAGATGGCAACAGACATAATACTCGTAATATACCTCTGGATGAGGGCATGCGTCAGACGCTCAATGACATCTCGTTTGAGATCCAGCCAGGTCAACTGGCGGCACTTGTTGGACCCAGCGGCGCTGGCAAGACTACGATTACATATATGGTGCCGCGTCTCTATGATGTGGATAGCGGAGCCGTTGAGATCGATGGCAACAATATTAAGGATGTGAAGCTCTCTTCACTGGGCGAGGTCATAGGCGTAGTGACCCAGGAAACCTATCTGTTCCATGCCTCTGTGCGCGAAAACTTGCTCTATGCTCGCATCGATGCTACTGAAGAGGATATGATCGCAGCCGCTAAAGCAGCAGCCATTCATGATCGTATCATGGAGCTAGAAAATGGTTATGACACGATTGTCGGTGAGCGAGGCTACAAGCTGTCCGGTGGCGAAAAACAACGCATCGCTATTGCTCGCGTCATCCTCAAAAATCCACGCATCCTGATATTGGATGAGGCAACCAGTGCGCTGGACACGCACTCCGAACGACTCATTCAGAATGCCCTTGAGCGCGTAATGCAGGGGCGCACAACGTTAGCCATTGCTCACCGTCTCTCAACCATCCTGGCGGCCGACGTGATCTTAGTAGTGAATAAAGGCGAAATTGTGGAGCGTGGCACGCACCAGGAACTACTGGCGCTGGGAGGCCTATATGCCAGCCTGTATAATGAACAGTTTGGCAATCTCACAGAGGAAGAGGCTACGGCATAGCCGGACAGGATTTCCGCTTGCAACAGCGGAAATCCTTCCAGATAGTGTAACGGTCTACTATAGTATTGAACTACACAAAGAACACAAATGATTGTAGCATTGGCTGAAAAGTAGTCTTCTCCTCCTCATCAAAATAACTAACATCCGTAATATAAATAATGGTGTATATTATATTATTTTGCCGGGTCACCAGCACCATATTTTTCAGATTAACATCTATGCCATTTTTTGTACTTCTTGATATAAATTCTTTCTGCTCCCACGTTGTACCATTCATAGTAAATTCTGGCGAAATAGTCACCTCTTGAACAGATTTTGTTGCTAAATTCTCCATTGACCGCACTTCTGTATTTAGTGCGCTAACGGGAGAAAGAACCTTATGGGGATCAGGCAAAAATGAGACTACGAATCTCGATGGGGGTATAGTTGGATGTGAAGGGAAAGAAAGATTTGGAAGCGTCAGGAGACGTAAAGGTCACATCATGCTGAGTTTCAGTAATGGTCCAGTCTTGCGGATAATTCAACGAGAATGCTTTGTTTTGATAGAACTTAAAAGTTGGAGTAGTATTTATATAGTGAGCCCACAAATTGCGTCCAAAGGACCATAGAAAGATCAGTATGATAGTACAAAGAACCAGCATAATGCGTATAAAAGCAAATCGTTTCATAATAGCTCATCTCCAAATAAATTTTTCATTTTGTCTCTCATCCCTCATATCCCATTTTGGCACTATTCTCGTATTTTACACAGGCTATAAAAGGGTAAAATCACATTGTTAATACATTATTTACATTTCCATAAAGTTTTGCACAGCGTGCAAAACTTTATGGAAATGTAAATAATGTATTAACGAAGAAGCGGGCGCAAACGCCGAAGGCGTAAGCACTCACGAGAAAAGAGATTAGGAGAAGGTGATGGGAAGTCAAACACTCTTTGGTGAAGTATACTCCGTCCTCTATGGTCACACAAGTGATAGATCTCACATTCTTGCATAACATTTCCTCGTTGTAATTCTGTACAATTACACATACAATATTGAGAAGCAACTCTTTAAAGAAAAGAGAATCCATTGGGAATGCTTAGAATCTATGGAATATTAAGGAATATAAGGAATAAACAATGCATACTCCGCAACATAATAGGCGGGGGCGTGGCGGCAGAGTAGTGTTGATGAGTTGTGCCATGCTCCTGTTGAGTTGTCTTTTTGTGCTATCAAGTTGTGGGCTGACGGCTGCACCCAGTAGGAGGCAAAATGTGGCAGTGCCAGTAGGTCCACTACCAACAGCCACCCCAGGACCCAGCCAGCCAGTCATATTACAAGACATTCATATGCTCGATGAGCAGAATGGTTGGGCTGTGACGAAGGATAAGCATATTCTGCACACTACATCAGGAGCAACAAAATGGCATGAGGCGACGCCGAGTACAGGCGGCCTTGTCTCAACCCTTGGAGCCTACGACTTCTTTGATCTCCAGAATGCCTGGGCAGTTATACAAGCGGGCGACAAGTTTTCAGTTTTCCATACCTATAATGGCGGAGGTTTCTGGTTGGAGACACCGTTATTAGATGCAGGCAATGGCGTTAGCCAGATCTCGTTTGCCGACCCACAGAATGGCTGGCTTCTGTTTAATAAAAAGATTGACGCGGCAGGTCAGGCTGTAGACATTTTTCGTACAAATGATGGTGGTAATACCTGGTTACAGATCAGCAGTGTGGATAGTAATACTGGCGATCTGAAAGGGGCGCTTCCATTTGCTGGACGTAAGACTGGTATAAGTTTTTACAGTGATGCAAAGGGTTGGGTTACAGGTTCGGCCACGGATAGCAAGCATCCACTGCTTTATATGACAACGGATAGTGGCTTCAATTGGATGCCGCAAACGCTCACTCTCCCAGCCGGTGTAACTGGTACCGTTACGACCTTTGCGCCGCTATTCTCCAATGCTGAAAAGGGGATTCTGCCAGTCATGTTTTCAGCCTCTGGGAATAAAATAGATCTTTATAGCACCCAGGATGGTGGTAAGACCTGGAGTAGCGGCGTGGTTACAGCTGATATTAGCGCTGCTCTTGTGTTTGTGAGTGATAGTCAAGGTTGGGCGATTGGCGGCAACAGCAATAGTGATCATGTCTACACAACCAGTGACAATGGACATAGTTGGAAACAACTCGCTAAACCCGATGCAACTGAGACGAAGCTGATCAAACTCAACTTCCTCGCAGCTACACAGGGTTGGGTGCTGGCCGATATGGGTAATAGTGTGATTGGTTTGTTCCAGACCACAGATAATGGCAAGTCCTGGACCCGGTTGAGCACTACGGCTTCGATGTAAACACATATTACTTGCGTAGTGATAGTGGCTTGCCGTCGTGTGCCCCCATTAGGGGTATGGCTCCTGTGAAGATCCTTGTCGTGGACTGTGTTGCATGGTCGGAGGGCGACAATCACGAGGGGTATGCCCCCTCTGGGAGTTGCTACGCGGCGGATCAGACGGGTGGGAAGAGCGGCTTTTGAAACAGCAAGAGATAGCCTTGCATGTATGGGCATTCCAGCTTATACTTGATAAAGCTCATAATTCAGTAAGGATCTGTATATTCATCCAGATTCTTATAGTATAGTTTATTGAAAAAGATTGCTGTAATCATCCAACTCTATTAGCCCACGAACGTAAATAATTGTAAGTAGTTTTAGAATCCCAGGTATTGGCCCTGGCGACTCCAGAGGGTATGAGAAGCACGAAACCCTAGAAGATCCAGCATATGCACGAAGATACTTTTTCTATTGTGCGTTTTGGATAGCTTATGATCAATGAACAGGTATCGAGGGATAAGTTAATTATATCCCGATCCCAGGCAATATATAATGAAGATGTTAAAGAAATAATGCCACGTTGGAGGTAATGGATGGATGCCCGCTTTTATAATTCCGAGGATATAGATATTGAGCGCCTTGCCAACGATCTCGTAAATGTCTACCATGCCCAGGGCTACCAGGCACAGCAAGTTGGCAATAAAGATCAAATGCTCGTTCAGTTGAAGAAAGGTGGCGACTTCGAAGCAATTATTGGAATGCAAGCAGTCGTCTCACTCACTTTGCAACGCACGGCGGGTGGTCTTCTTGCAATGATTGGTCAGCAACGCTGGATCGATAAAGCTGCCGTTGGGGCAGTGGGAATCGTAGCGTTCCCGATCCTCTGGCCTCTAGCATTGACCGCTGGCGCAGGTGCGATACGCCAGGCCAGTCTTGGCAATCAGGTACTTAATGTTGTTGATGGACTGGCACGGCAGCAGCGGCCGAGTATCCAGGTGGGACCTATTCCGATGAGTGTGATACCACAGGTGCAACAGCAGTGGGGACAGCCGCCCGCCCAACTGACGCCCGTGTATGTTCCCCCAGCACAGATTGTCGGTGAGCGACCGCCAGTCCAACAGGCGCTACCAGCCCCGGCCATGTTGCCAACCCCGGTACAAGCGTCAACACCGGCTCCAACGAAATTGCATTGTAGCTACTGTAACACACCATATGAGGCGGGCGATACATTTTGTACAGGTTGTGGACGTGCCCTATCAGCCCCACGTCTCTATTGTGCAAATTGTAACTCTGAGTTAAAGCCAGGCTTATCGTTCTGCTCGAAGTGTGGCGCATCCACATTCAGCTCGCTTTCTGGCTCACAACAAGCTATCCCGCGTCCTGGCCCAGCTCCAACACCAATGTATGCACCACCTGCACCACAGGCGCAAACCTATACACCACCAGTCCAGCCAACGCCGCCAGCACCCAGGCCACAGACGCCAGTCTATCAGCCGCCGGTGCAGCCAACGCCACAGACGCCGGTTTATCAGCCGCCGGTGCAGCCTGCGTATACGCCGCCAACACCACAGACGCCACCGGCAACGCCGCCGACGCAGGTATACTATGTGCCTTCGAGTCAGCAGCAAACCGTTGATGCGAACTCGGCCTCAACCATTTCTGCGTCGCAGCCGACCGAGCCATACTATGTGCCTCCGGTTACCCAGGAGCCAGCGGTGAAGCCACAGCCAAAAATCACCGTTACACAGAATGCGCCATTGCAGACACCGCCACCTCCACAGAAGCCACGCCCACAGAAGCAATACTATATCCCGTCCAACCAGGCGCAGCAGGATCAACAAACCTTGTCTGATGCCCAACAGCCAACGCTGGCTGACCCTACGGTGCCAGCTTTTGTTGAAGCCGTTGTTGCACAGCCTGCAACCCAAACGAATACCCCCTGGGGTTCACTGGTCTTCAACGATGGGCAGCAAATTGCTTTGAGTGGTGAGCGTGCCGTTGTAGGTCGTTACGATCACGATCTCGGTGGTATACGTCCAGATGTAGACTTGAGCGATAAGCAGGGGGCCGATACCGTCTCACGTGTACATGCTGCACTGGAACGTAGCGGTAGCACGTATACACTGACCGATCTGAATAGCACCAATGCTACCCATATCAATAGCAAGCGTCTTGAACCAGATAAGCCAACGCCTATCAACAACGGAGATGCACTGCAATTTGGTAAAGTACAGACGACCTTCAAAATCTCTTAGAATGTGTCTGTATTACATATACTGTGCATTATGCAAAATATGTAAATGTGCACAGTATATGCTGAGGAATAAACCGGCTCTTGACATTTGTTAATACACTCTATAGACTAATGCTACTAAGAAATTATACTGGCAGGGATTCAGGAAGAGTAGGCACGTATCCCATATCATAGAGAGGGGAGATCAGAGGCTGCAAGTCTCCCCTGGTGTATACGTGTTGAAGGTCGCCTGAGAGCCTGGGACCTGGGCTGATAGATAGCGCGAAAAGTTCCACGGATGTGCCCGATATCGCACTGTTGAGGATTAATCTTACTATGGCTACTCGTATAGTAAGATTGATCGAAACGAGGTGGTACCACGAGCTACGTCTTTCTCGTCCTTGGCGGGAAAGACTTTTTTGTGTTTTGCAATAGATATTGCTTTGACAAATTTCATTCGAACCATATCGCGGGGCGTGTCCTGCTGGGCGGGGGCAATCCCCAAAGGGGGCACGGCAACCACAAGGGATTGTCGCTACGCGGACCGGGACCACGCCGCGTAGCGACGGGGGTTGCTCCCGCCCTTAGCGAAAATGGTGCAATGAAGTTTGACAGATTGTAAATGAGGATGAGCGGATATGATCCATCAGAAGAACACAGAACCTACGCCACTGAGAGATGTGGCGTCGATACCCACGGCCTACGAGCCACAGGCCGTTGAGGGTAAGTGGTATCGTTTCTGGGAAGAGGGCGGCTATTTTAAGCCACGCCCAAATCCCGCACGCAAACCATTTGTGATTAGCATGCCACCACCCAATGTTACCGGGGCTTTGCATCTGGGCCATGCTATCACCGCGACGATAGAGGATATCATGATCCGCTACCATCGTATGCAGGGCGACGAGACATTATGGGTGCCCGGTGAGGATCACGCAGGTATTGCCACCCAGACAGTGGTTGAGCGCCTGCTAGCAAAAGAAGGTACAGACCGCCACGAAATTGGGCGCGAAGCCTTTCTGGAGCGTGTATGGCAGTGGGTGCAGCAATATAAGTCGCGCATCCAGAACCAGCATCGTCGCCTTGGCGCTTCCTGTGATTGGTCGCGTGAGCGGTTCACTCTCGATGAGGGCCTCTCGAAGGCAGTGCGCGAAGTCTTTGTGCGCCTCTATGACGAGGGTCTCATCTATCGTGGTGAGCGCATCATTAACTGGTGCCCGGTCTGTATGAGCGCCCTCTCCGATCTGGAAGTGAATCATATCGATACCCCAGGCAAGTTGACATATATCCGCTACCCTTTGAAGCCGCGCAATGAAGCAGAGCCAGGTGCTGAAACCGAGTATATCAGCGTGGCTACAACACGCCCTGAAACCATCCTGGGTGATACAGCTATAGCCGTGAACCCAAAAGATGCACGCTATAAGGACATCATAGGGCGGCTGGCAATCGTGCCGGTGATCGGGCGCGAGATTCCCGTGATTGCCGATGAAGCGGTTGATGCCTCTTTTGGTACTGGCGCAGTGAAAGTGACTCCCGCTCATGATCCGGTTGACTTCGAGATTGGGCAGCGTCATCAGTTGCCCAGGGTGCAGGTGATTGGCTTCGACGCAAAAATGACTGCTGAAGCCGGCCCCTACGCCGGGCAGGATCGCTACGAGGCCCGCAAACACTTGCTCGCCGATCTGGAGACGCTCGGCCTGATTATCAAGAGCGAAGATTATATTGTGCCTCTAGGCCAATGTCAGCGTAGCGATACGGTTGTGGAGCCATTGATCTCGAAGCAGTGGTTCATTAAGATGCTGCCACTGGCAACACCAGCGCTCAACGCCGTGAAGTATGGTCAGATCAAGATTGTGCCGGAACGTTTTACCAAGACATACACCGATTGGCTGGAAAATATTCATGACTGGTGTATCTCGCGTCAGCTCTGGTGGGGCCATCGCATCCCCGTCTGGTACTGTGCTAACTGTGGTCAGATGACGGTGAGTCGTGAGGATGTGACCATCTGTCCCCATTGTGATAGCACACAACTGCAACAGGATGAAGATGTGCTCGACACATGGTTTAGCTCCTGGCTCTGGCCTTTCAGCACCCTGGGTTGGCCCGAGGCAACCGGCGATCTGCTGCGCTACTACCCAAATGCCGTCATGGAGACAGGCTACGATATCATCTTCTTCTGGGTTGCACGTATGGTCATGTCGGGCATCCATTTTATGGGCAATGCACCATTCTCTACAATCTATCTCCATGGCCTTGTGCGTGACGCAAAGGGCGAAAAGATGAGTAAGTCCAAGGGGAATGTCATCGACCCACTTGAGGTGATGGACAAGTTTGGTACCGATGCGTTGCGCTTTACCCTTGCAACAAGTAGCACGCCGGGCAACGATATGAAGCTGATCGACGAGCGTATCATCGGCAATCGTAACTTTGCAAATAAAATCTGGAATGCCTCACGCTTCGTGCTGATGACCACAAACGCAATCGAAGGTGGAGTGCCTGCCATTGACACTTTGCAGCCACGCACGCTGGCCGACCGCTGGATACTCAGCCGCTTCGAGCAGCTTGCGAAATCGGTGCCGCGCCTGATCGAGGATTTCCAGTTTGGTGAGGCCGGTCGCCAGATCAACGAGTTCTTCTGGTCCGATTACTGCGACTGGTATGTCGAGAGTGCCAAGGTCCAGATGCAAGGCGACGAGCAGGCTCAACGCTCAACTGCTGGCATATTGCGTGCCGTGCTTGATCAAAGCTTGCGTCTCCTACACCCTTTTATGCCCTTCGTCACAGAAGAGGTGTGGCAGTACCTCTACCAATTTAGTCAGCCAGATAAAGCATCCTGGCCCGCCCCGGCCCTGATCATTGCACCATGGCCGCAGCACAATGCCACCCTGATTGATACAGAGGCCGAGCAACAATTTAGTCTGGTACAGCAAGTGATTACACGTATCCGCGATGCACGCAATCAGTTGAACGTTGAGCACGCACGGCGCATCCCTGTGATTATGGTCGTGGGTAATGACCTGGCAATGTTTGCGGAGCAGGCCCCCTTGATCGAATTTTTGGCCCGTACTGAGCGGCCACAACTGCACCCCGTGTTGACACAGAAGCCCGAACAGGCCATGAGTTTGCTGGCCGATGCAGTCGAGGTCTATCTGCCCCTGGCCGGTATGCTGGATATCGGCAAAGAGCTGGAACGCATCGACAAAGAGATCATGCAGGCTCAGCAGGATGTTACGCGCCTGCAAGGCAAACTCTCTAACCAGAACTTCGTTGCCAGGGCCAAACCCGAAGTCGTTGAGAAAGAACGTGAGAAACTGGCCGCACAAGAGGAGCGCGTGAATAAGCTGCAGGCTCGCCGAGACGAGTTAGCCGCAATGAAATAGTAAGAACAATAATTCTTAGTAGTACATATATTTTGCACTTTTATATATGTACTACTAAGAATAAAAAGTCATCAAGGCAACGGGATAGAGAAAGAGAGGAATGTGAGCTATGGCTGTACTGTACGACCTCCTCAAAGTTTGCGTGAGCGTCATTTTTAACTTATTGAATAAACTGCTCGCCGGCAAACTGCCACCCCTGGGGAGTGCGGGGGTTGTCGTTGAAGAGGAGGATCGTTATCTGGTAGTCATGTTGCCCAGGAAGCGTGTAGTCTTCCCTGGTGGTTTTATGACATGGCGCGAGACACCTCAGCAGGCGGCCGAGCGTGAAGGAGAAGAGGAGACAGGTCTTAAGTTACAGGCCGATAACCTTATCACATTCTATACTCTGGCGAGCACCGGCTGGTTGAATATGAGTACCACATGTTTTGTCTACCATGCTCGTGTAGTTAGTGGAGAGCTATCTGATAGCCTTGAAGGACATGCCTGCTGGATGCATGAAGAAGAGCTACGCAAGTGCTTAACTGGTCACTCTATAACTATGCTGGACGACTATCTACGTTACCGCGAACGGCTGCGGAATACATGTATTGTGAAAAAGTAAAGAGGGAGGGAAGAGCATAATACAAGTTTGCCCCACATCTCTAGAGATGCGGGGTCAAGCGCTTTTATGCGCATGGAAAATTCTCTATTTTACTGTGTTGTAACAATCGGACTTGAATTCATGCCTTGCATTGTTTGTTGTATCAAGTAGTGCGTTACAGCATCAATGCTTCCCGTTTCTTGATACACCGCAATCTGACGGTCGGCACCAGTACCATGAGGATCATCGAGCAGAGCTCTGATATAACGCATCTCATGTTGCGTGCCCAGGTCATCAACAACATCAGCCACAAAATCCAGCAGTTCATGGATCGAGTTGCGCATAGACAAACGGCGGTTTTGCACAAAATCAACAATTTCAGCATCCAGGCCATAGCGTGTGGCACGCCATTTATTTTCCTCGATATAGTGAGAAGGGAGCGTAGGAGTTTGTAGATTGTGCTCATAGAGCCACGTAAGTTTTGCCACCAGTGCCTGGCAGAGTGCGGCGATAGCAATAGTATCTTCAAAGGTTGCAGGCATATCGCAGATACGAAACTCCACCGTACGAAAAAAAGGATGTGGACGGACATCCCACCAGATCTTCTTCGCGTTATCGATACACTCATTTTGTATTAAATGTTCTACATAATGGTCAAAGGCAGCAGTATTAGCAAACTCGCTGGGGATACCTGAGCGTGGGAAGCGCTTCCAGACAACCGCACGATACGATTTGATGCCAGTATAACGGCCAATCCAGCAAGGAGAGTTAGAAGAGAATGCGAGCAGATGTGGTATCCAGGTACGAAGCTGGTTCATAAGAGGCACAGCAAGTTCATGCTTATCGATACCCACATGGACATGCAGGCCGCAGATGAGAATCGAACGTGCAACATCCTGGAATTCTTCCTCGATCTCCTCATAGCGAATATGGTTTGTACGCTGCTGATCGTGCCAGTGTGCACTGGGATGCGTCCCTGAGCTAAGCGGTGTCAGCCCATCTTCAGCAAGCAATTGTGTCATCATCGTACGCTTATGCCCTAAATCCAGGCGCAGCGCAGCAACATCGGCACACACATCGGTGATAATCTCGACCATAGATTGCAGCATTTCGGGCTTAATCGACTCACCAAAAAGCGCCGCACCTCTCTCCAGAATGGGATGAACGTGCGAAGCAAGTTGCCCCGTCACCCTATCCACCATCTGAAACTCTTCTTCGACGCCAAGGGTAAAGCGTGGTGTCATTGCATTCTCCTTTCAGGTATAGTCATCGACCAGATGGAATTGCGAATTGCGGTTAACAAGATGAAGTTTATATAGGAAGAGAAGAATCTCCATATACAGGAATAGGAGAGAGCAAAGAGAGTAGCCAGAAAAGAGGACCACACCATCCGAGCAATGCCTGCTGAGACCGATGGCCCCTTGTGTGCCATAATGCACAAGACCAGCATAGACGTACCTCTAAGTGAACGAACACATGATTCAGTATCCTCAAGTAGATCGACATTCCGTCTCAGCTTGGGCCGCCCATATCGAGAAGAATTGTACCTGGGAAAGCCGAAAAGCCTGGTATTTTCGCATCAGGGAATGTAGGTCATATAGGATTATATAAGTTATATGGGAAGCACTAGAAAGAAGCACGACAGTTAATAATACTGGGACTTATAGCGTACACAAGGGTTGGAAATAAGTCAAGGGGGTAACTATAAATTATAAATAAGTGAATAGGAAGTTACAGCTTGAATGCATAGGGTAAGATATCCATGATAGAAAAATCGCGCTCACAGCCATCGATATAAATCACCGCATTGGGTGCGAGATCGGCCAGCCATTGGCGGCAAGCGCCACAAGGCATTCGTTCGTTGAGTAAGGCATCGGCTGGAGCATCGATACAAGTGATAGCCACCTGCGTGATGGGGCCAGCGCTGGCCGAAACAGCGGCGGCAAGTGCTGAACGTTCGGCGCACAGAGTCAAGCCATAACTAGAGATCTCAATGTTGACGCCTACAAATATTTGTCCGCCCGCCACCACAGCGGCCCCAACGCGAAAATGAGAATAAGGGCAATGGGCATGCAGTGCAGTTTCGCGTGCCAGAGCTACTAAGACTTCTCGTTCCAAAGATTTTCTCTCCTGCTTGTAAATGGGGTGTAGCTATCCCAATGTGTATGGATATTGAGTATAATAGAAAGTATCGTTACGATACCTTTTTTTACAGGTCAAGTCAAGCATCTGTAGAGCGAAGTATGCCATCCTGTATATGATAAGCTTATAAGGAGTTTGTAGAGAGCAAGCCTGTCCTTCTGTAGCCCATTTTGTTTCACCATGTTACTGCCATTCCCCTCATAGCGTTACTAAGAACAGGAGCCCAAAGAGAACTCATTTTTTTTCATCCGCATATCGGTACATCCTAGTATTGTAATGTAGGCCAGGTAGGAGGCATACGAGTGAAAATCATGGTGGCGGACGATGACCGCGATATGGTAGATATGTTAAGCTATTGGCTGAAAGGTCATGGCTATGATGTAGTCCGCGCATTCGATGGTGAGCAAGCTATTAAGCGATGGCGTGAGACATTACCGGATCTGGTAATTTTAGATATTCAAATGCCCAAGCTTGATGGTTTCGAGGTTTGTCGGCAGATGCGTACAGAGACCAATTCAATGGTGCTGATTTTGACCGCACATGATAGAGAGGATGATGAGGTACGGGGATTGGAAATGGGAGCAGATGATTATTTGCGCAAGCCGTTTAGCCCTAGACAACTCCTCGCCCGTATCAAGGCTGTCATGCGCCGTTCGTCGAGTTCACGTGGTCTGGCAGGCTCTTCTGCTATAACCGTCGGCCCGGTGACCCTGGACGCGATGCGCCACGAAGTCACGAGGGAGGGCGTCAAGGTTCGTCTAACGCCGACAGAGAGTCGCTTGTTACATCTGCTAATTTCGCATACGGGGCAGGTGTTAACGACTGATATGATTATTGAAAGAGTCTGGGGTTATGATGAGGCGGGCGATTCTGGTTTAGTGAAAACTCATATTCGCCATCTGCGTCAAAAAGTTGAGCCAGACCCCAATAGCCCACAATTTATTATGACCGTCCCTGGTGTAGGCTACACGTTTTCGGCTCCTGTAACTATCGAGCCCTGATAGCGATATCTTCATACATCTACTTCTCTGGTAACTATAAGCTGGAAAGCGTTCTGTTCATTCCCTTATAGTTGCCATTCTATTATTACTTTCTTCTATTCTTCGCTGTTATATGCCTCTCAACCATAAAATCTACATTTTAACCATAATGTAACACACTTAAACACTCTTCTGCTATCTCTACTCTCTATAATTGTGGTATGGCTATGATAAAGAGTCAAGAAAAGGAAGTGACATTTCGTACTCTGAAAGAAAAAAGAACTCTTATAGTAGTCAGTGTTTTTCGAACGTTGCGTGAAGCAGAATTATGAGTCATCTCAGATTTTCTTAAACTAGCCCAGACTACAAGTATATATGTATGCCTATTAATAGATCCTTTTTTTATTGAAGGGTCGAGATGTGGGAAGCTCCATGAACCAGAAGAAAAAAGAAACTCATCTATCTCCAATAACTAACATATCGCATATCGCTCATAAAATGAAGAAGCGAGCACATGTGCCAGCAAAACTTGACTTATGCGAGTGTCTACCACTGGCAGTGGCTTATCGAGAGGATGCGGCCGTAAGTGGTATGCAGGAGGATGATACGCTAGATTGTGACCAGATGGTTCTCATTTCTCAGGCTCTTAATAACAGGTTGCATGTGCTTTTGCACGAGCTTTTTCCGCGTGTGGAACCTCTGAGTCTGTTGGTGTTGCATATGTCGCAATTGGATTTTGTGCCGTTAGCTCCTCACTCGGATCTGCTGTATAAGCGTCGCCGTTATCATTCCCCTCCAGCGTTGCTTGAGCAAGTGCTGACGAGCGTACAACGTGTAATTCGTGTTGAAGATAAAATGTTGATCCATGAGGATACTGGTGTCGCGATTGTCTTTCCCGGTGTGGATCAGCAGGGGGCACAGATCATTTTAGAGCGTGTCTATAGTAGTGTTTGCTCTGCTGCAATCTGAAACGCTAATTCCTCCTCTTACACGCGAGACCACAATATCTCTGGGCATAGGGACATATCCGGTGCCAGCATCATCGCCCGATATGCTTTATAGGCAGGTAGGAGACGTGGTGCAAAGTCTGGTGTTGCGCCCGGTCATCACTACACAATTGCGTGGGGTCAAACCTATACCTGCTAGTGGTGGCATAGTGGAGCGCCTACAAATAAAAAAGGACGAGATGCAGGCAGGGGTAGATTTGGTGGGCATCCCTTTTATGGATTTACCGCAAGTTCTTCCGGCACGTTTGACGCAACTGGTGCCATTTGATATTGCTACGGAATTGTGCTGTGTGCCGGTTGGCCGTGATCACTATCGCCTTACTGTTGCAATGCTCTATCCAACGGACACAGTTGCCTTATGCCGTCTACAACTTATCACCGGGATGACGATTTTTCCCGTTGCATGTAATGAGTCTGCACTAAAAGCGCTTTTAACACATCGCTGGTAAATAAATCTTAACATTCAAAGCGGGTTGAATGCATTTCCAATTTTATAAAATGAATGTATGTTGATATACGATAAGGTCCCATAATTCTCAATACTCAAACATAGCGAAGGGGCATTGCATCTGATTTGGCCTTCTTATATCAGGTGAAGGTAGTGAATATAGAACGGTAGCGTTCTTAAAATTAACCGGATCGCAACTGTTCCTTAACATGAAAGAGTATCAAGATTGGTTACTATAACATACATTGAGACAGTAATAATATTCATTTAAATATTGTTCTCAGTACTATATCGTTAGTATCAAGTGTACTTATTTATTAATCCTAAGGAGAGAATCATGGTGGTACAGATGCTTCAGGAAGATGTCCTTCTGACCTTTAAAGAAGCTATGAGCTATCTGCGCGTGAGTCGTTCGACTCTTTATCGTCTCATGTGGTCTGGTCAGCTTACCGGACATAAAGTGGGGAGCACCTGGCGTTTCTATCGTGAGGACCTTCGTGCCTGCGTAGGTCGTGAGGTTCCTATGTCTGTGATCTCAGTCGCTGGTGTTGGTCATTAGTGTATTTTTATCTTTCCATTTTATAAATTCTTCTATGCTAAAATGGTAATCTCCACAAAGAGATTACGTTGTAAAATGTAAATAAATAAATAGAAGAGGAGCGATCCCGTTAAAAGGGGTCGCTCCTCTTTAGATGTTATGATCCCGGTTTAGATTAAATCGTCGTATACTTTGTGATTTTCCATTGATTGTTAATTTTGTACATGGTAAGCAGAACCTGATAACTTTTCTTTTTGCGAGTCACGTCAACTTTTATAGTGAAATGGTCAATTGTCGTGCTGGACGTATTAGTATCAGTATTATAGCTAATGGCCGGGGTGCCTGGTATATATTTATAGACAGGTCCATACTGTTCATCCAGGGCCTGTGCTTGTTTCTGGTACTGATCCAGGGTAAGACCGTTAAGCGATTGTTGTGAGTAAATATAACTATATGCCTGACTATAGTGCTGGTTCTGGATTGCCTCGTAGTAATTATTGGTAATGTCACGACCACCATAAACGACAGAGTTGGCTTGTTGAAAGGCATTACCAATCAAAGGAGATGCGGCCCATGCACATACCCCACAACTAGCAAGGAGAATAACTCCTAGCGCTGATACGAGAATCCATACCCATTTGTACGATTTTTTTGCCGTTGGCGGTGCTGGTGCGAAGTATGGCGCTGGCATACCTGGGTATCCCAGGCCTGGTGGGTAGGGAGGGTAAGGTGCATATGGAGGCGGTGGGAAATAGGGTGCCTGCGGTGTCTGTGCAGTATTTCCAGGTTGTGGTGGTGAGACATACTCTGCTGGACCTCCATATGTATATGGTGGTTGCTGTGGTGGCAGGCCTGTTTGAGTGCTGGGAGCTTGTTGCTCTTTTTGATAAAAAGAAGGTGGTGGTGGGTAGACAAGTCCCTGTCGGATTGCATCATCGTTGACACCTGCCATGCCGGGCATACTCTGTTTGCTTATTGCATGACTACTCTCATCTTGAGATTGTGGAGATGAAGAGTTTGCTGGTGCTTGTGGTGCCTGTGGTGACACAGGCTGTTCTTCTGGTGATTGATCGGAAGTTTGCATAGTTATCTCGACTCTATCTTCGCAATGAAGTGTCAGGCGGTTGCCAGGCAACCGTTTCCACTTGTTCTACATCGTTTGGGCGTTGCTTGAGCTTCTTTCGTGCCTCTTCTTCAAATTCTAACTCCATTTCATTCTGGACCCGAAGTTCTGCTTCGCGACGTGCCATCGCATATCTGCTTGCACATATAATAACACGATTAACATAATTTTCAGCAATCTGTTTGCGTTGCCATTTTAAATGAGGCATAGGTCGCAAGTTTAAAAGAGAAGATGGATGAAATTCTTTATCGCTAATGGCGACTTCCATTAATAATGCATATTCCATCACCGCCAGACAGGCTTGAGGATCTTTAAAGAAGTCAGGTTGTGTGCTGGAGAAGATCAATACGCCCGCAAGTAAACCATCACGGAGTACAGGGGCAGCGCAAGCGCTATGTTCGAATTCGTCTATTTCGACAAGGGAGCGGCTATGATCAGTATCATTCCAGACCTGAAGGCGTTGCGTGACGGCGGTGGTACCTGCAAGGCTTGTGCTGCCTAAAAACGCTGCGCTTTCAATGGAGGAGGGCCAGGGGTCATTGCCACACATAGCTACCTCGTACAGCGAATGAATACCATCGGGGCGTGGTTGCATGAGTCGGGCGTAGGTGATTGCCATCCCCAGGCGTTCTGAGTCCATGTGTAGTAGTGCATATTCGAATATAGTCTGTGAAACTTGCCACATGCGTGCATCACTATCCTGGCAGTGTGCAGCTAGCTCCAGTACTTTAATATAGATATCTTTGCCTATCTCACGAAGGGTAGGTGTGGGAGCACCCAGTACATCGCCAAAGATCTGGTTAATAGTATTGATGAGCTGTATACGCTGTTCAGGAAAAATATCAGGGAGTCGTTTTAGATACATAATGCGTGGCTCCGATGTTCCATTTATCCAACGATAGATAGTGTTTTCTGCCACATTAAGTTCTTTCGCCATACGTGCGATCTCTATATGGTCGTGACGGAGGATGTTTTGCAGGAGCTTACCAAAGGGATTGGCCTCCGTGGTTGCGTTAACAGAGGATGACTCCATTCCTGCTTGTTTGGAAGGCGTATCTTGTGCCTGAGTTTTTGTTACCGGTTTCGCCGCCCCATTTTGTTGACCGAAACTTTGTTGGTTTTGTTCGGCCTTTACCTTGCTTGTACCAGGAGGGCGACCGCGCCGTTTTTTTAATTGTTCATTAGAGCGTGGCCTACTATCCAATACGTTATGTCCTTATATAATGTGAAGGCGTTACAATGTTCCACAAGATATGTCTTTTTTTATTATAACATATGTGGGACAAGTAATTATATAATTCTTAAACTTTCTAAGGCTCTTCTTGCAGATATAAGGGGTAAGTTCTGTGCTGAATAAGAAAAAAGGTGTCGTTGTTATCTTGCTCAGGTTATCTTTTTGCCTCACTTACATAAGCGATGACCTTGTGTTAAGGAAGCAGTGTATATAGCCTACTCATTTTTGTGCACTTGTATGTCATAAGTTCCAATAAAAGTACTACAATGTATAACATATATTGCTTTTTTATAACAGAGCATGTATATTAATGAAGATCACAAAGAGTAGTGAAGTAGTACACTACATTACTGGATGGTTGGAAGGATAAGGCAGAAGATGGCAGTCAACAATGTTGTTCATGTGAATGAATGTGGTCTTCCCCTGAATGCAGTAGAGTGGCTTGTGACACATCATCAGAGTAAGGCGCAAGAGCGCAGTCAGATGATTCGCGATTTATGTTTGCTGCAGGGGAGTTTTGTTGTGGATGCGGGATGTGGGCCTGGTTTGTGGACTCCTCTCCTTGCTCAGAATATTGGCCCTGAAGGGCACATTCTGGGTGTTGACATTTCCACTGAGGCGCTTATAACAGCTCAGAAACGCAGTCTGAATACATGGTATCGTCAGCAAGTGCAATATAGACGAGCTCTTTTGGAGCAATTGCCGCTTGAATGTAGTTCTGCTGATCTCATTTTTAGCGCCAATGTGAGTCAGTATCTTAGTAATCCTATTGAGACTTTTGCGACTATGGGGCCCTATTTGAAGCGTGAAGGGCGTTTGGTGGTGAAGGATATCGATTTTGGTACAATATGTTTTCATTCGATAGATCCCGGCTTACAGGCCCGCGTCTTGCAAGCTCGTGAGCGCTGGGAACGAGAACGCGTTGATCGTGACTATGCTTTTGAAGATAGTTGGGTGGGCTCTAAACTGGCTGGATATCTACGTGCGGCTGGCTATAAAGATGTGCAGGAAAGGACGTATCGTATCGTTCGCCATCACATTCTGCCTGAAGGTTTCCGCTTTTATTTACGTGGTATCGCAGAATGGTTTGTATGCGAAGGGGCTCCCTATCTTGCGCGTGAAGATGTAACAAGTTGGCTACATTGTTTTTTTGATGATATGCATAATGTATTAGATCAAGAAGAATTTTGCTATGAAGAGACTGAGTTTGTAGTGTCCGGTATTTGGGATACTACTCGCCGTACTTTTTTGTAGGCATTGGATATTTGAGCCGGGGCTATCTGGTTTTCTCCGCATTATATTATCAGGTGTACGCCAGCTTTACTGGACAAGCGAGGTCCGGTATGCTTCCTCTGTTTTCTGAATTTAAACAGAGGAAGCATACCGGACCTCGCTTGTCATATATGTAAGAAAAGCGGCACTTTCTTCTTTCTCATTATTGTGAGCAAGTTTTTTGTGCCGCATTATATATAATTTGTAAGAAGTGCGAGTACAGGTGATAGGGATATACCCGTACTCTGTTGTCATGCATTATATATTCATCACATGTACGCACCCTATGCGCATATGCATGTGAATGACGTAGCTGTAAGAAAATTTCTTATTGGGACAAATAGAACTATATCTTTACGAATGAATGGTGTTCAGTTGATCGGCAATCATAGCTATTGCAACATCCCCTACAATCGATTGTAATTGGTTATGGAGCTGGCCCATATTTTCCATCCGAGCTGTAATAAACTCGTGTTGCGACATACCATATGATAAGCCGGTCAGACCTTGTTGTGCCGCTTCATATTCAGCACTGATCTGTGACAGTAGGCGAGCAACCTCACTACGCTGTTCGTTTGTCTTAAGCATAATTTCCCTTTCCTTCCTAACCCTGAGCCTTTAACGACCTATATATGTTACGCTGTAACAACAGGTCTACACGCGATGTAAGTACAATGTAGATCGTTTGTGAGAACAACAATAACAATACACTCTACTAGTATGCACGAAGATGTAGTTCTTGTCCAGTGTTTTATTATCCATCTATGCTCCAAAAGCGACATTTTTGATAGGAATTTCACATTATGCCAACATTGTTCATGCATATGTATGCTCTTTTGTCGTGCTCTGTAGGCTCATTTACATATTTTTGTACTCTGTAATACCCATCTCTTTTTTTGATAAAAAGGCAAATTATTTTGTTAGTGATGTAGTACTTATGGACAGGATATTCGTTGATTGTGATGTGCTATTTAGTTCGCTTTATATCTATTTTCTCTGTTTTTTTCCTCTTGCTTTTTGTTAGACTGCGATAGTAGAGGTATATAAAATCAAAAATTGTTTGCATGCTCTGTTTCTTGGATTGTTGCCTGGCTCAGAATATTGCCTACAAAGCAAAGTTGCTTGCTTATAGGTGTCTCCTAGATTTATATCCTTCACTTTTAACAGAAGCTATGTTATAATTTATTCAACGCCTGCCAGGAGCTTGCTCCTTTGTGTGCAGCGCGTTAAGAAGCCGCGTTGACTCCCTTCTGATATGGTAATCAGCTGCAACGCTGGCATCAAGCGAATGCTTCTCTTAATGTATGAGGGGTAACAGGGATGAACCTGTTACAGAAGCGAAAAGGAGTAGTCCTTCATGGCACGTGTCCAATTTGAGCATGTTTACAAGCGTTTTAACAAAACCGAAGTTGTCCATGATATTAGTATTGATATCAAAGACAAAGAGTTCCTTGTATTAGTTGGTCCTTCTGGCTGTGGCAAAAGCACCTGTTTACGTATGGTGGCTGGCCTGGAAGAGCCTACTGAAGGTGAAATTTACATTGGAGATCGCATCGTGAATGGTGTAGATCCCAAAGATCGCGATATCGCGATGGTGTTCCAGAACTACGCTCTTTATCCCCACATGACTGTTTTCGACAACATGGCTTTCGGTCTAAAATTGCGCCACTTCGCTAAACCTGAGATTAAGAAGCGTGTGGAAGAGGCGGCCGATGTGCTTGGTCTTCAGCAATTGCTCAAACGTAAACCAAAAGAGCTTTCTGGTGGCCAGCGCCAGCGCGTTGCTCTGGGTCGCGCTATCGTGCGTGAGGCGCAAGTCTTCTTGATGGACGAGCCCCTTTCTAACCTGGATGCCAAGCTACGTGTTGCGACGCGTGCTGAAATCATTAAGCTTCACCAGCGTATTCAAACGACGGTAGTGTATGTTACGCATGACCAGGTTGAAGCTATGACTATGGGCGACCGTATCGCCGTCCTCAATGCAGGTATTATTCAGCAGTTGGGTGCTCCTCAAGAATTGTATGATCATCCTGCGAATCTCTTTGTGGCAGGCTTCATTGGTTCTCCTGCTATGAACTTTGTGCCCAATGCTAAAGATTACGGCTGAGGGTTCTGCTACATCCGTGATACTTGAAGGTCTTGGTCGTGTGACTGTACCTCAGATCTATGCAGAGCGAGCGCGTGCCGCAGCAGGCAAGAGCCTGACTTTTGGTATTCGCCCGGTGCACCTGGAAGATGCTGCTATTATCAGCGCTGAGCGCGGCGAAGTTGAGTCTACCATTGATGCTTCTGTAGACGTGGTTGAGAACCTGGGTAACGAGCTTCAGGTTTATCTTACCTCTGGTGGTAGAAGTCTTGTTGCTACGCTTGATCCTCGCTCCCGCATTACCGCTGGTAACAAAGTTCGCCTGTACGTTGATAGCGATCAGATTCATCTCTTCGATACTGATACTGGCGAGGCTATCTTCTAAGAAGAAATGATGTGCCTGGCGTGAGGAGTAGCGCTGTGCATAGATAAAGAGGCCGTGCAACGATTGTTGCACGGCCTCTTTATCTATGCACAGCGTGTTCCCGTTCTCTGTGGATGATTTTGCACGGCTTCGCCGCGCTTCTAAACACTTACTATATTTATTTTTCATTTTTATATATTTTTCTTGCATTGCAAGAAAAATATATAAAAATGAAAAATAAATATAGTAAGTATAAAAAATGTATTTGCGGCTTCAGCCGTACAATTAGTTACGTACGGCTTTGCCGGATAATAGGACTGATTGCATGCGCTCCTGGGTTTTTTCCATGCCGCAGAGACTTAAGAATGCTTCCCGCTCCAGGTCAAGCACATATTGTTCTGTTACTGGTGTGATGGGCGAGCAGTCGCCGCCAGTGAGCACTCGTGCCAGATGACGAGCGATGATTACGTCATGTGCGCTGATCTTGCCTGTGAGTTGCAAGCCTTCCACCTGTTGCTCCAGAACCAGCCGAGCACCGCTGCCTGGTAGCAGTAGCTGTTGGGGTTGGGCTGGGTGCCAATGGCCGTTTTCTTTTGCCTCGGCCATTTTAATGGCATCGGCTTTTGCATCTCGCAAGAGTATATCCCGATTCGTCGTTATAGCATCAGTTTTGCGCAGGAAACGCAGTTCTTGTGCCTCTGCTGCACTGGTTGAGACGGTGGCAACTGCGATGATCTCGAAGGCACGGCGTGAAGGTGTAAATGATCCACCGGTTTTACCTGCCTTCTGACTCTCAAGGCTGGCCCCTTGACGCAGCAGCAATTCTTTACAGCCGCCGCCGGCTGGCACGAGGCCGACCCCAACTTCGACGAGGCCGATATATGACTCTGCGAATGCACGTGCGTGGTGGCCATGCATGATTATTTCGCAGCCGCCGCCGAGTGCTCGTCCTGCGGGTGCCACAACTATCGGGATAGGGCTATATTTGAGCAATTGATGGACCTGTTGCAGGCCGTTAATTGCGCCTTCGAGCATGCGCCAATCTCCCTGCCTGGCCCCCATGAGCACCAGGAACAGGTTGGCCCCGGCTGAGAAGTCAGCGGCTTCATTGCCAATCACTATTGCGCGGAAGCGCTTTGTGCCTTCCTCCACGGTATAGCGCATCATTTCAATAATGCCTTCGTCTATCGAGTTTAATTTGGTATGGAACTCCAGGCAGGCGACGCCATCTCCTATGTCAATTAATGTAGATGATCCATTGTTGTGCACAACGGCTGTGCCGCTTGCTTTTAGCTCTTGTAGCGAGATTGCCCCCTGGATCGTAGGTACGGGTTGGTATGTATCGGTCTTGAAGTCAAAGAAGTGTAGCTTGCCAGCAATGGTTACATAGAAGGTGCCCTGCCCTTTATCCTGGACGTGTTGTACAAGTGCAGGCAGGTTGTTCCCATGCATGACTTTGTCCAGTACTGCTGGATTTTGTAAGAGAAGATCCCACATCTCAAAGCTGCCCAGATTGGAGTTAAAGCCCCAACGCATGGCATTGTCGATTGCCACGATGTTGTCCGCAATCTCCTGTGCTCGATTGGCTGCATAGATTAATTCGTATGCTGTAGCTTCGCGTGCTAGCTGGCTGGCGCGGTCGTCGCCTTTGAGTATGGTAAGAACCTTCTGGTGTGGATCATCCAGTCTACGTGCCTCACCGATGGATGCAAAACGGTGTTTGGGTTGTGGCTCGTATTCCAATGTCTTTACGTTTAGCTCTTGAATAATCGATGTCCCATCGGGGCCCTTGATGCGTTTATAGAACCCCTGACCACTCTTCTCGCCCAGCCAGCCGCGTTTGATAATCTCTTGCACCACTGCGGGCAAACGGAAGGTCTCGCGCTGTTCGTCGTCAGGAACATTTTGGTAGAGATTGTTGGCAATATGCATGATCGTGTCAAGCCCTGAGAGGTCAGCGGTACGGAAGACGGCTGATCTGGCACGCCCCATGTTCTCACCTAGAATAGTATCGACCTCGCTGATCGTATAGCCTTGTGCCAATGCATAATGAACGGTTGCGAGCATGCTATATGTGCCGATGCGGTTAGCAATGAAATTGGGCGTATCCTTACAAAGAACAACGCCTTTGCCCAGTACCTGAGTGCCAAATGTTTCCATGAATGTGAGTAGTGCAGGATCAGTGTCTGCTGTGGGAATCAGCTCAAGCAAGCGCATGTAGCGTACCGGGTTAAAGAAGTGTGTGATCATAAAGTGTCGCCGGAAGCTCTCGCTGCGTCCCTCAACAAGCTGGTGAGCTGGTAGCCCTGACGTGTTTGAGGTGATGATCGCGTTCGGGTGGATGATCGGCTCAAGCTTGCTATAGAGATTCTGCTTGATATCGGCGCGTTCCACAATGGCCTCGATGATCCAATCCACAGCAGAGAGTTTTTCCAGATCATCTTCAGTATTTCCGATTGTGACGAGTTGAGCGCCGCGCTTACTGTAAAAAGAGGCAGGGCGAGCATTGAGGGCTTTGTCCAGGCCTGTGCGAGCGACAATATTGCGATCTTTTGTCGCATTGGGCGGGACGATATCGAGCAAGAGGCTGGGGATGCCCACATTAGCGAGGTGGGCTGCAATGGCGGCACCCATCACACCTGCACCTATGATAGCGGCTTTACGAACCTGATATGCCATGGCTACCCTATCCTCTCGATTAATGTGGCCAGCCCCTGACCGCCGCCGACACATAAGGTTGCGATGCCCAGTCGTTTATCTAATGTCTGAAGATCGTTGATGAGGGTAGCGATTAAGCGTGCTCCACTACTCCCTAGTGGGTGACCCAGCGCGATGGCTCCTCCGTTTGGATTGAGCCTCTCCTCGTCGATGCCTAGCGTTCTGGCGACGGCGAGACTCTGGGAGGCGAAGGCTTCGTTTAGCTCGACGATATCAATGTCGCTGATCCGTAAATTTGCACGCTGCAAAAGTTTGCGCACAGCGGGAATCGGTCCAATCCCCATGATGTCAGGAAGGACACCAGCGATGGCCATGGTGTGTACCCTTGCCAGTGGGGTGATGTTCAGGTCGCGGGCGCGTTCGGCTGACATCAAAACGACGGCGGAAGCACCATCGTTGAGCGGGCTGGAGTTGCCAGCGGTGACGGTGCCACCTTTGACAAAGACTGGTTCCAGGCTGGCAAGCCTCTCCAGAGAGGTATCGCGACGTGGCCCCTCATCAATTTCCATCAGATGTCCATCCGGCAAAGGCACGGGGATAATTTCGCGTTTAAAGAAACCGTTATCGGTTGCGGCGAGAGCTCGCTGGTGGCTGCGTAGCGCGAAGGCATCCTGGTCGGCGCGGCTGATAGCGTAGTCGCGTGCCACATTTTCGGCGGTAAGGCCCATAGGTATATAGGCGGAATAGCCATATTCTAGTTCGCACGGTGGGTAAGCCATCGTATATGCAGTTGGCTTATTTGTGTTGGGGTCCGTTTTTGCCAGGCGCGGATTGAAGCTAGGGTTGAAGCCGCCCATGGGTATGCGAGACATACTTTCGATGCCACCTGCGATAAACACATCGCCCAGACCGAGCATGATATTCTGTGCGGCCATATTTACAGCCTGTAGGCCAGAAGCACAAAATCGATTAACGGTAACACCTGCAACAGTTTCTGGTAGGCCTGCTAGTGCGCCAACCAGGCGTGCCAGATTCATGCCTTGCTCACCCTCAGGAAAGGCGCAGCCCAGAATAATATCTTCGATGAGAGCGCGATCAAGATTAGGCACGCGCTCCACGGCGGCTTTGACTACAAGAGCGGCAAGGTCGTCGGGTCGTATATCTTTGAGTGCACCCTTATGTGCACGTCCAATGGGTGAGCGCACGGCGCTTACGATAACGGTTTCTACCATAGTTTTTGCTCCTTTGCTTCTGGTTCTGTCTGGTAGAGCCCTCTCGATAGGCGTATCCGGGAGGGCCGGGCAAGCTGACCTGTCTCTCTACAGCGGATAGCCATGTTTCTCAACAACGAGTGCTGCAATCTCACGCTGCGCTTGCACGCCGTTAAACATGTAGTCTCCTATATAGGTACGTACACGACTTAATACTTTTTCGGCTCTACTCTGCATCTATATATGTTATGATCATCTGATCGAGATTACTGCGTATGCGTGAGAAGGATAGCCATGCCGCTAACTGTGCGAGTTTGGTATGCGTGGCACTATTTTCATAACCATGACGCGTTACTTTGATCGCGCGTGCAAGGGCGCTATCGGTTGTGTATAGCTCGATGAGCACGTTAGCCAGATACTCGATAAACTCTTGCTCATTTGCCAGCGCTTGTGGATCTTGCATATATTTGAGAGCGATCTGCATTGTGGCATAGATAGTCGCGTCTTTTGCACGTTCTAATATATTGGCGGCATCGCGTAGCTCGGCAGGCACATCTTCGCCGATAGCAGCAGGTCTTTGCTCAGTTTTCATGAGCTCTTCGACTTGAGCATATTTTGTCATCAGGTTGACTTGCCCACTCATAGCGCGGCGGAAGAGGGTGGTGGAGGCGACCATGCGGTTGATCTCGTTGGTGCCTTCGAAGATACGCTGGATACGCGCATCGCGATAAGCATTTTCGATGGGATACTCGTGCATAAAGCCATAGCCGCCAAAGATCTGTACACCTTCATCAACTGCTTTTGCCAGAACCTCGCTACCATGAACTTTGGCGATTGAGGCTTCGATGGCATATTCTTCGATAGCATTGAAGACGGCTGTGGTATCTGCACCCGCACTCTGTTGTGCTTGTGCGATATTACCAGCAGTACGGAAGATTTCGCTCTCAGCTGCATACGTTTCGGCAGCGACCTGAGCAAGTTTTTTCTTGATCATTCCAAATTCGTGCAGGTATTTCCCGAAGGCTTTGCGCTCTGTAGTATAGGTTGCAGCCAGATCGAGTGCATTGCGTGCACCACCGACTGTGCCGGCACCCAGTTTTAAGCGACCAATGTTGAGGATATTAAAGGCGATCTTGTAGCCTTTGTGAATTTCTCCGAGCAAGTTCTCGACCGGAACTTTGGCATCGGCGAAAAAGACCTGGCGTGTCGAGGAGCCTTTGATGCCCATTTTATTTTCTTCTGGTCCTGTGCTGATGCCCGGCCAGTGAGATTCGACAATAAATGCTGATGGTCGCTCGTTGCCTATACGGGCGAAAACAATCATAATGTCGGCGAAGCCTGCGTTGGAGATCCACTGTTTGGTGCCGTTGATGATATAGTGTTTGCCATCTGCGGATAGCTCTGCACGAGTGTTCAGCCCCATAGCGTCAGAGCCAACGCCAGGTTCGGTGAGTGCATAGGCTGCGATCCATTCGCCTGAAGCTAGTTTGGGCAAGTAGTGATGCTTCTGGACCTCGGTTCCGTAGTAGACAATTGGGAGTGTACCGATTGTTGTATGAGCTCCGAAGGCGACACTGAATGATGCTTCGCGTAGTTCTGAGGCCACAAGAGCACTGGTCAATAGACCAAGTTCTGCACCACCATATTGCTCAGGGATATCGATCATCAGCAGCCCTTGCTCGCCAGCTTGTTTGATAAGAGTGGGCATGACGCCAGGTTCCTGGCGGCCGATAGCCTCTGTTTTTGGCATCACTTCGCGTGTGACGAAGGTGGCCGCTGACTCCTCGATCCAGCGCTGTTCATCGTCACGCTCTTCCAGTATAAATATTTTTTCTGCACTTTCATTGACGGAGGTAGTCAGAAATGCTGTTCCTGACTCCGTTGGTTTTATCGTCGTTGACATGCTTTAAGTTCTCCTTCGATTGTACATACGCCTAAGCTTCTCGCGCTACAAATGGGTCAGGCAAACGGTCAAAGCCCCCTCTTCTAAAAAATATTATAGGCTATTTTTTAGGAGGAGAAAGGAACGCAACAACTCACTGTCTAATTATAGGTGACCAACTGAAAGATAACCATGTTGCCAGCTAACAATTTTTGCGTCATAATGGGTTGATAGCTAACATGTTATAAATGTTGGAGGTGTTTTAGTGGCGCTTGATAATGAGAAGAATGGCCTCGATTTTGCGCACCTGGTGACTTTTTTTCGCTACCAACGTGATATGTCTCAGGGACAACTTGCGCAGGCAGCCCGGCTCTCGCGCACTTATATCTATCACCTGGAGACGGGGCAGCGGGCGAATCCATCGCCACAGGTAGTGCAAAACATTGCCCGGGCCCTGGAGCTGCATAGTGAAGAGAAGCGGCAGTTCTATGAGGCATATTATGTGCTCACAGGCCAATTTGTGGATGGTGAGCAGTCTGAGAGCACCCTGCTTGATTTTGGCGAGCTAGCAAGCTTGCTAGTACATAATACTTCGTACCCGGCACATGCTCTAAATAAGCTCTGGTATCTGCTCTCATGGAATGATGCTGCAATCCGTCTTTTTGAGACGCAGGTGTTATTGGCACGTGGGGAGCAGCTTCACCTGCTGAAGCTTGTATTTGATCCAGAGTTGCACCAACGTTATCATGGTTGGGAGAATCTTGCCCGCCGTCTGGTGAGCGATTTTCAGTATAACTCTCGTACTCTGACACATTTGCCGGAGTATAAAGCGTTATGGAAGAGCCTGTGTGAGTATCCAGAGTTTCGCCGTATTGCTTCCTCGGTCTACGCTGTCAGCAAACCAGCCCCATCTTTTGTGTTTCAGATTCAGCATAGCGAGTTGGGTCGCGTTACTTTGCGTACTGCGACAACGGTATTTAGCGGTATTTCTAGCTATTCTATGGTCAGCTATGTACCTGGCGATCAGCAGACACTAAATATATATCGAGCACATGGTTGGCAGCCGCAGGGATGAGAGTATTGTCATAGAATGCTGCACGCATTTATTGTATGTATATGCAGCATTCTATGCCAATATGTACAATTCGTATACCAGGCATCATACACAAAAATTATCGCTTATTTCCTGATATGTATATTTTGTACTAATGTGGCGTGCGGTCAATGTGTACCTGTATATTATATGCCCCGTTCTGGCTAAGGATATCAGTGACCTCTTGTCGGCGTGTTGTTGTGTGGATAGCAAGTATGGTACGCCCGGCTTTGATCTCCTTTTCATAGGAGCGTGCTTGCTCTTCTGGCACGCCTATGCTTGTGAATGCGCCCAGGAAGCCGCTGGCAATACCACCAATTGCGAGGCCACCAAAAATCTCGGCCAGGACGCCACCAGCCACCACCGGGCCAATTCCTGGCAATAGGAATGCCACCGCTGCCCCCAATACACCACCAATAACACTCCCTGTGACTATACTTGTGCGTTCGGATGATTCGGTTGCTCGTTGTGCTGCTGGTGTGGCTGCGGCCCCGGTTACTGAGGAAATAGAGGTGCTTTGTTCTATTGATGCTATGCTTACTTGTTCCTGTGTTTGTGCAGGCTGAACTGATGCTGTTGATGATGCTGATGGTGTCGTTTGCTCTGGTGTAGTTGTTGCAGTCTTAGATGCTATCGGTGTGGGTTTGTCCCTGTGCGAGCCAGGGTAAGGGAGATGATCGATGGCCTCTTCTGTTACAGGCAGTACTGCGGCCAACATGCCAGCGGCATCCGATGGGCCAGTGATGGGTACGAGCAGCATATCGGCCACGCCCAGGAGACCGCCTACAACTCCTCGTAATACTGAGTTTGGTGTTGAGGCTTGTTTATGTATGTGCCGAATATGTTCTTCATGACCGCGTGCGGCAAAACCAAGTTGATCCTCGTGAAAACCTGCTTTGAGCAGCATATCGATTGTTCGTATTACCGCTTTACGGTCTTCGAACACTCCAATAACGACTCCTTGTTCTGTCTCTGCCATTATATATGTTTCCTTTTTCTATTAGAGAAGTGTCTTGAGTTCAGTCTTATTGTTTTACTGTTACATGTCAGTCACAACTTTTAAGCAGTATCTGAAACTCATCAACCTTTTCGCAGCTACTATGCTAGCAATAGGATTGTTTTAGTAGCTTTATCTTATACTATCTTCTACGTTTGAAGCTGCTGATACGTTGTCCGAAGAGACTGAAAGCCGAGATGCGGCCAGAGATGCATTGTTTTGTTAATTTTGGCAACCTAAATATGAAAAAAAGCCTTTATCATCTGATGTTAGTTGCCCACAAGTCCCAATCATTTGCTCATTATGATACATAATGATATGATTATCCTTGAAAAACCCTCTCGTGGTCGATCTGATAAAGTTTTGTAAGCTAGCATATTCGCAGAGAATGTAAAAGCAGCAAAGGACAGGTCTGATTGGCTACTAATCATTGATTGGCGGGCCATAAGAGGCAGATGATCCAATGGGCAAAAAATATAGCGTGTTGCTCCTCGTGTTAACGGTATTCGTGCTTCTTTCAGGGGTCTACATTATGAATGGGACTCAGGCATACACGCGTTATCAGCAAAATAGTATTGCGATGCAAGAGCAATGTGGGGGGGAAGCGCCTGCACATATCTGCGTCCAGACGCCCAGAGCGGTTTTTGGTGCCTTTTATCGTTCCTATCTTGATACAAAGTATCCTCTTTTCCATATCACCTATAGTAGCAGTACTCCCCTTACTTTGCTCCTGAGCGTGTCAATTCCAGGTTTTAGTCAGGTGCAGACTCAGACTGTCGATGCTGTTGCGCTTGTGCAGTCACGTACATTTATCCCCCCCATTTTGGATGAATCGTTACGAAACTTGACGGCTAATGATAATGCCTCGATTAATGTACGTGTAACAGACAGGAGGCAGCATCTCTATTATGAGGATACGGCCCCTGTGCTTTTATACTCGCGCTGGCTGATGCAATGGGTAACTGCGAATCGTTTGAAGATTGCTGCATGGGTGACCCCAGACGACCCGCAGATAGGGACTCTCGCTGCTAAAGCAGAAGCATATCTCAAAGATCAGTCCTTTCCGGCTCCGGCGGGTATGGTAGGTTATAAGTCAGCGACACCACGTCAGGTGATTGATCAGGTGGATGCCATTTATGATGCATTGCGCCTGGACTACCACTTGCGGTACGTACCAGTAGCCAATTCTTTGTCAGCGTTTGATGGGGCCACCCAGCTTGTGAAATTACCATTTGAGGTTTTGCAAAAGCATCGTGGTATGTGTATAGAACTGACAGCCCTGCTTGCAGCAGCCGTAGAACATATTGGACTTCATTCTGAAATTATCATTAGTTCTGACCATGCTTTTCTTGGAGTTGCAGATACGCAAGATAATAAAAACTTTGAATATTGGGACGTCATTACCGTGAATAATAATATCGCTGCCGATTCCGCTAATGTTCAGGCTGATAGCATGTATAAACAATATGAGCAGCAACACAAAATCATGGATACTATTCTGGTGAGCGATGCACGAGATGCGCATATTGCTCCAATGGTATAAAGGATAAATGATTATTACTAGATGTTTATTTTGTAAGGAAGGATTAGAACAACGAGCACAATAGATTTCCCAACCTGGTTTAACCTGGGTTTCTATGGTGGATTAGCATGTTGTATAGTCTCTATCGCAACTAATTCGCTCTATACTGCTCTGAGTCGGCGAGGAACAAAGCGTCACCTTACCATGGCGATTATTGTCTGTGTGATATCAGTATTACTATTACTTCCTGCTATTATCTGGTTTGATCTGCGTTTTAGTGTCAAACAGGCATTACTTTCCACATTTGAGGTTGAGGGATTGCTCGCCTATGTTACGTTCTGTGGTTGGGGGCTGCCTCTATCTGTGACATTCCTCTACTGCTTTTCGGCTTTGCCACGAACATCCATAGAGCCAGCTCAGGTTCCAGATCAAAATTATCATACGGCACAGGAACATACCACGACAGCCGGGCATGCTCCCCATCCACCTCGCTACCAGCCTGGGGTCATGGCCCCTTTTGTCTTTGGTGAAGACGCGGCCTGGGCATGGTTGGAATATGGCAGTGGCAATTTCCAGGGTCAGCGTCTGGCACTCAAACGCGCAATTGCTATGATTGGGCGTGATGAAGCGTGCGATATCTGGTTGGATGATGAGATGGCGTCTCGCTATCATGCTGAGGTGGCCTGGGATGAGGGTCAGGCATTTTTAACGGATTGCGGCAGCTTGAATGGTGTGAGCCTGAATGGTCGGCGTGTGCGCGGTAGCGTTCAGATGCATTCGAATGATCAGATTGAGATCGGTTTGCTGCGTTTTGTCTTTATTCTGGCGGAGCAGAAAGAGACTCCTTCTGCTTTGGATGATGACCCTTTGTTAAAGCATACCTGGCGCTCTACTCGTGATTTGCAGGCGAATAATCAGGATGCGGCGGATACAATCAATACGCATGATGGAGTACCTGTGATCTGGCCCGGCGGTGTGCCGACCGATGAAGGGCATGGTCCACTTCACGAGAGCACAACCTCTAAAGAAGGGGTAACTCTGCGCGATCAGCCTCTTGTATCTCCCTGGTCTGCAGATGCTTCGGGTGTCTTATATGTGCAGAATGGTGAGTTTGTAGGCAAACGATTTACTATAGATCGTTCTACTTTGACTATTGGGAGTGGGAGCGAATGTAATATTGTGATCAATGATGCCTCGATCTCCCTTTTGCATGTTCAGTTTCTCCATCAACCTGATGGTGATTATATACAAGATATGAGTAATGGGACGTTGCTAAACAATGAGCTATTGCAGGATGCTCAATTGCTCAAGCCGGGGGATGTGGTCCGTCTGGGGAATATTTATCTGGTCTATACAGTGCTTCGGGTAAGAGGTGCAACACCTTTGCCACCGACAGCAAGTTCACCGTCTTTAAAGTTGTCGGTCGGCCCTACGCCTTTGAAGTTGCCCAGTCGCATGAAGCAAAATTAAGCTTTCACCACTCTATATGGGCATTACGCAGTGGCTGTAGTCCAAGGATAGGCCGCCCATGACCAGGGTAAAGATAGTGGATTGGTAAGCTACGAAGAGTGTGCAGCATTTCTTCTTGCAGGCGGCAATCAGGGCCTCCTCGCAAGAGAGGTGCTCCCCATTGAATAGTAATAATGGCATCTCCACAAAGCAATTCTTTGCTGAAGGGATTGTATAGGTAGAGACTTTGAGGTATGAGGTTTGGGCTGGCAATGACACGCCAGCTTGGATGTCCTGGTAACCCTTCTACATCGTGTAGCCATAAGTTGATGAGCTTCATTTGCTGCTCATAAGCTGAGAGTGATGGATAAAAATGTTGATGTGCACCTGATCGTTTTGTGAAACGAGAAGGAGACGCATTTTTGTGTTTGTGTTCTGTTTGCGCAAATTGCGCATTTTTAGTGTGTTCCTGAATGATAGCCAGGGCGGCCACGGGTGCATCACAGATTTTAAGTAGTGCCTCTAAGCCTGCAGCGTGGTAGGGGTGAAAATGTGTTAAAACAATGAGATCAATATGTGACAATGGACGATGCAGAAAGGTCCATAGATAGTTTTGGATTTGTTTTACGTTAAGCTCAGTACCTGGATCAACAATGACTAATTGTTCTTCATTGATTAAATATGCATTTGCCATTGAAAAACGATCTGTGATTGTATGGACTATACGTGATTGAACCGTCATATATTCTTTTTCTGCTTGATCTGTACAGTCAAAGTGCAATGTTATTCCTCCGGCTTTGCAAAAGAGATATGCTTATATCCTAGCATTGTAGTCAAGGAGATACTGCATTTTTAGAAGCTATATGTTACAATAAGTATATGGTTAGGGAAAACTACTCCCATTTGGCATGTACTATCAAAAGTCCCGGCTCTGTTCCGCTAGCCGGATTTATAGGAAATGACAACCCAATAACCAGCAGAAGTTGTACTCCTTCTTCTGTATGCTACAGTAGATATATATCTTACTTGTACCTCCACTGTACCTAAAATTTGTAAATGTGAAGCGGGACAGCTGTAATTTAAGAAGGGGAAAAGTTACCCATGATGTTTAACGAGGGTTACCGGGACCGTGTACTTGTTTGCCGTGATTGTGGAAACGATTTTACGTTCACTGCAGGTGAACAGGAATTTTATGCTAGCAAAGGTTTAACCAATTCTCCCGGCCGGTGCCCAAACTGTCGTGCCGCACGGCGCGGACAGCAGGTCAGCGCACCACGTATCTCGCGTGGTGAGCAGCATGAGGCTGTCTGTGCTAATTGTGGCCGTAATACTACTGTTCCCTTTATTCCCCGTGGAGATCGCCCGGTTTATTGCAGCGAATGTTTTCAGACCCAGCGTGCATCTCGCTCGTATCGTGATGATTCACAGCGCTATAGCAATAGTTACAGTGGAGAGAGAGGTCAGGGACGTGATAGTGGCCGTGACCGCCGCGACCGCTGGTAGATTCTCTTATCTATAAATAGCGTTCTAAAAGAGCGACTTCAGGAAAAGATGAGGTCTGGCCTGAGAGGATCAAATTATCTATATACAGTACAGATAATTTGATCCTCTCTTTTGCTGTGCATGCTTTTCTCCGAGGTTGAGATTTCTTTGGGAAGAATCTGTTCATCGTCGTATGGTAGGGGGTATGTGTTATACTTGTGGGTAACTAAGCGCTTTTAATACCCTCACTATGGAGGTTCTTTATACAATGGTTTTTACCAACACTGGTCCGTGGCCACACTATACATATATTCTCCCTCATGTTTATACGAAAGCTCAAGTGCGATTGATTGGCCTGAGTTCTTATGTACCCAGGGGCGTGATTACTAACGATTTTTTTGCTTATATTTCAACTCGTTTAGGTGATCCGCGTAGTGCACAGGATCTGGAACGTGTAACCGGCCTGGAGACTCGTCATGTACGTGCAAGTACTCTGGAGCTCTGTCGCAAAATGGCGGGCCCCGATGCCCCTGGCCTGATTGACGATCCTATGGCCCCTCGCGAAGAGTCTCTAGTGGATATGGCTGTTGTGGCAGCTCAGCGGGCACTCGCCTGTGCTGGGCGTGATGCCTCTGAGATTGATACTATCATTGGTGCTTCTTCCTCTGATAATGATGGGTTTCCGACTATTGCAGGCCTGGTCCAACTGCGCCTGGGAGTCGGCCCTGTGCGTTCAACTATGCTAAAAGGAGCATGTGCCTGTCAGACAGAAGGTTTCCAGGTAAGTGTTGAGGCGCTTGCAGGTAGTACGGCCAGACTTATCTTGCTGGTGACCGCCGAGGCTTTGCTGCCGAATATTATGCATATACTTGATTGGAAGACCAGTTCGCTCTTTGGTGAGGGTGCTGCGGCATTTTTATTTGAGCAAGGTGATGAGGATTCTTATTTGATCAATGGCTCGGATGCACGGCAAGCATCGTCACTCTTCTATCAGGCCCCGTTGCGCAAAGATTCTGTAGAGATGGCAGAGGTTGATTTAAAGATTCTCCAGTTGTATAAAGAGGGTCGTGGTCAGGAGTTGAACCGGCTTTTGTCGCAATATATGGTTGGCTATACTAAGATGAATGGAAAAGAGGTCTTCCGTGAAGCTCCGCGTGCGATGGCAGAAAGTGTTGATGTGCTCTGTCGTCAGGCTGGCTTAAGCCCGGATGAACTGGCCCATATTGTGCCACATCAGGCAAATTCGCGTATCACGCGCCGCCTGGGTGAACTCCTCATCCATGATTTTGGCTGGCCCAGGTCTACAATGGACAAACTTGTTGATAACTTCCGTTTCTATGGCAATCTATCGAATGCAAGTATTGCGAACGCGCTAGTCGAACTCTTGCGCCAGGGCCGCCTCCACGAGGGGCAGTGGATGGCGCTACCTGCCGTTGGTGGTGGTATGAACTACGGTTGTTGGTTATTGCGCTTCCACGATCTGAAGCACCTGGATGCTATACTTAATCCTGCGTAAAACAAAACAATATGGAGAAAGTATATACATGTTGCACTTTTGCATATTTTTGCGCATTGCGCAAAAATATGCAAAAGTGCAACATGTATATTAGACATGATTACGGCTCTTGCGTCGTGACGAGCTGTATGACTGACCTTCATCCTCTTCATGCTCGGTAGCCTGATTTTCAGTATTTTCTTCAGGTTCAGAGACCTCAGCCTCAGGAGTTTTTTCAGCTTCATTGTTAGAAGCTACGTGTTCCGGGGTGACTTCCTCTGCGATGGATTGAGCAATCTCCTCGCGTATTTGAGAGGGAGGCCAGGCATTCTCATCAGATGTGACGATAGGCATAGTGCCTGCTCCTGAGGAGATGGTGAGTTCTTTATCCACTGGAGCAGCATGAGCCGCATCGGTGGCATCGGGGTCTGTGGATGCCTCTGTATTGCTGCTATATTCTTCCTCAGGAGATAGGGTTGTCTGCAACTCTGTGCCTGTTGTGCTCTGATCATGTAGCTCACTTGCAGTTGATTCGTGTCCTTCTACCTGGGGTTGCGCTGTATTTCCCTTTTCATCAAGGGCTTCAGTCTGGTCTGTATGATGGAGCTGAGAGAGAGTTGCCTCTAATTCCTGGAGCCGTGTTTTATGGGTCTGCAGGTTTGTTTGAGCTTTAGCTGCCTTCTGCTCTGCCTTACGGACACCTTTTTTCATTTTTTCTACCAGGAGCATAAGCTTTGCTTCTTTTTTAGCTTGCTTCTTGCGCTTTTTCTGCTCTTCTTCTTCCTGGCTGGATTTATTTTTGCCCGTTAAAAGTGTCTTTGCCATAATCTTCCCCTTGTCTGCTGATTACAAAAATGTTATGTGTGTCTTACACGTTGGAGCATATCTATCGGTTCCATGTCTCACCTATCTTTTCGGCATTGTTTAATGCGCGGAGGTGTCTGTACGATAGCTATATTGGTGAAAAGAGTGTAAGTTAGTATACATCATTTTGGAAAAAAGCGTAATAGCAATTTTAGTAGGGTCGTGTAGCTGTGGTATGCTAGATTCAAAAAAAGCTTTTCTTTTGGGGAGGATATTTTTTAAAGCCTATGGATTTAAACGATACAACTGATTATCAGCGCTGTTTTGTGTGTGGGCAGCAAAACCCTTATGGTTTGCACATGCTCTTTCGTCAGGAAGACAACACTATTGTTTCTGATTTTATGCCACGCGAGGAGCACCAGGGTTTTCCAGGCATTATCCATGGTGGCATTATCGCAGCCGTTCTGGATGAGGCACTTAATCGTACATCTATGTTCACCGATCATCCCATGTGGACAATGACGGGCCGCCTGGAAATACGCTATCGCCGCTATGTGCCGTACGGTCAACTCTTGCGTGTACGTGCCTCTCTTGACTTGCAACGTGGCCGTCTAATGCAGGCGAAGGGTAAGTTGATCCTGGCAGAGGATGAGAACATAGTTTTTGCCGAGGGCCAGGGCACATTTATGGCTCTTACCCCGGAGATGTTAGATGCAGCTACGAGGGACTATCCTGGTATGCGTGCCTTTTTAGCTACCGATTAATAACAAAACGACCCACTCACATATAAATTGTGAGTGGGTCGTTTTGTTAGTAGAAAGCTCTATTACTTACTCTACTGAATTTCTGGAGGTATGATAGGTTCGGTTGAAATTGGTGGTGGTGCCACAATGACCCCTCCACGTCGGGATTGCACTGCCACCTGCGATTGTGAGAGTGGTGCGCCAGTCTCTTCCATAATAGTACGCAACTGTTTGGCATCAATTGTCTCAAAGCGGCGTAAGTCCTGTGCGATGCGATCCAGTGTTGGACGATACTCTGTGAGCAAGTCCAGTGCTTGTTCGTAGGCAGTACTCACAATGCGATTGACCTCATCGTCGATCAGCTCAGCCGTATCTTCGCTATAATCGGTTGGTGCGCCAGTCTCACCGCCGCCAGAGAACGGATTCTCGCGCTCGCTAAACGAGATTGTGCCCAGGCGCTCGCTCATGCCCCAGCGGGTGACCATCTGGCGTGCAATCTGGGTGACGCGTTGCAGATCATTTTCTGCGCCTGTTGTGATGCGATTAAACACTACTTTCTCGGCGGCACGGCCTCCCAGAGCCGTGACTATGCGTGTCAGCAGGTACTCTTTAGAATAGTTATAGCGGTCATCCAATGGTGTATACATAGTTACGCCCAATGCCTGCCCACGTGGGACAATGGTTACCTTGGTAACGGGATCGGTCTGTTCCAGTAAGAGACCGGTCAGGGCGTGTCCACCTTCGTGATAGGCCGTGACGTTGAGATCATCATCGCTCAACACCAATGGACGCTCCGCGCCTAGCAGAATCTTGTCGAGCGCCTCATCGAAGCAGCGCTGGGTAACATAGTCCAGGTTGCGGCGTGCGGCAAGCAAGGCAGCTTCATTAACCAGGTTGGCAAGATCGGCACCTACCATGCCCGTAGTCGAACGTGCAACCGCGACCAGATCCACATCGCTTGCCAATGGCACCTTGCGGCTGTGAATTTTGAGGATAGCCAGACGACCATTCCAGTCAGGTCGATCAACAGTAACGCGTCGATCAAAACGGCCAGGTCGTAGAAGTGCTATATCCAGGCCATCGGGGCGGTTTGTAGCGGCAATGACGACAACTGCCTGGCGTGCATCAAAGCCATCCATCTCAACCAGCAACTGGTTCAGAGTTTGCTCACGCTCGTCGTTAGTGTTGATGCTGGAACCACGCTGGCGGCCGACCGCGTCGATCTCGTCGATAAAGATAATACTCGGCGAAGACTTTTTTGCCTGCTCGAACAGGTCACGGACGCGGCTTGCGCCAACACCGACGAGCACTTCAACAAATTCAGAGCCAGACATCGAGAAGAAAGGCACGCCCGCCTCACCGGCAACGGCACGTGCCAGTAGCGTCTTACCAGTTCCTGGAGGGCCCACAAGCAGAACTCCGCGTGGTATCTTGCCGCCCAGGCGCTGGAATTTTCCAGGCGTCTTTAAGAACTCTACCACTTCTTGCAGTTCGTATTTTGATTCGTCTACGCCTGCAACGTCGGCGAATGTCGTGCTGGGTCGATCCTCAAGGATAAGTTTTGCGCGACTCTTACCAAAGCTGAAAATGCCTTGCTGACCCTGTGATGCTCTGCGGCTGACAAAGAAGAAGAGGACAATTAAGAAGACCCAGGGCAAGATATTGATCAGTAGTGAGAGCCAGATCGAGTTATCCGGCGGATTCTGATAGGAGAATTTTACCCCGTTATTGACCAGCAATTGTGGTAGCTGTGGATCAGGATTTGGTAACTGATATACATGGTATTGAGTATACTTATTATAGGGTGTGTTGAAATCGCCTGTAATATCAGTTGTGCCTATAAGTGTCGCTGTTTTAATGTTCTTCGTCTGAATCTGACTGTAAAAATCAGTATAGCTAAGTTCCAGTTTTTGCGGAGTGGAGGCGCTACTGATATTGTTGCTGAAAATGTTGTATATGTACACAGCAAGCATAATAACAACAACAAGCAGCAACCACTTATTGAGGTTATTGGAGGATCGTGGCTGTGGCGTTTGCCCGTTAGGACGACCTGTAGGGCCAGGACGCGTCGGCTGTCGATCATTGCTATTTTGTAGCCAGTACACATTATCCGGCTGTTTGCTCATTGCAAATTACCTGCTTTCTTGGCCCTTAACATGCATCGCGGGTACGAATAATGCATAAGGAAAGTTGTATGGAGGCCTTCATAAATGGTAACGTCTATCATTATATCTCACTGACTTTAGAAATGCATCACCTCTATCACTTTTATTGCGACCAATTTGTTTCATTTTTTCATACCATATTGCCATACGCAGGCTTCTGTGCGGAGATGTCCTGGCTGCTATCAGTGTACCGACCAGTCGCCCAATGAATGAGCGCATGAACGGTTTGCTTATGCGATATATGTTGTATGCAGCAGCATGGGAGCCTAGCTGTAACCATGCACTGATCCATCCCATGATCTCGGCGAATGAGAGCGTGTGAAGCGCCAATGCGTAAATTCTGGGATAATAGATTGGCGTGTTAAGGACGACGCGTGTATAGTCAAGCCAACTGACCCGGTCTTTAAAGAAATCGTTAGTAACGCGTGGTCCTAGCTTATTGAGAACATGGCAAAAGACATTCAGCGTCTCGTTTACCTGCCAGCCAGGTTCCTCGTTACCGGGTTTGGCAATCATGAATTTACTAAAAACACGTGCAGCCGCTGGTACTGCTTCTGATGCTCGGATGCGATCCAGGTCTTGTGCGCTCAGGTTGTTGCTCTTCAGTGCTTGACTGAGGAGCGTCGTGATGCGGCGTAGATTGCGCACATAAGATCCGAAGCCACAGAAGGTCAGGGGCGATTGAAAGGCTGCGGCGTCGCCCAGTGAGAGAACGCGGTCATAGGCCAGGACCTTTTGTTTCTGTTGCCAGGGAGGTGAGATATTATAGCCAGCTGGAATAAAACCATAGACCGGCTTGAGAATTTCAACTGTGCTAGTATCCTTATAGCCTGGTAACAAGGCAAAGAAGTCGTCATAAAGCTCAAGTAAGTCAACCCGGCTACCTGCCTCCGCATAGTAGAAGAGGTATATTGCAACCTGATCCCTGGTGCCTGGAAATGCTTCCCAGATCAGTTGTCGTCCCTTATGTATATCGCTATTCGAAACCAGTACCTCGCCAACCTCAAAATTAATGGCATCTGGTCCATCGCCTTCTTTGTAGCCACGCGCAACCGTTCCTACTGTAGGGCAGACAAGTGAGAAGGGTCGTCCACAGTTCAGCTGGCAGGCAATAGGCGAAGTTGAACCCATGCCGTCGATGAGCAGGCGAGCTCCATATTTGTACCGTCTGTCCTCTTTGTCCTCTTTGTCCTCTCTATCTATAACTTCTACGGTGACACCCTTATCTGGTTGCACGGCACAGCGAATAAAACTAGTATTATGCAAAATGACGTTAGCTTGTCCACCTCTGGGTTGCTGTGCCAGGATCTTTTTGATGCAGAGTGCAGTGAGCTTGTCGGCATCAACTGCAATATTCAGTACATCCTTTAGATGCAGTTCAGCTGGCTCGGTTTGAATATTGGCGGCGTGGAAGCGTACCAGGCCACTTTTGTATTCGCGCTGGCTGATTGACTCAAGTTCAGCTTCTGTGAGCAAACCAACATCGAGCAATTCTTGTAGTTCCTCGCGGGAAATATTCCACTCGCGATGAACTGCTCCGACGGTAAAGCGGTCGAAGACAAGGACGCGTAGCCCATAACGTTGTGTCATGACGGCCGCGTTGAGTAGATTGAGTCCGCCGCCTGCATAGATGATATCGAACGTATCGGGTGCAGGGATCGGGGGCTGCTCTTCTGTGACGACCACTTCGGCATATTGGCGCTCTGTTCCTGAGAGCAGCAATTGTTGCCAGCTTGTGTTAAGATCTTGCATGCGCCTGAGATGTAGTTCGCCTTGTGGCATACTGGAAAAGGCTGCTGCAAGATGTGGATATTGGGCGCGAAACTGCTCAGTGTCTATTTGCTGCATATGCTATGATGCTACTTTTCTGTAAGAAATTGACGAATGTTCGTCATATAGTTATTTTTCACCGATGGTGATATATACTTCCCAGCGCTGATTGTGTACGATCTCGGAACGACGACGTAAGCCAGACTGCTCTAATGGAATGAGTTTGCCAAACCATGCATCGGGTAACTCTGTGATCACGACTTTCTCGTCGGTCTCTTGTTGACGTTGTTTTTGTGAGCCAAAGAGCACATCGGGTCCATAGACCAGGAGATGGACCAGGAGCAGGAACGGTTGCAGGTAGCCAACCGAGAAGAGATGCGCACCTTCGATGATAATGATTTTTCCTCCCGGTCGCAGGATACGCTCGACTTCTGCAATGGTGTCAGGATCATAAATATATTCGGATGGGAAAGTGCTTACAACGCTATCAAACATACCTGTAGGAAAAGGTAGTTGCTGGGCCGAACCCTGCATGATGCATGAAGCAGGCCCCAATTTGCGCTTTGCTAATGTTGCGCGTGCCGCCTCTACCATTTGTGGTGAGTGTTCGATTGCACGGCACATATAACCAGCCTCCAGCATATCGGCCAGGAGGTCACCCAAACCGCAGCCCAATTCCAGTACGTCGTGCCCGTGGATGCGTGGTATGACCAGTTGTTGCCAGACACGCCATTGACCTGCAAACGGCACTGTACTGGCAAAGCGGTAGAGATAACGGTTTTTGTAGAGTGTCTCAAAGAGCAATTTTCGTAGTTGCGGCGTCATTTTAATTTCCTATTCATCCATCCGTTTGTTCGTCTTATTTGTTCTCTATACCCACTTCTACAAAGATATCTAATAAATCCTGTAATTGTTTGATGATAATATCCGGCTTAACCGGATCTTGAATGTACTTATAGTTCTGGTTTTCTTGTTCTAATGCATATGAGAAGAGTTTATTGTTGTCAGCATAATCTTGCTGGGTACCTTTTTGTAGCGCCTGTAGCTTTGTATCCTGTAGCTTTGTATAGAGATAGTGTTTGGGTTTCCATACGGTAATTATACCCAGTTTGTTGGCCCCTGCAACATCTGCAAAGAGAGAATCGCCAACCATCACGCTCTCTTCTGGCGTTGCGTTCAACTCCCTGAGCGTATGCAGGAAGATAGCAGGATTTGGCTTGCGAATGCCCAGGTCAGCCGAGATAGCAATTGCGGCCGGTTGAAAATAGTCAAAGAGTCCAAACCTTTGAACATCTGCTAGAAATGGTTGCCCGCCCCAATAGCGGTTTGTCACGACGCCTAACGAAAAGCCGCGTTGCTTTAGTGTTTGTAGAGTGAACTCGACATCATCGAAGAGGTGACGAGAGCCGAAAGAAGGGACACGCAGGTCTTCGAAGATAGCCACGCTCACTGAATGCTCAAGTGGTGGCAGTCCAAATTGTGCTAAAGCATTATTGACCGCCTGTCCATAATCGGGCTCATAGCAGGATGGGGCGTGAACAAGTTTACCTGCGTTTAGTACTACAGTGTGGTAGAGCTGATCATGAAGCAGCGCAAGATCGACTTGTGCGAAAATCTCAGGTGCCACATGATCGCGAATGGTTTGGATAGCACGTTGTGTCGCTATTTGTGTCAGAATAATATCTTCATTTGTGCGTGTCCAGAGCGTTTCCCCTAGATCGAATAGGATACAGCGAATTTTTCTTCCGCTTAATGCTTGTTTATGCTCTTTCTGCAAGAAAATTCTCCTGAGTGATAAAAGTCTGATACATGCCAAAATAAATGTAAGGCCAGATAGAGTATGCCTGGCATCCCGACTGTGTGGGAAGAAAAGGCACACTCTACCTGACCCCTATGTTAGTCCTCATTACATGTTTTTATACAAACATGGCGAGAAAACCACGAAGTCTTCAGCTTCGTGGATGAATCGCCGGGTTTACTCTTCCCCAAGATGGAAAAAGGGCAAACCCATTGACTCAAAAAACTCTGCTTACGCAGGTGGTGCGTATCTCTTCGCTGTTTACCACGAAGAGAGTCCGGCCTCATCTCGACAAGGTTCAAAAGGCTTTTGCGCTTGGAGCACCGATCCTTTCCTCAAATCTTCTTAACTCCAAACGACAGAGCAGCGGTCTGATGCGTCAACCGCAGGTGTCATGACCAATCGAACGGAGCTCCCATTTCTGGGGCTGAGTCTGGTGAACTCAGGCTTCCAAAGAAGCCACCAAACTCAAGACACAAAAGCTTCCGAAGAAGCCGCTGAGTCTTCAGCTCAGTGGTAGTTCACGTTATATGCTTGAGGATATATATTTCCATGTTACAAAAAGTTAGTTCTTTTCCTCTTTGTTAGATGAGAGGATATCATCAACCAGGCCATATGTTACCGCCTGCTGGGCAGTCAGGTAGTAGTTACGGTCGGAGTCCTGCATGATGCGCTCAGGTGTCTGACCGGTGTGAAATGCCAGGATATCGTACAAGCTACGGCGCAGGCGCAGAATCTCGCGTGCAGTGATCTCGATATCAGCTGCCTGACCTTCGGCACCGCCGAGGGGCTGGTGAATGAGCATAGTAGAGTTTGGCAGGCAGTAACGTTTCTCTTTTGCGCCGCCAGCCAGCAGAACAGCTCCCATGCTCATCGCCATACCCATACATACAGTTGAAACATCGGGACGCAACCACTGCATCGTATCGTAGATAGCAAGGCCCGCATAGATGCTGCCACCTGGTGAATTGACATACATATTGATGTCTTTGGTTGCATCCTCACTCTGAAGGTAGAGTAACTGTCCGACGACGCTATTGGCAACCATATCATCGATGGGCGTACCGATGAAAATGATGCGCTCTTTTAGCAAGCGCGAGAAGAGGTCCCAACCAACGGTACCCCGAGGTGTTGTCTCAACAACGTTCGGAATGATGCCGCGTGGCTCCAGGATCTCACGAGATTCCTTTGTCCATTTAGGATCGCGTGGATCGTATTTTGTCATGATCGCTCCTTACTTATCTATTCGCAGCTTTTGCCTCTATTTTTGGAGGTAACAAGCTGCCATGAAAAATGAATGTGCAGAGAAAACCCACTACAGGGGAACTTTACCGTAATGATAGCACTTACAAAGTGCGAGTGCAAGAAACTTTCTCAGAAAGGATTTGATCCCCGTCGCCTTTGCTATTCTCTTTTCTCATGAGCGCTCACGACTTCGGCATTCGTGCCTGTTCTTGTTTTCTTCCATTATTTACATTTTTCATAATCATTTGCATTTAGTGCAAAGATTATGAATATTGTAAATAATAAAAGAAAAGCTGAAAAGCTGAAAAGCTATACTGGCTAGCGGCGCTTCGGATTGGTTGGGCGATAATCGCGTGCGCGTTCCATATTGATAGTCCTGACCAGGCTGACGTCACCTATGCGTGAGCGAATGCGTTCATCAACGCCCTGCATGGCTCGGTTATTGGCTGTGATGACCGTGGGCATGCACATATTGTAGCGATAATTGAGCAGTTGGAAGAGCTTCTCGTTGGCCCAGGGTGAGCTCTGTTGTGCACCCAGGTCGTCCAGGACCAGCAATTCTGCTTCGCGCATCTTAGAAAAGAGTTGATCATAGACTTCGGTGGCCGTTGGAGCGAAGGCAGCACGCAGGTGATCAAGGAGATCTGGCACGGCCTCAAAAAGGACGACTGCGCCCTCATCAAGGCTTTGATTGGCAATAGCAGCAGCCAGATGAGTTTTACCGCACCCATTTGGGCCTACTAATATAAGCCAGCCCTCTGGATTTTCCGCGAAATCCACAGCGGCTTCGAAAGCTTCTCGTAGCCCTGGTATGTGTGCATTGAAAGTGCGGAAATTATGGCTGCGAAACGCATCCATATTGGACATACCGCGCAATTGTTGTCGCCTTTTCTCTTTGCGCTCAGCTTCTTTGCAGTCGCAAGCAATCGGTTTGCCAAAGTTGGGATGGCCGAAGGGCACATTGGAACGCAGATAGCCAGCTCCTCTGCATTTGGGGCAGCTTGCTTTTGTGTTTGCTGACGATAGATATGCAGATGGTGAAGGTGTTGCAGGTGGCAACGTAGGTAGCGATGGTGTCTCCTGAGATACTGCCTGGCGTGCAGCTCTTAGCAGGCGTGCATCGCTTGTTCGTAATGCTTCTCGCTCGCGTGCAATTCCAGATGCAGCCTGTGGGTTTAGCGGCTGAGTAATGCGTTGATGGTGCGGAACTTCTTGTGTCCGTGCTTGTGGTACCTGTGCCTGTTTCCTGTATGTTGATACCTGGCGTAGATCACGCGTATTGTGTGTGTATTGAGTGCTACGTGTATTGTTGTGTGTATTATGTATAGATGGATCTGTTTCGGATGCGGGGCGACGATATATAGAGGCAGGATAGTTTCTTGGTAGTGGGGGCTCTTCGAAAACCTCAATATTTTCGTTGGCATAGCCACGCATATCGTGCCCTTTTTCCCAGTCGCCGTCGATCATCCCATAATCATCTTCCACCACATCTGCATTAAGTTGTGATGCATAATCATCTGAATAATACTCATTGCCGGGATTTGGTTGGAGTGGCTGGACGCGTGCTTGCTCCTGGTGAGGTTGTGAACGCACCTGGCGATATGCAGTCATACTATCCATAACAGTATGTCTTGGGTCTGGCTGTTCGTACTCAGCATAGTCTGTGCGTGAGATCGGGTCATCATAGTCTGCACGTGAGATCGGGCCAGCATAAGAATTGTTCTCGTATGTATTTATGTCACCCTGTCCCGGTCGTACATTATGATGTTGTCCCCGTGCAGAGGGGCGGGTATAGAGATGTGGCTGGCGAGGGGGAACTTGCTCGTTCTGTGGCGCATATTTCTGACTCAGGCGCGAAATCTGTTCAGGTTGTGGCCGGTATGTAGAGGCAGGTTGCCCTTGTGATGTACGTGCACTTTGTTGTGCATGTGCGGGATTTCCCAATTGTGCTTGTTGTTCGGAAAGTGGTTGACGCCGTTGCGCTGTCCTTCCCAATATTTCATTCAGGCGTTCCATTATTGCCTACCTTCCGTTTCCCAGCGCCTTAAAATAGCGCGAATATAGCTCCATTTACGCTTGTTTTGTTGGACGGCTTCGCGAAATGCCGCCTCGATCCATTCTTGTGGATACTGGTCGCTTGCGTCTTTCAGTTCATCTGCAATCATCGGTGCTAGTAAGCCAATATTTTGTTCATATAAGACAAAGATATTCGGACGTTCAACTTCAACCTGTATATTTTGGCTAGTAGAATATCCTATAGATGTAGCATACATACCTGCTCCAACTGCTACATTGCTGTCCTGGGTGATTGCGACTTCATCGCGTGTGAGTAAGTGAGCCGGAATCATCTCGCCCCCTTGTAACTCGTTGACGATTTTCCTGCTACGTGCTGTGTTAAAGAAATACCAGCCAATAAACTCCTCATCCCCTTCTCCGGCCAACTTTAAATTTATTTTTAGTAACGTGCCACGTGCAACCGCCTGCTCCAGGGCCAGGCGTAATCGCTCCTGGGGAGGCCTCGGGTCGCCACGTCTCTTAAGGCTGCGCAGCATAAGTTGATCATTGAGCAGATCGCGATCACTTACACAACGTGGGTTGCCGCGCTGTTTTGCTAGCAGATAGAAGATATGCAGGGTTACTTTTAGCTCGGCATTATCCTCGATCTCTGGCAAAAGCTGTGTAAAAAAGACTTCAGGTATCGGCACAAACGGGTTTTTTCCAGTTGGAAAGCCTGTAAAGCCGGCATGATCTGTAAATACTGACATTCTGCTTCACCCCCACATTATTCTTCTGTTGGTGGTGACACTTCCAGATCGCTAAAGCGCGTCTGGTTCGCCTGGAAATAAAGACTGACCTCGCCAACTGGTCCGTTACGGTGTTTTGCTACAATAATGTCGGCGATGTTTTTGCGCTCTGTATCGGGATTGTATACATCTTCTCTATATATAAACATAACTACGTCTGCATCCTGCTCTATACTATTGTGCACTATAATGTTATTTGCAATAAAGTTATGAAATTCACCTACTGTGAGATCATATACCTCTTCTTCCCCATCACTCTCAATAGAAACTATCTCATCCCAATAAATATCACCCTGCACCAGCGGTATAAGTTTCAGCGATTGTACTGAGCTTGCTACCTGCGCTGCTCTCATCTCTGGTTGAGGAAAATGCATGCCACTTACTGACCCATGTAATGCTATTTCTTTCTGGACTATACTACGATGTATGTGTGCCCTGTGTAAATTGTGTGGCAGTGCAATGTATGTTTCGCGTGTAATTTCGTCTAGCCTTTTCCAACCGTTAAAAGCAAGAAATTTGTGATTGGCTGTAGCACGAATACTATGACCCGAAGCTGTTGTCAATTTAAATATAGGCTTATGGCCGGTCGAGAATGCTTTTGTAACATTGCCAGGTTCAAGCTTCCAGGTCTGAGTATTGAGTGCCAGGACGTTGAAACCGCACTTACCAATAAGAGAATCTAGCCTATGATACGTGCCCAGATCGGGCAGATAGACTAGCGTCTCGCCAGTCAGACAACCGCTTTCGCGCAAGTCCGATAACTGTGGTACCTTCGACTGACGACTCTCAACCGCACGCGAGAGCTGTGCCAGCGCCATTACTGGTACATTTAACTCACGTGCCAGCCCTTTCAAGTTACGGCTGATCTCCGAGATCTCCTGGACACGATTCTCATTGCGTTTACCGCCAGAGGTTGACTGCATAAGCTGCAGGTAGTCAACAACGATCAGATCAACGCCATGTTCAGCTTGCAAGCGGCGTGCTTTGCTGCGCATCTCCATCGTCGAGATGCCTGCCGTATCATCAATCCAGATATTTGCTTCGGACAACGTGCCCATCGCGAAGATGATACGTTCCCACTCATCATCCTCAATCCAACCTGTACGCAAACGTTGCTGATCAATGGCTGCATCCATCGAGAGTAGACGTTGTACCAGCTGCTCTTTACTCATCTCCAGGCTGAAAACAGCTATCGAGTGCCCATGCTTCACTGCTGCATTATGTGCAAGGCTAAGAGCAAGGCTGGTATTATGTACAAAAACATCCTGTGCCACAAAGTTTGCGCCATCGGGTACCGTCAAATCATAGACTTGATGTGCGCCAATTGATTCAATAGATACAATGTCATCCCAGTAGATGTCCATATCCTGGTTTGCTGTTCGTTGTAATATTCTATCTTGCAAAGCCTGGGTATACTCATCACGCACAAGTTTCGTCGCCTTTTTACTGCCAATTTCGTCCAGATATTTTTGCACGCTCTCAGGATCAGTTATCGTTACTTGCCAGCTCGACTGTTTGTAAAATTTTGCCACAATGCCAAATCGCACAAGTGCATGAGAAAGATCGGTAGCCAACTGCTGTGAGGCTACGCGAAATTCGATGTGCAGACAGCCATCGGTATGAGTATAAATATGACCAGTACAGCTCAACAGTACGCGCAAGTATTCTGCAAGATAGCCACGATTCCATAGCCACACACACGGTGGGAAAAACATCTCTTCCGGTCGTTTGCCCATCAACCCGAGCTCTTTTAGCCAGGTTGTGGGCTGGTTCTGCGATATTGAGAGGCCATCCAGGCTTTTTGCGTTAAGCGGTTGTGCTACTACATAATCAGCGCCATCTTGCTTGATTAAGCAAGATGGGAAGTAGGTAGCAACGATGCTCTTGAAATCTTTTGCAATCAAAGGGTCAATGGGTGAGAACCTGGGCGATGGACCCATAAGATCTCCGCTAGCGATAAAGTAAGCGAGCAGGCGTATTTTTTCCGTCGGCCAACTTTTATCTGATCCAAATGCCGGGACCGTTGTAGGTACTGCTATAGGCTGTCCAACCTGCAAATCATGTAAAGGTATCCAGCCACGTGCACTCAAGAATGGGTGATGAGCTGTTACCTCTACCATGCGTCCGCTATGTGTTGTAACACGGTAGCAAGGTTGGATACCGCTATCAATCCAATCACCGATGCTTGTGATGTGAAGCGTGCCTGTGTCCGTTAGACTATAAATGGTTGGCATGCGGCGTTTGACGCATTCTTCGATAGTCAACCGTTCGCCAGTTACAGGATTATCGATCAAAGTCCAGGCGGCCATGCATTTGCCAACGGCGGGTCTGGCGGCCAGAATAATCAGGTCAGAGCGTTGCAAGCCTCCAGTCAGGCGGTCCAGGTCGGTAAAGCCTGTGGGCACGCCAACAATTGCGCCACGGTTCTCGTGCAAATGGTCGAGTTTGCTCATATAGTCAGTGAGCAAGTCGCGCAAGGGCGAGAAGTCGGTGCGTGCGTGGCGTTGACTGATCCCAAAAATAAGCTTCTCGGCTGTGTCCAGTGCAATATTGGCGTCGGCTTCTTCGTAGGCCACCGCCGCTATCTGCCCGGCGGCATGGATCAGGCGACGCAGGATCGCCGTTCGCTCGACAATACGCCCATAGTGTTCAATGTTACCACTGGTTGGTACCTGGTTGACAAGCGATGTGATATAGCCTGGGCCGCCTATCTCTTCTAGTTTGTTCTTACGAGCAAGTTCATCACAGATCGTGATGAAGTCTGCTGGTTCATGCATTTCATAGAGCTGGAGGATCGTCTCGTAGATCGTGCGATGTCCGTCGCGGTAGAAGTCCTCTGGCAAGAGAAAATCCGCGACCTGGACAATTGCCTCTGGATCTATGATGATACTACCGAGTACACCGCTCTCGGCTTCTATGTTCTGCGGTAAGAGTTTTTCCACGTCTTCAACTCCAACATCTACAAGGTTATATCTTCGCTATACCTTTTCAGGTACAAATAAAGTAACATGTGTATATACTATATAAATTATAAAACTTTCAGTGCCTCAATGTGAGTGTAAAATTCTATTCTGAGTCGCGAGACTTTTGTAAACCTCTCATTCTTGTTTCCCTTGCAGGTGTTTGTCCTATGGCAAGAAGTATTATAACATAGATACGAACATTTGCTCTTGTAATTCTATACTACTTTACTTGTTATTAGCATACATATATTCAGGCTATCATACAGAACAAACAGCGGCACAAATGCACACTTAAATAGACGCATGATTATGTTCTTTTGCAGAATTGGCTCACTCATACTATGCGCGGCGACAGAAATATATAGCATGGTATGGAGCGTTGGGTGCTGGGTTCTTTTGATCTCGTGAGACAAAGTGTAACGAATATTTCGTACGAAATCAAATGCTTGTTAAGGTTGTGTAATGTGGATAAGTCGAAAGGTTTGTGCAAAATTTGAGCATAAAAGTAGCTTTTGCACGCTACTTTGCAGAGTTATCAAGACTTATCCACCGTCAAAGCGGAGTTATCCCCATTTATCCACATAGTTATCCACCAACTTATCCACTAAAATTGGTGACATCCACTAAAAATCCGTGACAAATCTCCTTATTTGTCCCTCGAATGGGGGACATCATGGCTATCAGCGTGTTTCCAGCCGCGATGAGCATTTCTAAAGCAGGGTCAAAAGTCCCTTTTTTGTCCGCTGAAGGCCCTCTAATTCCCACGCGAAAGTTATAGATGCGATTCAGGTCTTGACCAGGATACATGGGAAGGTTATTATAGACAATAAATACACGAGTTCGTGATGGTCGTGTAAGGAAAAGGAGCATCGATACATAGCATATGCCAAATACGACAAAACGCGCAGAGGCAAAACGTGCGGCAAAAATTGCTAAAGCGCATTCTACCCAATTACCACCGTTGGAGGTCAAAGATCCAAGTGATCGTCGGCGCTCTCCGGGCTACAGACCCCCTGCTCGTGGTATCGCTCGCTATCCCTGGGCCGCTATCATCATCCTGTGTCTGGTTGCGGGAGGGACTATTTACGGTTTATATAGCGCCCATCTTCCTCCTTTCGCCAGTGCAAAACCTGCCGTAACCCCGGTGCCTAAGGCTAAGGCGACGGCGGCTGCAAGTGTTCCCACTGTTCAGCCTACGAGCGGGCAACAGACATCTACTGCTTCGCCTTGTACTCAGGCAAAAGTGCTGAGCGAAATTACCACAACCGGGCTTGCCCCGACTGATGCCGAGATCCAGAAGATCAATCATACCTATGATGCTGCAAAACAGGTCATTGACCAGAACAAGATCTATTGTGCAGGTATCAATACGAATCGTGGCCTGATTGTGGTTGAGTTAGATCCAAAGCTAGCTCCACTTTCAGTGAACAACTTTGTGTTTTTAGCCCAGAATCATTTTTATGATGGCTTGAAGTTTCACCGTGTGATTTCCGATATACCGAACAATGCAGGGAATATCCACATTGCACAGGGTGGAGATCCAAAGGGTGATGGCACAGGCGGGCCGGGCTATAAATTTAGCGATGAGCCTGTGAAGGGTGATTACACAGCTGGCACGCTGGCCATGGCAAATTCGGGCGCGAACACTAACGGGAGCCAATTCTTTATTAATATCACCGACAACAAGCAACTGCCGAAGAGCTATAACCTTTTTGGTCATGTTGTGCAGGGCATGAGTGTTGTGCAATCGCTGCGTGGTCCAAGTGAAGTTAACAAGAATGTCGTTCCTGATACGATGTATTACGTAAAAGTGACTGCAGCGCCCTAACTGAAACTGGTCTGACGTTACAAAATAGCATAGAATGTAGGATATAGAGCTTCCATAAAATGGAGGAAACTCTGAACAGAAGGGGCGGCCCTGCGGTCGCCCTCTAATCTTGGAAGGAGAAGAAATTTGGCAAAGCAATACAGTGCTCCGCCAGCGATGCAGATCGATCCCAAAAAGAAATATACAGCTATCTTGCACACAGATAAAGGTGATATTACTGTCGATCTGTTCGCCGCTCAGGCACCAATCACGGTGAATAATTTTGTTTTCCTGGCTCGCGACGGTTTTTACAATAATACGACCTTCCATCGCGTCATTGGTGGTTTTATGGCTCAGGGTGGAGATCCCACTGGCACAGGTACAGGTGGTCCTGGCTATCGTTTTAATGACGAGGCAAGTGCGCTTAAACTGCCTCATGACGGTGAAGGCGTTCTGTCTATGGCGAATGCGGGTAGCAATACCAACGGTTCCCAGTTTTTCATTACCTATGGTCCAACACCGCACTTGAATGGCCGCCACGCTGTGTTCGGCAAAGTGAGCAAGGGTCTGGATATCTTGCATGCTATCCGCGAGCGTGATCCACAGCGCGACCGCCGACCCGGCGACAACTTGCATTTCATCGAGATCGTCGAAAGCTAAGCCAACCTCAAATGTCTGGCTGTTCCCTACTTTTCCTCCAAGAGGAAAAGTAGGGATTTTTTACTCTACTTCTTGTGCCTGCTTTGCCAGATAATATGGATGTTTGCGTGTGACCGTCCAACCCCCCCACAGACCCATCAGTCCCCCGATGATGGCATAGACGATGAGCAGGATGATCAGGAAGAATATGCCGCCTGTCACGGCCCCTGCGGAGCTTGTACTGGCAATATGACCGGGATAGTCAGGGATATATTGGGTGAGAGCACCGCCCAGGTATGAAATGGCACCAGCAAGGGCACCGGCATAAAAGCTAAATGTGCGTAGCACAGCCACTCTTCCAACCATATAGCCTGTGGCGAAACAGACCAGGAGGACAAGAAAATAACTCAGGCAGTTTAAGCCAGCTATCGTACTTGCCATGTTGAATGGCATCTTATCTTGTAAGAACGCCGCTTCCCGGAAAGTCGATGCATTTGAGAGGGTAATGAGTACCCCGATTAATGCGGCTAGAAACCCTCCCAGGATGCCTATGCCAAGCGCGTATTGCAGGCCGTTGCGAGCTAATAGTGATACTGGCTGTCGGCTTTTTTGTTCATTATAGTCTCTCTCATTCCCATTCAGGTGTTCGCGCCGTTTTGCTTTCCTCACTGGATACTGCTTCTCTGATTCTTGCATCGGGTTGTTTCCCTCTAATTAATTATTGTTCTTGATGTCTGTATAGACATTTGAGTAAGTATTGATGAAATGAAATTGTGATAAGGGCCAGAAAACCATTGCTGCTTTACCCACAATATAATTTCTGGGCACAAATCCCCATGCACGCGAATCATCACTTACAGGGCGGTTGTCTCCCACGACAAAATATTCATTATTTGCGACCTTCCACTTCGCTGCCTGCTGATTGGAAGGCGCACTTATATATGGCTCGTCTAAGAGCGTTCCATTGACCCAGAGTCGAGTGCCATCAGTCTCTATGGTATCGCCAGGTAAACCAACTATACGCTTGATATAATCCTGGGTTGTATCGCGTGGAAAATGGAAGACGATCACATCACCACGTTCGGGTGCATGGAAAAGATAGACAACTTTGTTGACCATGACATATTCGTTGGAGGTCAGTCCTGGTTGCATACTTGGCCCATCTATATGATAGCTCTGAATGACAAGCCGAACCACCAGGAAGATGAGTCCCGTGATGATGATGATTTCAACAACTTCACGCGCTAATTGTGATCGTTTCAATTTAAAACCTCACTTATTTACTGATACTTCATTGTTTTCAGATGAGTGCATTTCACTCTGCATAGATCTATAATGTTACTATGTACCGTCAACATTATAGCTGATATAGGCCCTTACTTTCACCAATGGGGTACTTGTTTCAGTATTCTTTTGTGATCTGGAACTGTTATGATATTTGCTGGCTATCCAAAGCTTATAGCATAATATACAGGATTGTTGATAATTCAGCCAGATTTATAAGTAACTCACTTTGCTTCACTTCACTTCTAAGGAATCCCGATAGGCATTGTGTATTGGTAAATGACGTAATCCCCAAATTCACTATATGTATAAGGTGTATGCAGCAGCCGAGCTTGACGCGCAAAATTTGCTGCCTGAACAGACTGCCTGGGAAAAACATAGGCAGGTTGGGAGACTGCTTTCACCTGCTCGTAGTAAGGTGCATAGCGATTGACACTGTCAGGGCCGCGCTTAAGATCCTCGGTCAGGTTTGCACAAATGATATTTTCGTTGCTTTGAAATGCTATGCGATAGCAGGTCCAGTAGTCGGTATAGATACGGGTTGCTCCAATCTGCTCTAAGTGTGCTATAAGCGCTTGCTGTTTGTTATAGGTCTCCTGTGCATCAGGTATATCGGCAATGACGCGTATTATTCCACTAGTAAACATAAACGCGATAAGTAACAGTATAAATGTGAAGAACCAGCGCTTTTCTACAAACCTCCTATCCTCTCGATATATATTGCAGCCGGTCCAGAGTGGCCAGAGTACTGCGGGTAGCGCAACGAGCATACAAATAAGGTACCGTGTATCTGTAGCTGGCGAGAGTGCTGCACCAGGACTTGTGGCATAGAGCACAAAAGATAGAGCGGCATTTAGCAGCAATAGCAGGCGTGCGCACTGCTTGATATATGTTTGCCTCTCAGCATAAGACCAGTCTGATCCTCGTGTGTGGTGATGCCAGAGCCGCCATGCCGTGCTACCAGCAAGGAGGGCCGCCCAGATCCACAGCACGGTATAGCCCAACGACCAGGCACCTTGTGCCAGTGTACAGTGTAAGTTCCGGGTTGTTATCTGCCCAAATAGTGGAAAATTCTCTATGCTGCACAATGGTGTGAATGCCATAATCGCAGCTAGCGAAATGAAGAAAGCTCCAATAAGCTGTTGTATACGCGGAATATGCTTGATTGTCAGATCATCTATGCCGGAACGTTGCAAATTCAAAAGCACGATCAGCGAATTATGCTCAATTGGACTCGTCAAATTATAGTAAATAAGTGGTAAGGCACCAATTATAATCCCTAGCAACAGCCACAGGCCCGTAATTGAAAATAGTTCTCGCCTGCAAAAGAGTAGTAGTAACAGGCCCGTAGTTGCTACAAATGGCAATATCAATTGATCAATCCACAGCGCCAGCCCCACTATAAAGCCAAGCAAGCCGTAAAGAAGCCAGCGCTTTCGCCGCTCTGGCCGGGAAAGTTCCTGTGTTGCCAGAGCGGATGAGAGCGCAAATTTGCTAGCCAGGAGAAAGATAAACGCGGCGAAAAAAAAGGTTTCTGGATAGCCACCGATAGCTTTTAGTTGTCGCGTCACAATATCGCTGGAACCCAGGCTCAATAGTATGACCGTTACCAGTGCGAGTCGTTTACTATAGAGCAAGCGCGTCAAGAAATACATAGAGATAAGAAAGAGCGCAAAGAACGGGATAACCCCCAGTCGGAGTGTAAAGACAGAGACACCAAAAATTTGGAACAAGAATGCCCCAATATATGCCTCAAGGCTGCCCATATAGGCCTGGCCGTAGAAAAAAATAGGATGTTCTCCACGGTTTGTTATATGAAGTGCCATCAAGTCCATGGCCCCTTCATCGCTATTCGTTACCGGCCAATGCTGGCTAATAAGAAGAACGCGTAAAAGTGAGGCTACCAGGACGATTACGACCATACAAACTTCATATGATCCAGATTGTAATCTCTTCAAGTTCATATATCTATGACGTAACGTGACGAGCTCAGGTTACAGCCATGAAGTGATTTACCTTGTTTTGGTATGCAGCAGTATTTTATAGCTCTCCAGTAAGCGTTGGGCGTAGAGATGCCAGCTGTAGGTGCTGTCCAATGCAGCCGCCTCTTTTGCGGTATGATGATACTCCCGTTGTTGAGCGGTGAGCAAGGCTTGTACAAGTTCGCTATGGCTAGTTGGATCATAGAGTACGCTTGCATGTGGAGGAAGCAAGCCCTGGAAACGTGGGAGCTCAGCAGCAACGACGAGGCGTTCATACGAATAAAAAAGCATTGCCAGTTCTGGTACCCCTGCTGCCCTGGTGGTGAAGTAAGGCATCACAACAGCATTTGCAGCTTCGATATATATTAGCATATTCTCATCTTGTCGTTGCATAAAGAGATGAATTGCAGAGTTTGTAGCTGCGCGTTTTAGTATTTTCTGTGCATTTTTTTTATCTCTTGGTGTCCCTATGAGTCCGAGTTGTGGCTCTAGATGTGCAGTCTCCTCTTTTTGGAAAAGAATAGTACGCATCTCTGAGAAAGCATCGATCAAACGAATGACCTCGCGTTCTGTATGCATATCAGCAAAACAGAGATAGATGAAACTTGTTTGGGGGTGAAACCCCAGTTGTATGCGTGCCTGCGAGTTGCCAGGCCTTTTGAGCACAGCCTCACGCATACCAGGATGCGGAATGTAACAGGCGCGGCGACGCAATCTATTTTCAATATAGAGACTTTCTATATGTGGGGCAAAGGTATAGATGATGTCGCTCCATGCAAATATACTATGTTCAAAACGTCGTCGTGAGCTGAATTGTAGATTGCGTACACTCTGCCACCAGCCGCCTGTATCGGTACTGACAATGCGCACACCCAGGCACTGGGCTAACCAGAGTTGAAATAAGAGCCGTTGCCGTTGATTGAGGCTGATCGCCCCTGGTCGGTGAAAATGGATAATACCGACGGCCTGTTCCTGATATGCTCGATGCCGCCAGAGCCATGAGAAAGGGATATTTGCGACGCTCAGCGTGCATTGTACGCCAAGAGAGGTTAACTCCTGTGCTAACAATGCCTCATCGTATTCGTGTGCCTGGACAAGTAGTACAGCGGGGAGATCCATCATTACAGGGGCATGATTACTAAGTATGAGTCGCTGTTTCACGCGCCCCCAGATGCGTGATTGGGCTATTATAGCATCTAGTCTTTCACTACTAGGTTTTCTAGCGAGCATAAGCAGTGGGCGATGGATCAATGCTATATAGAGTATAGTAGATAACTCTGGTAATATTGCACGCAATGTTTTTGATAAAGTATATTTCTGGATATCATTATAATGTGTCAGGTCTGCATATACAGCTAGAATGTCTGACCTGCCTTGCCAATAAGCTCGACCGATGAAAAACGCGCGTTTGAGACGTGCCTGCGAGACCCGGTGAACTACACATGCATTGGGTTCATACCAGAGCGTATAACCGGCTTTGTGTAAGCGTCTACACAGATGTGCAACCTCAGCGCTAATGGGCATATTGAACCGCTTGCTAAGAAATTGAGAAAACCCACCAACTTTATATAGCACTTCGCGTTTGACTGAAAAACAGCTACTACTAAAGCTCACCTCTGTAGTCAGCATCGTCCGTGTATGAAATGGAACAAAGTAACCCAGCATATCCAGAAAATCGTCTGTGAGCCAGTATGGGCGCTTGCCCTCCCAGTGAATATCGACACAGCCTCCCACAGCGTCCCCACCAGTCTCTGTATAGGCTATGTGCAGCTCTTCAAGAAAGTGGGAGTCAACAATTGTGTCATCATCGAGGAAGACCAGAATTTCGCCCGTTGCCGCATCTAATCCCATCTTCCGAGCGTAGCCCAGGCCATTGCGAGGTTCATATAGACATTGTACGCGCCAGAACTCCTCCCCCTGCTTTTTGTAGGGCATATCGATATATGTCTGAACGGCATCGAATGTGCCATCAGTAGAGCCATTATCAACCACAATAATCTCAAAATAGCGATAAGGGAATGTTTGTCGCCGTAAACTAGCCAGTGCGATCAGCACCATTGTACGGCGATTAAAAGTGCAAATGATCACGCTAAAGCGAGGTGGTTGCATCGGAGATGTATTGCGGACGTGCCTCTGAGTTTCCTGCGTCAAATGTGCTGAACGAATAGGTCGCGTATGCGTACGTACATATGTATGTCCTACTAAGGTGTGCCGAAAAGTCATAATATATCCTCATAAAAAAGGGCATCATGCCTCTTAAGCAGATGATTGCATAAAAAGATAGTAATCAGAGCGGACATAATTTGAGCCATCGTGCTTACGATGGCTGCTCCAGTGATGCCTAATAAGAGGATACATGGAACAGTCAGGCTTATTTTGAAGCCAACGACTCCGATATTCAGCCATTTTTGTAGCCGTTGTACTTCGCGAGTAGAGAGGTGTTTGTAGGCTGCAAGGTGTGTGAGACTTACCGTTGCTATGCTGCCAAATGCGGCAGCAATTAAGAGAATACGCAAAGGTTGTACCATCGGGAGATATGCGCTCCCAAGACTACGTAGAATCATAGCGGGGCTAAATATAATAAGGAGGGTACAGATAGGAACCGCTAGAAAGATGATGTAACATGATGTTCTCACAAAAGCATCATAGATGCTGAGATAGCGATGTTCTGGCATATAGTGAATTACAAGTGGAAAGAGCCAACGTGAAAAGAGTGCAGGTGCCAATCCGATCACCTTTGTAGTGATAAGAGCACTCAATGCATAAAAGCCTAATTCTGCAGGAGTATGCCAGAAGGCTAAGAAAAGAAACTCGCACCGTTGCCAGATTACAGCATCGAGTATAAATGTAAACCAGGAATGGTTGAGGCTGCATGTTAGCCGTTCGCTCAGAAATATGCCCGGTTGCATCGCGTGTTCCAGCGGTATAAGTCGTATAACACATATGACAGATAATATGAGTGTGAGCGTGTTAGCCAGGGCAAAGGCCAGGATAAAAGCTTCCATTGGTTCCCCATTGACCTGAGCTGCGATAATTACAAAGAGAAGTGCTAGTAGGGTATAGAAGAGATGAAGCATTGCTAAGAGATCGGCGCGACGGATGCTGCGTAATGTCGTGCCAGCAACACTACTTAACAAGAGTGGAAGCGTTGAGAGTCCAACTAGCAATAAGAGGCCTGATGTAAATAGATGAAAGAAGTGTGCCAGTAAAAATGAGATCAGCATGTATAGCAGGCAATAAAGGAGAATACTACGGTGCTGACGATACCACAGAAAGTAGAAGATGCCTGCAATCAAGCGTGGCGACTCATGACTTTGAATTTCAGCTACCTGACGGCTTACCAGCGTTGACATACCAGTTCCTATTACTGGCACTGTAATCGTAGCCAACCATTGGGCGAAGAGGTAGCTGCCAAATATCTGAGGTCCCAGTGCTCGCGCAACGATAATATAGATGCCTGCATTTATTAATAGCGAACAGACAATAGTGCTATTATGCCAGATACCCGGCCAGATTATAGGATCTACTCTGTCTTTCTTATGAGAGATATTACGCAACCGTACTAAAGACATGTCCTCCCTACCTATCCCTTCTTGTCCTGCTATTCCAGTATATATAACATAGAGTATGTGCATCCTGCAGATATACGTATTCTTTGAGAAAAGTGCGCTCTATGCTATAAATGTTGTCGTACCTTCTTGCGTTGTGGTTTCTTCTTTCTCTTTTTTTTTTTTCTTTATAGGCTGACAACTTGATTGATTATTGGTTTGGCCACTTGATTGATTGATAGCTTGCAGAAGAAGATCGGGAGATAAGAAGAGTAGGCCAGGTGTTCCTGTAGCGTTAGCTGTGAGCGAATAATGCTGTGTACTATCTGAGAAGACCTCACTCCCTGGAATACACTCCAGATCTGGCATCAGTGGGGCGGTCCATCTAATAACCCAATCCATCAAAACCCCTTTCTAAGGACCCATACATTTTAGTATTATTGGAGGAAAGAAAGCCGCCCGAAGACGGAGCACTTTTGGTTAGTACACTCAAATTACCGCGCACCACCATTTCGTTTCATCATGTATCAAATCATATCTCAAGAGTGTATCTTTTAGAGTAAGAGATCGGTTATGAACGTGTTAACATTGGATTAGTAGTGTTAAGGATTGGAAAATGTAAATATGATCAGGGATGATTTTTCTTGTTTTTTTACATTAATTCGCAAATAATTAGGAGAAGTGCAGAGTTAATGTAAAAAAACAAGAAAAGAAGCATAGCGAAGTTGTGTGAACTCATCCATATAATGCTGTATTTTACGCAATGGATGGTACAAGTCCAGGCAGTCTATGTGTTGTACCTGCCTCTTCCTCCTGATTTGCCGCGTGTAATAAGCGGCGTAAATTGGCTAATGCGGCCTGGATGCGCTTCTTCAGAGTATTTTCCGAGGTATCTAGTGTCTGGGCCATCTCTGGTAGTGTCATGCTATTGTAGTAGTGCAGAACAACAACAACGCGCTGTTTTAGGGGTAGGCTTTCGATTGCCTGTGCCAGGTCCCAATCTTGCTCCATGCGTCCCTTGTGATCGTCCGCTGCTTGAGCTAGCAGATCTGTTTCGTGTTCAGATAAAGCCTGACGCATAAATGTTGTAGTTCGTGCCAGACGCCGTTTAAAGCTAATGCATTGGTTGACAACGATGCGCATAAGCCAGGGGCGTAACGCGCCCGCTTTTCGTAAGTCTGCCAGATGATACCATGCCTGGATAAGTGCGTCCTGCACAACGTCTTCTGCAATATCCCGGTCTCCAACAATCATTGTTGCTGTACGCAGCATTAATGTACTATATTGGTCTACAATACTGCTAAAAGCTTCCTGATCTCCCTGTACAGCTCTGCTGATGATTTTTTCTTGTGCTAATTGTTCAGCCCTTGCCGTTATATCTTCTGGACTAGTTTCCATTATTGAGATATCTATTGCTCCATCAATGGTGGAAAGATGCTCGGGAATGTTCGCGGTTGCTGCGACCATTGAATTATCCTCCTGCTTGTGACTATGGTGCAAACTATATACGAAAATATAACATAGGCTATGTACAGCACAAAGTGTGCCTGCTCATGAATTTTTGCATGTGGAGAGTTTAGCAAGAAAGTATTCATGTAAAAGGAGCAAATTAGCCGTGTGATAAATACTACTAATGTGGAGTGTAGCATGAGCCATGGTAACAAGCTGCTTTGTGCAGCATAGAGGCAGAAAAGGACAAAAAAGAGCACTCTTCTCTATGCAAAAAAGAGTGCTTCAACTGGTTCTACAAGCCGATTTATAAGGCTGGGGTACAGGGATTCGAACCCCAATTAACTGATCCAGAGTAAGTTGTCTTTATATACCCCATGAAACAGCCTGTAGAGCCAGTCTAGCATGCTAGGTCAACTGCCTTTTTCGCCTAGTCAGTAGACCTGAGCTAGTCAACATTCCAGTATCCAGAGTCAGTACTTTCTTGAATATCCAGGTCTTTAGCCCTAAGAGGAGAGAACTTTTCATGAGACTGTTTCAGATGTTCAACTGTAAGAGATGCATACTCATTCGTCATATCTAGTGTAGTATGCCCCATCTGTCGCTGAACATCCAAAGGGCTACGCCCCAGACGTAGTTGTGTTGTCGCCATATAGCGCCGACAATTATGAGGTGCAACGCGCTTACCATCTATACCAGTTCTCTTTTTGAGTCGTTTAAAAAGCAATTCAACGCCGCCATAGCCTAATGGCAAGCCATTGCTATTTAAGAACACCGCATCATCTTTATGTGCCACGTCCGACCCGGCCAGGATAGCCCAATGTTTTGTAAGGTACGAATGCAGAGGTTTAAAGCCCTCTCTTGACACCGGTACTTGTTGCCACTTGTTCCCTTTGCGATGAACGACAATAATATATGTGTGCTTATCCACATCACACAGCCTTAAACCAACCAGCTCTTTCAATCGAATCCCGGTATCGAGGAACAAGCTTACAATAGCCCGGTTACGTGCAGTTAATGCCTTTTGCAACTGAGTATTGCCGACAGTACCATCTTCACATGCTTCTAGCAGTTTTTCTACGTCAGCAGACGTGAATGTAGGGATAAACTTCTTCTCTACTTTAGGCAACTTAAACCGTGTGCTTATCGGTTTCTCAATCATCTCTTCCTGCTCAATCCAATGACAAAAGACCAGTAGAGCTTTACCATAGCTATGGATTGTGCGATCACTTAGCATTTGTTTTGTACGCTCAGATGGTGTCTTCTTCAAGTGCGAAATCCAGGCACGCAGATGGTCTAGCTTTAAGTCTTCTAGACTTTCAATACCGTACGCCAATTCCAGCCAGGCCACAAAGTAGCCCAATCTTTCACGATATGTTCGAACACCTTTAGGCGTGTTGTTATCCAGTTCCCTCGACTCGATAAACATTTGGATCGCTTTTCTTATTGTTACCACTTCTCTTGTTGTCATAGAACACCCCCTACTTTCGACAAGCGCACACATACAACGACGGCCACGTAACACACTCAGCAATTTCACGAATAGCATAATGCGCCTCAGGGTCAAAACGACTCTCCGTAGAAATTAACTGTTGATGGATACAACATGCCTGCTCATACGACACTGCGTAAAAGAGAATAGTAGTCGGTCCACGATAGTTCCCTCGCTCATCCCGCACGTACCGAACAATGACATAAGGAAAAAGCTCATTATTCATAAGACACCCCCTTCTATCTACTTCAGCTTTCATAGAAGAATACATCATCTTCAAAAGCCTTTTGATACTCGCTCTCAAAAACTTCCCTCACACGATCTTCATTCAGGTCGCTCATTCCAAGAGCCATGAATATATCCATCAGCCGCAACTTCGGCTAATCGCTGAATAAGATTTGCATTCACCTGGACACCATCATGATGCAAGCCTCTTATAATCTGTGGTATACGCTTACGTGCAGACTCCACTATTGGACGGTTCGCATCAATATCACGCAGAAGAGCTTCGGCTTCTAGCAACGACTCTTCATAAAGTTCCTGCTCACTTTTGCGAGATAAAAACAAGAAACATATCATATCCATAAAGCCCATAGACCAACCTCCTATAACTCAGCTAGTCAACTCTCCCGAGCTGTTTTCGTTGATAATCCCACATACTAATCACCCGCCTGGATATCGGCTTATCATCCCCTAGCGCCTCTACTAAAGCCTCATAGCTTAATCGCTGATAGACACCACCAACCATTTTGTACACCTCACGGCTCAAATCAGCTAATGCCCTCTTCTTCTCTTTTGCATATTCAGCCGGATCAGTGCCGCGCAATCCTACCAGTCCCTCAGTTAACTCTGCATACCGCCGTTGTTTGTACTCCTCAACATTCACCACTTCCTCTACATCCCGCTCGACTAATTGCCAGGATGAAGCCTGTTTTGTCTCTATTGGCTTGCCATTATCCGATTGCCCTTCTTCTGATGTCGCCTCTGAAGCCAGCTTCACATGTTTCCATCGAGTGTTCTTCTATCCCATTAAAAAGCTTCTCGCGCAACGCTGCCACGCTTTCGGGGAAGAAATGACGAGAATAGCGGATACGACGCGCTTTACTTACCACCTCTTCTGTCACCTCTTGACGCTCAAAAAACACGTTCCCTAGCTCATCCTCAGATGCTACCGAGCGTTCCCGCTTGACTTCGCGCACTCCCCGTTGTGCTACTGCAACCGCCTTCAGCAGGTACTTGGTCACATACCCAATGGCCTTATTGCTGCGTATGCGCTCAATCCAGGCGATTTTTGCCCCTTGCCCTGTCATCTCGTCATAGTGCGTTGCTGACATCCAAAGCGGCTGTATCACGTCCTTATAGGGGATATCCTCTACACCCACGATCAATACATGCCAGTGGAAGCCCAGGTTCTCTACATCCTCATGCTCTTCCAGTACTGCAAAGTACTCCACTGGATACGCTTTCCGCGCCCCTACATGGTTTTTCCCTCTTCCCTTTGACCCGCGCCGCAATGCCTGAATGAATGTTTGAAAGGCGCGTGCAGCCTGCTCTATGGTGATACCCGCCTTCGTGAGTGTGAGAAACAAGACCGGCTTTGCTTCTGCCACTAATTGACGCCACAGGTCTACCTTACGCGGTCCACAGTGAGGACATTCCCAACAGTTGCAGCGTGCCCGTATCACTTCGCCCGTCTCCACATTCACAAATTGACGACGAACCGCCCACGGGTTCCGACATCGATAGAGCGTATCCGCCCCGTTTTTCGTCAGGTTTCCCGCACGCTCTTGCACCGACTGAGAGCGCCACAACGGTAGACCCAACTAACTCATTGTTTGAACTTCCATAGAACCACCTCCATTTTTCTCCGCAGATGCGGCCACATCGAACATTGCTACTTGTGTGAATTACTCTTATTAGTGTCAAGGAAAGGACACGGCTGGTACGCCGTCCGCCCGGCAAGCCGAGAGGCCGAGGCCCACGGCACGCCGGGACGACGCGTACAGCCAGGACGAACGAGAGGGTGAAGAGGGACGCCCGACCCCGATCACCCAACTAGAACCGACGCCCGGCGAGAATGTGCGACCACAGTTCGCGCGGTTCAAAGCCGTAATAGTAGCGCAGGAAGTCAAAGACAGAGCCGCCCCGCTTCCAAACGTGACAATACCAGCAACAAAGATCAGGGAACGACGGATCATAGACATAGAGCGAGGGGTGCGTATCCACCCCATCAGAGTGATGCCAGCCAAAGGGACAGCAACCCAGCCCCTTGCTATCCAAGTCCACATAGCGGGCAATGAGGGCAAGGGGATCTTGCTGCATACACCATTCAGCGATGGTTGCAGGCGAGACCCCAACGTCGCGTACGTGGAGTGGTTTTTGAAGGGTATGGTGCTGGTTTCTGGCTTGGGCCTGGGACGTGACCAGGAACGAGTCGGCAGCCGGAACCGTGACCCGCTCGACGGTTGTGAACCAATGCAGGGTATCAGCAACCGACGCCGCAACAGGAGTAAGGCACCCATCAATGCACGCCACAAACGGGTAGCGTTGCCCTGTGCACTGATGAATACCCAGAGGCAGACGCACCAGAGAGCCAAGCGGCACGTCACGACTAAGCCTATCTTGCTTCGGATAGAACTCGACACCAGCTGGGCAGAAGGGCAGGAGCCAGGCGCGGACCAATGCGGGAAGCGTTGGTTGTGCCAGGAAGACGCGCAAGTGAGCACCACGCCGTGAGAGTTCCAGGTAAGAGACGACGCCCAATTCTTGCAAGTCCGTTTGAAGCTGGATCAGATCAGCCAGGCCAGCGGGATCGTCGCTATCAAAAACCACAAAAGAACACAGCCCATGTTCGTCGATGACGTACGACCCCATTGTCTGAACACCTTGCAGATGCAAAAAGAGTGCATCATATGTTACAGGTTGACGAACCCGACGATAACGACCATCTGGCAGTTGCAAAGCGTAGTCATCACGCCGACCAATGCAGCAATCAATGAACGCGTCAAGCATATATCCGGCAATCTGTACCATATTTTCACCTCCCGCATTCTAATGGCTTGTCATTAGGAGCTTTTGCAGCAAAAACGCCCCTAATGACAAGCCATTAGAAGCAATGACTGACTCATCCCTACGTCCTAATGGCAAGACAAGCTATTAAACTACTTACACCCGCACTCAACGCACATCCAGGTACCAAGGGGAATACCCACATGCTGCAAATCCCATTTATCCGTAGAGTAGGAATCCTTGGCACAGACTAATGTCCCACAATATGCACAAGGATGAAGCTCAATCCGATCCTGTGAACACACAGAACACGATATACCAGGGAGGACAATGGGAGCATCTGGCTCTACAAAAAGCACCATCTTCTTTAAGCGCAATGCATACTCAAGCTCACGCCGAGTACTTTCACCGATATAACCGCCTACATTGAGGATACGAACATAATCAGCGTCCTCAATTTTCCATAAGTGAAGGATATCGAGATTGACCGCTTGCTCAGGACCTATCTGTAAATCGGTGTCATGCTTGTCCGCGCCAATCGTCAAAACAATCAGCCCATCAAGCGTATCCTGCAATCGCCAAGACGCAAACGCCTCTAATGCTTTCGCCGTTGACCCACAATGCACAACTTTGAGGGGCCTTGACCCTCGTTCTTTTAGCCTTAACAACTCATTTAATTCCATAGACACCACCTTTCTAGCAGACAATCGTCCAGACGACCTCATGACCTCATATCCTCTTCTGACTTATAACCGGTCTCGTAACGGCAGGTGCGATTGCACTCTTGAGAATGGCAGTTCCCACACGAGCACAACACATAGCGGCAGGTCGAACACGTGGGAATATGCCACGTCCGCTCTTCTACCTCTTCATCCGTCAGAGGCGGCACGACAACGCGAAATGTCGGTATTTTAATATATTTCATAGCATTCCCTCCTTCTAGAAAACACAGCACAACGTTATATCCACTCCTGGTCCCAATCCACACGCGCCAACGATCCAGACGCAGGACGGCCAGCAGCATCACACCCAAAAATCTCAATGTAGGCCACAGTAGGACGAAGACGAAGAACACTTTGCGCCAGGCGCGAGTTCCATCAAAATCCTGAATTGAGGACGTGCCGTTGATGACGCGCTCTTCAGCGTCATACATCAGCAAGGCATAACGCACAGGTGTTGGTCCTTTTCCCATAGCATTCTCCTTTCTGTCAGCGGCATTAGAACCACTGCATCACAGCATGTAAAACAAGCCAGCAACACAACACACCGAGTCCAAACCAGAAAAGCGCGAAAAGCAAAAGCTCACGAACTGAATACGACATATCACTTCCCTCGATACAGAAAAATCAGCCACAACTTCAGCAAGGCAAGCCCCCACAGAATGCGGATATTGCATACAATAAGAAGCACGAAAGGCAACAACAGAAAAGCGAGAATCAAGAAAAAGACGATCAATAATGCCATAACACTACCTCCAATCGAATACTAGGAATACTCCCACTCATACACATGCTCAGACGCCTCATACCCTTCATCCTGCCCACAAGCAACGTCAGGCAGACGAGATACTGAGTGCTCATACGCCAACCCGCCATCATTGAGATAGACATCGTAGAGGCAAAGCTCTTGATTGTCTGCATTGACAATGTACACGGTCCCGGCACTCTGCACACCATGAATCGTCATCACTTGCTGAACGGCGGTTTGCTCCGTCAACGAGCGGATATCCTCGACAATATCCGGCTTGACATGCTCTAATGAGCCAGAGAAAAAGACCTCCACATGAAAAATTTTGACTCGTAAGACTGCAACCATAGGCCACCTCCTTTAACCGCTAAACATACTCTTCAAACGCACATCCATACAACGCCCGATTTGTCCACAAGGTATGACGCAACCGCTCCAGCTCCACCCGACGTTTTTGCTCTTCCCAGGATGTGTCATAACGTCCATGACACGACGGACACAAACAGGCAAGGCGCGGATCGGGATTCCAAGGATCATGGTCAAGATGTGCGGCCACCATATAGACTATCCACACCACACCCGTCCGCTCTGAAACGGCACGCGTTCCATGTGCAATCCCGCAATGCTCACAACGCCAGCCCGCCAGCTCCTTGCATGCATAGGCTAACTCCTCCCAATTCTCTGGGTACAGCTCTCGATTTCTCAAAGAACACCCCTACAGATGCACCCGACCACTGAGAAACACCATCAACACCCACATAGACAAGCCACCCCAGAATCCAAAGCCCAACCAGTACACACACCCACGCAGATCAGCACGTCGAAGCAAGCCCAGGAGCATCACGAATCCCACCACCACAATACCAACCCATAGCAGCATCCTTGTATCCATAGGCAACCCCCTTTCAAATTTCACAGAGTACGACAAGCACCTCTTGACTCTTTTCTACCCACTCAGCCAGTGGGCAGAAAACAACCAGGAACTACGAAGCATGTTGACCAGTCGTATGAACAAAGGGAAGAGCTAGGACAAGCCCTTCCCCTCTCTCCTTTACCTCCCTCTTGCCCACACATTGAGCACAACCCGTTTCATCCTCTGCCACAGTGAGGAGAGCACCATCTCCTCTGACTGTGTTCCTTGCTCATCAAGCAACTGACCACGCAACCAGGATTCAGCTTGTAGCATTCCCTGATGTGTGTATGGAAATGACACGACAACCCTGTACGCAACGGTGTCATCCCCCTTTATGAACAGCACTTGACCAGGAACAGAGAAGCACACAACAAACCCCAATATATCAGCCACATCGAAAATGGTCTCCTCACGTGCTGTATCACACATCGCGTGTTGACAAAAGCACCCCGATTCATGACACTGACGACAAACCACACAAAGAGCATGCCCACATAATTCACCCGGTTCTATCCCCATACGCACCTCCTACACTCGGCCCTGAAAGCCTTTGTACGCCTCAATCTGACGAATGTAATCACGCTCACTATCGTAGAGACCGCTGCCAATTTCACCACTCACATAGGCATCAGGAAGCGGGTGTTCCTCAACCAAGCCAGTATAGCGGCTCAAATCGTCTTTAATGGCTTGCCATAGACCCTGAAGACGCTCGCTAAAGCCCGACAAACGGCCCTCGACATCACGCTGGATTGCTTCATACTCATCACGAAACGCCTGAATCACCGGATCATGGTCAACCAACACATCCCGCCAAACTTCACTCAAACGAGCCTCCAGCGCCCGCTGCTCTTCACGGACACGACTCTCAAGCGTCGTATCATAGTAGGACTCAATGTACTGGCTGAGAATCGTTTGCAGTGTCCCAGGATAGAGCGCCTCCAGTGCGTCCAATTCTACCGCGCCTTCACCATGCCGAGCCTCAAACTCACCGCGCCGCCGCTCCGTCTCCTTAATCGGCGTGCGAGGAAGTTGGTAGTATTGCACCTGCTCCAGCGTCAGCACCACCGGGAAAAGCCGAATATCTAAGTCCAGCCCAAACCGACGTACAAAGTACTCGATCTTGCGAGAAACCGCTACTGGCATGGACTGACCAGCCGGGTCAAAGTCTGAAACGTAGAGAATGCGTGCAGGCTTGCCAGCCTCTTGCAGACGACGGACCAGCGCCAGGGTTGCCGTAATGCTCATTTCTCCTTGCCCTGTCTGCAAGTTCGCCCCGTACCGTTCACACATCGGTGCAAGCACATCATTCATGGTTGACTTCTCACACCAGACCTCAAGGTGATAGGGCTGTTCAGCATGATAGGACGAAACCGAATAATCCGGTACATCGGGAAAATCTGGAAGCCTGGCCGCATTGCGCGACAAGTACGCATTCACGTACACACGTGGATCGTTGCTGTAAGAAGGCGTTGCATAGATCATCGTTTCGGGTGTCCGACGATCATTAAATGCCTCAGGGTCAACCAATTCCAGGTATCGCGCCGCCTTAGAAGCGGCATTGAGGATATCCCAACACTCAAGGGTATTCTCGTATGGCTTGCCATTAGGCAATTCAAGCGATGCATGAGACACTAACCAGTAGTGAACACGCCGAACATGCATACGCTTATCCCCAATTTGCTGCCAGAGACCCGCAAACCATTGACCAAGCGCCAGGTCGTTGGGTGTTCCCGTATAAAAAGGATCATTCTGAGGTGCCAGCACAATCAGGTCATTGACCGATACCCCTTGCTGCTTTGCGACCCGCTTAATCCATCCATAGTCAATCCGTTGCTCTTCATACTGTGAAACCATAGGCCACCTCCATTGAAAGAAAAGGCGCGACACAGAACCAGAAACCAACAGCCCTGCACGCGCCTCCTACCTGTTCATAAACCACCTACCTTACGATTGACGTACTTGAAAATGCCGCCATTGATGCCGACTTGCAAACTGGACGGGTTGCCCATCGGCGAGAGCTTGCCGTATCATTGCCACCTCCTCACGACGGAGCCGACCACCACCACGAACCAGTAACACGCCCTCTTCCAACTCTAGACTGGTGCCCCCGCTGGTTGAGGGCGTACTCCAGGAGGGTTTTGAGCACCCCCCGCTGGTTGTGTTGGCCCAGGTTGAGCACCATATTGACGCGGCCCCTGCGTCTGTCCAGGCTGGACACGTTGCCCTGATGGTTGAGCTTGCCCTGGTCCAGGTTGGACACGTTGCCCCCCAGGTGGAGGAGTTTGTGGACGCTGCCCATTGAGCGGTGCCACCCATGCACTACCCTGTACGCCCGCCGTTTTATCCTTATTGCGCTCTAAATCCATGTCAACCACGGCCAGGAACAGCGATGCTAAAGGAACGATGGACAACATAATGTATGTCGCCACAACAAGCACCCCTTGCTGGTTGAGTGGTGCGAAATGAATCCATGCTGCGTGCTGAATGACATCAGCCGCTTGAGCATAGTTTGCAAAAATCTCAACCAGCTCAACCACCAAACAAATCGGCACGTAGGACAAAAAGGACTCTTTGCGCATGAGACGATAGGTAAGCCCACGACTGACAAAGTAGCCAAGAATGCCAAAGCCAGCCGCAGCGGCCCACGTGATATATGGCTGAAGCATATCCGCACCCGTAGCCGTATCCAGCGGAGAGAAAATCCAGCGGATAGCATGCGCGGAAACGATAGAGAACACAAAGGACACGACCCGCAAGACCACATGCTCAGCACTGCGCACCCATGTATCTCTCTGACCCCGAACTTGCTGAAGAACCTTCATAGGCATCACCCCTTCCTACACTAAGCAACCGGTTCAGCAACTTGAGCAAACCGACAGACCAGCGTGATAAAGGCGGCAGTCTTCCCTTTGAACTTCAGTACCTCAAGAGACAGCAACTCCCCTTTTTTAGGCAAGTCAGCCGCAAGACGTGCTGCAACCTCCTCAAGAGCTTCTGGGCCAGCTCCTTTCCGACGCAACTCCTTCATTTCATCAAATTGTGGGAAGCCATCACTCAACTGCACATCATACGTTGCATTAGTATCATCATCGAGCACTTTGAGATTAACGGTAAACCCTTTGCGCGGCTCACCCGTAGCTTGATCATAAAATGTGCTTGCCCGAACCGTACCTTCTAACACTTGCGCATTCATAAACATAAGCAACACCCCTTTCCTATCGAAAAACAATAAACAAGGACAACCCGTAGACCCTACGACCTACCTACAATCCCTAACCTTCTACCGAACCCTCCCACCAGAGTTTTAATGGCTTGCCACATCCTGGACAGACGTTCGTCAACACCCCATTCAAGCCTCTATAATTCATCACCACATGTGATCCCGCTGGAACCGTCACCACATCATCGAACGCTCCAAACGCCCTCAACACCTCCGCTTGTAGCTCATACCCGCACTTGTGGCGCACCTGCTTTCTCAATCGCCCATCATCCATAGTAACTACCACCTACGAAAAGCGAAAAAGCAAGGTGTGTACAACAACGTGAAAGTCAAGCATGATAAAGCAGACAATCAAAGCCACGAGCCCAAACACCGGGTGAAGAAACTTCCTACCCATACGCACCCCCTTCACCATTTAGCCGCCTATATGGAGCGACTGACTAAGTACCGCCACGACAACCACCGCAGGCAGTATAACCAGCATCGACACACCTGCAAACATCCAGAAGTGAGGGCGACTTAACCCATAGACCACACGTAACACCAGGCCCACAAGCACCAAACACAGAAGAACACCAGCCATAGGCACACCCCTTTCTTGTACAGAATGCCTACCAACGGTCCCGACGAGATCGACCACCTGACATGCTACTCTGACTTGCTTGCTGTGGCCGGTACACATTCAACCCCACTTTCACATCCTCATACCCAGGCACCGAGACATTCCCCGATGTAGTTGCAATCACCAGTGACTTCCCACTTGCAGACTCACCAACCTCCTGACTCAAATCAACGACGATCACCAACCTATCCCCCTGGACCTGAAATTCTACATTTTGCATAGGCATACCCCTTTCAATACGAAAAACCTGAAACATGCGCTAAGAAAGACGGTCAGAGGAATAATGGCTTGCCATTTGAAATGCACCAGCCATAAACTGATCAAAACAATGTCGGCACCGACCACCGAAGCGGTGAAAAAGGTACGTGCCAGGCAATTCACCCAGGCAGTCAACGCACTGGACCGTACACAGAGGCACGCGTGCATGACGAAGCTGTTTGCGCTCTTTGCGAAAATGCGAACGTCCCCAACTCATAAGTACACCTCTTTCTGGCTAAAGAACCACTGGAACAATATGACCAAGCACTAAAAAGCCATAGCCGCAGGCCAGTGCAGCCACCAATGCAACCACACGCCCGAAACCCTGAAAACGGGTGTAACTGCAAAGAACGATCAAACCAACCACCAGACAAAGCGTTGCTAAAATGTTCATAGGCTTTTTTCTCCTCACAAGCGAGTCGTTCAACCCGCTCAGTATCTAATCTTCTGTACAAGAACCATAAGAAGTACATTGAGGATTATGGCAATTGCCGCAATAACTACATGTGTAGTATCTACAGCGACAGAGCGTAGAAAGACCACTTTGTCTAGTCCACCTCAAAAAACGCTTAACCATAAACACCTCCATTCCTATAGAGAGACATCTCCAAGCCAATAACAAACGTTCGTGCGAATCTCCACAACCTTTGCCAGATGCACTAACCGAGCATCAAACCGACGCATCAGGTTACGAACCGCGCCAATGTCAGAAGACGCAACGGTTTCTTCTCGCACGTAAAACGCGCTTTCCCACCGAGAAGAAGCATATATCCAGATCGATACTTGATAGCGTTGTACTGGCACCATTGTTTACTCCTAAGATTTGCTATAAGTTGGTTGAGTACGTTAAGTTGGTTGAGTGTGTTGAATCGCATGACCATAATATAACATGAGGATATCTTATTGTCAAGGTTGAATGCGATGAGATTGATGAATGTGTTATAATGGAACTATCACGATACAGCAAGGAGGAAGCAAAACATGCAAGAGCAGAAAAGATCTAAAAAAGGCGGGGATGTTAAACAAGCCCCACCAGGATTTTACCTGCCAAGTGAGGCAAGAAAACTATTAGATGTTACACCAGCAGTTTTTCGCGCAATGGTAGATCGAGGAGAACTTGAACGGGTTGTCCCCCCTATGCGGTCTGAGGGTTTTTACCGAATCACCGATGTTAACAAACGAGCAAATCAGAACGCGCTCTTCTACTTACAAAACATGGCTACCAAAGAACACATACCAGTAGAGTTCAGCCGAGCCACAGAAGAAGACCTTCAAGGGATTTTTGACGTAGTAGCATCTTTATGGGGAGCTGAAAATGTGACCCCCGCCAATGTCCACAACACCCTCTATCGAGCAAATCCCTACATCGACTATGTAGTTAAGTTTCGTAGCTTAGTACTTGGATATATCAATGCAACCCCATACATACCAGAAACACTTGAGGCAATCATGGCCGGACGGAAACGTGGTATAGACCTAACATCACGTGATGTCCTTCCATATGAGTCAGGTAAGTCTTATGATGTGTACGTCGGAATCGTAGTCAGACAAGATATCCCACACCATGAACACTATACAGAGCGCCTCATTTTCGGCTTCTTTGGCGCATTATGCGACCTTGCCACTCAACAAGGCATTACAATCAATCATATGTACGCCATTAGCGACCAGGTGCGCGGCATCAGTATGAGCAAAAAGATAGGATTCGAGGAACAACCCCCAGGTTCAGGGCGATTTATCCTAGACATGAAAACGGCAAAAAGCATCTTAGTACGGAAATACCGTGAGGTTGTTGAAAAAATAGGCACAGAGACATACCATAGATCCATCTCCAGCAAACCGATATCAAAGAGGGTTACGTATGACCCGAAGCTAGGAGAAGTACTTCAACACCTTCTGGAGACACTGAATAAAAACGATGCAACAAACCGCACACAGGATGATACACTCTTCCTACAACTTATTGATCAGCTTGCCGAGTCTTCTCAAATGACAATTGAGCAACAAGCAGTGCTTAGAAGCGCTTGCGAAATCCTGGAAACCAGAAACACACAATCAGCGAAAAAAACCATTGACTAGCCAAGTAAACCAGTATAAGATTATAATAGCAATGGCCTACGGACCAGGAGCTTAGTGAAAGGTCAACTATATGCCAACACAAGAAGAGAGAATCAACACACTAGAGAAAACAGTAGCCCTCTTGCAGAAAAAGTTTAACGATGCCGATATTCAGAGTGTAAATCACAATTCTGCAATGCTTCTTGGCCTCGTATATAAGCAGCAATCAGATATCAGAGAAATCAAGACTACGCTCAGTGAGCATACAGAAATACTCAGTGAGCATACAACAGTACTTACCAAGCATACATCAAAGCTTGAAAATATAGAGCAGCACATCCAACAGCTAGAAGTCAAATCTGACAAACATACCGAACTACTCAACGAAAATACAAAACTACTTACCCAATTGGTTGTATTGTTAACCAAGCCTTCCAATGGGTAAAGCCACAAAGCGCACCACTGCAAAAAGCACCTGGATACAAACAATCCAAGTGCTTTTTTCTTTTGATGCATAATTCGTAGAGGCTGAAACCCCGTAGATCAAACCCTACTTTTACCACATGAGTACTTTCAGCAGAAATGGCCTAGTCAGTTGACCCAAGAAGACAAAAAGTATAAAAAAAGAGCACTCTTCTCTATGCAAAAAGAGTGCTTCACACGGCTCTACAAGCCGATCTATAAGGCTGGGGTACAGGGATTCGAACCCCAATTAACTGATCCAGAGTCAGCCGTCCTACCGTTGAACGATACCCCACCGCTTTCGTACGGACGGTTAGTATAATACATCACCGGGTTTATAATGTCAAGCGTATCGGCATGCCATCGTGAAATTTTGTTGCTCAGAGTTTGAGGTACAATCCTGGTGCTGAAATACAAATCATCTATGATGTATCTTTTGTGACAATTGCTATCATCGCTTTTTGGGCATACAATAGATAGTGGAATGCAAACAGAAATTATCAGATACCTGCAGGCAGTGCATACTGTCTGCCAGAGATACTGGTTGATATTGAAAGGATACATCAATGCGGAGTAAAATCACTGTAGTGGGGGCTGGCTTTGTAGGTAGCACCCTTGTTCAGCGCCTGGCAGAACGCGATTATGCGGATGTGGTTATGTTTGATATAGTGCCCAATATGCCACAGGGCAAGGCGCTTGATATGCTCCAGGCTGGTCCTGTGCTTGGATATGATACGTTGATTACAGGCACCAATGATTATGCCGATACCGCCGATTCTGACATTGTTGTGATTACCTCTGGCTTTCCTCGCAAGCCCGGCATGAGCCGCGACGATCTACTGAAGAAAAATCAAGAGATAGTTTCTCAGGTCACGGAGCAGATTGTGCGATACTCGCCCAGGAGCATTCTGGTAGTAGTGACGAATCCATTGGATGCCATGGCTCAGGTAGCATTACACGTGAGCGGTTTTCCACGTGAGCGCGTGATTGGCATGGCAGGCGTTCTGGATACAGCTCGCTTCCGCACGTTTATTGCACAGGAGCTGGGGGCGTCAGTACGTGATGTGCAGGCCTATGTGCTGGGTGGTCATGGCGATACAATGGTGCCGCTCTCGCGCATGTGTACAGTCGCAGGCGTGCCAATTGCAGAACTCCTGCCAGCCGAGCGTGTGGAGCAAATTGTACAACGTACACGCGATGGTGGCGCAGAGATAGTGAAACTGCTTGGCAATGGTAGTGCATATTTTGCTCCCTCGGCATCGGTTCTCCAGATGATTGATTCTATTATCCTCGATAAAAAGATGATTCTCCCATGTGCTATTTATCTTAAAGGCGAGTATGGGATTCATAATCTCTACGTTGGCGTGCCTGCCAAACTGGGCGCGAAGGGCCTGGAGCAGGTGATTGAAGTTGAATTAACCGAAAGTGAGCGTGCCCTACTCCAGAAGTCAGTGGACTCTGTGCATGAGCTCGTTAAAATCATGGGCATTTAAATGCTTGAGGTAGAAGAGGAATAGAGTGACTCGTTCACTGTAACTCTATTCTTCTTCCCACTCGTTTCTAGTTTCTGCCTTCTCTCCGTCCTCTGTGTTTTCTCTATTTTCTTCCTCTTTTATATCTTCATCGTTTTTAGTCTTTGTGTTTTTGCCATTTCCCCCGATGACAACTATATATTCACCTTTCAGTTTTTTTGGTATGGTTGTGGCGAGTAGACTTGCCAGCGACCCCCGTTCAACTTTCTCAAACATTTTGGTAAGGTCATTTGCCAGGGCTGCTGGCCGGTCTCCAAAGACATCGAGAGCATCTCTAAAAAAGCTCTCCAGCCGATGGGGACTTTCATAATAAATAAGTGTATGTGGAGCTTCTTTATCTACCTCAAAAAATTTGCGCCGCCCAATGGTTTTACGCGGAGGAAAGCCGCGAAATGTAAAGCTATGTACTGGTAGACCCGAGAGTACCAGTGCCATAACAAAAGCAGTCGGCCCTGGAATCATTGTTACTTCAACTTGTGCAGTAATTGCGCGTCGCACAAGCGTGAAACCTGGATCAGAAATGCCTGGCGTTCCTGCATCTGTAACTACCGCAACTGATCGTCCCTGCCTTAGTAATTCTTCAATACGCTCGCCCGCTCGCTGCTCGTTGTATTCATGAAATGCCATCTGTGGCTTTTGAATGTTGAAATGTTTGAGTAACATGCCTGTTTTGCGCGTATCTTCGCTCGCGATTATATCGGCCTCACGTAGCGTATCAAGGGCACGCAAAGTAATGTCATTGAGATTACCAATGGGAGTTGCTACTAAATAGAGCATATGAACCTTTCCTGCTTCTCATACTTTTTAAAATTCGGTTGTTAGCTCATTCTCTAGAGAAGGCAGAACCTCAGAAAAAAGGCTTAATAGTAATGGATTATAAAGTAGTTGGGGCTTTTTTGCCAGGCCCTGGTGATGATGAGCTCGATAAAGGTGATATAATTCCTAAATCTATGGAAGACCTTTATATTTATAAACATTATAAGAGCCCGGATTGTTAATAGAAAAATGCGCATATATAAGTTTACTGCATCCTTCTTAATATGTATTTTTGCACTCATAAAATGTGATGGTCCATCGCATTCATGCTGTGGTTTGTGCTCAGAAAGCAATATGAATGTAAAGCCTCTACGTTTTTTATTCAAACAATATTCGATCCTTCCATGATGCATAGGTGTGCAGGATTACATAATAAGGCGAGGAAAAAAGTACAATTTGGGTTGACTAGAATAGAAGCATATGATAGACTACGAAATATGAAGAATCATCTAGCGATTTCCCTCTTTGTAGTATGTGTGATGTTGAAAGAAACTCGAATTCATGAAAGTTATACGTGAGCGTCACATAAGTGACACACCAGTAAGTATGTGTATGAGTCCCGAGGAAAAGATGCGCTAGTTTTCATTGAGTTACTGAAAATTTTAGACCAGAGTGTCAGTTGTACTATTTTTGAAAGGAACACCCCATGCCATCCCTTGAAACTGCTAATGTAGGGAAGGCTGTTGCCGCAAGAGTCGGTACGAATATTCGAGAGGTTCGTACGAAATTGGGCATGACTCAAGCTCAACTAGCCGCTCCCGAATTTTCCATATCCTACATATCAGCTATCGAACGCGGTAAAATTCGCCCTTCTTTGAAAGCTCTCTCCATTCTTGCTCGTCGCCTCGATGTTCCCCTGACTTTTCTCCTGGAAGGATCGCCCGCTGGTGCTGCTGAGGCTCGCGCCGTCGGGTATTCCCCTGCCGATTCAGGTCCAGATCAGCGTATTGATGTAGATCTGCTTCAGGCTAGCGTTCTTGTGCAGCAAGGTGCCTTTGGTCAGGCCGAGTTGTTGCTTGAACCCATCCAGCCAGAACGTATTACTATTGATCAGGTCTACCGACTTTACTTTCTTCGTGGCGAGGTTCACCTGGGTGCAGGTGAGTTTCAGGAAGCTGTAGTCGATCTTCGCCAGGCTGTCTCTCAGGGCGAGGCTCTCAACGATAGCGAATATATCGAGCGTGCTCGCAATCTTCTGGGAAAAGCTTACTTCTTACTTTATAACTATACCCTTGCTGTAGAAAATCATCTCCGATGTAATGTAGCTATCGAGAATGGTCAAATCACTGATCCGGTTTTCTCTCTTGATGTTTTTAGCAATCTGGCTAACGACTACTTCCGCCTGGGCGACCTGGAGAAAGCTATCGTTTTCTATCATCGTGCTCTGGAAACTCTCGATTCGATAGATCGTGATAGCAAGAGCTTCGCGCAGAAATATATGGATATTAGCCAGCATTACAAATCTGTTGGCAAATTGGCTATGGCTCGTGAATATGCCACGCAGAGTCTGGCAATCTATGAGATGCGTGATGAGCAGCGTCTAGTGGGGATGACCCATCTTCGCCTGGGTAAAGCACTGGAACGGCAGAACGATCTTGATGGTGCTGAACAGGAGTATCGCCAGGCAATCACTATCGAACGCGATTTGAACGATGAGGTTTCTGCTTCGATCTGCCATACCAGTCTGGCCGAGTTGCTACTCAAGCGCGGTCAGACGCAAGAGGCCGAGCAGGAGGCGCAGGAAGCACTGAAGTTCGCTCAGTCAAGTGTTGATGCACAGACACAAGGTCAGGCTTTGATTGCCCTGGCTCAGATCCGTCATCAGGCGGGCGATTTTGCCGCTGCTGATCAGCATTTTACACAAGCTCTTGAACTGCTGGATGCGTCGAATGCCCATGAGATTGCGGCAAGTGCTTACTTCCGCTTCGCCAATCTGCTGGAGGAACGCGGGGAAGTACAACGTAGTCTAACCGCAATCAAAAAGGCCTATGAGCATCAGCGCCTTGGGAAACGCGGCGATGTTGAATAAATAATACATTTATAGTCGGGAGAATTTTATGTTCCCTTGCTTTCGCTTTCAACCTGGCTATTAAATGATTAAATGGCGCTAAAAGAAACTGCGCACCTACGAACAAATAGGAAATTTCTTATAAAATCGTAGGTGCGCAGTTTGTTGCTTCTTCTATCTATTCAATATACAATGTGCAGAGAAGGCGAATTTGTAGTGTACCTGTAAAAAACTCTACATTAAAATCTTAATGGAAGGCACTTCGGAGGAGTTTCCTGCATGCCATTCACAGCACATGATTTGAGGTACCACGCTGAACAAAGCTATCCATCGCTGTACGGATATCTGCATCGCAACGCACAACGTTATCTGGGCGGATTGAAGTACGATGCATTTGAAGTTGATACGGTGATTGGACATGTTGTTGAACAGCTTGTACGTCTAGGTCTCCTGGGTGGAGAAGATCATACCCCTCTTATTGCGTTAGATCATCTGACTGATGCACAGTTTTATACTTTTTTGAGCCATAGTGTGAGAAATAAGGCTATTGATCGTTTGCGTAAACGACGTTTGCAGGTCAATTTTTCTACCGAATTGGAGGCACAGGATGAGGAGGAGGGGGAAAATAATCCCCTCAATGATGCGGTAGAGTCATTGTGGGGAGCAACGCCATTTTCTACACCTGAAGAGATTGCTCTGCATATTGCTTCACAGCGTGATCTCCGTAATGTGTTGAAGCATTGTATTATGGCCTTGCGGGCTGCTCCTAATCAATTGCAAGCAATCATTCAAGAACTTCAGGATGTGGGAGCTGACGATTTGTTGCATACCATCTGGCATGAACTTAACCTTCCTTCAGAGGTAAAGCCGAATGTCCATATGAGCCAGCACAAAGATCATGCTCATAAAAAACTGCGTTATTGTTTGCAGCAACATAGCTCTAATTTGACAGTTGTGGTCGCTTTACGTCTGACTCTTTATGCACACTATTCAAAAGAGCGAGATGACTATCTTGTTGACGTTCAAACCCTGGCGCAGAATGATCTCTCGGTCACTGATGTACGAAGGGGTTTGCGTGAATTGGTGAATCAGGGCATGCTTGAGTGGCACGATGCTGAAAACGTGTGTCTCTCTGCCGTTCAGATGAAACGACTTTCACGTTTCTATAAAGAAGAGTAATGCAGGTGTAGCGAAATTCGAGAGGAGATAGTATATGAATGATGATAGAAATGTTGATGATATGACCAACCCCGGCAGTTCGGATGCATATCGTAATAAAGCACAGTACGCGAAGTTGGCACAATGGCTAGAGCAGGTGTTGCAGGTTCCTGAACAAGAAGAGATTTCCTCTGCTCATGTGGAAGATAATGATGCTCAACTAGAATTAGTATTAAAGAGCGATTATCATCTGCCTTTTTATCAGCAAATACCTGATTTTGTGATGGCTTTGCTTAAAGATGATGCTCTTGCAACAGTGCACTATTCTGCACTTCTTTTTCATCTGGTGGGTTGTCATACTTGTCACGATGCTTATATCGATCTTTATAGTGCTATGCGTGCTGCTGTGAATCCTCAAGAGGTACGTCCTTCTCTTGGCCAGGGCACCCGTACACTCTCTGCTATTCCACATCGGATGCTTGGACATCTGTGCCGCTCAGTGATTAGTCAAGCTGAGGCGCTATTGCTTCTGTCACGTCGTGATCATGAAGACCGTGACGCCGTAGCCCGTTCGCTTTTGCAGTTAGCGTTGCATGTAAGTGCACCAATCAGTCAAAGCTCCATTCGTCGTCAAGCCTTGCAGGATCTGGTCCGTGTGGCGACACTATTCAATGGTGTCAGTGTGTCCGAAGACAATGACACGAACGTGAAGAGATATACACCCGTGATGGCTGGCTCAGGTGGCATGCGGCGTGGGAAGACTGTACGTCGTGTAAGCGCCAGCCCGCTGTCTACTAATCAAGAAAATGCTATTATTCAACTGCAGTCGCAATCATTAGAGGGGAGTATAGTGCAGAATGGGCATATGCTTGAACTCCATCTCCATGATCTTGCCTTGTCGCTTCGTGGGCATTTTGTGACGATTTCTGTTTTGCTTGGGTCTCTCCTTGAGCCTGTACGCTGGCTTGGCGGTAATCCTAACGCCATTCGAAGTACTACATCAGTTAATGAACAGGGTACACTGATCATGCCTGTTGGTAGCACAGATCTGGAACTGAGTAATCCAGAAGAGCGTAATCTGCTTGAAGCAATGTTTATGTTGCTTGAAGTGCGTGTTCTTGATGATGCCAGCTAAGGTGCAGGCACGGTATTAAGCTGAAGGCTGAAATGTTACCGTGCCACTCTTGCCACCGCTTTTTTGTGCGACATAAGCTTGCTCTAGTGTAATGGTTGTGTCTACACCTTTGCACATATCATAGATCGTGAGTGCTGCAACTGTTACTGCGGTGAGTGCCTCGACATCGACACCTGTTTTATATGTGGTTCGCGTCCGCCCTTCTATCAAAATGAGTCCTTGTTCGCCATCAAGTGTAAAGCGTAGATCGATATGTGTCATTGGTAATGGATGGCAGAGAGGAATGAGCTGTGGCGTCTGTTTTGCTGCCATAATACCAGCTATTTTCGCAACCTCTAACACGCTCCCCTTCGCAATCTGGTTTTGCTCAATTAGTTGTACTGTTTTTGGAGCCATTCGTACGCGCCCATGTGCAATTGCTTCACGTGTAGTCTCGGGTCTATCAGTAACATCCACCATATGAATATTACCGCTTTCATCCAGGTGAGTGAGTTGAATTGTAGCTTGCTTGTCTTGTTCCTCTGATTGTTGTTTCTGGTTATGTGAAAATGTTGTCATAATTTGAGTCCTGGTTTCCTTTCCGTGCACAGTATAGTGTGTATTGAGAGAAGTTTCAAGCAATCGAGCACAATCTGAATTGGCTGTGTAAAACACCTTACATCCCACCTAAATCAGTCTTTAAAGTTACCCACTCAATACTGCTAGCCAGGTCCAGGCCTTGTTGTCTCAGCAAATATGCTTATTTTCCCAGTCTTTGCTTACTCTGAAAGGCTCGTTTGAAGTGCACGAATGCCTCTCGCTCTTTGCCGATTCCTTCTAATAGTTCGGCGTAGCGTACTGATTCGTTTGCCAGTTCTTCGTGGCTTCCCAGGCGCTCAAGCATATCGAGTCCTGCTACGAAATGTTGCTCTCCCTTTTCATTGTGCTTTTTCGCATATTCTATGCGCCCTAGCATAATAAGTGTGTCTGCCGCAATGATGCAGTCTGCAAATGGTTGTGTAAGCTCATAGGCCCTCATGGCTGTGGTTTCGGCCTGATCAAAATCGCCCTGGTTGAAATGCCATTCTGCATCTCGTGTTAGAACGCTTGCCAGTGTGAGTTTATCTTGTACCAGTTCTTGCTTGGGTAATGTTTCATCCAGATATTTGCGTGCTTGCTGGGTGTCACCACGCATTATTGCCTGACCCAGGTAGTAATGCAGTTCGCTGCGGCGGTGCTTCATCATTTCCTGATTGCTGATTTGTTTGCTCTTATTGGCACATAAGACAGCGAGATCCTTTTCTTTTGTGACGATATAATATTGACACAAATTCGAATAGGTTGCTTGTATGCTACGGAGTGTAGTGAGTTCTTCGGTAATGGAAAGAGCTTTGTGATACATTTCCAATGCTTGTTCAGTATGATCAAGGTAAGTGTGGTGTTGACCCATATGTATGTAAACTTGTGCTACGAAGAAAGGATCTTGTATTTCATTTTCTTCTAGTAGTTTGAGACAACGTTGATGGGCGAGCAGAGCCTGAGCGTAATTCCGCATTGCGGCGTAGGTGAGCGCCAGTTGATGAAGAATGCGCAAATTTATATATTGTGCGTTTAGCTCTTTAGCTATTTGTGTGGCCTCGGAGAGCGTGTATTCGCTTTCCTGATAATGAGCTGTTTTGTAGTAGGCCCACCCTAGTAGATAACGTTGCTGTAATTGATGTTGGCGCTTTAACCTTCTTGTGGTAAGCTCTTCTAATGGCTTAAACGTCTGTTCAGCTTCACCCTGGACGATCTGCACTTGCATATCTAACAGATCTAATTCTATCTCTTCCTCTTCTCGTTCACTCAAGTTCGCGACTATGTGTGCACGCTCTTCTTGTTGTGCTTTGTTGGGAAGCAACTGCGTCGAGGTCAATCCTAGACGACCGGCAAGTATTTCTAGCGCCCTGAGCGAGGGATGAATCTGCCCGCGTTCTATGGCTGAGATGTAACTTACCGAGAAATCAGGTGCAGCAAGTTGGCTCTGTGTGTAATGTTGGGCGACACGTGCGGTTCGTAACTTTTCCCCTACTGATTTTCCAATCTTGTGAGATGTTTGTTCCGGGGACATGTTGACCTCCTCATATGCAAAAATAATAGTAAAAAAAGAGAGTCAATAAATACACAACTTTCTTTTCAATTGTATTGTAAAATATACCTACGTTTTGTGTCAATATACTAATGCAATAAATATTCAAAATACTCTCATAAAAAATCGCTTGTGTTACAAATAGAATCACCTTGATAATTCCCTAATATGCATGAAATTTGTGTATGTAGAGCTAAAAAAAAATTCATAATTGCCCAAGAAATTGTTACTTTTTATTAAAGCTATCATGCGGGCAGCTCTTGTTAAGCTGGATATTTATTGTTGCTCTTGTGTATTTTTGTCTGTATTAAGCTCGAATTATGCTGCTGTAAGCGCTGTTTTGGCTTCAAATGGATGAGATAGATTTGCACTGTAACTCAACTAGTATGGTCTTTAAAATTACACAAGGAATTTTTTTTTATCTCTTTTTTTTCTACTCTTACTAAGAAAAATAACGGTCAAAGCTGCCATTTTTTGCCATTTTTTCTAGTAGTAGAGAGGCAATATCAGGGTTTTTGTTGTATCTACACATGAGTAGGGTGGTTATTATCTCTGCTTCTTTTGCCTTGCTTGATTGCAAATTGTATGCGAATTGTGAGTGTTGCTTGTTGTACAATAGAGAGTGTTTGGGCTATGAATCAAAAATTTTTGATGACAAAATTGTAATGTAGATGTATGCTTGATAGTACTATCAGGTCATAGATTGAATGATGTGCATGAGGAGTTTGTGCAATGTTTCGTTTTTTGACTGCAGGTGAGTCGCATGGTCCGTGTTTGACGATGGTTGTGGAGGGCTTGCCAGCCGGGTTAATGGTAGCGAAGGCTATTGTGGACGCAGATTTGCGTCGTCGCCAGGGTGGCTATGGGCGTGGTGGGCGGATGAAAATTGAAAAGGATGCAATTCGTTTCCTTTCGGGTGTGCGTCATGGGAAGACGCTTGGTTCTCCGGTGACGATGCAGATCGAGAATCTCGACTGGGTAAATTGGGAAGAGCGTATGAATGCTGCGCCGGTCGATGCTTCGATAGAGCCGGTAACACGTGTACGCCCGGGCCATGCTGATTTCACAGGATCGATAAAATATGGATTTGATGATGTGCGCAACGCGATTGAGCGTTCGAGTTCGCGCGAGACGGCTGCGCGCGTGGCTGTGGGTGGTCTCTGCCGTCAATTTCTGGCTGTGTTTGGTATAGCAGTGTATAGCCATGTGCTCTCTATTGTTGAAGTGGGTTATGATACTCCACGTGCTATGACGCGTGATGCATATCCTGAAGAGATGTGGAGGGCAGTTGAAGAGTCTCCGATGCGCTGTGCCGATGCGGCCTTGACTGAGAAGATGATAGCCCGTATTTTAGAGGCAAAGCAGGATGGCGATACGTGTGGTGGTGTATTTGAAGTTGTTGCGACTGGCGTACCTATTGGCCTGGGTTCATATAGTCAGTGGGATCGTCGGTTGGGTGCACGCCTGGGCCTGGCAATGATGAGTATTCCTTCTGTGAAGGCGATGGAAATTGGTGCTGGTTTTGATGCCACCCGCACAACTGGTTCGCATGTCCATGATGTTTTGCGTCATGCAGAGGATGGGACGTGGTTCCATCTTACAAATAATGCAGGTGGTATCGAAGGTGGGATTACCGATGGAGAGCCGATTGTTGTACGGGTTGGAGTGAAGCCTATTCCAACGCTTGCGCACCCTCTCCCTTCGGTCGATCTAGCAACGGGACAGAATGTCGATCAGAGCCGCTATGAGCGTAGCGATGTCTGTGTGGTCCCAGCTGCTGGTGTTGTTGGTGAGGCAATGATGGCAATTGTACTAACTGAAGCTCTGCTCGATAAGTTTGGGGGGGATAGCATTAATGAGACTCTGCGGAATTATCAGGGATAGCATGATTTTCTATTTTTGTGAGCTGTCTCACTTGCCAATGCCAGGTTTGGATGATAAACTTCACTACAACGCTACACGATGCTTATCAATGGAGCCCACGAGTAGGAGTGCAAAGGCTACCTTTTTATGAATATTAGCTCAAGCATACGCAAATTAGCACAATTTTTTCTTGTCTTTTTCATCGCATTGAGTGGTGGACTTGTGTATTGGCAGGTTGTGGTTGCTCAACAAGTTTCCACAAATCCACATAATAGTCGCCGCTGTCTCTTAGCAAATGCTCCCGTGCGTGGTACTATCTATGATCGCAATGGTGTAAAACTGGCCTGGAGTTCGCCGGATAAAGATGCCCGTTGCGGATATGTCCGTCATTATGCAGAGCCTTCTCTGGCTGGCTTGATTGGCTATTATGTTTATGGTTATCGAAGTACAGGCCTGGAAGCCCAGTACGATAATATCCTCACCGGCCGCGATGGTCTGACCTCGCTTGACAACCTTGTGAATCAGACATTGCACCGCGCTCCCCTTGGCAATGACATTCATCTTACGATTGATGTACGCGTACAGAAAATTATAGATAAAGACTTTGATTCATATAATCGCGTCGATAACAATAATGTTTTTCAGAGTGATCGTGGTTCGGTTGTTGTCTCGAATCCCCATACAGGTGAGATACTGGGTATGCTGAGTCGCCCAGCCTTTGATCCTAATAAAATGGTGCAGACACTTACACATGGTGACTTGTCTTACTATAATCAGTTAGTAGCTGATAAGGAACAGCCTCTGCTGGAGCGGCCGGTTCAAGAGTTGTACAATCCTGGTTCCACCTATAAAACAGTGACCTTAATGGCGGGGCTCGATGCTGGCAGCACACAACTGAACCAACAATTTGATGAGCAACACGCATTAGGCCCTGTCGTTTATAATGGGCATCCAATCGGGCCTGTGGGCAATAACCTGGGTTTTGGTCAGTATACTTTTCATTTCCCTGTGACAACTGAATATGCCTATGAGAATTCGGATAATGTCATTTTTGCTCAAATAGGGGTAAAGACCGGTTTGGATAAATGGCTTGAATATAACAAGCGTTTATATGTAGGGCAAAAGATCCCTTTCGATTTGCCGGTAGTGACAAGTAATGTGACGAATCCTAGTGGTAACCCATTGGCTGATGTAGAGTTGGCTTCTGACGCTTTCGGGCAGGGCTTTGTGCGTGTAACTCCCTTACAGATGTCATTAGTAGATAATACGGTTGCTAATAATGGTCAGTTAATGCGGCCAATGCTTGTTTCAAAATTTACAGACACAAATAAAAACGTGTTACAAACATTTACCCCACAACCTCTGGGTGATCCAGTAGTGAGTACACAAGCTGCTACGGATGTGCGCCAGGCTATGAATTCTGTTATGCGCTGCGGAGGCGGCTTCCCCATTCTTGATTTGCGCAATTCGCCGTGGGGGATTATCGGGAAAACTGGTACCGGGCAGGTCGGGGGTAATCTAAATGCCCACGGCTGGCTCATTACGCAGGCTCCCTATTCAGTAGATAACCCTGGTCAGTTGCCAGTGCTCTCGATTGTGGCTATGAAAGAGAATGCTGGCGAGGGTGCGTACGTAGTTGGACCTATGATTGCACATATGTATGATGACATTTTTAGTCAGGGTGTTGTCCAGGTGCAGCGACCAAACGTCCCTGATTCATTCACTTTCTGCCCTTCGCACGATCTCTGGCAAAATCGTTAGCTTATATAAATGAGAAGGACCTGAATGAAGTAGCGTTCCAGGTCCTTTTTTGTTTGAGTGCTTTTCTACTCAACCGGAGCTTCTTGTTGGATGATTAGCCAGCAATCGTCGCAGTATCCTGCTGCTACCAGGTCGAGTGTGAGGTTGTGAAAGTTGTATTGTTCCTGAAGTTGTTCGTTCAGATTGCCCAATAACGTTTCATCCAGGTGAATGATCTTATGACACCTGCGGCATGTCAGGTGATGATGGGCATGACTCCCAATCGTTTCATACTGTGCTTGTTCACCTGGTAAATGGCTTTCACGCACAAGGTCCAGGCTTTTGAGCAGTTCAAGGGTGCGATAGACGGTGGAGAGGCTGACATATGGATTGCGCTGTTGTACGCGTTCAGTGATCTGATCGATGCTCAGGTGCTCGCCAGCTTCCTGGATAACGCTGAGGATCATATGGCGTTGTGGTGTCAACCGATATCCACGCTTACGTAACATTTCATTGCTGGAGTGAACGAAAGAATGCATGCCTGGCCTCTTTCTCTGCATATATACACTTATACACGGTCTATCCAGGAGTATACTCGTATATCACCACACAAGCACATCCTAGCATTCTTATCTCTTTGCGTCAATGCAACCTGCCATCTTGTCCAGCCGTATGTAGAGAATGATAACGAAACAATGCCTGATATGTCAAGTAATTTTGCACGCGGAATGTTGCTCTATTGCTTAAAAAAGAGGTAAATAAAATATGGCCCTCTCAAGTTCCTGGCGTTCTGCACTTGATCCAGAACGTGTCATGCAGGTCGAGGTGACCCACTGGCAAGAAAGTGAGTCGGTGCAGCGTGCAGATCAGGTAACAATGGAAGAACCTTTCGAGGTGCGCATTGGTCATCAGAGTCTGGCGGTCATCATGCGTACACCCGGTAATGATACTGAATTAGCGCTGGGTTTTCTTTTGACAGAGGGTGTTATTCAGCAACCAGATGATGTGCTGACTGTAGAGAGCGATAGCGATGAAGATGGCTTGCCACTTGCTAATGTGTTGAATATAACGCTGCGTAGTCAACGGCAGCAGGAAACTATACATGCAAAGCCCACAACATTTGAGCGCCACTTTGCGGTTTCAGCCAGTTGCGGTTTATGTGGCAAGAATAGTATTGCTGATCTTATGCTTTCGGTCTCTCCGCTAGAGCCAGATACAGCGCGTATCAAAGTTGCAACTATTTATGAACTGGCAGCACAATTGCGCTCACGGCAGAAAGTCTTTCAATACACTGGCGGTTTACATGCGGCTGGCCTTTTCACAATTGCTGGCGAGCTGCAATTGTTACGCGAGGATATCGGGCGTCATAATGCTGTGGATAAGCTCATTGGCTATGGCTTGCTGCATGGTCTTTTCCCCTATCGTGAGCATATTTTGCTGGTAAGTGGTCGTACCTCGTTTGAGATTATTCAGAAGGCGCTGCTCGCTCGTATCCCCTGCGTGGCTGCGATTTCAGCTCCATCAAGTCTGGCCATCGAACTGGCCGAACAGGGAGGTATTACGCTCGTCGGCTTTTTGCGCGACCATTCAATGAATGTCTATACACATCCTGAACGCATTGTCTAATCTAGCTCATCCATTCTACTGAGTGTTTTGCCTATTGTGTGTACTCTAGAGATACGATATAATTGAACTATGCAAGACGATACTATAGCAGCAATTGCAACGCCCCCAGGCGTCGGTGGTATAGGAGTGATCAGGGTAAGCGGGCGTGATGCGTTTTCGCTCGTGCAACCACTTTGGCGTCGCCCTGGCGAGCACATTGAGTCCCCTCGATCTCACCAACTAATATATGGTCACATTGTTGATCCTACCACCCAGGAAATACTCGATGAGGTGCTGATTGCCTTTATGCACGCACCACATACCTATACACGCGAGGATGTGGTCGAGATTCAAGGGCATGGTGGCCCGCTTATCCTCCGTCGCATCTTACGCACTGTTCTTGCGCAGGGCGCACGTATGGCGAATCCGGGCGAATTTACTTTGCGTGCCTTTCTAAATGGCCGCCTGGATCTTGTGCAGGCCGAAGCTGTGATGGATTTAATCGAATCTGAAACAGAGGTCGGCCAGCGCCTGGCGATGCAACAATTACGCGGACATCTCTCGGAACATGTGCAGCAAGCTCGACATGCTCTGCTTGGCGCTATTGCTCGCATTGAGGCAAGCATCGATTTCCCCGAAGAAGATGTGCCAACACCGCGCTTCGAAGATCTTCACCCTTTGATACAAGTTGCGCAGTCACAGATTGACATGTTATTGTCCGGCTCTGAACAAGGACGCCTTTATCGTCAAGGCTTACGTACCGCGATTATTGGTCGTCCAAATGTTGGCAAATCAAGCTTACTCAATGCCTTGTTACGTTCTGAGCGCTCTATTGTAACTCCAATCGCTGGTACGACGCGTGATACTGTTGAGGAGGTTGCAAATCTGCGTGGTATTCCTTTGCATTTAATTGATACTGCTGGTATCACACCAACGGAAGACCCTGTGGAGCTGATAGGTGTTCAGCGTAGTCGTGCTGCTGCCGAAAGCGCTGATATTATCCTTCTCGTTTTTGATGGCTCTGAGCCGTTAACTGAGTTGGATTGGCGCGTTTCTGCTGATATTCAGGCTATGGGTTTTGGCACAGTCTCTTCTGAGCCGAATGTGCGCAAAAATCGGCCAGTGTTGTTGGTATTAAATAAGTCGGATCGTGAGCAGTGTATATCTATAGATGAGTTGCAACATATGTGGCCTTTTGCTTCGTTTGTCGCGACTTCAACGTTTACGGACACCGGTCTCATTCAACTAGAGGAGGCTCTTACCGAGCTTGCTCTTACTGATAACGTAATGCATAGTGAGAGTGTGCTGGTTACGAATACACGTCACCAGGATGCGTTACGTCGTGCCGCTGAACATATTTGTGCATCCTTTGTATCTTTAGAGCAGGCACTCCCCCTCGATTTCGTTTCTATCGATTTGCGTGCTGCATACGATGCCCTCGGCGAGGTTACTGGTGAGACTGCGAGTGATGATCTGCTGGATAAGATTTTCAGCGAGTTTTGTATTGGGAAGTAGCAAGAGGAGAAGAGGAGAAGCGATATGAATATATTGAATGAGTTGAAGAAGCCTGCTAACATTATATTTATTGTCGTGATGGTTGTTTGTGTTGTTCTGGCCGCCCTTTCATATCGTTTTGTGGGGCAGTCACCAGTGCATGCGGATAACCCTATTGCTGCTAATGATGGAACTGCAACCCCAACCCCAACCCTGCTCCCATCTCCTACACCAATCGCGACCGCTTCAGATGCTTTTGCTCCAATTGTGTTGCCCGTGCAAGATCAGACGAAAATCCTGGGTGTGGATGCTGGGGATATAAATACCCAATATAAAGGGATCTCCTGGTTGCGCCTGGGCTACCCAACCTGTGGTTGGGGCAATCTACGTGGTGCTATGCTGAGAAATACGATACAAACATTTCATAGTAATGGTATCCGTATCTTGCTTACTGTTTGTCAGCCCAGCGGTGCATCTCTCTTCGATACGAATCTAGTTAATGATGTGGCCCAGGGTCATCCTGATGCTGTACAATGTGGCAATGAGCAGATGAAACAAGATGCAGCTGTCTCTTTTTTGTATGTGCCGCCAGAGAAGTTTGCCAGATTCTATGATCTATGTGAACGCGCGGTTCATGCTGTCCGTGCGGATGTTCCGGTGCTTCTTGGTTCACTTGATCCTCATGTAGCTGGTCCTGACTATCAACTTATGGTCAACCAGGCAAACTATCTGGATCAAATGCAAAATGCTATGAATTCTTCTGTTCATCCTGGTGGGAACTGGGATTGGCATAACCAGACGCTTGGCCTGATCGATAGCTGGCATAATGGTTATCTAGGAGCCAATAATCTCTCCGGGGCTTTTGCTTTCTGGGCGCAACAGTTTCACGTGGATTTAAATAGTGGTGCGTTAGGCAAACATTTGTGGGTAGTAGAAGGCACTGGATGTTTTCGTGGTTGTGGCGTCAACGCAGATAGTCCCCATGATGTAGCCGTCTCGCATATCCTGGCCCTCACCACTGATGTACAAACCATTCAGCAGTATCACGTGCCATTTTTCTACTTCAGTGGCAAGGATTTCCAGGATCAAGGTATCAACTGGCCCATTGGTATCCTCGATCAAGGTGGTCGTCCAAAACCAATACGCCAGGATCTTGCAATGGGTGCTCGTACCCTCGCTCTCTCTTGTGCCGGTAAGACTATCACCATTGCTGATCAGGAACAACTGCTAGCCAGGATGTATCAGGGCTGTACCCTCCCTTCCAATTATATCAGCATCCTTACCAACTAGCTAAGCCAGTATCGCTACCAACTAGCTAAGTCAGCACCTTACGCATACTAGCTAAGCCAGCATCCTTACCAATTAACTAAGCCAGCATGCTTACCAACTAATAAGCCAGTATCTTAGCCAACTAGCTAAGTGACATAGCGGCTTTACCGCACTTCAGTTACTTAGTTATATTTAGCGCAGCTTACATTTTAGTTATATTTAGCGCAGCTTACATTTTTACAAATTTTTGCGCGAAGCGCAAAAATTTGTAAAAATGTAAGCTGCGCTAAATATAACAGGGAGCGAACGCCGTAGGCGTGAGGACGCACAGAAAAGAGATTTTATAATTTCGTAAATTTACGAAATTATAAAATCTCCAAAAGCCTCTTGACATTTATAGCTGCGTATGGCATAATTCTTTTCGTCACCATAACAGACATTAAATCTGGTTGTTCCAATCAGATTGTTGGTTGAATGAGGCCAAAAACCTCTTGACAAGCTTGCCGAAATATGGTAACTTCACTAAGCCGCTGTAAGGACTCAAAGCTTGTAGCCAGTGCCACGTTAATGTGGCTCCCCTGGAATCAAACTTCCCTGTAATGAGAAGAGAAGGCCGCAAGGCCTGGTGAGATCTTGTGTTCTCATCGCGATTGATAAACAATTGCCTCCAACCTTGAGAGAAGATAAAGAGATTTAAGAGGACTCTGCAAAAGTCGTAAGATTAATGCTTGACAAACACCAACGAGTATGCGATACTACAGCTACGGAACGAGAGCACCGAAAACAAGACAAACGCTCTCCACACGCGAGGCACATGTCTCGCACTGCACGGCACCTTGACAACTGAAGAGTGGAAAGCAGAACAGAGGAACAGGTACAAGGACAAAACACCAGTTCTTGTCAATTCAGGTCGTTGTCACACGACTTCCTTCACCGGAAGCACGAGGGCAGCAACCACACAGTAATCTGCGAACAACAAGCCAATGTTTGAACAACTTTGGCCATGGTCGCAACTCAATACAGCTTTTTACAGATGCTCGACGTAGCATCTGTGCTATAAAAACTGGATGGCGAGTTTGATCCTGGCTCAGGATAAACGCTGGCGGCGTGCCTAACACATGCAAGTCGAACGCCCTATGCTTCGGTGTAGGGAGTGGCGGACGGGTGAGTAACACGTGGGACATCTACCCAGAGGTGAGGAATACCGGCGAGAAATCGCCGACAATACCGCATACGCTCTTCACAAGAGAGCAAAGCTCGCAAGAGCGCCACTGGATGATCCTGCGGTCGATTAGCTAGTTGGTGAGGTCAAG